>NZ_JBICWF010000001.1:574875-1007555 GCF_043199595.1 Streptomyces sp. NPDC048584
GCGGTGTGGGGGCCGGCGGGGGGGGGGGGCCCCCCCCCCCCCCCGCCGGGGGCCCCCCCCCCCCCGGGGGCGGGGCGGGGGGGGGGGGGGGGCCCCCCCCCCCCCCCCCCCCCCCCCCCCCCCTCTCCATGCCCGCGTTCACTCCCGTACCGCCCCGAAGCGGATGTCGTGCGTGCCCTGTGGGTGCATCACCTTCAGCATCCGCTCGCCCTCCGCGACGAGTTCGCCGCGCTGTCGGTCGTCCAGCCGGCCGAACGGCTCCACGACCAGGGCGTGTTCGTCCAGCCGCCACAGCCCGGCCAGGAACCCGTCGACGAGGAAGGTGCGGTAGGCGATGTTGCCCTGCCAGTGGCGGCCCCGGTGTTCGGGCGGTACGACACGGCCGCGGTCGGCGTGGGAGAGGAGCAGGTTGTCGAACTCGGGCAGGAAGCGCGGCGGGGCCGGGGTGTCCGGGTCGGGGCGGGGCGCCTCCGGGACGTCGAAGAGCTCGACGCCGTTGTCGTCGTGGAAGGTGAGGAGCCGGGGGCGGAGGCGTTCGAAGACCTCGCGCAGCCGGGTCAGGCCGGCCCAGGCCTGCATGTCCTTGACGGACGCCGGTCCGAAGGCGGCGAGATAGCGCAGCACGGTGTCGTCGGGGGCCGGCGCCGGCTCGGCGGGCCTGCCCAGCCAGTGCTCGGCGGTGGTGAGCGTGACCTGGCCACTGCGGCCCCACAGTCCGCGCGGGGTGATCTGCACGAGGGGCAGTTTGCAGCGGGCGGCGACGGAGAGGGACTGCGGGTCGGCGTCGGGCCACACCTTCAGCAGGGCCTCGCGCAACTGCCCCATGGTGCGCGGTTCGGCCTCGACGAGTTCCCGGGCGTGCGCGGCAAGGCGGTCCAGGTCGACACCGGCGAGTCCCTTGCGGAAGACACGGAGCTCGCGGTCGCGGGCGGACTGCACCAGGGGCCGCAGGGTGAGGCAGTCGTCGGCGGTGTGGGTGTGGATGGTCGAGCGCATGGTGACGAGGCGGGCCACCGTCCGGTCGGCCATCGGCCGGGACAGCGCCTCGGGCGTGAAGCCGTCGAGGCGGGCGGCGAGGGCGTAGTAGGGCGGTTTGACGTTCTGCGCCTGGAGGCCGACCAGATGCCCGACCGCTTCCTCGGCGGACATCGGGGAGCGGCTCAGCAGCAGCTGCCGCGCCAGGGTGGCCCGGTTGAGGGCCCGCGTACCGAGGACACCGGCCGGCTTCGTCTTCGTCATGGGAGCACGCTAGCGGTCCTCTAGGTCGGTTTCTGTCCTCGATACGCAGCCGGCGCCGGGCCGATTGCCCTCCCCCGGACCGGGGCACTCGGTGGCACTGTGTACGGACGAGAGCGACCGGGACCGCGAAAGGTCCTGCTGACCGGGTGGTTCAGCTTCCGCGAGGGCGAGGCGACCGCCGGGGACGTGCTGGCGCTGCGCCGGGTGGAGGAGGTGCTGCGGGGCGCAGGGATGGCGTACGACGTCGTATGGAGCCCCGGCTTCCGGCCGGAGGCGCTGCACTTCGACGACGTTCGGCCCGGCGACTACTCGCACCTGGTGTTCGTGTGCGGGCCGCTGCACGGTCCGCAGGTCGAGGAGCTGCACCGGCGCTTCCCGCACTGTGTGCGGATCGCCGTGGGGACGTCGGTGATCGACCCGGACGGCGCCGCCGTGACCGGCTTCCACCGGGTACTGGCGCGGGACGCGCCCGGTACGGCACCGTCCGAGGATCTGGCCGCCCGCGCCCCCGCCGCACCCGCGCGGCCCGTGGTCGGGGTGATCCTCACCGACGGGCAGCGCGAGTACGGGGAGCAGAGCCGGCACGGCCAGGTCGCGCGGGGGGTGACGCGCTGGCTGGCCGGGAAGGACTGCGCCCGGCTGGAACTGGAGACCCGCCTCGACACCCATGACTGGCATCTGAGCGCGACACCGGCGCAGGTGCAGTCGGTGCTGGCCCGGCTCGACCTCGTCGTCACCGACCGCCTCGACGGGCTGGTGCTGGCGCTGCGGGTCGGCACGCCGGTGCTGGCCGTGGACCCGGTGGCGGGCGGTGCGAAGGTGACCGCGCAGGCGCGGGCCTGCGGCTGGCCGGCGCTGCTGGCCGCCGAGGGGCTGGACGCGCGGCGGCTGGACCGGTGGTGGGACTGGTGTCTGACCTCGGGCCGGGTGGCCGCCCGGCAGCTGCGGGACGTGTTCCGCGAGGGCCGGGTGGCGGACGGTGCCGACCGGCTGGTGGAGGTGCTGGCCACGCGCGGGTGACGACCGCGGGTGACGACTCTCACACGCTCCCCCTCACCTGCGTGAGGGCGACCCAAAACGGACTATACAAACCGTGTATAGACGGTACGTATAGTCCGGGCCATGCCTTCTCCCACCAGCAAGACGAAAAGATCGGGGGCCGCGTTCCCGACGGGTGCGATCGTGGTCGCGGCCACGGCTCTGGCGCTGGCGCTGACCGGCTGTACGCGGCTGGAGACGACCGCCCCCAGCGCCGTCCGCGCCACCGACGTCCAGGCCCGTCTCGGCACCGTCGACTGCCGCGAGGTCAAGTGCATCGCGCTCACCTTCGACGCGGGGCCGAGCGAGCACTCCGCGCGGCTGCTGGACATCCTCGAGGAGGAACGGGTCCCGGCGACCTTCTTCCTCCTGGGCAAGGGGCACATCGACACCTATCCGGAAGTCGTGAAGCGGATGGCCGACGAGGGGCACGAGGTGGCGAGCCACACCTGGACCCACCGCCGTCTGACGGAGCTGAGCCCGGACGAGATACGCGAGGAACTCGAACGCACCAACGCGGAGATAGAACGCCTCACCGGCCGCCGTCCCACCCTGATGCGCCCGCCGCAGGGCCGCACCGACGACACCGTGCACGGCATCAGCCGTGAGCTGGGGCTCTCCGAGGTCCTGTGGAGCGTGACCGCGAAGGACTACCAAACGACCGACTCGGATCTCATCACCCGGCGCGTGCTCGCGCAGTCCTCACGTGACGGCGTCATCCTGCTCCACGACCTCTACGACGGCACGGTCCCGGCCGTTCCCGGCATCATCGCCGAGCTGAAGAGGCGGGGGTATGTCTTCGTGACGGTTCCCCAGCTGCTCGCTCCGGGGGTGGCGGAGCCGGGCGAGGTGTACCGCTGACAGGCGGCCCCGCTTTCTAGGATGGCCTCGTGGCCGTCTTCCAGCTCCAGCGCACGGTGCCGCTGCCCCTCGACGAGGCTTGGCGGCGGCTCACCACGTGGTCCCGGCACGGGGAGGTGGTGCCGCTGACCCGGGTGACGGTTCGTACTCCGCCGCCGACCGGGGTGGGCACCCGGGTGGTGGCCCGCACGGGCGTCGGCCCGCTCGCCTTCGACGATCCGATGGACGTGACGGTGTGGCAGCCGCCGTGGGACGACACGCCGGGGGTGTGCCGGCTGGAGAAGCGGGGCCGGGTGGTCATGGGCTGGGCGGAGATCGAGGTACGGCGGGGGCCGGAGGGCGGGGCACGGGTGATATGGCGAGAGGAGATCCGGGTCCGCTTCCTGCCGCCCGTCTGCGACACGCTGCTGGCGCGGGCGGGACGCGGGGTGTTCGGACGCGCGGTGAACGGGTTGCTGCGGCGGGGGTGAGCGGGGGAATTCCAGCAAGCGGTCACACCGCAGCCGCCTGCCCCGCACTCCGCGGCCCTGCCGCCGCCGATCCGCGTTCGGCGTGCTGCCGCCGCCCCTCCGCGGGCAGACGTGCCGCAGGACGGCACGGGTGGGCGCGACGGCACCCCCGTGAGCGCCGGGCCGCGCAACATCCCCCGCTCCCGCCGACCCGCGTTCGGCAATGCCTGCCGCCGCCGATCCGCGTTCGGCGTGCTGCCGCCGCCCCTCCGCGGGCAGACGTGCCGTCAGACGTGCCGCAGGGCGGCACGGGTGGGCGCGACGGCACCCCCGTGAGCGCCGGGCCGCGCAACATCCCCCGCTCCCGCCGACCCGCGTTCGGCATGCCTGCCGCCGCCCCTCCGCGGGCAGACGTGCCGCAGGGCGGCACGGGTGGGCGCGACGGCACCCCGCCGGCGCCGGGTTGCGCAACTCCCCCGCTCAGCCGTCACCCCGGGTGGCTGCTGGACGGGGGTGGGTGAGCGCTCGCCCCGCTGAAGGGGGTGCCGCTGCGCCCACCCTCCCCCACTCTCGGCTTCGCTCGAGCGGGGGGACCCCCATCGCCCCAGCGGCACGACTGCCCGCAGCTGCGCGGCAGAGCCGCCCGCGGCGGCGCGGTGGGCGGGTTACAACGCCCCCGTTGTGAGGTGTTCCGGGCGGATGGGGGTTCTCGTCAGGGCCAGGCCCGTGGCGTTACGGATCGCCGACAGCACCGCCGGGGTCGAGGAGAGCGTCGGGGCCTCGCCCACGCCCCGTAGGCCGTAGGGGGCATGCAGGTCGGCCATTTCCAGCAGATCGACCGGCATGGTCGGGGTGTCGAGGATCGTCGGGATCAGATAGTCCGTGAAGGACGGGTTGCGTACCTTCGCCGTCCTCGGATCCACGACGATCTCCTCCATCACGGCAACACCCAGCCCCTGCGTACTGCCACCCTGGATCTGGCCGATGACGGACAACGGGTTCAGCGCCTTCCCGACATCCTGCGCACAGGCCAGCTCGATGACCTTCA
Source organism: Streptomyces sp. NPDC048584 (assembly GCF_043199595.1). Taxonomy (NCBI): domain Bacteria; kingdom Bacillati; phylum Actinomycetota; class Actinomycetes; order Kitasatosporales; family Streptomycetaceae; genus Streptomyces; species Streptomyces sp. NPDC048584. The sequence continues at coordinate 579,511 of NZ_JBICWF010000001.1, forward strand.
CCAGCCCGAGCTCCGTGTCCACCTCGACAACCGCGCGATGCGCGGCGAACGAGTACTGGACATGCCCGTTCCCCTGCCCGGTGCGCGGATCGAAGGGCTCGGTCGGCCGGTGCCGCCACTCCTCCTCCACCTCGACGGCCTCGTCCCCGAGAACGTCCACCAGATCCGCGAGGACCTCCCCACCGTCGGTGACCACCTTCCCGCCCTCCAGCAGGAGTTCGGCCGTCGCCCAGGCCGGGTGGTACGACCCGAACCGGCGCCGCCCCAGCTCCAGCACCCGTTCGCGAACGAGCTCACACGCGTTCCGCACCGCGCCGCCGGTGACGTACGTCTGCCGGGACGCGGAGGTCGAACCCGCCGAACCCACCTGTGTGTTGGCGGGATGGATGGTCACCCGGCCGACACCCAGCTCGGTGCGGGCGATCTGCGCGTGGACGGTGACGCCGCCCTGGCCGACCTCCGCCATCGCGGTGTGCACGGTGACGACCGGTTCACCGCCGGCCACCTCCATGCGCACGCGCGCGGTGGAGTAGTCGTCGAAGCCCTCGGAGAAACCGACGTTCTTGATGCCGACCGCGTAGCCGACCCCGCGTACGACGCCCTCACCGTGCGTGGTGTTGGACAGGCCGCCCGGCAGCTGGCGTACGTCCGCGCCCTCGCTGGACTCCCACTGCCGTTCCGGCGGCATGGGCATCGCCTTGACGCGGCGCAGGAGTTCGGCGACCGGCGCCGGGGAGTCGACGGGCTGACCGGTGGGCATCAGCGTGCCCTGTTCCATGGCATTCACCTGGCGCAGCTCCACCGGGTCCATGCCGAGCCGGGCCGCCAGCCTGTCCATCTGCGCCTCGTAGGCGAAGCACGCCTGCACCGCGCCGAAGCCACGCATGGCGCCGCAGGGCGGGTTGTTGGTGTAGAGGGCGATGGCCTCGATGTCGACGTCGTCGACGGCGTACGGGCCGACGCCGAGGGAGGAGGCGTTGCCGACCACGGCCGGGGAGGCGGAGGCGTAGGCACCGCCGTCGAGGACGATGCGGCACTTGACGTGGGTCAGCCTGCCGTCGGCCGTGGCACCGTGCTCGTAGAACAGCTTGGCCGGGTGGCGGTGGACATGGCCGAAGAAGGACTCGAAGCGGTTGTAGACGATCTTGACGGGTTTGCCGGTGCGCAGGGCGAGCAGACAGGCGTGGATCTGCATGGACAGGTCCTCGCGGCCGCCGAACGCGCCGCCGACACCGGCCAGGGTCATCCGTACCTTGTCCTCGGGCAGGCCGAGCACGGGCGCGATCTGCCGCAGATCGGAGTGGAGCCACTGGGTGGCGATGTAGAGGTGGACGCCGCCGCCCTCCTCGGGGACGGCGAGTCCGGACTCGGGGCCGAGGAAGGCCTGGTCCTGCATGCCGAAGGTGTACTCGCCCTCGACGATCACGTCCGCGCGCTCCCGTGCCGCCGCCACGTCCCCGCGCACGATGGGCTGGCGGTGGACGATGTTGGGGTGCGGGACATGGCCGAGGTGGTGGTCCTCGCGGTTCTCGTGGACGAGGACCGCATCCGGGGCGAGGGCGGAGAGCTCATCGGTGACGACCGGGAGTTCGCGGTACTCGACCCTGATCTTGGCGGCGGCGCGGCGGGCGGTCTCCGGGTGGTCGGCGGCGACGACGGCGACCGGTTCGCCATGGTGGCGGACCTTGCCGTGGGCGAGGACCGGGGTGTCCTGGATCTCCAGGCCGTAGTTCCGCACGTCCGTCGGCAGATCGTCGTACGTCATCACGGCGTGGACGCCGGCCGTGGCGAGGGCCTCAGCGGTGTCGATCGACACGATCTCGGCGTGGGCGACGGTGGAGCGCAGGATATGGCCCCACAACATGTCCTCGTGCCACATGTCGGAGGAGTACGCGAACTCGCCGGTGACCTTGAGGGTGCCGTCGGGGCGGAGGGTGGACTCGCCGATGCCGCCCTTGGTGCGCGAGCCCTGGGTGAGCGTGGCGGGAAGACCGTTGACCGGCATGGTCAGACCCCCTCGGACCCGCGGGCGGCGGCGAGGCGGACCGCGTCCATGATCTTCTCGTAGCCGGTGCAGCGGCACAGGTTGCCCGACAGGGCCTCGCGGATGTCGGCGTCGGTCGGGTCCGGGTCGCGCTCCAGCATCTCGTCGGCGGCGACCAGCAGACCGGGGGTGCAGAAGCCGCACTGGACGGCGCCCGCGTCGATGAACGCCTGCTGGACGGGGGCCAGTCCGGACTCGTCCGGTGGCCCGCCACCGGAGCGCCGCCGGGCGAGGTCCGCCAGGCCCTCCACGGTGACCACCTCGCGCCCCTCCGCCTGACCGGCCGCGACGAGGCACGAGCACACGGGCACGCCGTCGAGCCGTACGGTGCACGACCCGCACTCTCCCTGCTCACAGGCGTTCTTGGAACCGGGCAGACCGAGCCGCTCGCGCAGCACGTACAGCAGCGACTCGCCCTCCCAGACGTCGTCGGCCTCCTGGGGGCGTCCGTTGACGGTGAGGTTCAGGCGCATTACGCGGCTCCCTCCGTGGGGCGGCGGGCGTCGCGGTACGACTCCCACGTCCAGGTCAGCGTGCGGCGGGCCATGACACCGACGGCGTGGCGGCGGTACTCCGCGGTGCCGCGGACGTCGTCGATGGGGTTGCAGGCGCCGGCGCACAGGTCGGCGAACCGCTTGGCGAGCGACGGGGTGATGATCTTCCCGTTGTCCCAGAAGCCGCCCTCCTCCAGTTCCGCGTTCAGGAACTCCTCGGCGGCGAGCGCCCGAACGGGTGTCGGGGCGGCGGAGCCGATCCCCGTGCGCACGGTCCGCGTATCGGGGTGCAGGGCGAGACCGAAGGCGCACACGGCGATGACCATGGCGTTGCGGGTGCCGACCTTGGAGAACTGCTGGGGGCCGGCGGCCTTCTTGATGTGGACGGCGCGGATCAGCTCGTCGGGCGCCAGCGCGTTGCGCTTCACGCCGGTGTAGAACGCGTCGATGGGGATGCGGCGCGTGCCGCGCACCGACTCGGCCTCCACCTCGGCGCCGGCGGCGAGCAGCGCCGGGTGGGCGTCGCCGGCCGGGGAGGCGGTGCCGAGGTTGCCGCCGACGCCGCCGCGGTTGCGGATCTGCGGGGAGGCGACCGTGTGGGAGGCGAGGGCGAGGCCCGGCAGCTCGGCGCGCAGCCGCTCCATGATCCTCGCGTACGGGACGGAGGCGCCGAGCCGCACACTGTCCTCGCCGACCTCCCACTCCCCGAGCTCGGCGATGCGGTTCAGGTCCATCAGGTGGCCGGGTCTGCGGTGATCGAAGTTGATCTCGACCATCACATCGGTGCCCCCCGCGATCGGCACGGCGGCGGGGTGCTCGGCCTTCGCGGCGAGCGCCTCCTCCCAGCTGGCGGGGCGAAGGAAGTCCATGACCGCTCTCTTCTCTTAGGGTCGGGGGCGTCTGGATCAAGCCAATCCGTGTGCGGTGCTCCCGTCTCGTCGACGCGCGGTTCACTCGGCGTGGGGTCAGTACACCGCCGTGTGCTCCACCCGGGTCAGTCACGGAAACCACGAAGGAGTTGGCTGGCCAGCGCAGGCATCTTGTAGATTCGTATGAACGGAGGTCGTCCGTGGCCACCTCACCTTCCTCCGGAAACCGGGGACACGGTCCAGGACACGGCCGGCACCGCTGATCAGCCACCCGACGGGCCCTCGCCGGAAGGTCCCGCCACGGTCCACCGGACCCACCGAGACAAGACACGACGGAGACGAGAATGCGGCTGCGCGCACTGCTGGACACCGACGCGCTGGGCCTCAAGCTGCTCGGCGGCGAGAACGAGCTGGAACGCGGTGTGCGCGGGGTGATGACCACCGACCTGCGGGACCCCAGCCGCTATCTCTCCGGCGGTGAGCTGGTCCTGACGGGGCTGGCCTGGCGTACGGGACCCGCCGACTCGGAGCCTTTCGTACGACGTCTGGTGCAGGCCGGGGTGGCCGCGCTGGCGGCCGGCGAGGCGGAGCTGGGCGATGTGCCGGAAGACCTGGTCGTGGCCTGTGCGCGGCACCGGCTGCCGTTGTTCGTGGTGCACGAGTCGGTGGCCTTCGCGACCATCACGGAGCATGTCGTACGGCAGGTGTCCGGTGAGCGGGCGGGGGATCTGGCGGCCGTGGTGGACCGGCACCGGCGGATGATGACCGCGGGACCGGCGGGCGGCGGCCCCGACGTCGTCCTGGACCTGCTCGGCTCCGACCTGGATCTGCGGGCCTGGCTGCTGTCGCCCGTCGGCCGGCTGATCGCGGGGTCGAAGACCGCCGGGGCCCCGGGCGGGGAACCGGTACTGCCGGCCGAGCTGTGCGCACGGCTGGCGGCGGAGCAGCTGGCGGCCGCCCGCACCGGCCGGCGCCGGCCGCACCGCGTCACGCTGGACGGGACGACGTACAGCCTCTTCCCGGTGCGCCGCGGCGGGCGGTCCGCGCCGGCGTCGGACGACATACGCGAGACGGTGCTGTCGGACTGGGTGCTGGCGGTGGAGGCGGACGCCGGGGACTGGGCCGAGGAGCGCCTCGACCTGCTGCACGGGGTCACCCAGCTGATAGCCGTCGAGCGGGACCGCAGGGACGCGGCGCGCACGGTACGGCGCCGGCTCGCGCAGGAGGTGCTGGAGCTGGTGCAGACGGGCGCCGCGCCCGCCGAGATCGCGGCGCGGCTGCGGGTGGCCGCGCCGGTGCTGCTGCCCGGGCTGGGCAGCGCGCCGCACTGGCAGGTCGTGGTGGCCCGCGTCGACTGGGACGGCGGGGAGGTCGACGGCGGGCCGGTGGCGCGGGCGCTGCTGGAGGAGATCCTGGTCGACCCGGCGTCCACGGGGCCCGAGCCCTCCGACCGCGTCGCGGTGGCCCATGCGGCGGGCGAGGCGATCGCCCTCGTACCGCTCCCGGCGGTCACCGGCGGGCACGACGACTCCGGTACGGGGATTCACGCCGACGCGCTGCTGGAGTCCGTACGCGATCCGCTCACCGCCGGTCTGGACGGCGACGGCCGGCTCACCCTCGGTGTCTCCGCCGCCGTGCACTCCGCGGAGGGGCTGCGCGGGGCGCTGGAGGAGGCACGGCACGCCCGGCGGGTGGCCGCGGCCCGGCAGGGCCGGGTCTGCGCGGCCGGCCACCAGGAGCTGGCCTCGCACGTCCTGCTGCTGCCCTTCGTCCCCGACGACGTACGACGTGCCTTCACCGCCCGTCTCCTCGACCCCCTGCGCGACTACGACCGCCGGCACCGCGCCGAGCTGATCCCCACCCTGGAGGCGTTCCTCGACTGCGACGGCTCCTGGACCCGTTGTGCCTCGCGGCTCCATCTGCACGTCAACACGCTGCGCTACCGGGTCGGCCGGATCGAGCAGTTGACGGGCCGTGACCTGTCGCGCCTGGAGGACAAGCTGGACTTCTTCCTGGCGCTGCGGATGAGCTGATCCGACACGAGCCGTGCGGCGGTTCGGGCCCGTGGACCATGACTTTGTGAAATCCTTCACCCACCCTCTTGGCCGGGCCCTGTGGTTCGTGCTGAGATGCGGCCACCACTCAACAGCTCGATGGCGTGCTCGGGGAGGGCAACGTGGCGCATACCGCCATGTCCGGTGACGGAACGACCGCCGAAGACGATCCTCTCCAGACGGCGGTGTGGCGACTGCGCTCCCGCGCCTGCTGGGCGGACGCGGCCGCCCTGCTCGAGCCCGAGGGGCCGAAGGCGGCGTTGCAGCGGGCGTCACTGCTGGTGGAGCGATGTCTGTACACCGAGGCGGGGTGGGAGCAGGCCGAGGACGCGCTGCGTACGGCCGAGGCGGCCGCGCACTCCGACGACGAGCGGGGTGCGGCCGCTTGTGAACGCGGGTACTTGGCCTATGCCGCCACGTTGTTCCAGGTCCGCGACCGTGCGGACGAGGCGCGGGCGGCGCTGGGGCGGGCGGCGGCGCTGATCGCGCCGGGGGCGGCGGGGCGGGCTCTGCTGGACTTCCGGCGGGGGTTGATCGCGGAGAATCTGACGCGGTCGCCGCAGGCGGCTCGGGCGGCGTATCGGCGGGCCCATGCGGGGGCCACCGCCCACGCGGATCCTCTGCTGCTGTCGGGGACTTGGCGGCATCTGGCCGGACTGGCGTTGCGGGAGGGGGAGCTGAAGGAGGCGCGGCACGGGTTCGCCGAATCCCTCCGCATCCGGGAGGAGTTGGGGTACCTGGTCGGTACGGCGCCGGCGTTGGCGTCTCTCGCGGATACGGAGTCCGAGCCCGAGGCGTCCCGCCTCCGCGAGGAGGCGTCCCGCCTCCTCCGTCTCCTGGGCGGGGTCCCGACATGGCTCGCCCGCCAGCTGGCTCCGCCGGGGGCGGCTACGGCGTAGGGGGTGTCATCGCCCCCGCCACCCCTGCCCGACTCAGCCCCTCCGGCGTTTGAGGAGCGGGGGTCCGGGGGCAGCGCCCCCGGGGGACGGGAACGGGAAGGGGCGGCGGGGGCGAAACAAACCTCACCCGACTCCCCCGAAGTGCTCCCCCACCAACACCCCCACGACATCCGCATCCCCCGCGATCAACGCGTCCAGCAGCGCCGTGTGCTCATGCGCGTCAGCCACCAGCTCCACCCGCCCCCGTACCAACGGCCACTGCGCCCGCCGATGCAGATCCCCCGCGGTCCGCACCAACTGCTCATTCCCCGCAAGGGAAAGCACCGCACCGTGAAACGCCCGATCACACTCCGCATACGTAGCCCGGCACCCCGACGACGCCGCCCGCACCGTCGCCTCCGCCAGCGGCCGCAGCTCGGCCCACCGTTCGGCGGACACCGTCCTCGCCAGCCGCAATATCACCGGCACCTCGACCAGCGCCCGCACCTCCGCCAGCTCGGCCAGCTCCCGCGCCCCCCGCTCGACGACCCGGAACCCCCGGTTGGGCACGACCTCCACCGCGCCCTCGAGCGTGAGCTGCTGCATCGACTCCCGGACGGGCGTCGCGGAGACCCCGAACCGCTCCGCCAGCACGGGCGCCGAGTACACCTCCCCCGGCCGCAGCTCGCCCGACACCAGCGCGGTGCGCAGGGCGTCGAGAACCTGCCCCCGCACGGAGGACCGCTGCACAACGGCCCGGGGCTGCGGAAATCCGGGCTCACCGTGGGTGTGCTCACCACGGGCGTCCCCGTCGGGCCGTTCGCACCGCTCCCGCCCGTTCGCCTGCCCCACCGGCTGGGCCGGCACCCGGACCCGCCCCGTCGCGGCGGATCCCTGCGTGCCCTGCTTCACAAGGTCCTCCTGCGGACGTATCGGTACTTGATGTCATTACGGCGGGTTGTCACCTGTCCGTCAAGCACCTTAAGGGCACAGGGGGCACCGGTTCACATCTCCGCGATCTTCGGTAAGGTGAGCCTTACCTTTATTGCCCGGCTCCTCGAGACCTGAAGGAGTGGTCCCATGCCCGTGCCCGGTTCGGTCGTCGCGGACGCGTACGCCCGCCTGGCGGAGGCCCTCCCCGCCCTGGCCGTCACCGAACTCGGCGCCGGCGAGGAGGCGCCCACGGGCGGCGGCTGGGTCGCCGCGTCGGGCCTGGCCGAGGGCGGAGCCGAGCTGGAACGATTCCTCACCTGGGACGACACCCAGGTGCTGCGGGACTACGGACAGCAGGGCCGTCCGGACGTGATCGCCGGCTTCGGTCTGCACCGGTACGCCTGGCCCGCCTGCCTGCTGATCACCGTGCCGTGGTTCCTGCACCGGCGCGTGCCCCGCTACCCCGTGACACACGTCTCCTTCGACCGTACCGCCGAGGGTCTCGCCGTGGGACGCATGGCCGTACGACCGGAACGTTTCGCCTGTCTGCCCGACGATCCGGCCGCCGCACTGCCCGGCGCCCACGTGGTGCCCGACGAGGAGGCACTGCGGGCGGAGGTGCGCGCGGCGGTCGCCGAGCACCTCGAACCCGTCATGGCCGGTTTCGGTCCTCTGATGCGGCGGCGCGGCCGGGCCCTGTGGGCCACGGCGACCGACGAGATCGTGGAGAGCCTGCGGTACATCGCCCAGCTGCTGGGCGAGGAGGAGCGGGGGCTGCGCGAACTGGAGCTGCTGCTGCCGGGCACCACGAAGCCGTATGTGGGCGCCGCGACGTTCCGCCGGCCGGGCGGGCCCGGAGGCGAGCCGGGACCCGTCACCCGGGACCGGGTCAGTTGCTGCATGTTCTACACGATCCGTCCCGCGGACATCTGCGCCACCTGCCCGCGCACCTGCTCCACCGGGGTCACCAAGGTCACCGCGGCCAACGGGGTCACCGGGAAGCGGGTCAAGGAACTGGCCGCACAGGCGAGTTGACGTTCCGCCGGACGGGACCACACCCGTCCGGCGGGTAAGATCGTCCGGTCTCCGCCCCCACGGAGGTCACAGGTCATTCACAATCCCCTCACCCGCCACGGGAACTATCCGTGGAACCACTCTTACGGGTAGTGTCATTCGAACTCAACTCCTGCCTGTCATGCGGCAGTTCGAGCAGAATGCCGCCCTGGGGTCCCCCTCGCACTTCCTTGGCGGCCTCTTGCCCCGAAACCCCCTGAAGACGGCGGCGGTTGGGCCACTATGGCGGGCGTTACGCCCTATCCCAATGCAAGGGACCCCTAGATGAGACTGACCGACATATCGCTGAACTGGCTCCTTCCGGGCGTCGTGCTGCTCCTGGGCATGCTGGCGGCGGTGGCGGTGCTGGCGCGTGGCAAGCGCTCCTCGGTCAAGAGCACGAGTGCGGACGACTCCTGGGAGCGCAGCGAGGAACGCCGCCGGCGCAAGGAGGCCCTCTACGGGACCGTCTCCTACGTACTGCTGTTCTGCTGCGCCGCGGTGGCCGCCGCGCTGTCCTTCCACGGCCTCGTCGGCTTCGGCGAGCAGAACCTCGGCCTGTCCGACGGCTGGCAGTACCTCGTCCCCTTCGGCCTGGACGGGGCGGCGATGTTCTGCTCGGTGCTCGCCGTACGCGAGGCCAGCCACGGTGACGCGGCGCTCGGCTCACGCATACTCGTATGGACGTTCGCCTTCGCCGCGGCCTGGTTCAACTGGGTGCACGCTCCCCGGGGCCTCGGACACGCGGGCGCCCCGCACTTCTTCGCCGGCATGTCCCTGTCGGCGGCGGTCCTGTTCGACCGCGCGCTGAAGCAGACCCGCCGGGCCGCCCTGCGTGAACAGGGTCTGGTGCCGCGCCCGTTGCCCCAGATCCGTATCGTCCGCTGGCTGCGCGCGCCCCGGGAGACGTACGGCGCCTGGTCGCTGATGCTGCTGGAGAACGTGCGCAGCCTCGACGAGGCCGTCGAGGAGGTACGCGAGGACAAGGCCCGCAAGGACGCGGCGAAGCAGCGCCGGCGTGACCAGCAGCGGGTGGAGCGGGCCCGGCTGAAGGCGATCAGCCGTGGTCACCGCGGTCTCGTGGGCCGGGGCGGCGGACGCGAGCTGGAGGCGCCCACGATGGAGCGCGACTCCGACGTGGTCTCCGCGGAGCCTGCCATATCGTCGCCGGAGGCCCTGCCCGCTCGCGCCGCCCGGCCCTCCCTGCAGCCGGTCCGCACCCGCGGTGACGCGATGACCGTCGACCTCACCGCCGAGGACGACACCCAGGCCCTGCCGCGTCTGGACTCCCTGGAGCGCAAACTCAAGGATCTGGAGCAGCAGTTCGGCTGATGTGCCCTTTGGCGGCCTGAGGGGCGCGGTATCCGCACCCCTCAGGCCGCTTCCGCGTCGAGCTCGAACCAGACGGACTTGCCCACCCGGTGCCTTCTGACGCCCCACTCGTCGGCGAGCGTCTCGACCAGCACCAGGCCCCTGCCGTGCGTACCGTCGTCGATGCTGGGGGCCCTCGGCCTGGGATCCGGTTCGACGAAGTCCCGTACCTCCACCCGCAGTCCACGCGGCCCGACGACGGCGGTCAGGACCGCCTCCCGGCCGGTGTGGACGAGCGCGTTGGTGACGAGCTCGCTGGTGAGCAGTTCCGCGACCTCGGAACGCTCCGGTGAGCCCCAGTGCTTGAGCAGTTCTCTCAGTGCCCTGCGGGACTCGGGCACCGCCCGCAGATCCGCCCGTCCCAGTGTGCGCCTCAGCCGGTCCACCGAAGTCCGGCTCTTCATGGCCCCCGTCATGGCCCCCGCCCCCGCGCCGATTCCCCCTGTGCTCGGACACCTTCACGGGAATGCTTGCCCGGTCACCCACGCGCCAGTCATACCGGACGGTCACGAACGGTGGTTGGCCGAAGTGCGATGGCCACACAGCCGGCCACACGCCTGCGCGGGGCCGTCCTCCCGACCCCCGTGGCGAGAGGACGACCCCGGCTTCTCACGGTGGTCGTGGTGGAACGTGCGGCTCAGTACAGCTTGTTGACGGCCTTCTTCGTCGTCTTCTTGAACGCGCTCACCGGGGCGTCGTCGAAGTCACCCAGCTGTCCCCAGCCGACGACGGTCACGGTCTTCCCGTCGCGCCCCACGGAGAGCAGGTGGATGTCCGTGGCCCCCCAGGACGTCTCGGTGTGCAGCCCGTGCACCTTCGCGCCCTCCTCGACCGGCAGGGCACCGTAGTAGCGGCCCTCGGCCTCGACGTCGGGGTAGGTCTGCTCGATCCGGTCGGCGCAGGAACGGATCTCCTCGTTCAGCAGGGCGGCCAGCGCCTTGCCCTTGGCGGCGGAGCCGGTGACGACGGTGACCTGTACGGCGTTGGTGTCCAGGTCGGTGGAGTAGACGCGGTGCCGGTAGTCGTACGCCGGTACGCCCTCGCCGAGGCAGTAGGCGAGTTCCGCCGGGAAGCCGTCGGTGACCGGGCCCGCGGCCCAGTCGGACGACGGGTGCGGGGGCAGCTCGGACGCCGCGAGGAACTTGGGCGGGGCGGCCGCGCCGGCCGGCGCCGCGAGTGCCGTACCGACGGCGAGGGCGGCGGCCGTGAGGGTCGCGAGGGCGGCGGCGCGGGTGTGCTTGGGCATGGGTGGTCCCCCGTGTGGTGAGCGTGATGGAGAATGCGGGACGGTACGCCCGTGACGGTCCGGATGGTCGTCCGGCGGCCGTCGGGGCGGTCGCGGTGCCAAGAGCATCGGCCGTCCCGGGAGACGGGCGCAAGCGTCGTCGCCGGTTTCGCCGGCATGGAACCATCCCAGCCCGTTTGACGTGCAGATACATGGGGTGCCTGGGATGCCGTCCCAGGGCCCCGACCGGTCCGGACGAGTGCGGGGTGACGGTGTCGGCACAGGACGACGTGGCGGAGTTCGCGGCGCTGCTGCGGAAGCTGAAGGAACGTACGGACCGCAGCTACGGCTCGCTGGCCCGCCGCCTCGGCATGAACACCTCGACGCTGCACCGCTACTGCGCGGGCGACGCGGTCCCGGTCGACTTCGCCCCGGTGGAGCGGTTCGCGGCGCTGTGCGGTGCGTCGCGGGCGGAACGACTGGACCTCCACCACCGCTGGCTCCGCGCGGTGGAGGCACGCCAGCGCCCGCGGGGAGTGCCGGGTTCACCCGCGAACCCGGACGCCGCCCCCGGCGAACAGCACCCGGCGGCACGGGAGGGCACCGGCACCCCGGCCGTCGCCGGGGGTGAGACACCGGGCGGCCCGCCCGGCAGCCCCCGGACACCCCCCACCGGCGAACCCGGCGGGCGCCCCGCAGGCCACAGCGCCGCGGACACCACCGGCGTACCGGATACGACGCCCCGGGCCGAGCCCACGTCGCACGCCGGTGCACGCCTCGGCACCGCACCGCTTTCCGGCGTCCCGAGCGGGCGAAACGACGAGATCCGGCCGACCGACGGACCGGGCACCGCGAGCGGGGCCGACCTCCCCCACCACGGTCGGAAGCCGGGCGCGGACCCCGAAACGGGTGACGCCGCCGCGCCGCCCCCGGACACGGTCACCGGGCCGGGCGCCACCGACGGGCCCTCCGGCCAGGACAAGCCGAACCCCACCACACCAGACCCCGGCAGGACGTCCGCGCAACGGCCCTGGTACCGGCGGCGGGGACGGGTGCTCGTCGCCATGGCCGCCGCCTGCGCGCTGCTCGCCACCGTGGGGAGCCTGTCCGCGCTCCCCGACGACCGGCGGGCGTCCGCCGAGGGCGCGAAGCCCCGGGACGCGGCCCCGAGCGTGTCCAGTGGTTCCCCCACGACATCCCCGAGCCGCACACCCTCGCCCTCCGGCTCCCCCTCCCCGGCCACCAGGACCCACCCGGCCTCCTCCTCGCCCACCCCCCGGCACAAGCCCGCCGCTCCCGGCACCTCCGAGGCCCCCGCCGCCCCTCCCCTCACCTGGTCCGCCGACTCGCAGGCATGGGCGTACGGATGCGGGCACGACTACGTCATCGCCAAGCCCCCGGACCAGGTCCCGCCGCCACCGGCCCCGCAGGACGCCGGGACGTGGGCCGCGACGCAGGCGGCCGTGCACGGGGGCGAGACGCTGGTGGAGCTGTCGGTGCAGGGGACGTCCGAGACGGCCGTCGTCCTCACCGCGCTGCGCGTGCGCGTGGCCGGCCGCTCCGGGCCCGTGCCGGGGAACGCGTACGCCATGGACCAGGGCTGCGGCGGCGCGCTCACCCCGCGCTACTTCGACGTGGACCTGGACAAGGACCGGCCGATCGCCCGCGCGGTCGCCGGGAACGACGCCGGTACACCGATCCCGGCCGTGCGGATGCCCTACCGGGTCTCCGTGAACGACCCGGAGGTGCTGCTGGTCACCGCCCGTGCCGCGGGCTGCGACTGCCGCTGGTATCTGGAGCTGGACTGGTCCTCGCGGGGCCGCACCGGCACGGTCCGGATCGACGACCACGGCCGCCCGTTCCGCACCAGCGGAATCGAGGGCCTGCCCCACTACGAGTACGACACCTCGTCCCGCGGCTGGCAGCCCCGCGCCGGGTGAACGCCGTTACGGACGGGGCACGTTGCGCAGGTTGGAGCGGGCCATCTGGAGCATCCGGCCGACGCCCCCGTCCAGCACCATCTTGGAGGCGGACAGCGCGAACCCGGTCACCATCTCCGCGCTGATCTTCGGCGGGATGGACAGCGCGTTGGGGTCCGTGACGACGTCGACGAGGGCCGGGCCCTTGTGCTTGAACGCCGACTTGAGCGCGCCCGCGAGTTCCTTCGGCTTCTCCACCCGTACCCCGTAGGCGCCGCACGCGCGGGCGACGGCGGCGAAGTCGGTGTCCTTCATGGCGGTGCCGTGCGAGGGCAGTCCGGCGACCAGCATCTCCAACTCCACCATGCTGAGCGAGGAGTTGTTGAACAGGACCACCTTCACCGGCAGGTCGTACTGCACGAGGGTGAGGAAGTCGCCCATCAGCATGCTGAATCCGCCGTCGCCCGACATCGACACGACCTGCCGGCCCCGGTCGGTGAACTGCGCCCCGATCGCCATCGGCAGCGCGTTCGCCATCGAGCCGTGGGAGAACGAACCGATCACCCGGCGCCGGCCGTTGGGGGTGATGTAGCGGGCCGCCCAGACATTGCACATACCGGTGTCGACGGTGAACACGGCGTCGTCGGCGGCGAGTTCGTCCAGTACGGAGGCCACGTACTCGGGATGGATCGGCACATGCTTCTCCACCTTGCGCGTGTACGCCTTCACCACCCCCTCCAGCGCGTCCGCGTGCTTCTTCAGCATCCGGTCGAGGAACTTGCGCTTGTCCTTGGTGCGCACCCGGGGTGTGAGACAGCGCAGCGTCTCCTTCACATCGCCCCACACGGCGAGGTCGAGCTTGGAGCGCCGGCCGAGGATCTCGGGCCGCACATCGACCTGGACGATCTTCACGTCGCCGGGGAGGAAGGCGTTGTAGGGGAAGTCGGTGCCGAGCAGGATCAGCAGGTCGCACTCGTGGGTGGCCTCGTACGCGGCGCCGTAGCCGAGCAGTCCGCTCATGCCGACGTCGTACGGGTTGTCGTACTGGATCCACTCCTTGCCGCGCAGAGCGTGCCCGACCGGGGACTTGATCTTCTGGGCGAACTCCATGACCTCGGCGTGCGCGCCCTTGGTGCCGGCGCCGCAGAACAGGGTGACCTTCTCTGCCTCGTCGATCATGTCGACGAGGCGGTCGATCTCGGCGTCGCCGGGGCGGACCGTGGGCCGGGAGGTGACGAGGGCGGTCTCCGCGGGATTCTCGGGGGCGGCGTGGTCGGCGATGTCGCCGGGGAGGGTGACGACGCTGACGCCGGAGCGGCCGATGGCGTGCTGGATGGCGGTGTCCACCAGCCGGGGCATCTGCTTCGGGCTGGAGATCATCTCGCTGTAGTGGCTGCACTCGCGGAACAGCTGCTCGGGATGGGTCTCCTGGAAGTAGCCGAGGCCGATCTCGCTGGACGGGATGTGCGAGGCGAGGGCGAGGACGGGGGCCATGGAGCGGTGGGCGTCGTACAGCCCGTTGATGAGGTGGAGGTTTCCGGGCCCGCAGGAGCCGGCGCAGGCGCCCAGCCTGCCGGTGATCTGGGCCTCGGCGCCGGCGGCGAAGGCGGCGGTCTCCTCATGGCGCACGTGGATCCAGTCGATGGCGGAGTTGCGGCGGACGGCGTCGACGACGGGGTTGAGGCTGTCGCCGACGACGCCGTACAGGCGTTTGACTCCCGCGCGGGTGAGGAGGTCGACGAACTGCTCCGCGACATTCTGTTTGGCCATGTCTTCCGTCTGCCCCTCGGGGGTCGAAGATGCCTGACGGTTTCCATGAATTCACACCGGGCGCGCTCACGCCTCCCAGACGGCCGCGGCCGTACGGTCGTCCGCGTACCCCTTGACCCGTACCTGGGTGTCGGCGAGGAACGCGGCGAGGCCGGGCGGTTCGGGGCCGGACCACCGGTCGGCGAGGTGGGCGAGGAGCGCCGGTTCGCCGCGCAGGGGGTCGGCTAGGCCGGTGCCGCACATCAGCAGGGTGTCACCCGGGCGGGCGACCGAGGTGCGGAAGCGGAAGGGTTCGCGGGGCGGCTCGGGGGCGGGTTCGTACGGGCTCGGGGGTGTGGGGATGCCCAGGTCCATGGTGAGGCGGTCGCCGTCGGAGGTCTCGGCGGGCGGCGAGCCGAAACCGACCACGGGTTCGCCCCTGGCCTCGGTGGTCCCGGGCTCGATGTCCTGCCAGGCGCCGTCCCGCAACCGGAACAGTCCGCCGGGGCCGACCCCGAAGAAGACCCGGGTACGGCACTCGGGGTCGGCGGGCAGCAGGAGACAGCGCAGGGTGGCCGCGTAGAGGTCCGGTGCGAGGCCCTGTTCGGCCGCACTGGCGCGGAGTCGGCCGAGGCTGCGGTCGGTGAGGCGGTGCAGGCCGGACTTGAGGTCGCCGCGCCGGGCGGCCCCGATGTCGTCGGCGAGGCGCGCGTGGCTGCGGCCCACCGCCGCGCCGATCCACCGGCAGGCCTCGGCGGCGGCCCGGTGCGCGCCGGGGGAGGTACGGGCACCGGTCGCCAGCGCCACCAGGACGAGGGCCTGTTCCCCGGTGCCGAACCGGGCGGTCAGCAGCGCGTCGCGGCGGAGTTCGCCCCGGTAGCGGGCGGAGTCCCCGCGTACGGAGGCGGCGCGCAGGGTGCAGGCCCCGTACCGGGCGCCGTCCAGCACGGTGTCGGACACCAGGCCGTCCAGTGCGTCGGGGTCGGCCGGCGGGAGGGCGGTGGGCTCGGGGTCGTAGGTGGGCGGCCGGGAGCCGACGTGGGCGCGGGACGGGAGCGGGCCGGGGGGCGGTTCCATGCGCGTGGTGCGGGTGGCGGGCGGGCGGGCGGTCGTGGGGGTCCAGGAGCCGAAGGCCGCGCCGGAGGTGGGGGCGGCCGGAGGAGGGTCCACCTGTCCCGCGGGCGGGGCGGTGGCGGGTGGCTGCCCGGGCGGCAGGGGAGCCGTCGGAGGCGAGGCCCTCATCGACGGCCCGGAGGGCTCCGGCCCCCGGGGCGGCGGCTCCCAGGGGGCGCGGGGCGGGCCGCCGCCCGGCCGGGGGTCCGGAATGGTCGGGGTGGGAGGGGGGTCGGCCGGGGCCGGGCCCCCCAGCGTCCCCGACGCCGACGCGAAGCGGTCGTCCAGGGAGTCGGGCGCCGGTACGGGACCCGTGTCGTCGGTGGTCTCGTCGTACAGCTGGCCCCACCAGTCGTCCTCGGGACCGGTGGGCGTTCCCCCCTGCTGGCTCATGCCCTCAATTGTCCACCGCGCGGGCCGCTGGGAAACGGGGCATCGGGAAAATCCCCGTCCCGCGCCACTCCCGGTACGGCGGTTGACCGGAGGTGACCGGGCACGTTCCCGTTCTGCGCCGCTGCCCGGACTCCTGCACCCTGGACAGATGGGAGCCTGGGACCTCCTGCTCACCGGACTGGTGCTCCTGCTCGGACTGTGGGGAGTGCTGGTGCCAGGGGTGCCCGGGTCCTGGCTGGTGTGGGCCGGGGTGCTGTGGTGGGCGCTGAAGGATCCTCGGCCCGTCGCGTGGTGGGTGTGCGTGGGGGCGACCGTGGTGCTGTTCCTGTCGCAGGTGGTGCGCTGGGCGCTGCCGCCGCGCCGGCTTCGGGAGGCCGGCGTCGACGGGCGGCTGCTGACGTACGCGGGCTGCGGCTCGTTCGCCGGGTTCGTCCTGCTGCCCGTGCTCGGCGCGGTCCCGGGTTTCCTCGCCGGGGTGTGTGTGGGCGAGCGGCTGCGGCTGGGACGACGGCGTGAGGCGGTGGCGGCGCTGTGGACGGTGATGCGTTCGGGCGGCTGGAGCCTGCTGACGGAGCTGTTCACCTGCCAGCTGATCACGGCGGCGTGGCTGGGCGCGGTGTTCTGGGGCTGACGGCTCTCAGGCGCGCAGCACGCCCTCACGTGTGAGCAGCTGGACCTTGCGCTCCAGGCCGCCGGCGTACCCGGTCAGCGAGCCGTCGGCGCCGACCACCCGGTGGCAGGGGCGCACGATGAGCAGCGGGTTCGCCCCGATCGCGCCCCCGACGGCCCGTACGGCGGCCCTCGGGGCGCCGATCCGCGCGGCGATCTCGCCGTACGAGACGGTCGCCCCGTAGGGGACGTCGTCGAGGGCGGCCCACACCTTCTCCCGGAACGGGGTGCCGGTGGCGTGCAGGGCCAGCCGGAACTCCTTGAGGTCGCCGGCGAAGTACGCGGTGAGCTGCCGTTCGGCCTCGCGGAACGGTCCGGGGTCGCGCCGCCGGTCGCCGGCCGGGGTGCGTCCGCCCTTCTGTCCGGGGACGGACAGCGACGTCAGTGCGCCGTCCGGGGCGGCGGTGAGCAGCAGCGGCCCGACGGGGCTGTCCACGCTCGTCCAGTAGGTGGTCTCCATGATCTACTCCAACTCTCCTGCGGCGCGCAGGTGGTTCAGGGCGTACGAGCGCCAGGGGCGCCAGCTGTCGGGAACGTCGGGTCCGGGCGGGGCCACGTCCGGGTCGCCGAGGGCGCGGGTGCGGATCGCGGCGATCGTACGGACGTCGAGGCCGGGGACGGCGGCCAGCGCGGTCCGGGCGTCGTCCCGGTCGGCGCCGGGTCCGAGGCGTACGGTGCCGTCGGCGAGGGCGGTGGTGAGCGCGCCCGGGGGACCGTCGGGTTCGGCCTCGGCGAGGACGTCGGCCTCGGGGAACAGGTGGGTGAGGCCGTGGCAGGGGGCGTCGAGCCGCTTGCCGTACGTCTGGACGAGCCGGGCGGCCTCGTCGCGGCCCACCAGCGCGCGTACCGCGAGTTCGCCGGGGTCGACGGTGCCGGGTGAGCGCAGTCCCGGCCGGGCGGCGACCAGCGGGGCGAGCCGGGTGTCGGCGCCGAGCCGTTCGTCGACGGCGTACGGGTCGGCGTCCAGGTCGAAGAGCCGCCGCAGTCGGTGTACGGCGGTGGTCAGGTCGCGGAGGTCGGTGAGGTGGAGGCGGGTGTCGAGCCAGCCGCCGGGCCGGCCGCCGGGCTCGTCGACGGCGGCGATGCCGGTGCCGTGGGGCAGCCGGAGCGTCCGCCGGTAGGTCCGGGTGCCCAGGGTGCCGGTCATCTCCTCGACGCCGGGGACCGTCTCGCGTTCCAGCAGGTCGAATACGGGTCCGGCCTGGTAGGGGCCGCGGTGGGCGAGCCGCAGGGGGATTCCGGCGGAGGGGGTGGCGGTGCGTGCCCGGCCGCTGCGGGGCGCGGTGGCGCGCAGCTCGCTGGGGGTGGTCGCGTAGACGGCCCGGACGGTGTCGTTGAACTGCCGCACGCTGGCGAATCCGGCGGCGAACGCGATCCGCGTGACCGGCAGGCCGGTGGTCTGGAGCAGGACCCGCGCGGCG
This sequence comes from Streptomyces sp. NPDC048584, assembly GCF_043199595.1. Classification (NCBI taxonomy): domain Bacteria; kingdom Bacillati; phylum Actinomycetota; class Actinomycetes; order Kitasatosporales; family Streptomycetaceae; genus Streptomyces; species Streptomyces sp. NPDC048584. The sequence goes on from NZ_JBICWF010000001.1 coordinate 597,696, forward strand.
TGCGCCCGCTGGGCGCGGGCGAGGGCGACGGGTCCGGCGCCGAGCTCGCCGGTGAGCTGGCGCTGCACCTGGCGGGCGCTGTAGCCGAGCCGGGCGGCGAGTCCGGCGACGCCGTCACGGTCGACGACGCCGTCGGCGATCATCCGCATGGCCCGGCCGACGACGTCGGCCCGTACGTTCCACTCGGCGGAGCCGGGCACGGCGTCCGGGCGGCAGCGCCGACAGGCGCGGAACCCGGAGCCCTGCGCGGCGGCGGCGGTCGCGAAGAAGCTCACGTTGTGCCGCTTGGGGGTGACGGCGGGGCAGCTGGGCCGGCAGTAGATGCCGGTCGTCCGCACGGCGAAGAAGAACGCCCCGTCGAATCTGGCGTCCCGGCTGCGCACCGCCTCGTACCTGCTGTCCTCGTCCTTCATGCCGTCCAGTCTCCGCCACCCGGGAGGCCCCGGCTGGCGGAAATCGGACATGGTGTCAGGAGTGGCGTCCCCGCTTGGCCTCCATCGCCGCCCTGCCGATGGCGCCCTTGCGCTTCCAGTCCTTGCGGATCTCCGCCCGGAGCCGGGCGTCGGTCTTGGCGACGATGTACTGGTTCTCCCGGAGCAGCTTGCGGTAGCTGTCCAGGCGGCGCTGCGGGAGGTCACCGGTCCCGATGGCGTCGAGGACGGCGCAGCCCGGTTCGCTCTCGTGGGCGCAGTCGTGGAAGCGGCAGTTCTCGGCGAGTTCCTCGATCTCGGCGAAGACCTGGCCGACACCGGTGCCGGCGTCCCACAGGCCGACGCCTCGCAGGCCCGGGGTGTCGATGAGGACTCCCCCGCCGGGCAGGGCCAGCAGGTTGCGGGTGGTCGTGGTGTGGCGGCCCTTGCCGTCGACGTCCCGGGTGGCCTGTACGTCCATGACGTCCTCGCCGAGGAGCGCGTTGGCCAGGGTGGACTTGCCGGCGCCGGACTGCCCGAGCAGTACCGAGGTGCCGCCGGCCGTGATCGCGGCGAGGACGTCGAGTCCGTCGCCGTCCCGGGCGCTGACGGGGAGCACGGTCACGCCGGGCGCGCTGGTCTCCACGTCCTGGACGAGGTGGGCGCGGGTGACCGCGTCCGGCACGAGGTCGGCCTTGGTGAGGACGACCACGGGCTGGGCCCCGGACTCCCAGGCGAGCGCGAGGAAGCGTTCGATCCGGGCCAGGTCGAGTTCGGTGGCGAGGGAGACGGCCACGACGGCGTGGTCGACGTTGGCGGCGAGGATCTGTCCCTCGGACCGCTTGGAGGAGGTGGACCGTACGAAGGCGGTACGGCGGGGCAGATACGCGCGGACGTAGCGCGGGTGCCCTCCTGGTTCGACGGCGACCCAGTCGCCCGTGCAGACGACCCGCAGGGGGTCGTGCGGGGTGACGAAGGCGGTGTCGGCGCGCAGGGTGCCGGCGGGGGTGAGGACGTCGCACTGGCCGCGGTCGACCCGGAGCACCCGGCCGGGCAGCAGCCCTTCCGCGGCGTAGGGGGCGAACGCGTCCGCCCAGGCGTCGTCCCAGCCGTAAGGGGCGAGTACGGAGGAAACGGAGGTGGAGCTGGAACTCAAGGGGGTGACCCTTCGGGTGGGTGGCCCCGGCGGGCGCGCTCAGGCGCGCGGACATGGGTTCAGCCGGTGGCCACGGAGGTGAACGTGATGGATTCCTGAATGCGGGCAGCGCCCGGCGCAGTGACAGCCATCGGTCGACACCTCCTCACTCCACGAAGTTCCGGTACGGCGGCACGCGGCCGCCGTGTCGTTCTGTGATCCGCTGTCACAGTAGCCCGCGACCGCCCCGGCCCGTCAACCGGTTTTTCCGGCGCTCACACCGGCGCGCAGGTGCGGCCGTTGAGGGTGAAGCCGGACGGCGGGTGGTTCGTTCCGTCCCGGGAGGCGAGGAAGCCGAAGGCGAGTTTCCCGCCGGCGGCGACCGACTGGTTGTAGTCGGCGGCGGTGGCGGTGACCCGGGTGCCGTCCTGGTCGGACGCGGCGTCCCACATCTGGGTGACGCGCTGGCCGTCGGGGAAGGTGAAGCCGACGCGCCAGGAGTCGAGGGGGTCGCGGGTGGTGACGGTGACGGTGGCCTGGAAGCCGTCGGGCCACTCGTTGACCACGTCGTAGTCGGCGCGGCAGGCGGCCGGTTCGCCGCGGGCGGTGCTCGCGGGCGCGGCGGAGGCGGAGTGGGTGCCCTGGGGTTCGGGGTCGGGGTCCTCGGGGCCGGGGTTCTCCGGCCCCGGGGTGCGCTCGGCGGACGGTGTCGCGGAGGCCGACGGGGACGGGGTGGCGAGGGGGTCCCTGGCGGCGGAGGGCAGGGAGGGGCCGGGGTCGGCCGCCGGCTGCCGGTCGGCGTCCGGGCGTTCGGCGCTCTCGTCGGCCCTGTCGCCGAACGGCATCAGGGAGACCACGAGCGCGAGCAGGGACACCAGGAGGGCGGCGACCAGCGGGCCGTGCCGGCCGAGCCGGCTGCGGGGCTCGCCGTCCGCCGGGTGGCCGCCGTCGGTGTCGGCCGGATCCGGGCGGCCGGCCCCGAGCCGTGCCTCGGCTGCGCGGCGGCGGCGTTCCAGATAGGCGAGGCCGCCCCAGCCGATCACGCCGCCGGTGAGCGCGCCGGGCAGTCCGCCGCCGTGCAGGCGAAGGCAGGCGGCGGCCTCGGCGCACCGGTGGCAGGTGGCGAGGTGGCGGGAGAGGTCGTCGGGGGCGTCCGATGCGGGCGAGCGGGTGACGGCGTCGAGGAGCCGGGCGTAGCTGCGGCACTCGGCGTCCAGCGGGGAGTCGATGTGGTTGCGGTGGCAGCGGTCGCGGAACAGGCGCCCCACCTGGGCGAGTTCGTCGGCGGCGGTGGCCGGGTCGAGGCCGAGCCGACGGGCCACGAGGGGCAGCGGGAGGGACTCCGCCTCGGCCAGCCACAGGAGTTCGGTGTCCGCGGGCTGCAGATCGCGCAGTCCGCGCAGGGCGACCGGGCGTTCCAGGGGCGGGCCGGTGTAGCGGGCGGCCTGCTCGGAGTGGAGCCACAGCCGCAGATCGGGGTCGAGCTTGTGGCCCTGCCCCGCCTCCTCCCAGGCGGCGGCGGTGCTGCGGACGGCGGTCAGCAGCAGGGGGATCCGGGGCAGCCGGGAGGAACGGCGGCTGCGGACGGTGGCCGACTCCGCCTCGCGCAGTTCCCTTATGCCCTGCGCGAAGGCCTCGCGGGCGAGTTCGGCCGCGGCGGCGGAACCGGCTGTGCACAGGTCGGCGTAGGAGAGCGCCGCGTCCCAGCACTCGGTGAACAGCGCCGCCTCGGCGGCACCTTGAGGGCTCGGCAGGTCGGGCATGAGACTCCCGCATCACGAACGAGGTCAACTTGCCATCGTGGCAATAAAGTTGGGGGAAACCTCGCGGCAGTGGCAGAGCTTTTCACGACCTCGCTACAAATGACAAGCGCTTCCCTCACTTTGTGTGGCGGCATGGCCACACCTCGCAGGGGCCGTACGCAGGGAGATACGCGCGAAGGACCGGAACGTCTCAGTTCCGGTCCTTCGGGTCCCGCGCCGTGCTCCGCCGGCTCAGACCGTCCCGGCGGGCTCCTGGGCCGGGAGGCTGTCCATGAAGGAGCTGACGGAGAACACCGCGTTGCCGGGTCCGGGCGGGCCGTAGCCGGGGGGCGAGGAGAGGCCGAAGTCCTCCATGGTCTGCCGGTAGGCCTGCAGCAGCCGGATGTGGTACTCCAGCGGCGCGCCGTGCGGGTTGGCCTTGCCGAGCGGGGTGGTGGGCTCGGGGCACCAGGTGGTGAAGCGGGGCGTGATGCCGTGCGACATGAAGAAGCGCAGGCCCTCGGTGGTGGAGTCGATGGCCTCGTCGACGGTCTTGAAGCCGAAGGGCTCGGCCATCTCGACACCGGCGACGAAGTTGGGAATCACGTTGCGCGCGCCGAAGATGTCCGCGGAGTCAAGGATGCGCTTGTGCCACTCGTCACGGCCGACGTACCGCTCCTTGCCGGGGCAGTACATCTTGAACAGGTACTCGTCCCACACCTCGTAGTTGGGGTGGTAGATCTGCACGCCGTAGTCCTTGAAGCGCTGCACGGCGTCCTTGGGCAGCGCCTGGGCGACGACCTTGCCGATCCAGCGGCCCGGGAAGTGCTCCTCGATGGCCTTGGCGTAGCGCCCGTAGAAGTCCGCCTCGTCCAGGCCCTGTACCTTCGACGTGATCGCGCCGCCGGTGAGCGTGTAGGCGGTGGACGTCTTCGCCGTGTCGTACGTGTTGATGATGTCCAGCGCCTCGAGGACCTCGTCGACGTCCTTCACGCCCGTGTACGGACGGCCCGCCGCCTTGTGCTGGCGCCAGTTGTGGTTGATGTCGCAGTACTGGCACTCCTCCTTGGCGCCGAAGTACTGGCAGACCCGGAACGCGGTCAGGTAGATCAGGTAGCCCCACTGGATGGTCGGGGCCACCTCCATGACCGACTTCCCGTTGGCGAGCTTGTGCCGGTAGTACTCCGGCATGGGCGGCACGCCGACGTCGGAGATCCGCTTGCCGTCGAGGTAGAGGCCGAGCCGGCCGTGTTCGTCGGAGGCGACGCGGTACGGGGAGGCCGGGTTCACGCGTACGGACACCACCGTGCGGCGCAGGTCGTAGGGGCCTCCGGTGAGGATGATCTCCTCCGGCGGACGGCGCAGCGCGGCCTCGCCCAGCTCCGGCAGGGTGCCGTGGTCGAAGGAGAAGATGAAGTAGGACTTCGGTTTGACCTCGCCGTCCTCGTTGTCGCTGAGCGCGGAGGGGTCGAAGGCCACACCGCCGCGCAGCAGGTCCTCCTTGAACACGGCCTCGCGCGGCACATGGGGGAACCGCTCCATCAGATCCTCGACCAGCGCGGTGCGGCTGCCCATCGAAGTGTCTCCTCCCGGTTCGGACGTACGACTCCTCACGGTATGCCCCCGCGAGGAGATCCGGGGTGCCGGGTCCCCCCCACGTGGCGTGGACCACTCCCGGGATAGGTTCCGGCGGGGGACCTTTTCGGTCCCGATCGTCAGGAAGGACGAGCGATGGCCGAGACCGTGACCAACTGGGCGGGCAACATCACGTACGCCGCCAGGGAGCTGCACCGCCCGCACAGCCTGAACGCGCTGCGGAACCTGGTGGCCGGGAGCTCACGGGTCAGGGTCCTGGGCAGCGGGCACTCCTTCAACGCGATCGCGGAGCCCGGCGCGGACGGCGTGCTGCTCTCCCTCGACGCGCTGCCGCCGGAGATCGACGTGGACACCACCGCCCGGACGGTACGGGTCGGGGGCGGTGTGCGTTACGCGGAGCTGGCGCACGCGGTGCACCGGTACGGGCTGGCGCTGGGGAACATGGCGTCACTGCCGCACATCTCGGTGGCCGGCTCCGTCGCCACCGGCACCCACGGTTCCGGTGTGGGCAACGGGCCGCTGGCCTCGTCGGTGCGCGCGGTGGAGATCGTGGTGGCGGACGGTTCGCCCGTGCGGTTCACCCGGGGCGTGACGAACCGTTTCGGCGGTGTGGTCACCTCGCTGGGCGCGCTGGGCGTCGTCACCGCGCTCACCCTCGATCTGGAACCCGCCTACGAGGTCGAGCAGCACGTGTTCACCGAGATGCCCCTGGAGGGGCTGGATCAGGCCACGTTCGAGACGGTGATGTCGGCGGCGTACAGCGTGAGCCTGTTCACCGACTGGCGGGCGCCGGGCTTCCGTCAGGTGTGGCTGAAGCGGCGCACCGACCAGCCGCTGCCGGACTTCCCCTGGGCGGCCCCGGCGACGGAGAAGATGCACCCGGTGCCGGGCATGCCGGCGGTGAACTGCACGGAGCAGTCCGGGGTGCCTGGTCCCTGGCACGAGCGGCTGCCGCACTTCCGGGCGGAGTTCACCCCGAGCAGCGGCGCTGAGCTGCAGTCGGAGTATCTGCTGCCGCGCGAGTCGGCCCTCGCCGCGCTGCACGCGCTGGACGGCATCCGGGAGACGCTCGCCCCCGTGCTGCAGACCTGCGAGGTGCGTACGGTCGCCGCCGACGAGCAGTGGCTCAGCCCCTCCTACGGCCGGGACACGGTGGCCCTCCACTTCACCTGGATCGAGGACACCGGGACGGTGCTGCCGGTGGTGCGGCGGCTGGAGGAGGCGCTGGCGCCGTTCGACCCCCGCCCGCACTGGGGGAAGGTGTTCACCACCCCGGCGGCCGGGCTGCGCGCCCGCTACCCGCGGCTGGGCGACTTCCGGGACACCGTCGAGGACCTGGACCCGCGGGGCACGTTCTCCAACACCTTCGTACGGGACGTGCTCGGCCGCTGACAGGACTTCGCTCAGCCCTTTTCCTAACCCCTTGTCGAAAGCTTCGCCCGCGCCATAGCCTTGCCGCGCGCCGGTGCCCGTCGGCGCGGCCCGGCAGGGATGGGGGCGGCTGACGGTGAAGCGCACATCGCGGGACATCCGCACGGCCAACCGCTATCGGGTGCTGCGCCAGATCATCGCCGCGTCACCGACCTCCCGGCAGCGCCTCGCGGCCGCCACCGGTCTCAGTCTCGCCACCGTCGCCACCCTGGTCGGCGAGCTGCTGGACCTCGGCATGATCACCGAGGTCGGCTTCGAGGAGTCGGCCGGTGGCCGTCCCCGGGGGCTGGTGGCGGTCGACGCGCCGGGCGGCGCGCTGATCGGGGTGGATCTCGCCGAGACCTATGTCCGGGTCGAGCTGTTCGACCTGGCGCTGAACGTGCTGGCACGCGCCGAGGAGTCCGTGCGCCCCGGCGAGAGCCGGCCCGAGCGGGTCGTGGGGCAGGTGGCGACGGCGGTGGGGGCGGTGGTCGCGCAGGCCGGGGTGGAGAGCGCGCGGGTGCTCGGGGTCGGGGTGAGCGTGCCGGGCCAGGTGGACCGGGACACCGGGGTCTGCGCGTACGCGCCGAACTGGGACTGGCACGACGTGCCGCTGCTCGATCTGCTCACCGGCCACATCGCCTACCCCCTGTATCTGGACAACCCGTTGCGGGCCTGCGCGGTGGCCGAGCTGTGGTTCGGGGCGGCGCGCGGGCACGGGGACGCGGTGGTGGTGAACCTCGGGACCGGGGTGGGCGCGGGCCTGGTGCTGGGCGGCGCGGTGCACCGGGGGGTGAGCAACAGCGCCGGCGAATGGGGGCACACCACGCTGGTCCTGGACGGGCGTCCCTGCCACTGCGGCAACCGGGGCTGTGTGGAGACGTACATTGGCGCGCCGGGGATCATGCTGAATCTGCGGGAGGTGAGCCCGGACGGTCCGCTGCTGCGGGCCGACGACCAGACGGCCACCGTCGAGGCGCTCGCCCGCGGCGTCAGGGACGGCGATCCGGTGGCACTGAAGGTGCTCGGGCACACCGCCCGTTATCTCGGCGCCGGGATCGCCGATCTGATCAACCTGTTCAACCCGGAGGTGGTCGTGCTCAGCAGCTGGGTCGCGGCCGCGTTCGGCGAGCCGCTGCTCGACGAGGTGCGTACGGCCGTCACCCGGCACGCGCTGCGCCGCCCGCTGGCGGCCACCCGGATCGTCCTCTCCCCGATCCCGACCGACCCGGTGTGCCTGGGTGCGGCGACGTTCGCCCTGGAGGGCGCCCTGCAGTCGGCGGGGAAGCGCGCCAGGAGCCGTACCGCCGGCGGTCGCCGGTAACTCCCGTCCCGCGCCCGTTCGTCATCACAAACGGCGCACAACGCTTCGCACCGGCTTCGCCCAACCCCTTGCCGAAGTATTTGCCGAAGGTTAACGTCCCGCGCACCGCAAGTCCTTGAGCGCCATCCCGCCGACCGCCGCACTCGAGACAAGGACGCCGCCATGCCGGAATCGGGCAACCGCAGCTGGGACCGTCGATCAGCACTCCGCGCCGCGCTCGGCCTCGCCGCCGCCGGCGGTCTGGCCGCCTGCGGCGGCAACAACGGGCGCGGGGGCGGTTCGGGATCGGGCAAGAGCCTGGTCCAGTACTTCCACGCGTACGGCGAGGCCGGCACCGAGCAGGCGATCAAGCGGTACGCGAAGGCCTACAAGGACGCGAACGTGTCCACGCAGTGGATCACGGGCTCCAACTTCGAGAGCAAGCTGTTCGCCTCGCTGCTCACCGACAAGGCGCCGGACGTCTTCGAGTTCCATCCGCAGATCCAGCTGGTCAAGAGCGGCCAGGTCGCCGATCTGACCGAGCTGATCGACCCGGTGAAGGACGACTTCAACCCGGCGGACATCCGGTCGCACACCGTCGACGGAAAGATCTACGGCGTCCGTATGATCGACGACCCGCAGTTCTTCTTCTACCGCAGGTCACTGTTCGACAGGGCCGGGGTCGGCATCCCGCGGACGCTGGACGAACTGGTGTCAGCGGCAGCCGAGTTGACCACCGACAAGGTCAAGGGCATCTATCTCGGCAACACCCTGCACTCGATCGTCAATCCGCTGATCTGGGCGTCGGGCGCCGAGACCCTGGACGAGAACAACGAGATCGCCTACCACACGGACGGTGTCGCCGGCGGTCTCCGCACCCTGCGCAAGCTGTTCACCAGCGGCGATCTGCTGCTCGACGCGCCGACCGACTTCTGGGACCCCTCCGCCCTCAACCAGGGGCTCACCGCGATCCAGTGGTGCGGCATGTGGGCCATGCCGCAGATGCAGCAGGCGCTCGGCGACGACCTGGGGATCTTCCCCTTCCCCAAGGTCACCGACGCGGGCAGACAGACCGTGTACAACGGCGGCTGGTCGATGTTCGTCAACGCCAAGGGCGGGAACGTGGAGGCCGCCAAGGAGTATGTGAAGTGGCTGTGGATCGACCGGAAGGAGTACCAGGAGGACTGGGCGCTCTCCTACGGCTTCCACATCCCGCCGCGCACTTCGCTCGCCGAGTCCGCCGACAAGCTGAAGTCGGGTCTGCCCGCTGAAGGGGTGCGGCTGTTCAACGAGTTCGGGCACTTCGACAACATCGGCTGGACCCAGGCGATGATCAGCGCCCTGGAGGACGTCCTCGCCAACTGTGTCCGCAAGGGCGGTGACCCGGAGGCCGAACTCGGCAAGGCCGACGGGAAGGTGGACCGCGAACTCGACAAGCTCTTCGGCTAGGCCGGCGGACGGGCGGTCACACGATGCCGACGACCACCACCCCCCAGGTCAGCGCACCCGCCCGGTCACGGCGGGGGCTGCGGGCGCGCAGCACCCTCGCCTTCTGGCTGTTCACCGGCCCCTTCCTCATCGGCCTGCTGATCTTCGTCTACGTCCCCATCCTCTGGAGCGCCTGGCTGTCGTTCTTCGAGGCCCGCTTCACCGTCACGCCCAGCGAGTTCGTCGGCTTCGAGAACTACCGGACGATGCTGACGGACGACGACTTCATGGGCTCCCTCGTCACCTTCACCGTCTTCGCGGTGATCATCGTCCCGACCACCTGGGCGCTGTCCCTGGCGCTCGCGCTCGCGGTGAACCGGCTGCGGTTCATGGGGGCGTTCTTCCGCTCGGTGTTCTTCCTGCCGACGGCGGTGAGCTATGTCGCCGCCTCGCTGATCTGGAAGATGTCCATCTTCAACGGTGTCCGGTTCGGGCTCGCCAACACCGTCCTCGGCTGGTTCGGCGCCGACGGCACGGCCTGGCTGGCGAGCCCCGACCCGCCCTGGTACTGGCTGGTCATCGTCACCGTACGGCTGTGGCTGCAGGCCGGGTTCTACATGATCCTGTTCCTGGCGGCGCTGCAGAACATCCCGCCGGAGCTGTACGAGGCGGCGGCCATCGACGGGGCGCGGCCCGGCTGGCAGACGTTCCGGTACATCACCCTGCCGCAGCTGCGGGCGACCTCGACGGCGGTGGTCCTGCTGCTGCTCGTGGCGGCGTACCAGGCGTTCGACGAATTCTTCAATCTGCTGTCGAAGACGACGTGGGGGCGTCCGCCGCTGGTCGAGCTGTACTACAAGGCGCTGGGCGAGAACCAGGACTACGGCGCCGGCAGCGCGGGCGCGCTGATCCTGACGCTGCTGATCTGTCTGGTGACGCTGTTCCAGGGCCGGATCATGGGCTTCGGCAGGGCGGAGGGCTCCACGTGACCACCGGGACTTCGCGCCGGGGCCGGCGGGGGAACGCGCTCGGCTCGGCGGGCCTGTACGCGGCCACGAGCGTCGCCGCGTTCCTCTTCCTCGTGCCCTTCTATCTGATCGTGCGCAACGCGCTGTCCACCGATCCCGAGATCACCGGCGAGGACTGGCAGTTCTTCCCCGGCGACATCCAATGGGGCAACGTCACCGAGCCGTTCGACGATCCGACGGTCGACTTCGCCCGCTCGCTGTGGAACTCGGCGGTCGTGGGCGTGGCGCACACCGTCGGCACGCTGCTGGTGTGCTCGCTCGCCGGCTATGGGCTGGCCCGCATCCCCTACCGGCACGCGAACAAGGTGTTCTACGCCGTACTGGTGACCCTGATGGTGCCGACGGCCGTCACCTTCGTGCCCAGTTTCGTGCTGGTCTCCTCGCTGGGCTGGGTGGACAGTTACCGGGGGCTGATCATTCCGGGGCTCTTCAGTGGTTTCACCTGCTTCCTGTTCCGGCAGTACTTCCTGGGGTTCCCGAGGGAGCTGGAGGAGGCGGCGCGGGTGGACGGGCTCGGTTACTGGGGCGCGTACTGGCGGGTCGTCGTGCCGAACTCGCTCAACTTCTTCGCCGCCATCGCCACGATCACCTTCATCAGCGGCTGGAACTCCTTCCTGTGGCCGCTGGTCATCGGGCAGGACCCGAGCGCCTGGACGGTCCAGGTGGCCCTCTCGTCGTACATGACCAACCAGACCGTCAACTTCCATCTGATCTTCATGGCCACGGCCATATCCATCCTCCCCCTGGTCTGTGTCTTCCTGTTCCTCCAGCGCTGGCTGGTGCAGGGCATCGCCCGGACCGGGATCAAGGGCTGAGCCAGGAGACCCATGACTTCGCGCACCCCGGCCACCGGCTATGTCGAGGACGTTTCCCCCGGCCGCGGGGCCTGCACCGGATGCGGCACCGGCTGGACGCGGTCGAGACGGACGGTGACGCGCTGACCGTACGGACCCGGGTGGCGCCCGCCGGACGCGAGACGGGCCTGCGCACGGTGTACCGGTGGACCTCCGACGGCACCCGGGTACGGCTGACCGTCTCGGTCGTGCCGGAGGGCGACTGGCGGGTGCCGCTGCCCCGGCTCGGCGTCCGCTTCGGTCTCGCGGGCACGCCCGAGGACGCCGTCTTCTGGTACGGCGGCGGCAACGAGGCCTACCCGGACACCAGGGCCGCGTCCCGGGACCTGCTGTGGGACGCGGGCGTGGGAGAACTGCAGACGCCGTATGTGCGCCCTCAGGAGAACGGCGCCCACGCCGATGTGCGCCGGGCGGAGGTCGGCGGTCTCCGGGCCGACGGCGACCCGGAGTTCTGGTTCACGGTCAGGCCGTGGACCACCGAGCACCTGGACGCCGCCCGCCATCGCACCGACCTCGTGCCCGGCGACACGGTGTGGGTCCATCTCGACCACCGGCTGCACGGCATCGGGTCCCAGTCCTGCGGACCGGGCCCGCTGCCCCGGTACCACCTGTGGCCGGAGCCGGTGGAGTTCTCCTTCGTGTTCTCGCGGCCGCGCGACTGACGTCCCCCGGTGGTCGACGGAAGGACGAGCGGTGCGTGCCCGGGGCACGGCGGCTCGCGCACATCTGATCGGTAGGCTGGGGCTTCCTGCTCAGGTCTGCCCCGGAGGCCGTCATTCCCCGCGCCGGACTCACCACCGACCGTCTGGTCGCGGCCGCCGCCGACCTGGCCGACGAGGCGGGCTACCAGAACGTCACGCTGTCCGCGCTGGCCCGGCGTTTCGGTGTGAAGGACGCGAGCCTGTACGCGCATGTGCGCGGGCTGCGGGATCTGCGGACCCGGATGGCGCTGCTCGCGGGCGGGGAGATGATCGACGGGATCGCGGCGGCGGTCGCCGGACGCACCGGCGGGGAGGCGCTGGCCGCGTTCGCCGACGCCTACCGGGAGTACGCCCTGGCCCACCCGGGCCGTTACGCGGCCACCCAGATCCCGTTGGACCAGTCCCTGGTGGCGGACTCCCCCGCGCTGCGCCGCACCGCCGAGATCACCTACGGCATGCTCCGCGCCTATGACCTGGAGGAGCCGGACCTCACCGACGCCGTACGCCTGCTGCGCAGCACCTTCCACGGCTTCTGCGCGCTGGAGGCCCAGGGCGCGTTCGGCGATCCCCGCGAGGTGACGGCATCATGGAACAGGTCGATCGGGGCTTTGCATGTCGCGCTGCTGAACTGGCCGCGGGAGCGGGCGGATTGACCGTCGGGTGAGTGGGCCGGGTGTGAGACGGCGATAACAGCGGTACGGACGTGGAGTCGGAGCCGGTCAGGCAGGAAGGGGGTGCGCGCCTTGTCCCAACCACGCCTGAGGCGGCGCCCCTTGGACCCCCAAGGCCCCGACCCGGCACCCCCCGTGGCGGGAGGCGGCCCCCCGCGTCCCGTGCGGTTCGTGGGCTGGCTCGGCGGTATCGGCTGCGCGGCCGCCGGGTACGGGGTGTTCCAGTTCCTGTTCCAGGTGCTGCCCGACTCGCTGGGCGGGGAGGCGGCGCGGTATCTGATCTCCACGGTGAGCGGCGTCGGCACCGGCCTCGCGGCCTGGCTGGCGGCGGCGCTGGTACGGGCCCGGACGGCCGAGCCCGCTGCCCCGGCCGTCCCGCCGGGGCGCGTCACCGGCCCGGCGCCGGGTCCGCTGCCCGAGGTCTTCGCCTCCGCCTACGACACCCTGGTCGCGCAGGTGGCGGTGGTGGACGACCCGGACCGGGGGCGGCTCACCGGCTGGTCGCACTCGCTGGGCGAGAGCGGCCCCGGGCGACCGACGTCCGTGGGCACGTCGTACGGGCTGCAGACGCTGCTCGACCTGGGGATGACCGACGGCCGGCTGCGGCCGGGCGAACTCGTCGACACGCTGTGGCGGCTGCGGCTGCCGGGCGGTGGCTGGTCGGCCCGGTCACAGGGGGCGGAGGCACGCCCGGAGGTGACCGCCCTGGTGCTGGGCGCGCTGGCCCGCGCGGGGGTGTCACCCGACCGGCTCGCGCAGGAGGTGGACCGCTGCACGACCGCGTTCACACATGAACGGGACCGTGCCGGGCGGGAGTCGACGCATGTGGTGACGACGGTGCTGCGCGGGCTGCTGCGCGCGGCACCCGGCAGCGACGCCCTGCCGCCGCTGCGCGAGGTCCTCGTCGACGGGGCGATCAGCGACCGGGGCCGGGAGCATCTGCGCTGCTGGGGCTACCGCCTCGACGCGCCGTACGGGCCGCCGTCGCCGCTGCACACCGCGCAGGCGGTGGTCGCGCTGGAGCGTGCCGGACGGGTCCTGGGCGAGAGCGCGGGGGTGCGGGCCGCCCGGGAGGACGGTGTGCGCTGGCTGTTGTCCTGCCCCGGCTCCGCACACCACTCCTGTCAGGACCTGGAGAACCTGCGCGAGGAGGTGCGCCGGCCCCGCCCGGACGACCCCGCGCATCACGAGGTCCTGAACGTACGGCACTTCACCGCGACCTGGATCCTGCGGGCCCTGCTCTCCCGGGGCGCGCTGGAGGTGGCCCGCCAGGACGGCCTCGAGGGGACGTGGCGGGAGCTGGTGGACGGGGCCGCCGCGGCGGTGCGGGCGGGGCAGCGGGACGGCATCTGGACCTGGGGCCGGGGCGACAGCACCGAGCTGCGGCACCCGATGTGGATGACGTACCAGGGCCTGTCGGCGCTGCGGGCACACGCTCTGTGGAGCTACCGGCCGGACGACCGTTGAAGCGAAGGGGTGGAGTGCGTGGGGGGACGGCAAGTGGCGGCGGCCCGGCGGTTACTGACGCGGACGCTGGACGGTGGGCTGCCGGAGCGGGAGCAGGTGTCCGCGGCGGGCGCGGTGGTCGCCGAACTGGGTTCACCCGAGCGGTTGTCGGAGCTCGTCGGTGAACTGGTCCGCGGGGAGGGCGATCCGGAGGGCTGTGCCCGGCTGTCGTACCGGCATGTGCTGGGATTCGACAAGCTGTTGCTGATCGACGCCGGTCCGCGGCACATGCTGCGCGTGCATCTGTGGCACGCGGGCGGGGGCGGTACCGGCCGGGAGGACATCCACAACCACCGCTCGGCTCTGGCCTCGCACATCGTACGGGGGCGGCTGTGCATGGAGTTGTACGAGACGGCCGGCGGTGAGGGTTTCGCGGCCGAGCGGTACGAGGAGTCCCTGGCGGACGGGTCCGCGGACTGGCTGCTGACCCCGGCGGGTCCGGCGCGGCTGCGGCTAACGCACACCGGCCGCTATGCGGCGGGGAGCACGTACGCCCTGCCGGCGCACACCCTGCATCGCGCGTGGTGCGACACTCCGATGCCGACGGTGACGCTGTTTCTGGAGACGGGGGCCGAACGGCGGCGGCACACCGATGTGTTCACCGCGGCGGGCCCGCACGCGGGCGCGGTGCCGAAGCAGCCGCTGGACGTGCCCGGCTATCTGGCCGCGCTGAACGGTCTGGCGGAGCTGCTCAGGAGTCCGTGAGGGCCTGGCGTACGACGTCGAGGTTGTAGGCGTCGATGTCGACGCCGGTCAGCTCGGCGGGATACAGCCAGGCGTGGGTCTGGTCGGGGAGGGGGAGGGTGACGCGGTCGGTGAGCGGGCGGACCAGGAAGTTGTCCTGCCAGTTCTTGGTCTCCTGGCCGCGGTAGTCGCTGACGAAGGAGGACTCGCCGACCTTGCGGACGATCTCGCCGAGCAGGCCGGTCTCCTCCTTCAGTTCGCGCAGGGCGCCGTCCCGGGGGTCCTCGCCGGGTTCCAGCTTGCCGCAGGGGACGCCCCAGACCCGGGGGAGGAACTTCTCGGTCTCGCTGCGGCGGACCAGGAGTACGCGGCCCTTGTCGTCCCTCACGACGGCGGCGGCCAGCCGTTTCTCACCGGGGGGTTCCATGTCCATGGTTCCTCGGCTCCTCGGTTCCTCGCCGGAGATGAGTCCAAAGGGTCTGATACCCGCGAAAGGGCCGACTGTACCAAGCTTTCTCCGCCCCCGCCGCCCCTACCCGTCCCGACCTGGGGCTCCGCCCCGGACCCCGCTCCTCGAACGCCGGAGGGGCTGCGTGGTCAGCCCGTGGCGTCACAGGCGCAGGCCTGGGACGCCCCGGTTCCGGTCGGGGCGCCCCAGGGGTTCATCCCACCCCGAGTGTGCCATCGAGCACCAGATGCGGGGGCACCTTGTTTGATCTCATGTCCCGCGATTCCACTGCTGGTTGGTGCCTCCGGTGCAGGTGTACGTGATGATCGCGGCGGAGTTGGCCGTGGATGCCCCGTTCACGTCGAGGCACTCCCCGGTGGCACGGGACCTCACGTTCACGTACGAGCCCGTCGTGGTGAGCGACCACTGCTGGCTCGTCGCGGAGGCGTCGCAGTTCTCCTGTGTGACGGTGCTCGCGTTCTCCCGCACGCACAAGCTGCTGCCCCGGACCATGAGTTGGTAGTAACCATTTCCGACGGACTTGAACCAGAATTTCTGATTGCCGCCCCCGTTGCAGTCGTACTGTTTGATCTGCGCGCCCGCCCACAGCGACTGACCGGTCACATCGGCACATCTGCCGCTGTGCCGGGCGGTCAGCGTGTTGTACGTGGCCGGCGTACCGCCGACCGTGCCCGCGGCCGTGTCGACGGTCAGCTCCGGGGACCAGGTCATGGACAGTGACGTCGACGACGGGAAGGTCAGCGGCAGCCATACGTACCGGGAGTCGTTGACGGTCCCGCCGAAGGAGTTGCCCCAGCGGTCGCCGAGATACAGGTACGAGGTGCCCGACGTGCCCTGTAGCGGCAGCACGTACGCGGTCTGCGAGCCGTAGGCGGTGGAGTCGCCGACGTTGGTCATCGCCGACCAGGGCCCCGAGAGGCTGGTGGCGGTGGCGTACTGCTGCTGGTTGGGGCTCCAGCCGGTGGCGCCCGACGTCAGCATGAAGTAGACGCCGTCGCGCTTGAACAGGGCCGGGGCTTCGCGGTGACCGCCGGGCCAGGGGTTGGCGACGAGGCTCGCGATGCCGGTGTAGTCGGCGGTGAGCCGGTAAATGTGCAGGTCGTAGTTCTCGCGGGCGGCGGAGACCATGTAGCCGGCGCCGTCGGTGTCCGTGAACACGGTGATGTCGCGGGACATGTGCTGTCCCAGCGGCCGGAAGCTGCCCCGCCAGGTGTAGTTCCCGTCCACGGTGTCGGAGACGGCCACGGCGGCGCGGGCCTCGCCGTAGTCGCTGCCGTTCTCCTTGTGCATCCACATCACGAACCGGCCGGTGGACGCGTTGTACATGACCTTGGGCCGCTCGATGTTGGCGGTGGCGAGTTCGGAGTGGCTGTTCTCGGTGAGGACGTGGTTGCGGAACTCCCAGTTCTTCAGGTCGGTGGAACGGTAGGCGTCGACGTAGCGGAAGGTGTTGTCGGCGTTGCGGTGCTCGCCGAACCAGTAGTAGTAGGCGCCGACTTTGAGGACACCGCCCCCGTGGGCGTGTACGGGGCCGCCCGAACCGTCCGTGAACTGGACGCCGTTGGCGACGGTCCCCGGGGCGGCCTGGGCGGGCCCCGCGGTGACCAGGGCGCCGGCGAGCGCGAGACAGAGGGCGAGCAGTAACGCGTGGGCCCGTCTCATGTCACGCCCCCTCGGTGTCGGCCACGGGGACCCCGAAGTCGGGGGTGCCGTCCGGCTTCCAGCCCAGCTTCTGGACACGGGTGTGCCGGTTGGGATCGTGCAGCGGGTCGCCGGTGATCTCCTTGTACTGGCGGGCGTGGTAGACGAGCACGTCGGTACGGCCGTCCTCGGCGACGGTGAAGCAGTTGTGGCCGGGGCCGTACTGCCGGGTGGTGTCGTTGCCGGTGAAGACGGGGACGGGCGACTTGGCCCAGTTCGCCGGGTCCATCAGGTCGCTGTCCTCGTCGGCGGTGAGCAGGCCCACGCAGTAGTGGGCGTCGGTGGCGCTGGCCGAGTAGGTCATGAACAGCCGCCCGTTGCGGTGCAGCACGTAGGGCCCCTCGTTGACGGCGAAGCCGATGCGTTCCCACGCGTACTCGGGTGTGGAGAGCCGTGTCTGGGGGCCGGTCAGGGTCCAGGGGTTCGCCATCTCGGAGAGCCAGATGGCGGTGTTGTTGTCCAGCCCGGGTTCGTGCTGGGCCCAGGCGAGGTAGCGCTTTCCGCGGTGCGCGAAGGTGGTGGCGTCTAGGGAGAAGGTCTCCCAGGCGGTCCTGATCTGACCCTTCTCGACCCAAGTACCCTTGAAGGGGTTGGCGTTGGCGTTCTCCAGGACCCAGATCCGGATCGCCCACACGTCCTCGGCGGGCGCGGCGGCGAAGTAGATGTACCACTTGCCGCCGACGCGGTGCATCTCGGGCGCCCAGATGTGGGCGCCCATGTTCCCGGCCGGGTGCGCCCGCCAGATCACGGACTCGGCGGCCCGCCCCAGCCCGCCGAGCGTCCGGGACCGGCGCAGAATGATCCGGTCGTACTCGGGGGCGGTGGCGGTGAAGTAGTAGAACCCGTCGGTGTGCCGCGCGATATGCGGATCGGCACGGTTGCGCACCAGCGGATTCGCGTAGGCACGTGCTGTGGCGTGAGCGACGCCGGGCGCGGCGACGGCCAGGGCGCCCGCACCGAGGGCCCCCTTCAACAGAACTCTGCGGCCGGAAACCGATGCGTAGCGACTCATACGGACTGCCTCTCGTGGGGGGACAACAATCCCGTTCGCTATACCGAACATCATTTGAAACCACGAACGCCGCCAAGGTAAGGGCGAGCCAGGAAGAGGTCAACGCCTCCCGCACCGCCCCGCCCGCCCCGGTCCCGGGAGCTAGCCCGCCGCCGGTGTGAACCCCGCCATCCTGTCGCCCTCCGGCTGGACGACGCCGCACGTGCCCTCGGGGACGGCGTTCCAGGCGCCGGGCAGGTCGCCCAGGGGTTCGGAGACGATGAGGCGGGCGTCGCCGGAGATCTCGCGCAGGAACTCCAGGTCCGGGTGGAGGGAACGCAGTGTCTCCACGCGCGTGCTGTAGAAGAGCGAACGGGACCGCTGCCGGGTGGAGTAGCGGAACGCCCACAGGCGTACGCCGTCGGTCACCGCGACCGTCATCTGCAGCGGGAACTCCACGCCGTGCTCATGGCCGACGCGTTCCACCAGTCCCGCCATCCGGGCGACGGCGCCGGGCGGATCCTCCATCAGGCCGAGGGTCAGCGACAGGTAGAACATCATCTCCGAGTCCGTGGAACCCTCGACGTACGGAAACAGGTGCGGCGCGACGCGGAGGGCGAGATCCCGCCGGAGCAGGTGGAACTCGGCGATGGCCCCGTTGTGCATCCACATCCAGCGGCCGTACCGGAAGGGATGGCAGTTGGTCTGCTGCACCGCCGTACCGGTCGAGGCGCGGATGTGGGCGAAGAAGAGCGGCGAGACGACGTGCCCGGCGATCTCCCGCAGATTGCGGTCGCTCCACGCCGGGCCGATGTCCCGGACCACCGCGGGGCTGTCCTTGTCCGGCGCGTACCAGCCGACGCCGAACCCGTCGCCGTTGGTCGTCTCGACGCCCATCCTCGCGTGCAGGCTCTGGTCGATCAGCGAGTGCACCGGCCGGTAGAGAATGCTGTCCAGCAGGATCGGCGTGCCCGAATAGGCGAGCCAACGGCACATCGTCCACCGCCTTCCCGGTCACGGCCGCGACCGTCGTGGCACGGACCCCCGGCGTCCCAGCGCGAGCCGGGCCACCCGCAGCCAGTCGGGTGCCCCGCCGCCCCGCCGCGTACGCACCGCATCGCGTGGAACGCGAACCCGCAGCGCCCCGGGAGCGATCCGGCACACCACGGGGGCCGGCAGCAGCACGTGCTCCCCGTCCACACCGGCCGGAACGGCCGGAGTGTCCGCCTCGACCACGACCTCCCCGGCGGTGAGCCGCAGCAGACCGGCCGCGCGGGGGCCGCGCGCCATCCCCGCGGCCCGCACCGCGCCCTCCACCCGCACGCCCAGCACCCCGAGCCGTCCGGAGTCCAGCCGCTCCCTGCGCCCCGGCCGGGACGCGTCGACCGCCCGCAGATACGGGTTGTTGCTGACCAGCAGTGCCTGAAGACCCTCCGCGCGGGTACCGTCGGCCAGCATCCTCAGCCGGGGCGCGGAGGGACCGGACAGCAGACCGGGCATCATGCGCAGCGCGGTCCGCCGCTTCTCGTCCCGGTACGCGGGATCGCCGACGACCTCCGCGTACGTGCCGAAGGAGGCGTTGTTGACGAAGACCCGGCCGGCGGCGAAGCCCAGGTCGACACGGAGTTCGACGCCGTCCGTCAGGGCGTCGAGGGCCTTCGCCGGATCGTCGCGGTCGAGGCCGAGGTCGAGCGCGAAGTGGTTGCGGGTACCGGCCGGGACCACCAGGAACGGCAGCTGGTGCCGGGCGGCCACCTCCGCCACCAGCGCCTGGGTGCCGTCCCCTCCGGCCACCGCCAGCAGGTCGGCTCCGTCGCGTACGGCGTCCTCGGCGAGCGCGGCCACGTCCTGGTGCCCGGGGCCGAGCAGCGTCACCCGCACACCCGCCGCGCGCGCCCGGTCCGCCAGCCCGAAGCGGTCGACCTTGCCGCCGCCCGAACGGGGGTTCATCAGGGCCCAGGGCCGGACCGGCCGCGGCGCGTTGTCGGGTTCGGCGGTCGCGGGCGCCAGTGCCGTCCGTGCCGCGCCCACGGCCAGCGCCCACAGCACCAGGGACGCCACGGCGGGCCCCAGCATGCCGCCGGCCGCGTACAGCGCGAGCACCGTCAGCGGGGCCGCCACACACAGGGCCGCTCCGAGGAGCCGCACCGTTCCCGAGTGGGCGAGCGTCCACCACAGTCCCATGGCCGCGAGGGCGAGCCCGGCGAGGCCGAGCAGCACCCAGAGCACACTGCGCGGACCGGCGGCGACAAGCGGGACCAGCGCCCCCGCCGTGAGGGCGAGGAGCGCCAGTCGCGCCCACGCCGCGTCCCGCGGGACGCCGGTCCGCGCCACGGCCCGGGACTCACCGCCCGGCGCGGGAGTCCGAACGCGGCATGCACAGGGCCCAGATGATGAAGCCCGAGAACGCGATCATCACGACCGACCAGACCGGGTAGTACGGCAGGGACAGGAAGTTCGCGATGATGATGAGACCGGCGATCGTCACACCGGCGATACGCGCCCACATGGCCCCGCGGGCCAGACCGAGGCTGACGAGCACCCCGATCGCGCCGAGCACCAGATGGGTCCAGCCCCAGGAGGTGAGGTCGAACTTGAAGACGTAGTTCTGCGTCGTGACGAAGACGTCGTCCTCGGCGATGCCCATGATGCCCCGGAAGATGTCGAGCACTCCCACGATCATCAGGGTGACGGCGGCGAAGACCGTCAGTCCGCCCGCCCACTCCCGCTTCGCCGACCGTGTGTACGTGCCGGTCGCCGGGCGTGCGCCGTGTGTCGGATGTGTGGCTGCCATCGCGTTGCCTCGATTCGGTGTCGTGCGGTCAGCGCCCCGTGGACGAGGCGTACGGTCCCCGGTGTTCCGCCGGGCCGTGCCCGCTCAGGACCAGTTCCTTCGCCCTGCGGAACTCGTCGTCCGAGATGTCTCCGCGGGCCTTGATCTCGGACAGCCGGGCGAGTTCGTCGACGCTGCTGGTGTGTCCTCCCGCGCCCTTCGCGGTCTCGCGGACGTAGCTGTCGAAGGCGTCCTGCTGTGAGCGCGCCTGCGCGATCTCACGGCGCCCCATGTTCTTGCCGCGGGCGATCACGTAGACGAACACGCCCAGGAAGGGCAGGACCACCGTGAACACCAGCCAGCCGGTCTTGGCCCAGCCGCTCAGGTCGTCGTCGCGGAAGATGTCCATGACGACCCGGAAGAGCAGCACGAACCACATGATCCACAGGAAGATGATCAGGATGGTCCAGAAGGCGCTCAGCAGCGGATAGTCGTACGCGAGGTACGTCGCACCACTCATCTCGGTCCTCCGTTCCGGGCGTGCGCCCGACATGGCCTTCGCCCCCACGCTCAGCGTCCCCCCGGGTGACCGCCGCCGCCTCACCCGGGACGGGTGATCCGCTCGCGGCGCCCGCGCGGTGCGATGGGGGCTCGGATACGTCGTACGGAGGCAGGGATGGCCGTACAGGATTCGTTCAGTGTGTCGCTCTCCCCGGCCGAGCGGGCGGCGCGAGGGAAGTCCGCGCGCGACCGGGCGCCGCGTTCGTGCCACGGCCGGTTCGAGGCGGCCCGAGACAGGCCGGACCCGGTCGACGTGATCGAGCGGCAGTCGGCGACCCGGCTGCCGGAGCTGGTGCCGGTCCGCTACGGACGCATGCTGGAGTCGCCGTTCCGGTTCTACCGGGGCGCGGCGGCCATCATGGCGGCGGATCTCGGCGCGGCCCCGGACACGGGTCTGACCGTGCAGCTCTGCGGCGACGCCCATCTGCTGAACTTCCGCCTGCTGGCCTCCCCCGAACGCCATCTCGTCTTCGACATCAACGACTTCGACGAGACCCACCCCGGCCCCTTCGAATGGGACGTCAAGCGGCTCGCGGCGAGCTTCGCGATCGCCGGCCGGGCGAACGGCTTCCCGGTGGAGGAGCAGAACGGCGCGGTACGCGCGTGTGGGGCGGCGTACCGCGCGCGCATGCGGGAGTTCGCCCGGATGCGCGCCCTCGACATCTGGTACGCGCAGGACGACGCCGACCGGCTGCGGGAGCTGATGGCCTCCTCGATGGACCGCGAGGCCCGCCGCCGTACCGCCGAGGCGACGAAGCACGCGCGGACCCGGACCCATCTCCAGGCCTTCGCGAAACTCACCCGTGCCACGGCCCGGGGCCGGCGCATCGCCCCGGACCCGCCGCTGATCACACCCCTGGACGACCTGGTGGAGGACCCCTCCGCCGAGGGGGAGGCGCTGCGCGCGGTCCTGGACGGCTACGCGCGCTCCCTGCCGTCGGAGCGGCGGCATCTGCTGGGCCGCTACCACCTGGTCGACATCGCCCGGAAGGTGGTCGGCGTCGGCAGTGTCGGCACCCGTTGCTGGATCGTGCTGCTGCTCGGCCGGGACGACGACGATCCCCTGCTGCTGCAGGCCAAGGAGGCGCAGGAGTCGGTACTCGCCGCGCACACGGAGGGCGAGCGGTACGACAATCAGGGCCGCCGGGTCGTCGCGGGTCAGCGGCTGATCCAGACGACCAGCGACATCCTGCTCGGCTGGACCCACACCGTGGGCCTCGACGGCCGCCCCCGCGACTTCTATGTCCGGCAGCTGCGCGACTGGAAGGGCATCGCCCGCCCGGAGACCATGGACCCGGGCCTGCTGCGGCTGTTCGCACGGCTGTGCGGGGCGAGCCTGGCGCGGGCCCACGCCCGCTCCGGCGACCCGGTCGCCATCGCCGCGTATCTGGGCCGCAGCGACCGCTTCGAGCGGGCGCTCACCGGGTTCGCCCAGGACTACGCCGACCGCAACGAGCGGGACTTCGAGACGCTGGGCGAGGCCGTACGCTCCGGCAGGGTGCGCGCCGAGAGCCTGTGACGGGGAGGGCGCCCGCTATTCCGGTGCCTGGCGCAGTTCCAGGATGCGCAGGCCCAGCGACTGGCAGCGGGCGAGCAGTCCGTACAGATGAGCCTCATCGACGATGTGCCCGAACAGCAGGGTCTGGCCGGACATCGTCACATGGTCGAGTTCCGGAAACACCTTGATCAGCGGTTCCGAGAGCTGTCCGTCGACGCGGATCTCGTAGCGCATGTGCCGCTCCCCGGGTGGCCTGCCCGTACCCTGCGATCGTCCGCCGCCGGGCGGCGGCGCGGCTCACCCCGTAGAGGTGACCGGCTCACTTCTTCAGCCAGAGCTTGCAGGAGAGGATCACCAGGCCGAGGACGAGGTTCACGGCCGCCGAGAGCACGATCAGGCGGCGTCCGGCGCCCGCCCGGCGGGCCGCCGCCGCGGACCACCCCACCTGCCCGGCCACGGCGACGGACAGCGCGAACCACTGCGTGCTCTGCACCCCGAGCCCGAGCAGGGGGCTGACGGCCACGGCGGCCGCCGGCGGCACGGCGGCCTTGACGATCGTCCACTCCTCGCGGCAGGCCCTCAGCACGTCGTGCCGGTCGGGGGTGCGCCGCGCCAGCCGCGCCCCGAAGAGCTGCGCGTGCACATGCGCGATCCAGAACACCCCGCCGGTGAGCAACAGCAGCAGCACCATCTCCACCCGCGGGAACGAGCCGAGCGCACCCGCGCCCACGATCACCGAGGCCGCGAGCATGGACCCGTAGACGCCGCCGGTGTAGTCGGTGTGCGCC
Source organism: Streptomyces sp. NPDC048584 (assembly GCF_043199595.1). Classification (NCBI taxonomy): domain Bacteria; kingdom Bacillati; phylum Actinomycetota; class Actinomycetes; order Kitasatosporales; family Streptomycetaceae; genus Streptomyces; species Streptomyces sp. NPDC048584. Next base: position 620,945 of record NZ_JBICWF010000001.1, read on the forward strand.
CGGCGTGCGGCGGCGTGCCCGGGGCCGCGCATCACGGCTTCCCCCGGCCGGGCTCTCGCCGCTCGGGCCCCGGGAGCCGGGGGGTGACGAGGAAGCTCGCGAGGGTGATGCCACCGGTGGCGAGGATCGCCGCCTTCAGCCCCTCGAGCTGAGCCGACGCGTACGAGTCCGTGACGGCGTCCACCTCGTCCGGCGGCAGCCCGGCGCGGGTGGCCGCCGCGCGCACCTGGTCGGTGGGGACGAAGGTGACCCCGGCCTCGAGGGCGACCCCGACCTGCTGCCGGGCCTGCTGCGACAGCCGGGGATCGTCCTCCACGTGCGCGGTGAAGGCGTGCGCCAGGGAGCCGATGAGCAGGGAGCCGATGAGCGCGGTGCCCAGGGCCGAGCCCAGGTTCTGCGCGGTGTACTGCAGCCCGCCCGCCTCACTGCGCTCGTCCTCGCCCGCCGCGGACTGGACGACGTTGCCCAGCTGTGAGGCGAACAGGCCCATGCCGACGCCGAGCAGGGCCATCGCCCCGGCGAAGCCGGCGTCGTCGATGACCGGGTCGATGGTGGCCAGCAGCCATACGACGGCGGCCGCCACGGTGACGAGGGCCAGCCGGACGACCCGCCGGGGTCCGGCCCCGCGCCCCAGCCGGGCCGCGCCCAGCGAGGTCACGAGCATCGTCGCGGACACCGGCAGCAGTCTGAGCCCCGTCTCGAAGGCGTTGAAGCCCTGCACGACCTGGAGGTACAGCGGGATGGTGAAGAACAGCCCGAGCAGGATCAGGTTCTGGCTCACCAGCGACATCAGACCGGAGCCGAGGGCGGGCCGGCGCAGCAGGGACAGGTGCACCAGCGGTTCGCCGCCGCGCTCGTCACGGCGCCGCTCCCAGTGGTGGAAGAGCGCGAGGAGCGCTACCCCGGCGGCGACCACGAACAGGGTCGGCGCGAATCCGAGGACGGTGAAAGGCGGATTGCGCGGCCGTACCCAGCCCCACGTGCCGCTCTGCAGCACCCCGAGCACCCCGAGGGCCAGGCCCGCGGCCGAGAGCACGGCGCCGACGCCGTCCAGCCGGGGGCGCGCCCCGGTCCTCGGCGCCTCGCTGATCACGCCGCGCAGGAGGAGCACGGCGAGGACCACCACGACCTCACCGACGAAGACGAGCCGCCAGGTGAGGTACGTCGTCACCCAGCCGCCCAGCAACGGGCCGACGGCGATCCCGGCACCGGCGAGGCCGCCCACGACGCCGTACGCGACGGCCCGGTCGCGCCCCTGGTAGGACTCGGCGACCAGGGCCGCCATGGCGGGCAGCACCAGGGCGGCGCCGAGTCCCTCGATGACCGACCAGCCGAGGACCAGCACCCACAGGGTGGGCGCGACCGCGGTCAGGGCCGAGCCGGTGGCGTAGACGGCGAGTCCGCCGAGGAAGACGCGCCGCCGTCCGAGGATGTCGCCCAGCCGCCCTCCGATGATCATGAAGGCGGCCATGACCAGCGCGTACAGGGTGATGACAGCCTGGATGGCGGTGACCTCGGTGTCGAAGTCGTCGACCAGTTGGCTGATGGAGACGTTCATGACGGATGTGTCGAGGACCATCAGGAACTGCGCGGTCCCGAGGACGATCAGCGCACGCCAGCGCGTCACCGGTGCTCCCTTCTCGCAGCGGGTGGAGTCTCACAGCAGGTCGAGTTCGCGGGCGCGGCGTACCGCCTCGTTGCGGCGGTTGACCGACAGCTTGCGGTAGACGCTCTTGAGGTGGGTCTTGACCGTGTTCACGGACACGTACAGGTCGGCGGCGATCTCCTCGGTGGACATGGTCAGGGCGAGGCGCCGCAGCACGTCGTGCTCGCGCCCGCTCAGCTCCTCGACGACCGGGGGCGGCGGCTGTGTGTGCGGGGTCGCGCCGGTGCCGGGCTCGAGCCAGCCGGCGGTCAGCCAGTGCAGGGACGCGGCCCCGAGGTGGGGCCGGATCCACGGACCGGCTTCGCGGAAGGGCCGGCGCAGCCGCTCCCGGCGGGCCTCCACCAGCGCCCGCGCCACCAGCCTGCGCGCGGCGACGGCGTCCCCCGCCGCGTCGGCGGCCTGCGCCCGCACGAGCGCGGCCCGTACGGCCACCGCGGGACCGGCGTGCCGCTCCGGGTGGGTACGGTCGAGCAGTCGTACGGCGTCGGCGGCCCGGCCGGTGGCGAGCCGGATCCGCGCGGCGCCCACCGCGCACGCCGGCTGCTCGTCGGGCACGTCGCGCAGCAGGCTCGCGGCCGTCTCCGTACGGCCCTCGGCGAGGTGTGCGGCGGCCGCGACGAGGGCGGTCTGCCCGCGCGCCCACGGCGATACGGCGGCGGCCGCCACCTGCGGTTCGACCGCCTTCAGCGCGGACCCCGGTTCGCCACGCGCCAGATGCAGACGCGCGGTGGTCAGGGCGCGTCCGGCCGCCAGTACGGGGTCCCGCATCGCCGGGTGCGCGTCGGCGGACGTGTCGAGCAGCGCCTGGGCCTGCCCCAGCTCGTCGCGGTCGATGGCGACGGCGGCCAGGACGAGCCGTTCGACACCGGAGCCGGACGGCCGGGGCAGCCCGAAGCGTTCCGTCTCGGCGAGGGCCGCGTGCGCCTTGCGTTCGGCCCTGCCGGGCCAGCCGTCGAGATGGTCGATGAGGGCGAGCCGGCCGAGCGAGTCCTCACGCGGGAGTGCGGTGGCGGCTTCCGGTGCGGAGTCCGCCACCGTGGACAGGGCGTCCCGCGCCTCCTCGAACCGCCCGGCCCACAGACGTGCGGAGCCCAGGTGGTCGAGGAGCAGGGCGGTGAGTTCGGGATGCCGTTCCAGCAGTTCGGCGGGGACCTCGTCCCGCAGTTCCTCGGCCTCCCGCGCGGCGTCCTCCGCCCGCTCCGACGCCCCGGACAGCCGGGCGGCCAGCGCCTCCAGCAGGGCGCAGCTCAGCCGGGCCGCCGCCGTGCCGTCGTACGCGGCCAGTTCGTGCCGCGCGCGGTGCAGATGGGTCAGCCCGTCGTCGATCTCGCTCCGGGCCAGCCGGCCGGCGGCCCGCACGAGCTCCGGGGCCGGACCCGCGCCCTCGCTCCCCATGCGGGCGAACAGTCCGGTCACGGCGTCGGAGCGCGGCCCGGTGAAGAACTGGCCGATGGCGAGGTCGTCGACGAGCGCGCCGGCGGTGAACTCCCAGTCCTCGGCGGCGGCCCCGTGCCCGAGCGCCTCCGGGAGGCGTCCGGAGCGGCGCAGCCAGTCGGCGGCCCGCCGATGCAGTTCGGGTTCCAGACCGGGCAGGCGCAGGCGCAGATGGGCGCGGAGGATCTCGGCGAACAGGGGGTGGAGGCGGTACAGGCCGTGTCCGAGGTGCTCGACGAAGGCGTTGTCGCGGCTCAGCCGTTCCAGGATGGGGGCCGCGTCGGTACGCCCGGTGAGGGCGTCCGCGAGATCGGGGCAGAAGCGGTCGAGCAGGCCGGCGCGCAGCAGGAGGTCCTGGGTCTCGGGGTTCTGCCGTTTGAGGACCTCCGCGAGCAGGAAGTCGGCGATGGTGCTGCGGTCGGCCTCGAACTCCTTCAGACAGGCCTCGGGGTCCGGGCTCTGCTCCGCCGCGAGCGCGGACAGCCGCAGCCCGGCGGCCCACCCGCGCGTGCGCTCCACCAGCGCGCCCACGGCGGCCGGGGCCAGCCGCAGCCCGTGCAGCTCCATCAGACGGGCCGCCTCGGGCGCGGTGAAGGCGAGCTCCGCGCCCCTGATCTCGGTGAGTTCTCCTGCGGCCCGGTAGCGGTGCAGGGGCAGCAGCGGCTCCGTACGGGTGACGAGGACCAGCCGCAGGCCCGGCCCGGCATGCCGCAGGACGAATTCCAGCTGCTCGGCGATCTCGGGGGCGGTGACCCGGTCGAACTCGTCGAGCACGACGACCACGGGCCCCTCCCGGACGCTCAGCTCGGCGGCGAGCCGGGACTGCAGCGCGGGGCTCACGCGGTTCGCGTCCGCCGGAGACCCGATGCCGGCGGGCAGCGGCACCCCGGCGGTGCGCAGCGCCCGCAGCAGGTACGCCCAGAACATGCCGGGCCCGTCCCCGGCGGCCTCGGTGGTGAGCCAGGCGACGGGCAGCCCGTCCAGCCGCTCCGCCCAGTCCGCGACGAGCAGGGTCTTCCCGGCGCCCGCGCTGCCGTTGACCATGGTCAGCGGGGTGCCCAGGGCCTCGTCGAGATGCCTGTTCAGCCGCTCGCGCCGCAGGTAGGTCACCGGGCGCGCGGGTACGGCGAACCGGGTCCGCAGGAACGGGTCCCCGCGGGGGTCGGCGAGGGGTTCCTCGGACGTACCATCCCCTTCGAGCACGGTCATGGCGCTCACCGCCCTGTTCGGCTGTGCCCCCTCCCAGCATCCCAGCACGGGGACCGGAGGGCGCGCTGTGCCGGGCCGCTCGGCTAGCGTCGCCGGTATGAGCAGTACTCCCGCCCTCGCCGAGGCGCTCGCGGACGGCACGGTCGTACTCGACGGAGGCATGTCCAACCAGCTCGCGTCGGCCGGCTACGACCTCGGTGACGAACTGTGGTCGGCGCGGCTGCTCGCCGAGGACCCGGAGGCGGTGACGGCGGCGCACCTCGCCTATTTCGAGGCGGGCGCGGACGTGGCGATCACGGCGAGCTACCAGGCGACGTTCGAGGGGTTCGCGCGGCGCGGCATCGGCCGGGAGGAGGCGGCGGGGCTGCTGGCGCTGAGCGTGGAGTGCGCGCGTTCCGCGATCCGGCGGATCGGTGCTTCCCGTCCCCTCTGGGTGGCGGCATCGGCTGGCCCGTACGGCGCGATGCTCGCGGACGGCTCGGAGTACCGGGGCCGGTACGGGCTGACCGTGCGGGAACTGGAACACTTCCACCGCCCACGCATGGAGGTGCTGGCGGCCGCCGCTCCGGACGTCCTGGCCCTGGAGACGATCCCCGACACGGACGAGGCGGAGGCCCTGCTGCGCGCGGTGCGCGGCCTGGGCGTACCGGCGTGGCTGTCGTACTCGGCGTCCGGCGACCGCACCCGCGCCGGCCAGCCGCTGGAGGAGGCCTTCGCCCTGGCGGCACGGGCGGACGAGGTGATCGCGGTCGGCGTCAACTGCTGCACCCCGGACGACGCCGACCACGCCGTCGCCCTCGCCGCCCGCGTCACCGGCAAGCCGGTCGTGGTCTACCCCAACAGCGGTGAGACCTGGGACGCGGGGGCGAGGGCGTGGACGGGCCGGCCGACGTTCAGCGCCGGGCGGGTGAGGGGCTGGCGTGCGTCGGGGGCGCGACTGATCGGGGGGTGCTGCCGGGTGGGCCCGGACGCGATCGCGTCGGTGGCGTCGGCGCTACGGGCGGCGCGATAGCGAACTCGCACCACACGACTTTCCCGGGGGCCCGCTCTCCTACGCCCCACATGTCCGCGAGCGCGCCCACGAGCAGCAGCCCGCGCCCGCTCTCGTCCGGCTCGTGATCCGGTACGGCGGGCGTGCCGCCCCCGCTGTCGTGCACCTCGACCCGCACACTCTCCGCATACGGCAGCAGCCTCAGCAGAAAGCCCCGGCCGGTCGGGACGCCGTGCAGCAGCGCGTTGGTCGCCAGTTCACTGACGCACAGCAGCACATCGTCGGTGCGCTCGTGCACGTCCCAGTCCTCCAGCGCCCGCCGCGCGAACGCCCGCGCGCCCGGCACGGACCGGCGTTCACGATGGAAGAACCGCTCACGTGGGAGGCTTCTGGTTCTGGGACGCGGGTGAAGTTTCTTGTTTCACGGTACGAGAGTCACGCTCCGTACCCATCATGGAACAGTCCGCGCTCCCGTACGCCTCGGCTGTACGCCTGCGCGACAGCGAACGCATGGGCACGAACGGGGAGTACGGCCTCATGGTCACCACCACACGGAGAAACGCCTCGGCGATGAAGATGGTGGGCGCGCTGCTCGCCCTCTACCGCCAGTCGGCCGGCCACACGCAACGCTCACTGGGCGAACGGTTCGTCATCAGCGAGCAGCAGATCGCGTCGATCGAACAGGGCAGACGCCCCCTGAAACCGGACCTCGCCGAACAACTCGACGAACTCCTCTGCACGAAGGGCGCGTTGTCGGTCGCGCTGAGCAGGATGCCGGAGGTGGATCTGATTCCGTTGTGGGCGGAGGAGTATCTGGACCGGGAGCGGGAGGCGATCGCGATCTCCGTCTACGACAGCTTGGCCGTACCAGGGCAGCTCCAGACGGAGGACTACGCGCGGGCGGTCTTTCACAGTCGCGTGCCGGTGTACGACGAGGGCGAGATCGAGCAACTCGTCGCTACGCGCATGCAGCGTCAGGAGATCCTCCACGGCAAGACACCACCCACCACCAGCTTCGTCATCTGGGAGGCCGCACTGAGGGATCGCCTCGGCGGAAAGGAGGTTTACCTCGATCAAGTGCGCAAACTTCGCGAGTGCGCGGACGTACCTGGCATCACCCTGCAAGTGCTGCCACTCGGGCGCACCTCGCACGCAGGGCTCGACGGACCCTTCGTCCTCCTGGAAACCCCCGACTACCAGCGGCTCGCGTACATGGAAACCCAGCGCGGCAGCCAACTCATCGCCGATCCCGATGGGGTGGGGATCCTGACCCAGAAGTATGCGATGCTGCGGACCCAGGCCCTCAACACCGAGGACACGAGGGCCCTACTGGACCGTCTCGGGGAGAAGCATGAGCGGCACCGAACTTGAATGGTTCAAGTCGAGCTACAGCGGCAGTGAAGGCGGCCAGTGCCTCGAAGTCGCCTACACCTGGCGCAAGTCGACGTACAGCGGCAGCGATGGCGGCAACTGCGTAGAGATGGCCCCCCACCCCACCGCCATCCACATCCGCGACTCCAAGACCCCGAACGCCCCCCACCTCACCGTCACCCCGAAGGCGTGGGCCGCCTTCCTCCCCGTACGGCCGAAGGCGGAGCGCTGACAAACGCCGCGGTGGCCGGCGTTGTCGAGCTGACGTACTACCCGGTCAAGGGGTGTGCCGGGACATCCGCTCGTGAGGTGATGCTCACGCCTGCCGGGCTCGCGTACGACCGGGTGTTCATGGTCGTCGGTGAGGACGGGGCGGGGCGGACACAGCGGCGGGATCCCCGGCTGGCGTCGGTGCGGCCCTGGGTCGGGGACGGTGGGGCGCGGCTCACCCTTCGTGCGCCCGGCGCCGAGGCGTTGGAGCTGCGGATCGACACCGTCTCCGCCCGGCGGAAGGTGGCGATGTTCGGGAACGTGCACCAAGGCATTGATCAGGGGGACGCCGTCGCCGGGTGGTTGTCCGAGGTGCTCCGTGCGCCCAGTCGGCTGGTGCGGGTGCCGCCCGAGCATGACCGGGTGACCGGCGGCCGGACGCCCGGCACCTCCGCCTACGCCGACAGTTGCGCCCTGCACGTGCTCTCAAGGGCCTCGCTCGATCTGCTCAACCGCGAGCTGGCCGGGCGCGGCCTCTCCCCGCTGCCGATGGACCGCTTCCGGCCCAACATCGTGATCGACGGCTGGGAGGAGCCCCACACCGAGGACCGCGCCCACCGCATCCGCGTCGGCGACACCGAGCTGGGCTACGCCAAGCTCGCCATCCGCTGTGCCGTCACCATGGTCGACCAGGGGACCGGGGCGAAGGCCGGCCCTGAGCCGTTGCGTACCCTCGCCGGATACCGGAGGGCCGCCGAGGGCGGTGTCGCCTTCGGGACGAAGTACGCCGTGGTCCGCGCCGGCAGGCTGGCCGTGGGGGACACCGTGACTGTCACCTCGTGGGGTCGGTCCGAGCTGTAGGGAAAGCTTTCCTCAGTCGTCCAGCTTGGCGCAGAGGGTGCTCACCTTGTCGTGGGCGGCGACCGCCTCGGCGCCCTTCACCTTGAAGGTCTGCAGCAGTCGCATGGCCTTCAGCATCGCCTTGTCCAAAGCCTCGTAGCGGTCGTCGACTACAGCCGCGGAGTGGGCCAGGGCCGAGGCGCCGCCGACGCGGTTCCAGTAGGCCTCGGAGACCTTGTCGTCGTCGCCGTACACCTTGTCCAGCGCCGGGACCCTTTCCCATACCTGGCACGCGCCCGCCGCGTCGGCCGCCGCGTCGTCGAGGCCGGTCCCGGAGGCCGCGCTGTCCGGGCCGGACCACAGCAGCCAGCCCACGCCGATACCCGCACCGGCGGCGACGACGGCGGCCACCGACGGCACGATCCACCGGGAACGGACACGGCCTCCGGCGGAAGGCACCGGCGGGGTGGCGGGAGGAGGCGGTATGGGTGCGGGGGCAGTCATCGAACGGAGTCCTTCGGCATAGGCGTACGGGCCGGCGGCCTGGGCGGCCGGGAACCGACCCAGTGAACCACCTCCCTCACCGGCCGCGGAGCCGGATGTCGATCCTCCCGACGTCGGTGCGCGGGTTCAGCCGTACACCACCGACCACGGACGCGGGGTGTCGTCGGGTGGGTGGGTGGTGTCCGCGCGCCGTGAGGTGGCGGTGTGGTGGCGGGCCAGGACGTCGGCGGCGAGTTCGGCGAAGCGGCGGGCGGCCGGGTGGGCACCGCGGCCGGTGGGCCAGGCACCGCCGATGCGCAGGGTGAGAGGGCGGCCCGCCAAAGGGCGCCAGGCGACGCGGGGTTCCTTGCGGGCCGCCGGTCCCTGATCGAAGGCGACTCCGTGTCCTGCCGTCACAAGGGCGAGCAGGAACTCGGAGTTGGAGGCGTGGCGGAGGCGGCCGGGGACGAAGCCTTCCGCGCGGCACGCGTCGAGGATGCGGTCGTGCCAGCCGGGTGCGTGTGCGCGAGGGAAGAGCACCAGGTCGTGGCCGGAGAGGTCGCCGAGCGTCACCTCCGGCAGCCGGGCCAGTGGTGAGGTGCGGGGGAGGACGACACCCAGGTCCAGTGAGACGTCGGGGCCGAGCCGTAGTTCGGTGGCGTCGACGGGGTGGTGCACCAGTCCGACGTCCAGGCCGCCGGAGGCCAGCAGCCGCAGTTGCTCCGCGGTGGTGACCTCCTGGAGGTCGACGGAGAGCTCCGGGGCGTGTTCCGCGCATGTGGAGAGCAGCGCGGACAGTACGGCGGCCGTGGTGTCGGGCGGCACGCCCGCGCGCAGCACGCCGAGGCCGCCGTCGGCGGCGCGACGGGCCAGGGTGCGCAGCCTCTTCTCCCGGGCGAGGAGCTCGTGGGCCTCTTCCAGCAGCGCCGCACCGGCGGCGCTGAGCCGGACGCCCCGCTGCGAGCGGTCGAAGAGTTCGGTGCCGAGTTCCCTCTCCAGCCGGCGGATCGCCTGGCTGAGCGGTGGCTGGGCCATGCCCAGTCGCCCGGCGGCCCGGCTGAAGTGCAGCTCGTCGGCGACGGTGACGAAGAAACGCAGGTGGCGCAAGAGATCCACAATCAATGATCCTATGCCGAAGCGGCCTTGAGATGGATGGACCGGTCGGCCGATGACGGGGAACGTCGATACCCGGGAATGAGCAGCGATGAGCACGCGAACAGCGACCGAGGACCGGATCAGGCAGGTCTTCGCCGAGGCGGGCGCCAGGGGGCAGTTGCACGCTGTTCCCGTCCGGGCGGACATGTCGCCCGCCGGCGGGACCGACGGCGGGCGGGAGGCCCGTGAAGTCGCCGTGGGCGCCGACGACGCCGTCGTCATCGCCTCGATCTTCAAGATACTGCTGGTGCTGGAGTTCGCCCGCCAGGTCGTGGCCGGCCAGCTCGATCCGCGGGAGCGGGTGCGGGTGACCTCGGCCGACCGGCTCGGCGGCTGGGGCACCGCCGGCTGCCTGGACGATGTCGAGCTGTCGCTGCGCGATCTGGCGTACTTCGCGATGTCGGTCAGCGACAACTCGGCTGCCGATCTGCTGCTGGGCCGGGTCGGCCTGGACACCGTGGGACTGCTCGCGAAGGAACTCGGCCTGGACCGGACACGCGTCGTGGGCGGCCCCCGGGAGCTGCTGGATTCGATGCTCGCGGAGGTCGGGGCACGCGACGAGAGGGAGTTCGCCGAGCGCTACCCGGCCCTGCCCGACGAGAGGAAGAGAGCGCTGGCGGTGCTGGACCCCCACCACACCACGGCCAGTACGCCCCGCGAGATCACCCGGCTGCTCCGACTCGTCTGGACCGATGCCGCCGGTCCGCCGGAAGCCTGTGCGCTCGTGCGCGATCTGATGGGCAGGCAGGTCTTCCGCCACCGGCTGGTGTCGGGTTTCCCGGACGACGTCGCGGTCGCGGCCAAGACCGGCACCCTGCCCGGGCTTCATATGGAGGCGGGCGTCGCCCGTTACCCGGACGGCGAGCGCTACGCGATCGCCGTGTTCGCGCGCACGCACGATCTGACCGCCTCCCGTGCCACGGTGGACGCCGCGATCGGCCGGGCCGCCGGAATGGCGGCCGCCTTCCTCCACGGCGACGGCCGCTGACCGGGGCACATATGCGTTCGCGTATCGGACGTGCCCGACTCCGGTCTTGGACACGGGACTTCGCCCCTTGATCTGCTGACGCCATGACCCACGACACACACGCCTCGGGCGGACCAGACGTCTCCTCCGGCCGCCGGTTCGGCCGCCGTACGGTGCTGCGGGGCGCCGCGCTCGGCGCGGCGTCCCCGCTGATCCCGGCCACGGCCGCCACGGCCGCCACCGCGTCCGCGAGCACCGGCCGCGGCGGGACCACTCCTTCCGTCTCGTTCCGCTGGCTCGGCACCGCGGGCTGGCGCATCGACGTGGACGGCCACACCGTGCTCTTCGACCCCTACCTCACCCGCTTCCGGACCGGCCTGTTCGACGACGGCCTCGACTCGGAGACCGAGCTGAAAACGGATCCCGTCGTCGTGGACGCGCACATCGGCCGTCCCGAAGTGGTGCTGGTGAGCCACTCCCACTGGGACCACCTCGGTGACGTGCCGTACATCGCCAAGACCACCGGCGCCCGCGTCATCGGCACCGAGACCACGTATCACCTGCTGGTCGCCCTCGGAGTCGACTCGGGACAGATCTCCGTGGTGAAGGGCGGCGAGGTACTCGACATCGGCGCGCTCACCGTCGAGGTCGTACCCAGTCTGCACAGCCGTAACAAGAAGTGCGCCTACTTCGCCCCGGGCACGCTGAACGCCCCGCCGGCGAAGGTTCCCAGCACCATCTCGGACCTTCCCGAGGGCGACACCCTGGCCTTCCGGGTCACGGCCGGAAAGCACGGCCCGTCGGCGTTCCTGATGGGGGCCAGCGACTTCTCCGAGCGGGCCGTGCGGGGACTGCGCCCCGACCTCGCGATGGTCGCCGTACCCACCGCCACCAGCACCACCCACGACTACGTGTCCCGGCTGCTGAGCGCCCTGGACGCTCCCGATGTGGTCGTCCCCGTCCACTGGGACAACTTCGAGCTGCCGTTGAAGGGGTCCCCGGTCATCGACCCGGCGATGGACCTCGACGCCTTCCTCACCCAGGTCCGGAAGGCGTCTCCGGCGTCACGGATCGTCGTCCCGGACTACCGCACCGTGTACGACGGCGCCATGCGGCCCACGAACCGGTAGGCGAACCCGGCCGGGCCGTACGGAGCCTTGGGCCCGGCCGGGTCCGTTCTCGTGCGGTCCGAAGGACCGAGCCTGAGCTCTGGGAGCGGCCCACCCGCGGGGTGTCTACGCTGGGGCCTCAGGTGAGCGAAGGGAGGCCGTGGTGGCCACGACGACGGCGGCCGAGGTGATGGCCGAGCTGGCCGCGCTGGAGGACCCGAGGATCCGCGCGGTGAACGAGAAGCACGGTGACGATCACGGTGTGAACCTCGGCAAACTGCGCGCGATCGCGAAGCGGCTCAAGACGCAGCAGGAGCTGGCGGGCGAGCTGTGGCGGACGGGCGACGGCGCGGCCAGGCTGCTCGCGCTGCTGATCTGCCGGCCGAAGGCCTTCGAACGCGACGAGCTGGACGCCATGCTGCGCGAGGCGCGCACTCCCAAGGTGCACGACTGGCTCGTCGGCTACGTGGTGAAGAAGAGCCCGCACGCGGAGGAGCTGCGCACGGCCTGGTTCGCCGATCCGGATCCGGTGGTCGCGAGTGCCGGGTGGGCGCTGACCACCGAACGGGTCGCCAAGCGGCCCGAAGGGCTCGACCTGGAGCGGCTGCTCGACATCATCGAGGCCGGGATGAAGGGCGCCCCGGACCGGCTGCAGTGGGCGATGAACCACTGCCTCGCCCAGATCGGGATCGAGCACCCCGAACTCCGTGCCCGCGCGCTCGGCATCGGCGAGCGGCTGGAGGTCCTCAAGGACTATCCGACCTCCCCCGGCTGCACGTCCCCGTTCGCACCCGTCTGGATCAACGAGATGGTGAGCCGGCAGAACTCCTAGGCCCTGTCGTCACATTCCCGCCTGCCGCGCGACGCCATGCGCGCTCCCCCGCTGCCTCAAGGGCGCGGGGTGCCCCGACTCGCCGCACCGGGCCCTGAGCATCCGGTACGAGGCACTGCCCCAGCCTTCGGCCGGGGGGACCTCCGGAACACGCACCTGACGCCGCGCGGCCGGCCCGCCCCACGGGCGGACGCCGGGAATGTGACGACAGGACCTGGCGCTCAGTGCCGGCGCAGTGCGCCGCCGCGGCGCAAGCGGCCTACCACCGAGCGGAGTTCGGGGGCCGTGTCCGAGGCGGTGGGTGTGGTCCACAACGCCAGTTCCCGGTCCCGGGGGCCGAGTTCGACGTGCGGGGCTCCGTCGCCGTAGATCTGCACCGGGTGGTGGGGGCCCCAGCGGTCCCAGCCCGGCGCGCCGTCGGTGACGAAGCGTACCCACGCTCCGTGCATCGCGTCGGCCAGGTCCTGCGGGGCGCCCTCGCCCGCGAGTTTGCGGGCGTCGGGCTCGTCGCCGCTGTCGAAGACGAAGCCGAGTTCCAGCGCGTGGCAGGCGCCCATGCCGGGGCGGCGGGAGGGCCAGGCGAACTCGTAGACGTACGACGGGTCCCGGCGGCCGTCGGCGAGGCGGTGCAGCGGATTGCGGAGCAGGTGGTCGGTGACGAGCTGGCCGACGAGTTCGGCGGTGCCGGCGTCGGGGTTCAACGCACGGTATCCGCGCGGGACTTCGCTGCCGCAGCGGCAGCGGGCCATCGCGCCGGCGAGGGCGACCGCGCCGAGGCGGTCGACGCGTTCGACCAGGCCGCCGGGGACGAGCCAGAGGCGGTACTCGTCGCGGGTCCAGCCGGTCAGCAGGTCGACGCCGGGGGCCGCGCCGTCGATCAGGGCGTCCAGCGGGTCGCGCGGGACCAGATCACCGTCGACGACGACGCCGAACGCCGGACCGCCGAGGATCGGGCTGCTGAGGCGCCCGATATCGGCCTGGACGCGCAGGAGTTGGTCACGGTCGGCGGCGGCGAACGCCTCGGCGGTTGCGGGGATCCTCAGCCGGCCCGCCATACGGCGCACCACGCGCCGTACCTTGTCGCGGTCGGTGGTCTCCGGCGCGCCGCTCTGCAGGACCGCCCGCCGGACCAGTCCCCGCGTCTGCGGGGCGGCGACGAGCGCGCCCGCGCTGATCGCTCCCGCGGACTGGCCGCCGAGGGTGACGCGGTCCGGGTCGCCGCCGAAGGCCCCGATCGACTCGTGGACCCAGCGGAGCGCGGCGAGCTGGTCGCGCAGGCCGGGGTTGGCGGGGGCGTCCGGGAAGAGGCCGTAGCCCTCGACGCCGAGACGGTAGTTCACGGACACGAACACCACGCCGTCACGGGCGAAGGTGCTGCCGTCGTAGACGGGGACCCCCGAGGAACCCCTGGTCAGGGCGCCTCCGTGCAGCCACACGAGGACGGGGAGACGGGCGCCGGGGGCGGGGTCCGGGGTCCAGACGTTGAGGTTGAGACAGTCGTCGCCGGGGACGGCCGGGTCGGCGAGGTACTGCGCGAAGGCCTCGGAGTACGGGGGCTTCGGGGCCGTGGGGCCGAACGCGGCGGCCTCGCGTACGCCCTCCCAGGGCGTCGGCGGGAGCGGTGGGCGGAAGCGGTTCGCGCCGAAGGGGGGTGCCGCGTAGGGGATACCCCGGAAGACGGCCACCTCTCGTTCCCAGCGGCCGCGCACCGCCCCGTACGGGGTTCTGATCAGGGGGTTCGCTCGGTCTGCCGTCATGTGCCCACCAGCCCTTCACCGCGCCGCGCCGCGTCACGCACCGGCCTGACCCGCCGGTGACACAAGAGCGCCACGGAGCCCGTCGGTATTCCTGGGTACGCGTGAGAGTTCTTCCCGCGAAGGGGTGCCGGACCTACAGTAGGAAGCGCTTTCTATCCGGAGAGGTGGGTGCTCGATGGTCCGTGCGGGGAGTGCGGGGAGTGCGGGGAGTGCGGGGAGTGCCGGCGTGACGGCCGGGCCGACGCTGGCGGTGGTGGCCCGGGAAGCGGGGGTGTCCGTGCCGACCGCGTCCAAGGTGGTCAACGGCCGTGAGGACGTGGCCCCGGAGACCCGCCGCCGTGTCACCGAGGCACTCGACCGGCTCGGCTACATCAGGAGACCGCGGTTCGACGGCGGGAGGGCGCCGCGCCTGGTGGACCTCGTCGTGCGCTCGCTGGAGACCTCCGGGGCGGGCTCGGTGCTGCACGGCGCGGAGGACGCGGCGCACGACGCGGGGCTCGAGCTCGTCGTCTCGGCGGCCCTGACGCGGGACCGGCCGGAGGCCTCGGGGCGGGGCTGGCTGGACAAGCTCGTGCTGCGGGGGTCGTGGGGGGTGCTGTTCCACCTCGCCGAGCTGAGCGATCCCCAGTACGCCTGGCTGCGGCAGCACCGCATCCCCTTCGTGATGATCGACCCGGTGCTCGAACCGCCCGCGGGCGTCGTCTCGGTGGGCGCGGCGAACTGGCAGGGCGGGGTGACGGCGACCGAGCATCTGCTGGCCCTCGGCCACGAGCGCGTCGCGGTCGTGGCCGGGCACCGGCACTCGCTGTGCGCCGACGCCCGGATCGCCGGCTACCGGTCGGCGCTGGCGGCGGCGGGCGTACGGCACCGGCCGGAGTACGTCCGGCACGCCGGGGCCGGTGAAAGTGCGGCCGGCCGCCGGATGCGCGAACTCCTAGAGCTGCCGGAGCCGCCCACGGCCGTCTTCGCCGGCTCGGACCGGATGGCACTCGGTGTCTACGAGGCCCTGGCCGAGCGGAAGTTGCGCGTTCCGGACGACATGAGCGTCGTCGGCTTCGGCGATCTGCCCGAGGCCCGCTGGCTCACCCCGGCCCTCACCACGGTCCGCCAGCCGCTCTCCGAGATGGCGGCGACGGCCCTGCGGCTGCTACTGCGCATGATGGACGGCCACCGCCCGGAGAGCACCCGCACCGAGCTGTCCACCCGGCTCGTGGCACGTGCCAGCACGGCACCGCCCCGGGACGTGTCCCGTCCTCCAGGGGAGGTGCGATAGCACAACGAAGCGCCGTTAAGGATCAGTTCGTACGGTAGTCAACCGCACGGGTGACACTCCCCGGTATGTCACCTTGTGCGCCCCTAAGCTGCGCGCGTGACCAACGACGTGTCGAGCGCCACAGTGAGTCCCTCGACGGGCGCCGATCCCCCGGGCGACGACGGTCCTCGTCCCTCGTGGCCGCGGCGTGCGGCGCTGCGGGTCCGCGACGCCGCCGCGGGTGCGTGGGTGATCACCTTCCTGCTGCTGGCCGACCTCGTGACCGTTCTCGGAGCGGGTGCCGTCTGGCTGACGCTCGGCGGGGACGCCACTCTGGTCGGGGTGACGGCCGCGGCTCTGCTGGCGTTCGCCGCCGCGATGCTGCCGCTGATCGGACGCCGGGGCCCCGACGGGCAGGCACCACTGTGGCCGCCGTTCGTCCTCATGGTGATTCCGCTGGCCGTCCTGGCCGTGGGACTGCCGGCCTGGGGCACCTGGGCGTTCCTGGACAGCCGCCCCGTGGATGTGGCGAGCCGCGTCGAGCTCGACACCGCCGCTCCCCTGGTGCACGACGACACCGTCCACGCCTCCCTGCACACCGACGACCCGAAGCCCCGGCTCACCATCACCTTCGACGTCACCCCGCACGACCCCGCCGCCCCGGTGTGCGTGCCCGGCACCGAGCTGACCGTGACCTCCTCGGCCGGCGCCGGGAAGGACCAGGTGCGGACGGGCGCCCCCGGCACGGAGTTCGCCTTCACCCTGGGGCGTGGGGTGACCGAGGTCGAACTGACCGTCCTGCTCGACGCCGAGCAGGGCTGCGAAGTGGACCTGTCCGTCGCCTCCGCGTACCTGGATGACTAGGAAAAGAGCCAGTGACAGCCAAGACGCACGCCCCGCGCCGCCCGCACTCCCTCCGCTCCCCCGGTCACCGGTGCGCGCGGCTCACGGCGGCCGCCGCCCTGCTGTTCACCGTCGCGGCCTGCGGGTGGACGGCGGACGGGGCGGACCAGGAGTCCTCCCTCACCGGCACCGTCTACATCGGCGGCAAGACCGACCAGCCGGGGTTCAACCTGCACAGCGAGCACACCGACCGCGGTTTCGAGCCGGACCTGGCCGCCTATCTCGGCAAGCGGCTCGGCTTCACTCCGAGATGGCACGACGTGGTGTCCGCCAAACGCGAGCAGGAGCTCGTCGAGAAGTCGTCGGCGCTGGTCATCGGCACCTACTCGATCACCCCGTCGCGGGACAGGCAAGTGGACTTCGTGGGACCGTACTTCGTCACCAAGCAGGCGTTCCTGGTCCGCGCGGACTACGACGGCATCACGACCGAGAAGGACGTCGGGGACAAGGTGATCTGTACGGTCGAGGGCTCGACGGCGCTCCGTGCCGCACTGCCCGGCGGCGCGACCCGACACACCGAGAGCGACTACTCGACGTGTGTGCGCAAGGTCCAACAGGGCGATGTCGACGCCGTGTTCACCGATGAGGCGCTGCTCCACGGTTATGTGGAACAGCAGAAGAACAGCCCCACGCCCGTCAAGGTCGTGCCCGACGTGTCGTTCGGCAGCATCAACCGGTACGGCATCGCGCTGCCGGAGGGCCGCCGGGGCGACTGCGACAAGCTGCGGGACGCCCTGCGCCGCTACATCACCGACGAGTGGGCCAGCGATGTGAAGGCCCAGCTGCCCGCCCTGGTCGCCGCCTACCCCGGTGACTGGGAGAACCGCTTCCGTCCCGAGCCGCAGGACGTGAACACGTACTCCTCCTGCAAGGAGTGATCAACGGACGGTGGTGGCCCAGGTGATGCCGCCGAGCAGATGGGCGCGGAAGTCCGGGTCGTCGTAGGCCTCGGCGGCATGGCCGAGGGCGGTGTAGAA
This sequence comes from Streptomyces sp. NPDC048584, assembly GCF_043199595.1. Taxonomy (NCBI): domain Bacteria; kingdom Bacillati; phylum Actinomycetota; class Actinomycetes; order Kitasatosporales; family Streptomycetaceae; genus Streptomyces; species Streptomyces sp. NPDC048584. The sequence continues at coordinate 638,101 of NZ_JBICWF010000001.1, forward strand.
GACACGGCCCTCGCCCTGCTCCCTGCACCAGGCGAGCGGGTGGTCGGCGCCCATGCCGCCGCCCTCGTACGACGTCTCGTCGACGGAGACCAACACCCGTACCGACGCACGTGGGTTGGTGCGGAAGTCGTACCACTCGTCGGTGAACTCCCAGACGGCGGGCAGGTGTCCGGTCGCCGGGTGATCGTGGTCCTCGGTCAGGACGCGGCCCGGCTGGAAGGCGGGGTGCTTGTCGAAGCGGGCGCCGAGGAGTTCGCCGTAGTACGGCCAGTCGTACTCGGTGCAGGCGGCCGCGTGTACGCCCACGAATCCGCCGCCCGACTCGACGTACGCCGCGAGCCGTTCCCGTCCCGCCGGGGTGAGGACCTCGCCGCTGGTGGAGAGGAAGACGACGCCGGCGTACGCGTCGAGCGGTGCCTCGAAGGCGGCCGGGTCCTCGGTGGCGTCGACGGTGAAGTCACCGAGGGTACGCAGGGCGGCGACCGCGGCGGGGATGGAGTCGTGGCGGTAGGCGGTGGTGCGGGTGTACACGAGAAGCGCGGTAGCGGACATGGGGCCGAGCCTATGCGGCGGGCGCCGGAAACCCGATGCCGGGCAGGCGGGCCGGTCCTCCAGAATGTACGGATGATCGGCAACCGGATCACCTCTCGCATGGCGGACGGCATACGCGTCCCCGGAACCTGGCGGCACGCCTTCATCCGCAACGGCGACTACCACCTCACCGACCTGTTCATCTACGCGGACGGGCTCATCGACTGCTGGGGACTGGTCACCCTGGAGGAGTTCGAGGAGAAGCTGCGCAGCGGCTGGGTCGCGACCGAACTCCCGGACGGCGCACGGGCGTCCGCCTTCGCACTGGCCCAGTGGAAGTTCACCGAACCGCGGACCTGGCTCACCCCCGAGTTCCTGGTCGCCGAGATACGGGACACGATCGACCAGCTCAACAGGCGTCCGGACTCCACGGACCGCTGTCTCGCGGCGGTCGACGTGTTCCTGGCCGACCGCACCGAGGAGAACCGGGAGACGGCCCGCGAGGCGTACTTCGCCATTCCCGAGACCCAGCGGCACTACGCGCTGGGCGACATGGACCACAAGGACTGGCCGTTGCAGGTCCTGGTGACCGGTCCCGGCGGGGCCGCCGACCGCCGTCCGGACGAGGAGATCACGCAGGAGGACTACGACTGGGCGCTCTCCTACTTCGAGGAGCGGGCCGAGTGGAGGGCGAAGGCGCCTTCGCGCGTCCCGGCCGACGGTCCGGCGACCGGCGTCGCCCCCGCGATCCACCTCTACGAGAGCTACCCGCTCAAGCCGTCCGACGATCCGGGCACGCGGGCACTGCGCAACGAGTACCCGGCGCCCGTCGAGGCCGACGGCGTCACCTACCCGACCGTCGCCCACGCCTACTGGGCGCTCTCCGTCGCCGACCCCGCGCTGCGGGAGGAGATCGCGGGCGCCGACAACACGTTCCATGCCCGGAACCTGGCCGCAGGCGCCGAGCGGAGCGAGGACTGGGAGCGACGGCGGACCGCCGTCATGGCGTCGCTGCTGCGCGCCAAGTTCACCCGGCATCCGTCGCCGGCCCGGGCCCTGCTCGACACCGGGGACGCGACGATCGTCTACGACGACTCCGACTCGGCGTTCTGGGGCGACCGCGGTGGCCGGGGCCGCAACTGGACCGGCCGGCTGCTCGAGCTGGTCCGGTCCGAGCTCGCGTGTCCGATTCCTTCAAGACCGGCGTAGGGGCCCGGCCCTACGGTGGCCGTATGAGTGCACGATTCGATGCCATCGGGCTGGTCGTCTCCGACATGACCGCCGCTGTCCGGTTCTACCGGCGACTCGGGTTCGCCATCCCGGAAGGGGCCGAGACGGAAGGACACGTGGAAGCCGAACTGCCGGGCGGGCTGCGGCTGTTGCTCGACACGGAGGAGGTGGTCCGGTCCTTCCACCCGTCCTGGGAACCGCCGTCGGGCGGGGGCCGGACGTCACTGGCGCTGCGGTGTGACAGCCCCGGGGAGGTCGACTCGCTGTTCGCGGAGCTGACCGGCGCGGGGAGCGGGTTCGAGCTCAAGCCGTGGGACGCGGTGTGGGGACAGCGGTATGCGGTGCTCCTGGACCCGGACGGGAACGGGGTGGATCTGTTCGCGCCGCTAGCCGCTGGTCAGTAGGGCGGTCAGGGGCAGGCCCGTCAGGTCCCGGATGTCGCGGGAAAGGTGGGCCTGGTCCGCGTAGCCGGTCCTGGTGGCCGTTTCCGCGAACGGGACGCCCGCGCGGGCGAGGGTGAGGGCGCGGCGCATGCGGAGGATACGGGCGAGTGTCTTGGGGCCGTAGCCGAAGGCGGTGAGGGAGCGGCGGTGGAGTTGGCGGGGGCTGAGGTTGAGGTCGTCGGCGGTCACCGCGACGGGGCGGCCCGCGTCGAGGGCTGCCACGAGATGGGCGAGCAGGGGGTCGGGTGGGGGTGTTTCCGCCGCTCGGTGCAGGGCGAGGTTCTCCAGGGCTTGGGCGGGGTCGTGTGCGGCGCTCACCCGGGCGGTGAGGTGGCGTACGGCCGTCTGTGGCCAGAGGTCGGCCAGGGGGACCCGGCGGTCGCGTAGTTCGTGGGCGGGGATGCCGAGGAGGGCGGGGGCGGTGCCGGGGTGGAAGCGGATGCCGGCCCATGTACGGGGGGTGGCTTCGGTGAGGTGGGCGTGGGTGTCGGGGCCGGCCACCAGGAGGTGACCTTCGGTCCATAGGAGGTCCATGCAGCCGTCCGGGAGTACGCGGGTGCTGCCGCCGTCGGCGGGGGTGTTGGTCCATACGACCGCGCCCGGCAGTCGTGAGGGCCGCTCGGTGTACACGGGGCCAGGGTACGTCGGGGGGTGTTCATTCGCCCCCGCCGCCCCTTCCCGTCCCCGTCCCCGTCCCCCGGTGGCGCTGCCCCCGGGCCCCCGCTCCTCAAACGCCGGAGAGGCTGACTTACTTCCCCTCCTCCTTCGGCCCCTCCCCGTTCCGCGGGTGCGGGGACTTCGTGTGGGTGCGCAGGCGTGCCGTGACGTCCTCCGGAGGGAGGAAGCGGGACCACCGTTCCGGAAACTCCGACGGCATATCGGGATCGGCCTCACCGGCCGCGGAGGTGCGGGCCACGTACTCCGCCACCTGCGCCTGCCGCAAGCGCTCGTTCGCCTCCCGCGCCGCAGCCGTCGCAGCGGCCGGCCACACCCGGTCGATCGCCGCGTTCACCGCCGCCCCCACCAGCACGGCGAACGCCGACACACCGATCCACAGCAGCACGGCGACCGGCGCCGCGAGCGAGCCGTAGATCGTCGGCCCCTCGACCGTGTTCGTCAGATACAGCCGCAGGAGGAAACTGCCCAGCACCCACATCGCGAGCGCCACCAGCGCACCGGGAACGTCCTCGATCCACGGCGACCGCACCGGCACTGACACGTGGTACAGCGTCGTCAGGAACGCGACCGACAGCACGATCACGACCGGCCAGTACAGAATCTGCACGAGCGTCGTCGACCACGGCACCACCCGGACCACCGCGTCCGGCCCCGCCACCATCAGCGGCAGCGCGATCGAGCCGATCACCAGCGCCACGATGAACAGCAGGAACGCCAGCAGCCGCGTCTTGACGATGCCCCGGACGCCGTCGAGGCCGTACATGACGGTGATGGTCTCGATGAAGACGTTCACCGCGCGGGAGCCCGACCACACGGCGATCAGGAAGCCGAGGGAGATCACATCGGGTCTGCCCCCTTTGGTGACGTCCCGCAGGATCGGCTCCGCGATCTCCGTCACGCCCCGGTCGGACAGCACCGTCTGCGAGGCGTCCAGGAGGTTGCGCTGCAGGCTCTGGATGGTGTCGGCGCCGGTCCAGGCGTCGACGTAGCCGAGCAGGCCGATCATGCTGAGCAGCAGCGGGGGCACCGACAGCAGCGTGAAGAACGCCGCCTCGGCCGCCAGACCCAGGATGCGGTACTCCATGCACGAGTTGACGGTGTCTTTCAGCAGCAGCCAGGCGGTCCTGCGCTTGGAGACGTTCCGGTACAGGGCCCGGGCGCGGTGGAGGCGGCCGGAGGGCTCGTCGGGGGATTCACTTGCTGGCTGCACGACCTAAAGGTATCCGTCGTAGCAGGTGGCACTCACCCACAGGCCGGATCGACGGGTGAGGCCGGCGTACGGCGGGGTACGTTCGTGGACATGGCAGGCACCACGCACACCGTGACCAATCAGGCTCCCCCACTGGTGCAGTACGACGTCTTCCGCGCCGACCGGGTTCTGGTGGAGGCGGTCGAGCGGCATCTGGACCCGGACGTGCTGGACGAGGGCCTCTCCGAACTCTCGGGGCTGGGTCTGACCGCCGGGTCCGCGCAGGTGCAGGAGTGGGGGGTGCTGGCCAACGGGAATCCCCCGGCGCTGCGCACCCACGACCGCTACGGTCACCGGATCGACGAGGTCGACTTCCATCCGTCCTGGCACCGACTGCTCGGCAAGGGCGTCTCGGCGGGGCTGACGGCGGCCTGGGACCGGCCGGGCGGGCATGTGCGGCGGGCGGCGGCGTTCCTGGTGTGGACGCAGGTCGAGGCGGGCAACTGCTGTCCGCTGTCGATGACCCACGCGGCGGTCCCCGCGCTGCGTACCGATCCGGCGCTGGCCGCGGAGTGGGAGCCCCGGCTGACGTCGATGGTCTACGACCGTGCGCTGCGGCCGGCCGGGCAGAAGCCCGGTGCCCTGTTCGGGATGGGCATGACGGAGAAGCAGGGCGGCAGCGACGTACGGGCGAACACGACGGCGGCGCGGCCGCTGGCGGAGGACGGCGCGTACGAGCTGACCGGGCACAAGTGGTTCTGCTCCGCGCCGATGTCCGACGCCTTCCTGGTGCTGGCGCAGGCGCCCGGGGGCCTGACGTGTTTCCTGGTGCCGCGCGTGCTGGAGGACGGCACGCGCAACGTGTTCCTGATCCAGCGGCTCAAGGACAAGCTGGGCAACCGGTCCAACGCCTCCGCCGAGGTCGAGTTCGCCGGGACGTGGGCGCGCCGGGTCGGGGAGGAAGGGCGCGGGGTGTCCGCCATCATCGGGATGGTGGCGGCGACCCGGCTGGACTGTGTGCTGGGCTCGGCGGGGCTGATGCGGCAGGCCGTGGCGCAGGCGGTGCACCACAGCTCGTACCGGGAGGCGTTCGGCGGGAAGCTCGTCGACAAGCCGCTGATGCGGAACGTACTGGCCGATCTGGCGCTCGAGTCGGAGGCGGCCACCACGCTGGCACTGCGGCTGGCGGCGGCGTACGACGACGGCGGCGAGGGCGAGCGGGCGCTGCTGCGGATCGCCGTGCCGGCGGCGAAGTACTGGGTGACCAAGCGGTGCGCCCCGCTCGCGGTGGAGGCGGCGGAGTGCCTGGGCGGCAACGGGTACGTCGAGGAGTCGGGGATGCCCCGGCTGGTACGGGAGTCCCCGCTGAACTCCATCTGGGAGGGCGCGGGAAACGTCCAGGCGCTGGATGTGCTCCGGGCCCTGCGCCGGGAGCCGGCGGCCCTGGACGCCTATCTCCGGGAGGTCGGCCGGGCGCGCGGCGCGGATCACCGCCTGGACGCGGCGATCAAGAACCTCCTGACGGACCTGGCCGACCTGGACGCCGTGGAGGGCCGGGCCCGCCGCCTGGCCGAACGCCTGACCCTGATCCTCCAGGCCTCCCTACTGGTCCGCCACGCCCCACCCGAGGTGGCCGACACCTTCTGTGCCTCCCGCCTCTCCCCCGACGCGGGCACGACCTTCGGCACCCTCCCCCACACCCTGAACCTGAAGTCCCTGGTCACCAGAGCCCACCCGACCGCCTAGGTACACAAGAAACCGCGCACGGCGGCAAAGGAAGGGCCGACCCCTCCCACACACGGCCACACCCACCCCCGCAGGGGCGCGGGGAACCGCGCACGGTGGCAGAGGAGGGGGCGAGCCCTCCAACACAGGCCCACACCCACCCCCTCATCAGGGGCGCGGGGAACTGCGCGACCAGCCACCGACGGCCGGCAGCCGCCGACGCACCCAAAGCCGCACCCCGCACCGCGCCCCAAAAAACAAACCGCGGGGGTGGTGCTGCGCCGACACGGCACCACCCCCGCGTAACTCAATCTTCAAACACCCGCCCGCACCGATCCAGAGTTGCAAGGGGTTGCAACTTCCCGGCACCGCCCCGTACTGAGCCCCAACGCCGTGGGCAGACGGCAGTATGGCTCCGACAGCTTTCTCCCGGGAGGACCGGTGGCGCTCTCGCCGATGGACGTGCCGCATCTGACCGCCGTGGACACCACGCGCGCGGCGCGGGTGCTCGACGAGGTCCGCTCCGCCGCGCTCGCCGGGCAGCGCACCCCGGTGGCGCCCCGCCCGGTGATCGGTCAGTCCTGGCAGCGGATGCTGCGAGGCGGCGTGGACCCGGACCACGGCGTCCGCAGCGGACTGCTCACCCACGAGGAGGTGCAGCGGCGACGCGAGTCGTCGGCGCTGCGGCATGTGCTGCCGATACTGCGCGAGGGCCTGCTGTCCGTCGCGGACGTCGCCCACCACATCATGGTGGTGGCCGACGAGGACGGCCGGCTGCTGTGGCGGGAGGGCAGCGCACCGGTGCTGCGCAAGGCCGACGGCATCGGCTTCGAGGTCGGCGCCGACTGGCGTGAGGAGGTGGTCGGCACCAACGGGGTGGGCACCCCGGCGGTGACGGGCCGGCCCGTACAGGTGTTCGCGGCCGAGCACTTCGTACGGTCGCACGCCGCGTGGACGTGCGCCGGGGCGCCGATCAGGGATCCGCGGGACGGGCGGCTGATCGGCGTGGTCGATGTGAGCGGCCCGCTGGAGACGATGCACCCGGCCACACTGGCGTGGGTCGACTCGGTGGCCAAGCTCGCCGAGGCGCGGCTGCGGGAGACGCACGTACGGTCCCTGGAGCGGCTGCGCGCGGTGGCGGCGCCGGTGCTGGCCAGGACCGGCGGGCGGGCGCTGGTGGTGGACCGGCAGGGGTGGACGGCGGCGGTGACCGGGATGCCGTACACGGAGCGGCTGACGCTGCCCGCGTCGGTGTCGGCGGGGATGCGGTGGCTGCCGGCGCTGGGCCGCTGCTCGCTGGAGCCGCTGGCCGGGGGCTGGCTGGTGCGGGCGGCCGACGGGCCGGTGACACGTGCCGCGACCCGGATCGGGCTGGACCTCAGGGCGTCCCGCCGCTGGTCGGTGACGGCGTCCGGCGGGGCGGGCTCCTGGACCAGGGAACTGAGCCCCCGGCACGCCGAGTTGCTGTATCTGCTGGCCGTGCACCGCGCGGGGCGCAGCGCCGCGGACCTGGCCGGGGACGTGTTCGGCGACCCGGCCCGTACGGTGACGGTCCGCGCGGAACTGTCCCGCGTACGCCGCTATCTGGGCGCACTCCTGGATCACCGCCCCTACCGGTTCACGGAGACCGCCGAAGTGGAACTCCTGCTTCCGGACGACCCCCACGACCTGTTCCCGTACTCCACGGCACCGTTCCTGCGTCCCCGGCGGCAGCCGGTACGGGGCTGCTGACCGGCGTCCGTCAAGGCCGCCCGGAGTCGTACAGACGTACCCGGAGGCACGCTCCGGAGGTCGCTGTTTCGCATATTTGCAGGGTCTTCCTCTTCAGGGCGGGTCGGCTGCCGTAGCATCCGGGTACGGGTCACCCCAACTGCTCCACGGTCAACGCTCGGACCAACGGACGCAGTTGACTCGTCTCGGGAGGGCATCATGAAGCATCGCGGCAGACACCGCCGGCGCAGGCGGGGCAGGGCGCTGCGGGCCACGCTGGCCGGAACCGCCCTCGCGCTGACGGCGGCGGCCACCATGATCAGCGCCTCCCAGGCCACCGACGCCGACGACCCGGGGGCGCTGAAGCCGCTCACCGCGTCCACCGCGACCGCGCCGCTGCGGCTGACCGAGCACCCGGTGCCGGGCGACGCGCTCGACCGGCTGTCCAAGGGAATGGGCAAACCGGTGGGGGTCGCCTCCCTGCTCGCCGATCCCGACGGTTCACTCGGCGGGGCGGAGGACTGTACGGACGACGACCGGCGGGCCCTGCCGGTCGAACCCGCCGCGACGCACGCCTACTGCTGGCCCGGCGCGGACACCGACGGCTGGCGGTCCGGCGCGGTCACCACGTCCGGGGACGCGGACGACGACGGCCGCTGGGGCGAGAACCGGGTGGTCCTCTCGGGCTGGAGCCGCAGCACCGGCACTCCGGCCGAGGACGGGCTCGCCCGCGTCGCCTTCGTGGACGCCGCCGATCCGGACGACCTCCGCTACACATGGGCCCTGCTGGCCGTTCCGGTGGACGGCGGCCGTGACTACCGCGGTCTCGGCTCCACTGTGTCCGGCATGGTCTGGTACCAGGACAAGCTGCTGGTCACCGCCGGTCCGGCGGACGACAGCGCGCTGTATGTGTACGACGTGGACCGGTTCCAGCGGGTGACGGCGGACGGGACGAAGGTCGGCCGGGTGCCCGGCGGCTGGTCGGCGGCCGGTGCGGCGAAGTACGTACTGCCGGCCGTCGCCTCCTACCGGACGAACGGGGCGGGGGCGCCCCGGCCCGGCGGGATCTCCCTGGACCGCAGCACCGCGCCCCACAGCCTGGTCGCGTACGAGGCGATGCCCGCGGACGAGAACGGGCCGACCCGGCTGTGGCGGTACGACTTCACCGGCGAGCCGCAGCGGGCGGGACTGCTCGACACCGATCCGGTCGGGGTGTACGAGACGGAGCTGACCGGGGTGCGCGGCGTACTGTCGTACGGGTCGGGCTGGTATCTGGGCCGGATGACCGGGACGCCGGAGGAGCGCGGCACGCTGTGGCGGCAGGACTCGGACGGTGCCCGTCCCACCCGGTGCGGCGCGGACGAGACGCACCGCTGCTGGAGCGGACCGCCGGCCGCGATGTCGTACTGGCGGGAGACCGGCGAGGTGTGGTCCCAGTCCGGCCGGATGCTGTTCACGCTGCCGCTCGTCTCGGTGGACCGGTCCCTCGACCGGTAGACAGGCGTTCGACAGAAGCTCGTACCGGATGGTTCCCTTTCCGGCATGACGACCATCTCCGTGACCACCTGGTCCCTGGAGCAGACCGCGCCCACCGACCTCCGTCCGGCCACCGTGCCCGACGGGGACGTGCGGGTCGTCCGCTCCGAGGTGCCCTCCCCCGAGTTCAGCCGGTTCCTGTACGCCTCGGTCGGCGGGGACATCCGCTGGACCGACCGGCTGGGCTGGACATACGCGCGGTGGCTGGAGCATCTGGACCGGCCCGAGGTGGAGACCTGGGTCGCCTACGACCGCGGGACGCCGGCCGGGTACATGGAGCTGGAGGCCCAGGCGGACGGGGTCGTCGAGATCGTCTACTTCGGGCTGCTGCCCGCCTTCCGGGGACGGCGCATCGGCGGCCATCTGCTGTCCTACGGCACCGCCCGCGCCTGGGACATCGCGGAACGCCTGCCGGGGCCGAAGCCGACCACGCGGGTGTGGCTGCACACCTGCAGCAAGGACGGCGAACACGCCCTGGACAACTACCGGCGCCGCGGCTTCGCCCTGTTCGACACCAAGGTCGAGGACGAGCCCGAGGTGCCGGCGCCCGGACCCTGGGCCGGGGCCTACCCCGCCTGACCAGCAGCGACAAGAGCGCCTGCGGCGCTTGTGACCAAGCACACCCTTGTCTCGTTCTCCGAGACAAGGGTGTCCGCATCTCGGACGATGCTGGACTGTGTCCAGAACGCCATGACACGCTTCCGTCATGTCTGGAACTGGAATCGCCTTGGTGAGTCGGCGGCACGTCGACCTCGGCCGCATGTCCAGCGCCATCTGTCCGGCGCGCTGAGAGCACCCAGCACCCCCGGCATCCCCTTCTTCGTCTCCCTCCCCGCGCAATGACGCGCACTCAGCTCAGTGCGCACGTATGCGCAGGTCAGAGCCGTACGTTTCCGTCTGTCCCGAAGGGCATATCAACCATGGCCGCCACCCCGCAGAATCCTGCCGCCGCGCAGAAGCCTGCCGCCGCGACTCCCCGCCGCAAGGTGAGCCGTCACCGCGGGGAGGGACAGTGGGCCGTGGGGCACCTGACCCCGCTCAACGGCGCCGAGCAGTTCAAGAAGGACGACGACGGTCTCAATGTGCGGACACGCATTGAGACGGTCTACTCCAAGCGCGGCTTCGACTCCATCGACCCCAACGACCTGCGCGGGCGCTTCCGTTGGTGGGGCCTCTACACCCAGCGCCGCCAGGGCATCGACGGCGGCCGTACCGGGATGCTGGAGCCGGAGGAGCTCGAGGACAAGTACTTCATGATGCGTGTGCGCATCACCGGCGGCCGGCTCACCACCGAGCAGCTGCGGGCGATCGGCGAGGTCTCCGAGTCGTACGCGCGCGGCACCGCCGACATCACCGACCGGCAGAACATCCAGTTCCACTGGGTGCGCATCGAGGACGTGCCCGCCATCTGGGAGCGCCTGGAGTCCGTCGGCCTGTCCACCACGGAGGCGTGCGGCGACTGCCCGCGCGGCATGCTCGGCTCCCCGGTCGCCGGGGTCGCCGAGGACGAGATCATCGACGGCACGGCGGCGCTGGACGAGATCGCCCGCCGCTACATCGGCGACCCGCGCTTCTCCAACCTGCCGCGCAAGTACAAGACGGCCGTCTCCGGCTCCCCGCTGCTCGACGTCGCCCACGAGATCAACGACATCTCCTTCGTCGGCGTGGTCCACCCCGAGCACGGGCCCGGCTTCGACCTGTGGGTCGGCGGCGGTCTGTCCACCAACCCCAAGTTCGGTGTGCGGCTGGGCGCCTGGGTGCCCGAGTCGGACGTGCCGGACGTGTGGGAGGCCGTGACGTCCGTCTTCCGTGACTACGGCTACCGGCGGCTGCGCAACCGCGCCCGGCTGAAGTTCCTGATCGCCGACTGGGGCGCGGAGAAGTTCCGCCAGGTCGTGGAGGACGAGTACCTGGGCCGCAAGCTGATCGACGGGCCCGCCGTCGAGATGCCGGCGCAGCGCTGGCGCGACCACATCGGCGTGCACCGGCAGAAGGACGGCCGCTTCTACGTCGGTTTCGCCCCGCGGGTCGGCCGGATGGACGGCTCGCTGCTCACCAAGGTCGCCGCGCTGGCCGAGGACCACGGATCGGGCCGGGTCTCCACCACCGTCGAGCAGAAGATGATCGTCCTCGACGTTCCGCAGGACCGGGTCGACTCCCTGGTCGACGGGCTGGAGGCGCTGGACCTCAGGGTCAGCCCCTCCCCGTTCCGGCGCGGCACGATGGCCTGCACGGGCATCGAGTTCTGCAAGCTCGCCATCGTCGAGACCAAGGAACGCGGCAGCGACCTGATCGACGAACTCGAGCGCCGGCTCCCCGGCTTCGACGAGCCGCTCACCATCAACATCAACGGCTGCCCGAACGCCTGTGCCCGCATCCAGACCGCGGACATCGGTCTCAAGGGCCAGCTGGTCACCGACGACGAGGGCAAGCAGGTCGGCGGCTACCAGGTCCACCTGGGCGGCGCGCTCGGCCTGGAGCCGTCGTTCGGGCGCAAGGTACGTGGTCTGAAGGTGACGTCGGACGAACTGCCCGACTACATCGAGCGGGTGCTGCAGCGTTTCCAGGAGGAGCGCGAGGACGGCGAGCGCTTCGCGGCCTGGGTCGGGCGGGCTTCCGAGGAGGCCCTGTCATGAGCGAGCGCGCGGCGCCGTTCTACTGCCCCTACTGCGGGGACGAGGACCTGCGGCCCGGCGAGCAGGGCCACGGGACGTGGGAATGCCGTGCGTGCAATCGGGGCTTTCAGCTGAAGTTCACGGGGCTGCTGGCCCGCGGGCTCGAGCGATCCGACACGGGAGGGGACCGGGCATGACGGCGGTTCAGGAAGGGCGCACCACCGAGGAGTTGAAGGCGCTGGCCGAGCGGGCGGGCCGGGACCTGGAGGACGCCTCCGCCCTGGAGATCCTGCGGTGGGCCGCCGAGACGTTCGGCGAGCGGTTCTGTGTGACCTCCTCGATGGAGGACGCGGTGGTCGCCCACCTCGCCTCCCGCGCCATGCCCGGCGTCGACGTCGTGTTCCTCGACACCGGCTACCACTTCCCGGAGACCATCGGCACCCGGGACGCCGTGGGGGCCGTGATGGACGTCAACCTCATCACGCTGACCCCGCGGCAGTCGGTCGCCGAGCAGGACGCGGAGTACGGCCCGAAGCTGCACGACCGCGACCCCGACCTGTGCTGCAAGCTGCGCAAGGTGCGGCCGCTTGAGGAGGGTCTGAAGGGCTATACGGCCTGGGCGACCGGCCTGCGCCGCGACGAGTCCCCCACCCGGGCGAACACCCCGGTCGTCGGCTGGGACGAGAAGCGGCGCAAGGTGAAGATCTCTCCCATCGCCAGGTGGTCGCAGGAGGACGTGCAGGCGTACGTCGACGAGCACGGCGTCCTCACCAACCCGCTGCTGATGGACGGCTACGCCTCCGTGGGCTGCGCGCCCTGCACCCGCCGGGTGCTGGAGGGCGAGGACGCCCGCGCCGGACGCTGGGCGGGCCGCGCCAAGACCGAGTGCGGGCTGCACGGCTGACATGACGACGACCACAGAGATCCAGGAGAACGACGTGACGACCGGAGCCACCGTCTGGCTCACGGGTCTGCCGAGTGCGGGCAAGACCACCATCGCCCACGAGCTGGCCGGCCGGCTGCGCGAGCGGGGCAGCCGCGTCGAGGTGCTCGACGGCGACGAGATCCGCGAGTTCCTCTCCGCGGGCCTCGGCTTCGGCCGCGAGGACCGGCACACCAACGTGCAGCGCATCGGCTTCGTCGCCGAACTGCTCGCCCGCAACGGCGTCGTCGCGCTCGTCCCGGTCATCGCCCCGTACGCGGACAGCCGGGACGCGGTCCGTAAGCGGCACGAGGCGAACGGCACGCCGTACGTCGAGGTGCATGTGGCGACCCCGGTCGAGGTGTGCTCCGTACGCGATGTGAAGGGTCTGTACGCCAAGCAGGCCGCGGGTGAACTCACCGGGCTGACCGGTGTGGACGACCCGTACGAGGAGCCCGAGACTCCCGATCTGCGAATCGAGTCCCAGAACCAGACCGTGCAGGAGTCCGCGGCGTCCGTGTACGCGGCGCTCAGCGAAAGGGGACTGGCATGACGACCGTCGCCACCGTGAAGGAGGGCACGGACAGCCCGTACGCCCTCTCCCACCTGGACGCCCTCGAGTCCGAGGCCGTGCACATCTTCCGCGAGGTGGCGGGCGAGTTCGAGAAGCCGGTGATCCTCTTCTCCGGCGGCAAGGACTCCATCCTCATGCTGCATCTGGCGCTGAAGGCGTTCGCGCCCGCGCCGGTGCCGTTCTCGCTGCTGCACGTGGACACCGGGCACAACTTCCCCGAGGTCCTCGACTACCGGGACCGTACGGTCGCGCGGCACGGGCTGCGGCTGCATGTCGCCTCCGTGCAGGACTACATCGACCGCGGGGCGCTCAAGGAGCGTCCGGACGGCACCCGCAACCCGCTGCAGACCGTGCCGCTCACCGAGAAGATCCAGAGCGAGCGGTTCGACGCCGTGTTCGGCGGCGGGCGCCGCGACGAGGAGAAGGCCCGCGCGAAGGAGCGGGTGTTCTCCCTGCGCGACGAGTTCTCCCAGTGGGACCCGCGCCGTCAGCGGCCCGAGCTGTGGAACCTGTACAACGGCCGGCACGCGCCCGGTGAGCACGTCCGGGTGTTCCCGCTGTCCAACTGGACCGAGCTGGACGTGTGGCAGTACATCGCCCGCGAGCGCATCGAACTCCCGCAGATCTACTACGCGCACGAGCGGGAGGTGTTCAGCCGTTCCGGCATGTGGCTGACCGCCGGTGAGTGGGGCGGCCCGAAGGACGGCGAGAGCGTCGAGAAGCGTCTGGTGCGCTACCGCACCGTGGGCGACATGTCCTGCACCGGCGCGGTGGACTCCGACGCCGACACCATCGAGAAGGTGATCACCGAGATCGCCGCCTCCCGGCTCACCGAGCGCGGTGCCACCCGCGCCGACGACAAGCTCTCCGAGGCCGCGATGGAAGACCGCAAGCGCGAGGGGTACTTCTAGACATGAGCACCATCACCACCGAGGAGCTCGCGGCCACCACGCTGCTGCGGTTCGCCACCGCCGGTTCCGTCGACGACGGCAAGTCCACCCTGGTGGGCCGGCTGCTGCACGACTCCAAGTCGGTCCTCACCGACCAACTGGAGGCCGTGGAGCGGGCGTCGGCGAACCGGGGCCAGGATACGCCCGACCTCGCGCTGCTCACCGACGGACTGCGGGCCGAGCGGGAGCAGGGCATCACCATCGACGTGGCGTACCGCTACTTCGCCACGCCCCGGCGCCGGTTCATCCTCGCCGACACCCCCGGCCATGTGCAGTACACGCGGAACATGGTCACCGGCGCCTCCACGGCCGAGCTGACGGTGATCCTGGTCGACGCCCGCAACGGTGTCGTCGAGCAGACCCGCCGGCACGCGGCGATCGCCGCCCTGCTGCGTGTCCCGCACGTCGTCCTCGCCGTCAACAAGATGGACCTGGTCGACTACCGGGAGCCGGTGTTCGCCGGGATCGCCGAGGAGTTCACGGCGTACGCGACCGAGCTGGGCGTCCCCGAGGTCACCGCGATCCCGATCTCCGCACTGGTCGGGGACAACGTGGTGGAGCCGTCCGCGCACATGGACTGGTACGGCGGGCCGACCGTGCTGGAGCACCTGGAGACCGTCCCGGTCAGCCACGACCTGGCGCACTGCCACGCCCGGCTGCCCGTGCAGTACGTGATCCGGCCGCAGAGCGCCGAGCACCCCGACTACCGCGGCTACGCGGGCCAGATCGCCGCCGGCACCTTCCGGGTGGGTGACCCGGTGACCGTGCTGCCGTCCGGGCGGACGACGACGGTCACGGGGATCGATCTGCTGGGCGAGCCGGTCGAGGCGGCCTGGACCCCGCAGTCGGTGACCCTGCTGCTCGCCGACGACATCGACATCTCCCGCGGCGACCTCCTCGTCCCCAGCAAGGACGCGCCGGCCACCACACAGGACGTCGAGGCCACCGTCTGCCATGTCGCCGACCAGCCGCTGACCGTCGGGCACCGGGTGCTGCTCAAGCACGGCACCCGCACCGTCAAGGCGATCGTGAAGGACATCCCGTCCCGGCTGACGCTGGACGATCTGTCGCTGCACCCGCACCCGGGCTCGCTGAACGCCAACGACATCGGCCGGGTGAAGATCCGTACCGCCGAGCCGCTGCCCGCCGACTCCTACGCGGACTCGCGGCGCACCGGTTCGTTCATCCTGATCGACCCCAGCGACGGCACCACGCTCACCGCCGGCATGGTCGGTGAGTCGTTCGCCGCACCGGAGCCCGTCAAGGACGCGGCCGAGGACGACGGGTGGGACTTCTGAGCATGAACTCTCCCGATTTCTACTCCGAGTTCGCGAAGGAGGGCGGCCGCGTCGGCAGCGGCACCCTCGGCAGCGGGCAGGGCGGGGTCGACCGATGTGTGCGCTGACGTACGCGCACCGCATGCGCGCCCTCACCCCCCACCGCCGTAGACGAAAACCTGCCGACTTCCCGGCCACGGCCTGATCAGACCAGGACCGTGACCGCCGGGCCTCCGAGAGGACCACCTCCCGTGCCTGCACCAACCGCCCTGCGCCGTACCCTCGCGGTGATAGCCGCGCTGCCACTGCTCACCCTGGCCGCCTGCGGCTACGGATCCCAGGCCGAGGACGACGGCTCCGCGAAGGTCGCCGCCGGGGCGAAGAAGATCGACGGACTCGACTCCGTCAGGATCGGCTACTTCGGCAACCTCACCCACGGCACCGCCCTGGTGGGCAACCAGAAGGGCCTGTTCCAGAAGGCACTCGGCGCCACTCAGGCGAAGTACGCCGTCTTCAACGCGGGGCCGTCGGAGATCGAGGCGCTCAACTCCGGTTCCATCGACATCGGCTTCATCGGCCCGTCGCCGTCCGTCAACGGCTACGCCAAGTCCGGCGGCAAGAACCTGCGCATCATCTCCGGTTCGGCGTCCGGCGGGGTGAGCCTCGTGGTGAACCCGGACAGGATCACGTCCCTGAAGGACGTCAAGGGCAAGCGGATCGCCACCCCGCAGCTCGGCAACACCCAGGACGTGGCGTTCCTCAACTGGGTGGCCGAGCAGGGCTGGAAGGTCGACGCGCAGAGCGGCAAGGGCGATGTCACGGTCGTCCGCAGCGACAACAAGGTCACCCCGGACGCGTTCAGGGCCGGGTCGGTCGACGGCGCCTGGGTGCCGGAGCCGACCGCCGCGAAGCTGGTCGCGCAGGGCGGCAAGGTGCTGCTGGACGAGGCGACGCTGTGGCCGGACGAGAAGTTCGTGATCACGAACATCATCGTGCGCCAGCAGTTCCTGAAGGACCACCCGAAGGCCGTCGAGGCGGTACTGAAGGCGTCCGTCGAGGCGAACAGGTGGATCAACGCCAACCCGGACGAGGCGAAGGCCGTCGCCAACAAGCAGCTGGAGGCCGACTCCGGCAAGGCACTGCCCGCCGAGGTGCTCGACCCGGCGTGGAAGTCGATCAGGTTCATCGACGACCCGCTGGCCGCGACCCTCGACTCGCAGGCGGAGCACGCCGTGAAGGCCGGTCTGCTGGAACAGCCCGACCTCGACGGCATCTACGACCTCACGCTGCTCAACAAGGTTCTCAAGGCCGCCGGTGAACCGGTCGTCGACGACGCCGGTCTCGGCGTCGAGTAAGTCCGGATTCCGATGAGTTCCCAGGAGGTGACGACCATGGCCACGACCCTCGCCAAGGCCGCCGACGGCACCCTGGCGGCCACGCACGCCGCCCGGATCGAGCATGTCTCGAAGTCGTTCGCGGGCCCCGCCGGACAGCAGCTCGTGCTGGACGACATCAGCCTCGATGTCGCGCCCGGTGAGTTCGTCACCCTCCTGGGTGCCTCGGGCTGTGGCAAGTCCACGCTGCTCAACCTGGTCGCGGGGCTCGACCGACCGTCGGCCGGCACGATCGGCACGGACGGCCGGCCGGCCCTGATGTTCCAGGAGCATGCCCTGTTCCCGTGGCTGACCGCGGGAAAGAACATCGAACTCGCCCTGAAGCTGCGTGGAGTCCAGAAGAACGAACGCCGTGAGCGGGCCGAGGAGCTGCTCGAGCTCGTGCGGCTGAAGGGCGCGTACGGCAAGCGGGTGCACGAGCTGTCCGGCGGTATGCGTCAGCGGGTGGCGCTGGCGCGGGCGATCGCCCAGGACAGCCGGCTGCTGCTGATGGACGAGCCGTTCGCGGCGCTGGACGCCATCACGCGGGATGTGCTGCACGACGAACTGACCCGGATCTGGCGTGAGACGCGGCTGTCCGTCCTGTTCGTCACGCACAACGTGCGCGAGGCGGTGCGGCTCGCGCAGCGGGTGGTGCTGTTGTCCTCCCGTCCGGGGCGGATCGCCCGCGAGTGGACGGTCGGCATCCCGCATCCGCGCCGTATCGAGGACACCGCCGTGGCGGAACTGTCCGTAGAGATCACCGAAGAGCTCCGGGGGGAGATCCGCCGTCATGGCCAGCACTGAGACGACCGCGAAGGACCGGGACGGGGGCGACCTCGCCGGTCTGGAGGCGGGGCTCGACGCACTGGAGACGGTGCAGACCGGCCGCAAGCCGTTCCGGCAGACCTTCGTGGAGAAGATCCTGCCGCCGGTCATCGCCATCGCGCTGGTGCTGGCGGTGTGGCAGGCCCTGGTCTCCTTCAAGATCGTCGACGATCCGACCAAGCTGCCCTCGCCGGGCGCGGTGTGGGACGTCGTCCGGGACGCGTGGCTGCGGGGCGACCTGCTCGGCTACATCTGGACCAGTGTGTCGCGCGGTCTGCTGGGCTTCTTCTTCGCGCTGCTGATCGGTACCCCGCTGGGGCTGCTGGTGGCGCGGGTGAAGTTCGTGCGCGCGGCGATCGGGCCGATCCTGTCCGGCCTGCAGTCGCTGCCGTCGGTGGCGTGGGTGCCGCCGGCGGTGATCTGGCTGGGTCTGAACAACCAGATGATGTACGCCGTCATCCTGCTCGGCGCGGTCCCCTCGATCGCCAACGGCCTGGTCTCGGGCGTCGACCAGGTGCCCCCGCTGTTCCTGCGCGCCGGGCGGACGCTGGGCGCGACGGGGCTGAAGGGCACCTGGCACATCGTGCTGCCGGCCGCGCTGCCGGGCTATGTGGCGGGGCTGAAGCAGGGCTGGGCGTTCTCCTGGCGTTCGCTGATGGCCGCGGAGATCATCGCCTCGTTCCCGGACCTCGGTGTGGGCCTCGGCCAGCTGCTGGAGAACGGCCGCAACGCCAGCGACATGGCCATGGTCTTCGAGGCCATCCTGCTGATCCTGACCGTCGGTATCGCCATCGATCTGCTGATCTTCAGCCCGCTCGAGCGGTGGGTGCTGCGCAGCCGCGGTCTGCTGGTGAAGAGCTGAGGCACTGAGGGAGCTGAAGGGCATCATGCGCCGTCCGGTACTTCTCGTCGTCGCCCACGGCAGCCGCGATCCGCGGCACGCCGCGACCGTGCACGCCCTGGTGCGACGGGTGCGGGCGCTGCGGCCCGGGCTGCGCGTGGAGACCGGGTTCCTGGACTTCAACATCCCCTCCGTCAAAGGGGTGCTGGAGTCCCTGGACGCGGAGGGCGTCCGCGATGTGGTCGCCCTTCCGCTGCTGCTGACCCGCGCCTTCCACGCCAAGGCGGACATCCCGGCGGTCCTGGCGGAGGCACCCCCGCGGCTGCGGATCCGGCAGGCCGAGGTGCTCGGCCCCTCCCCGCTGCTGCTCACCGCCCTGGAGCGGCGGCTGTACGAGGCAGGCCTCACGCCCGCCGACAAGTCCTCGACCGGGGTCGTCCTGGCCTCGGCGGGGTCCTCCGACCCGGAGGCGATCGCAGTGATCGCAGCAATCGCGCGGGAGTGGCGGCACACCGGTTGGTGCGCCGTGCGGCCTGCGTTCGCCTCCGCATCCCTCCCCCGCACCGAGCAGGCGGTACGCGAACTCCGCGCGCTCGGCTGCACACGCGTCGCCGTCGCCCCGTACGTCCTGGCCCCGGGCTTCCTCCCGGACCGGATCGCCAGGGGCGCGGCGGACGCGGACGTCCTCGCGGACGTCCTCGGCCCGTCCCCGGAGGTGGCCCGGCTCCTGCTGGACCGCTACGACGCGGCACGGGTACCGGTACTGGCCGCGGTGGGCGCCTGACCGGTCAGCGGGTGCGGAACGGCGCGCCCTGCCGGCAGCAGAGGCGCCGTCCCCGCCCGGTGTCAGCCATCGGTGAGCTCCGCCAGTTTGCGTACGGTGTTCCAGTTGCGGCTGGTGGCGATGACGCCCTTGTTGAGGCGGGGCTTGGAGAGGTGTACGGCGAGTTTGGACCGGCCGAGACCTTCGGGGGCGTAGAGGTAGAGGGCACGGTCGCCGAGGCGGAACTCCTCGGGCAGGTAGGCCTGTTGGTCGATCTCGACGAAGCGGTCGGGGGCGACCGGGGTCGAGAAGTAGGTGACGTGGAGCTGCTTGGGCTCCAACTCGGCGGCTGAGAAAGGGCATTGCTCGACCACCGCGCTCAGATAGGCGTGGTCGCGCACGATCACGTCCACGGCGAAGCCGAAGTGCCGCTCGATCGCCGCCGCCAACCCGTCGGCCAATGACCGCTCGTCGCCCTGCTCCGAGGTGAACACCGCCTGCCCGCTCTGCAGATGGGTGCGCACCCCCTGATGGCCGAGGCCTTCCATCAGGGTGCGCAGTTCGGCCATCGGGACTTTCCTGCTGCCGGCCACATTGATCCCGCGCAGCAGCGCCGCGTATCTCGTCTCCATGCCGCCCACCCTAGGACGGCCGGTGTACCTCGTGGGGGTGACGCACACCCTGATCACCGCCCCCGACATCCCGGATACATGTAGGGGCCCGCTGTCCTCCCCAGTGGGGAGGAGGTGAACTCCGATCGGATGAGGCCGGCGCTGTCGGCTTCACCGGACAGCACGACGAGCTGGGCTTATCCGGCCCATACCTTCGAAAGGTCAGGTGGCGGCAGGGGGTCGCTGCCGAACACGAGGGAGCGAGCCCGTCATGGGGAACGGAGAATCACGGGTGCGGGGCCTCGCCGCACGGGCCGGCGGCTGGAGCGCCCGGCACCGCTGGGCGGCCGTCGGCATCTGGGTGCTGTTCGTCGTGCTGGCGATGGGACTCGGTTCCGCCGCGGGCCGGGTCGACGTCGGCGACAGCGATCAGCTCAAGGGTGAGACCCACACCGCCGCCCGCATCATCGAGGACGCCGGTATCGAGGAGCCGGCCAGTGAGACCGTACTGATCCAGGCGAAGGACGACAGCGGTCCGAGGGCCACGGACGCCGCGTTCAGGGCGGCGGTCGACGCGGTCGTCGCGGCCGTGGAGAAGACCGGCGAGGTCACGGACGTCACCTCGCCGTACGAGAGCGACACCATCTCGAAGGACGGGCGCAGCGCGCTGGTCCAGTTCGATGTGCGCGGCGACTCGGACACGGCCGGTGAGCGGGTCGAACCGGTGCTGAACGCGGTCGCGGACGCTCAGCAGGACCACGAGTCGCTGCGGATCGAGGAGATCGGCGGCGCCAGCATGATGAAGACGTTCGACGACGCGTTCGGCGACGACTTCAAGAAGGCCGAGTACTCCGCGGTGCCGGTCGCCCTCGGCATCCTGCTGATCGCGTTCGGCGCGCTGGTGGCGGCGCTGCTGCCGGTGGCGCTGGCAATCACCGCGATCATGGCGACGATGGGGCTGATGGGCCTGGTCAGCCACTTCCAGCCGATGAGCGACACCGCGAACTCGGTGATGCTGCTGGTCGGCCTGGCCGTCGGTGTCGACTACTGCCTGTTCTATCTGCGCCGTGAGCGTGAGGAGCGTGCGGCCGGACGGGACGCCCGGACGGCGCTGCGGATCGCCGCGGCGACCAGTGGCCGCGCGATCGTCGTCTCCGGTGTCACGGTGTGTGTCGCCATGGCGGGCATGCTGTTCACCGGTCTCGCCGAGTTCGAGGCGATGGGGCTGGCCTCGCTGATGGTCGTGGCGGTCGCCATGGTCGGTTCGGTCACCGTCCTGCCCGCGCTGCTGTCGCTGCTGGGCGAGCGGGTCGAGAAGGGCCGCATGCCGTTCCTGCGCCGGCGGCGCACGAGCGGCAGTACGGAGAGCCGGTTCTGGAGTGCCGTACTGAAGCGGGTGCTCGCCAAGCCGGTGCTCGCCGTCGTGGTGGCCACGGGCGCTCTGCTCGCGGTGGCCGCTCCCGCGATCGGGATGAAGACGCAGAACCTCACCCTCGACCAGGAGTTCGGTGACTCGCTGCCGATCGTGCAGACGTACAACCGGGTCAACGACGCCTTCCCGGGCGGCTCCGAGCCGGCCGAGGTGGTCGTCGCGGCCGACGACATCAACGCGCCCGAGGTGAAGGCCGCGCTCGCCGAGTTCCGTGAGCGGGCGGTCAGCTCGGGGGCCTCGCGCGGGCCGGTCGAGATCAAGCTGCACGACCAGCAGAACGTCGCGTTCGTCTACGTCCCGCTGGTGGGCGGCTCCGACCAGGACAGGGCGGGCGAGAGCCTGGAGCTTCTGCGTGACGAGGTACGGCCGGCCACGCTCGGCGAGGTCGACGGTCTCGAGGCGCCGATCACCGGGCAGGTCGCCGGGAACAAGGACTTCAACGACCAGCTGGTCGGCTCCGTGGTCCCGGTCTTCGCGTTCGTGGTGGTCTTCGCCTTCCTGGTGATGCTGCTGTCGTTCCGCTCACTGACGGTCGCGATCACCTCGATCGTGCTGAACCTGCTGTCGGTGGGGGCGGCGTACGGGATTCTCGTGGCGGTGTTCCAGCACGGGTGGGGCGCGTCCCTGGTGGGGGCGGAGGGGGTCGGCGCGATCATCACGTGGCTGCCGCTGTTCCTGTTCGTGATCCTGTTCGGCCTGTCGACGGACTACCACGTGTTCGTGGTCTCCCGGATCCGTGAGGCGCGGCTGCGGGGGCGGTCGACGCGGGACGCCGTCCAGCACGGTGTGGTCACCACGGCCGGTGTGGTCACCAGCGCCGCGATCATCATGGTCGCCGTGTTCGGGATCTTCGGAACGCTGTCGATGCAGTCGATGAAGCAGATGGGGGTCGGTCTGGCGGCGGCTGTGCTGATCGACGCGACGATCATCCGGGGGGTG
The DNA here is from genome assembly GCF_043199595.1 of Streptomyces sp. NPDC048584. Lineage (NCBI taxonomy): Bacteria > Bacillati > Actinomycetota > Actinomycetes > Kitasatosporales > Streptomycetaceae > Streptomyces > Streptomyces sp. NPDC048584. The sequence continues at coordinate 660,268 of NZ_JBICWF010000001.1, forward strand.
CTGCTGCCGGCGGTGATGTCTCTGCTGGGTGAGCGCAATTGGTACCTGCCGAAGTGGCTGCACCGCATGCCGGACCTGACCCACGACGAAACGCCGGAGGCGGTGGTGGCGGCGGCGCCGTCGTCGTCACGGGACGAGGGTGACCGCGTACCGGTGTGATCCGCTGCCTGCGGTGGGCCCGGCGGTTCCTCCGCCGGGCCCTTGCCACGTCCACGGCCGTCCGCACGGCACCGCGCGCCTGCGGGCAACTGTCCGCACCACTGCGGGCAATCGTGCCGCAGGGCGGCACGGGTGGGCGCAGTTGGCGCGGCGCGACTGCCCGCAGGGGGCGTGAGGCCGTTGCCCGCAGGGGGTGCGGGGCTGCTGCCCGCAGGGGGCGTGGGGCCGTTGCCCGCAGGGGGCGCGGGGCTGCTGCCCGCAGGGGGAGCGGGGCTGCTGCCCGCAGGGGGTGCGGCTATGCCGGCAGTTCCGCCTCGATCAGGTCTGCCGCTCGGTGTGTGCCGCCCTCCGCCGCCATCTCCGTCCGGATGGACTTCAGGCGGGTGGCGACCTCCGGGGAGTTCAGCAGGGTGAGGGCCGCGGCCCTCAGCGCCTCCGCGCTCGCCTCGGACGACGGAACGTGCCGCGCCACCCCCAACCCCTCCAGCATCTCCGCGTTGCCGAACTGGTCCACGGCCTGCGGTACGGCGATCATCGGAGTGGCCGTGGCCAGCCCCTCCTGGCTGCCGCCGGCCCCGGCGTGCGTGACGAACAGATCCGCCTGCTTCAGGATGGCGAGCTGCGGCACCCAGGACCGCACCTCCACGTTCCCCGGTACGTCCCCGAGTTCGGCGACAGCGACGTGCTTGCCGACCTGAAGCACCACATACCACCCCGGCAGCTCACCGAACGCCTTCACACACTCCCGGTAGAACGCCGGCTGCTTCGTGAAGGACGATCCCAGCGACACAAGGACCACCTTCTCGGCCCCGGCCGGCCGCTCCCAGATGCCCTCGGCGCCCCGGTCCCCCTGGCACGCCCCCACGAACGAGTACACGCTCTCGTCGACCCGGTCGGCGTTGGGCTGAAGCGCCTTCGGGATCAGCACGATCGACCGGGCCGGCCGGCCGGTGAACGGATCGGGATGCTCGGTGATCCCGTTCTCCGCCAGCCACGCCCGGAAGCGGGCGTAGTACGCCTGCCCCCGCTCGGTCTTCAGCGGCCCCTCCCACATCGGCTCCGCCACCTCCTGCTCGTATCCCTCCCAGGCGACGAGGTTCGGCGAGAGGGACACCGCCGGCACACCCCAGCGACGGGCGAGCACCCGCGCCGGATAGGAGGTGATGTCGTGCAGCACGAGGTCGGGCGTGTCCCCCTCGTACGCCGAGATGAGCTGCGGAAGCGCCTGGACGGCGTCCGCGAGGAACGGCTCCACGTTGTCCAGCAGCGTGGAACCCCAGGCCTCCGGATCGTCGTCGGGCCCCGGCAGCGTGCTGTTCCACAGCTTGGGCTCGGCACCGGTCTCGGCGACCTTCTCCGCGAACAGCGGCGGAATCGCGTACGTGACCCGGTGGCCGCGCGCCACGAGCTCGCGGATCACCTCGAGGCTCGGGTTCACGTGCCCGTGGGCGGCGATGGAGAACATGGCGATGTGAGCGGGACTGGTCATGCCCCGACCTTAAGCGAGACGATACGTATCGTGCAATCGACATTTCGGTGTATCGCTCAGCGCTGGTAGCGGGCCAGCACCAGATTCCCGTCCTCCTCCAGCCGCCGGCGCAGCTCCTCGAGACCGATCGCCCCGCTGTAGTACTCCTGGAACGCCGGGGTCGCCACCTTGTCCTTCCATTCGGGATAGCCGCGTACGGTCTGCGCGGGGGCGGGCCGCAGATGCGCGGCGAGTGCCGTGCCGGTGGCCCAGCCGTGTTCGGCGGTGTGCAGGGCGGGGTCGGCGAGGGCCCGGCCGCCGGTGGGGAGCATCCAGTCGCCGAGGGCGAGACGGACCATGTTCTCCGGCCGGAGCAGGAAGTCGAGGAAGGCGGCGGCCTCCTTCTTGTGCGGGCAGTCCTCGGCGATGGAGAGGGTCTGTGGGCTGACGCCCTGGGTGAGTCCGTCCGCGCCGGCCGGGGCGGGCAGCACCTGCCAGTCGAAGCCCTCGGGTGCCTGCTGGACGATCTGCTGCCGGTAGGAGAAGCCGAGCGGCACCATCGCGTACTTTCCGGCGAAGAAGCCGGGCAGGGTGTCGGAGCCGCCGCTGCCGAGCGTGGTGGAGGAGGCGCTGCCGTCGGTGTTCACCTGGTCGTGGACGGTGCGCGGGACGACCTCGTCGCCCTCCTCGAACCGCACGGTCACCTTGCCGTCGTCGCCCCGGTGGAAGAGCCGTCCGCCGGCGGAGAGGGAGAGGTTGAGGGTGGCGGAGACGGGTTCCTTGAGCGGCCAGGCGACACCGTACGTCCCGTCGCCGCTCAGTTCGTCCGTCACCTGCCGGAACTCCGCCCAGCTCCAGGGGTGTTCCGGTGACGGGATCCGGACGCCGGACTTCTTCAGGAGTGCCGCGTTGGCGATCAGCACCCGCGGCTCCTGGAGGAAGGGCACGCCGTACACACCCCCGTCGAAGGTGACGGTCTCCCAACTGCGCGCGGGAATATCGGACTTCAACCGCTCCGGCAGCAGCCCGGTCAGGTCGGCCAGATAACCGCCGTACGCGAAGTCGGCGAGGTCGTCGGAGGCGTCGTGGACGATGTCGGGGGCCTCGCCGCCCTCGAAGGAGGTGAGCAGCTGGTCGTGGACGCTGTCCCAGCTGCCCTGGACGTACTCCACCCGGATGTCGGGGTGCGCGGCGTTCCACTCCTCGACCAGCTCCCTGTTGGCGTCGACCGACTCCTTCTGCCAGGCCAGGGACAGGAAACGCAGGGTGATCCGGCTGTCGTCGCGGGTGCCGCCGGCGGAGCAGCCCGTCAGGAGCAGGGCGACGGCGAGGGCCGCCCCGAGGATTCTGGTCCGCATCAGCTCTTCACCGCCCCGGCGAGCATGCCGCCCGTGATCCGCCGCTGGATGATCGCGAAGACGACCAGGGAGGGCAGCGTCGCGAGGAACGCGGCGGCCGCCAGCGGGCCGAGGTCGGCGACTCCCTCGGCGCCGATGAAGTGGGTGAGGACGACCGGCAGGGTCTGTCTCTCGGGGGTCTTGAGCAGGACGAGGGCGAAGAAGAACTCGTTCCACGCCGTGATGAACGCGAACAGCGCCGTCGCCACGATCCCCGGAGCGAGCAGCGGGGCGGTGACCGACACCAGGGTCCGCAGCCGCCCGGCCCCGTCGACCGCCGCCGCCTCCTCCAGCTCGGCCGGCACGGCACGGACGTATCCGGTCAGCATCCACAGGGCGAAGGGGAGCGCCCAGACGACGTAGACCATCACCAGCCCGGACACGGAGTCGATCAGCCGCAGGTTCTTCAGCACCAGGAACAGCGGGATGATCAGCAGCACGAACGGGAACGCCTGGCTGACCACCACCCAGCCGGACGCGGCCCGGGCGAGCGCGCCGCGCCGGCGGGCCATGACGTACGCCATCGGGGTGGCGATGACGACGGCGACGACGGCCGCCGACAGCGCGGCGGTCAGGGAGTTGAGGGCGGCGCGCAGCAGCGGCTGTTCGTCGAAGGCCTGACGGAAGTTGGCGAGGGTGGGGTCGCGGGGGATCCAGGCCGGGTGCAGACTCCCCAGTTCGGTCGCCGGTTTGAACGCCGTCGAGACCAGCCAGAGGAACGGGAAGGCCAGGAAGACGAGATACGCCAGCAGTGCGGCGTACTGTCCTGCGCGGGCGCGTCGACGGGTCCTCATACCTTGTCACCTCCCCGGAGCCGTCCGGCGAGGAAGACGGCCAGCGCGACCGAGATGGCGGCGACCATGACGCAGCCCATCGCCGCCGCGTAGCCGAACTGTCCGTAGCGGAAGGCCTCTTCGTAGGCGAAGAGCATGGGCAGCCGGGTGCGTCCGCCGGGGCCGCCGTTGGTGAGGACGTAGACCAGGGCGAAGGAGTTGAAGTTCCAGATCAGGTTGAGCGCGGTGATGGCGAGGGCGATGGGGCGGATGGCGGGCCAGGTGACCGTGCGGAAGCGGCGCCAGGGGCCGGCGCCGTCCACCGCCGCCGCCTCGTGCAGTTCGCGCGGGGTGTTCTGCAGCCCGGCGAGCAGGGCGACCGTGGTCTGGGGCATGCCGGCCCACACGCCCACGACGATCACGGCGGGCAGGGCGGTGGCGAGTCCGCTGAGCCAGTCGCGGCCGTCGCCGAGACCGAGGTCGCGCAAGGTCTCGTTGAGGACGCCGGCGTCCGGGTTGTAGACGATGCGCCACATCACACCGACGACCACCTCGGGCATCGCCCAGGGGACGATCGCGAGGGCGCGGGCCGCCCAGCGCAGCCTCAGGTCCTGGTGGAGCAGCAGGGCGAGGCCCAGGGCGAGCAGAAACTGCGGCACCGTCACCCCGACGGCCCACACCAGGCCGATGCGGAACGACTCCCAGAACAGCGTGTCGTGCAGCAGGTCCTGGAAGTTGAGGGTGCCGATCCACCGGGTGGGTTCGGTGCGGCCCGACTGGGCGTCGGTGAAGGCCAGCAGGACGCCGTAGAGGAGCGGGCCGACGCTGAGGACCAGGATCGGGATCAGGGCGGGCAGCACCAGGAACCACGGCCCGTGGTCGGGAGCGCGTCCCGGTGGGCGGCCCGGGCCGGGCGCGTGGGGCGCCGGCCTCCTCGCCTCGGTCACCGATGTCACGGAATCAGCCCCTTTGCGCGGCGCGGGTGGGCCAGATCATGTTCGTGAAGGGGGTCTGCCTCGTCAAGGGACCGCGCACACCGGCCGACCTGTGCGAATGCGACACTGACCGGCGGATGGCCGGATCACGGCGGTCGGACGAGGGTCGGACACGGAGGCGGACGGATGGACGAGGCACGGGCACGGGACGTACTCGCGGCGGCGGGAGTGCTGCCCGGTGCGGCGGTGGACGCGCGGCTGCTCGCCCTCGGCGAGAACGCGGTGTTCGCCGCCGGTGACCTGGTCGTCAAGGTGGGCCGGGACGTCGAGTTGCTGGACCGGGCCCGCCGGGAGCTGGCCGTCGCGGGCTGGCTGGCGGCTGAGGGCGTGCCGGCGGTACGGGCGGCGAGGCCGGAGGCGCTGCTGGTCGACGGGCACCCGGTGACGGTGTGGCACCGGCTCCCCGAGGCCGTACGGCCCGCCGAACCCCGGGATCTGGCCCGACTGCTGCGGCTGGTCCACGCACTGCCCGCTCCCCCCTTCGTCCTGCCGCCCCGCGAACTGCTGGGCGGTGTGGAGCGCTGGCTGCGGCTGGCGGGCGACACCGTCGCCCCGGAGGACGCCGCCTATCTGCGCGAGCGCCGGGACGGATTCGCGGCGGCCGCGGCCGCGCTGACGCCCCGGCTGGCTCCGGGGCCCATCCACGGCGACGCGCTGCCCCGCAATGTGCACATCGGACCGGACGGGCCGGTCCTGGTCGACATGGAGACCTTCTCGTCCGATCTGCGCGAGCACGACCTGGTGGTCATGGCCCTCTCCCACGACCGCTACGGGCTGCCGGACGAGGCGTACACGTCCTTCACCGACACCTACGGCTGGGATGTGCGTACCTGGGAGGGCTGCTCGGTGCTGCGCGGCGCGCGGGAGACCGCCAGCTGTGCCTGGGTCGCCCAGCACGCGCCGGGCAATCCCAGGGCGCTGGCCGAGTTCGAACGGCGGGTGGCGTCCCTGCGGGACGGGGACGAGTCGGTGCGCTGGTATCCCTTCTGACCGGGACCGGGACCGGGACCGGAGCGGCGTCCGCCGGTCAGACCCGCTCCCCCGCCAGTTCCCGCAGCGGCCAGGCGCCGTCGACCAGCGCGGTGGCGTCGCCCTTGCGGCGCAGGAAGCTCTGGAAGTCCGCCGCCCAGGCCGCGTACCACTCGATCTGGCGGAGGTGCAGTTCCGCCGGGGTGAGGGCCGCGACCTTGGGGTGGCGGCCGGCTATCGCACAGGCCAGCCGGGCAGCCGCGAGGGCGTCGGCGGTCGCGTCGTGCGCGGTGCCGAGGACCACGCCGTACTCCGCGCAGACGGCTTCGAGATTGCGCTTGCCCCGGCGGTAGCGGTCGACGGCGCGGTCGATCGTGTACGGGTCGATGACCGGGGCGGGGTCGATGCCGCCCAGGCGGTCGCGCAGGGACGGCAGTCCGTACCGCCGCAGTTCGGCGGAGAGCAGGGTCAGGTCGAAGGCCGCGTTGTAGGCGACGACCGGGACGCCCGCCTTCCAGTGGTCGGTGAGGACGCCGGCGATGGCGTCGGCGACCTGGTCGGCGGGGCGGCCCTCCGCGGCCGCCCGTTCGTTGCTGATGCCGTGGACCGCGACCGCGTCCTCCGGGATCGGTACGCCCGGGTCGGCCAGCCACTCCCTGCGGCCCAGCGGCTCGCCCGCCCTGACCTCGATCACGGCCCCCGTGACGATCCGTGCCTCGCGCGGATCGGTACCCGTCGTCTCCAGGTCGAAGCCGATCAGCGGCTCCCGGTGCCAGCCCATGGGCTGCCCCCCTTCTGTGTGGTGCGTTCCCCCAGTGGTTCCCACCTTCGCACGCACCACTGACAATCAGAGGATCGCGTTCCGCTTGACCGCCCGGAGGGTTCCCCGCGGCCCGTTCACGACACCGGCCGGGAATCCGCCCACATCTGCTCGAACTCCTCGCGATAGGTGGGGAACAGCCCACCTTCCTCGACTTCGCCCGGCTTGACCACTTTGGTCCCGTTGCGCAGGACCAGCACCGGCGCCTCCATGCCGCGGGACCGGCGCAGATGGTTCTGCACGACGGCGACACCGTCCGTGCCGTCGCCGTCCACGAGGTAGGCGGTGCAGCGGGGCGTCTCGTCGTAGACCTGGATCCCGAAGGCCGCGGGGTCGCGCAGCCGGGAGCGGACGCGGCGCATGTGCAGGATGTTCATCTCGACGCTGCGGCCGAGTTCGCCGCGTTTGAGCCCGAGTTCCCGCTCGCGGCGCTTGACCGCGCTGGAGGCCGGGTTGAGGAACAGCAGCCGCACCCGGCAGCCGGCCTCCGCGAGGCGCACCAGCCGGCGCCCGGAGAAGTTCTGCACCAGCAGGTTGAGGCCGATGCCGAGGGCGTCCAGCCGGCGTGCGCCGCCGAAGATGTCCTCGGCCGGGAACTGGCGCAGCAGCCGCACCCGGTCGGGGTGGACGGCGACGACGTCGGCGTACCGGTCGCCGACCAGGTCCTCGACCGCGTCGACGGGCAGCCGGCGCGCGGACGGCACGTCTCCGCCGGCGCCGAGCATCTCGAGGAGCCGCGCGGAGGCCCGTTCGGCCTGGCTGAGGACCGCCTCGGACAGCGCGCGGTTGCGGGAGACGACGTTGCGGGTGACCTCCAGCTCGTCCAGGGCGAGTTCGACGTCCCGGCGGTCGTCGAAGTACGGCTCGAAACAGGGCCAGTGCGCCACCATCAGCTCGCGCAGCTGCGGCAGGGTGAGGAAGGACAGCACGTTGTCGTCGGCCGGGTCGAGCAGATAGCCCTTGCGGCGGCTGACCTCGCGGACGGCGACCGCGCGCTGCACCCACTCCTGTCCGGCGGGCCCTGCGGCGGCGACCACCCAGTCGTCGCCGTGCACGGGCTCGTAGACGGGCCGCAGGACGGCGGCCACGACCGCGCGCAGCCGCTGCTCGACGAGGTTGAGCCAGATGTAGGCACGGCCGGCCCGCTGGGCGCGGGTGCGCACCTCGCGCCAGGCGTCGGCGCCCCAGTCCAGCTCCGGCCCGATCGAACCCGCCGCGTCCATCGGCCGTGCCAGGGACACCGCGCCGGGCGGGGCGTCCGTGGAACTGCTCCCCTCGTGACCGCCGTCACCAGGGGGCAGTTCCAGCCCTCCCGCGCCCACCCGCGTACCGCCTTCCACTCCCCCGGACACTCCCGTCCCAACGATCAAGGAGAGTACTCCGCCAGCGGTGCGCGGTGCAGCCCGATGGACAGGGTCGTTTCCCAACTTCCCGTATCCACGGGACCGTTCCGTCGGGCGGGCCGGCGGGAGTGAGCTGATTCATAGCGGGACCGGGTGGTCGCGGGGGTCGTGGAGGGCCGCGGCGGGGGTACGAGACCGGCACTCCCTTTCGGGGAGACTCGGGGACACTCGGAGCCAAGGCGCCCCCCGGCGCCGTACACCTGGAAGAGTCGTATCCATGCAGGTCTGGCCTGGCGAGGCGTATCCGCTCGGTGCCACGTACGACGGCGCCGGAACGAATTTCGCGGTCTTCACGGAAGCCGCGGACCGAGTAGAGCTGTGTCTGCTGCACGACGACGGCTCGGAGACGGCGATCGAACTGCGGGAGAGCGACGCGTTCGTGCGGCACGCGTATCTGCCCGGTGTGATGCCCGGGCAGCGGTACGGCTTCCGGGCGCACGGGCCGTACGCCCCCGAGCGGGGGCTGCGCTGCAATTCGTCGAAGCTGCTGCTCGACCCGTACGCGCGTGCGATCAGCGGGGCGGTCGGCTGGGGCGAGGAGGTCTACGGCTATCACTTCGGCCGGCCCGAGAAGCGCAACGACCTCGACTCGGCGCCGCACACGATGACATCGGTCGTGGTCAATCCGTACTTCGACTGGGGCGACGACCGGCGCCCCCGGACGGAGTACCACCACACGGTGATCTACGAGGCCCATGTCAAGGGCCTGACCATGCGTCACCCGGGGCTGCCGGAGGAGCTGCGCGGCACGTACGCGGGACTCGCACACCCCGCGGTGATCGATCACCTGACCGAACTGGGGGTGACGACACTGGAGCTGATGCCCGTTCACCAGTTCGTGAACGACCACCGTCTGGTGGACATGGGCCTCAACAACTACTGGGGTTACAACACGATCGGCTTCTTCGCCCCGCACAACGCGTACGCCTCCTGGGGCGACCGGGGCCAGCAGGTGCTCGAGTTCAAGTCGGCGGTGAAGGCGCTGCACGAGGCCGGGATCGAGGTGATCCTCGACGTGGTCTACAACCACACCGCCGAGGGCAACCATCTGGGCCCGACCCTGTCCCTCAAGGGACTCGACAATCCGTCGTACTACCGGCTGACCGAGGACCCCCGGTACTACATGGACACGACGGGCACGGGGAACTCCCTGCTCATGCGGTCCCCGCACGTACTGCAGATGATCATGGACTCGCTGCGGTACTGGGTTCTGGAGATGCATGTCGACGGGTTCCGCTTCGACCTCGCGGCGACTCTCGCACGCCAGTTCCACGAGGTGGACCGGCTGTCGTCGTTCTTCGACCTGGTGCAGCAGGACCCGGTGGTCTCGCAGGTGAAGCTGATCGCCGAGCCGTGGGACGTGGGCGAGGGCGGCTATCAGGTGGGCAACTTCCCGCCGCTGTGGACCGAGTGGAACGGCAAGTACCGGGACACCGTACGGGACCTGTGGCGGGGCGAGCCGCGCACGCTCGCGGAGTTCGCCTCCCGGCTGACCGGCTCCTCCGACCTGTACCAGGACGACGGCCGCCGCCCGCTGGCCTCCATCAACTTCGTGACCTGTCACGACGGTTTCACCCTGCACGACCTCGTCTCGTACAACGACAAGCACAACGCGGCGAACGGCGAGGACAACCGGGACGGCGAGAGCCACAACCGGTCCTGGAACTGCGGGGCCGAGGGCGAGACCTCCGACCCGGAGGTGCTGCGGCTGCGGGCGCGGCAGATGCGGAACTTCATCGCCACCCTGATGCTGTCGCAGGGTGTGCCGATGATCAGTCACGGGGACGAGGTGGCCCGTACCCAGCGGGGCAACAACAACGCGTACTGCCAGGACAACGAGGTGTCCTGGCTGGAGTGGCCCGCCGAGTCCGGTGAAGGGGAGGAGCCGCGGCGGCGGTTGCTGGAGTTCACCCGCGCGATGGTGTGGCTGCGCAAGGACCATCCGGTCTTCCGGCGGCGGCGGTTCTTCCATGGCCGGCCGGTGGAGGGCACGCATGACGATCTGTCCGACATCGCGTGGTTCACGCCGGAGGGGGCGGAGATGACGCAGCGGGACTGGGATTCCGCGCGGGCGTCGGCGCTGACGGTGTTTCTGAACGGGAACGCGATCTCCGAACCGGGGCAGCGGGGGGAGCGGATCACGGACGACTCGTTTCTGCTGATGTTCAACGCGTCGCCGAAGACGTTGGACTTCGTGGTGCCGGTGGATCACGGGCGGGAGTGGGAGGTGGTGGTCGACACCGCACGGGAGGATGGCGTGCCGCCGGGGAGCGGGCGGAAGGTGGGGGCGGGGACGCGGCTGAGTCTGACGGATCGCAGCATGACGGTGTTGCAGCGGCCGGTGTAGTCCCGGGCCTCTTCGCCCCCGCCGCCCTTTCCCTTCCCAACCCGGGGCGCTGCCCCCCGACGGAGGAACCCCCATGACCAGCCCGCCCACCGCCACCTACCGCCTGCAGCTGCACCCCGGCTTCCCGTTCCGCGCCGCCGCCGACGCCGTCCCCCACCTCGCCGGCCTCGGCGTGTCCCACCTCCACCTCTCCCCCGTCCTCGAAGCCGTCCCCGGCTCACAGCACGGCTACGACGTCACCGACCCCACACGCGTACGCGAAGAACTCGGCGGCGAACAGGGGCTACGCGCCCTCGCCCGCACCGCGGGGCGACACGGCCTCGAACTCGTCGTGGACATCGTCCCCAACCACATGGCGATGTCCCCCCGCCACAACCCCGCCCTGTGGGAGGTGCTCCGCGACGGCCCCGCCTCCCCCCACGCACGCTGGTTCGACATCGACTGGGAGGCCCAGCGCGGCCAGGTCCTCCTCCCGGTCCTCGGCGGGCCGCTGGGCCAGGAGGCCGAACACCTCGAACCCGACGGCGACGTACTCCGCTACTACGATCACACCTTCCCCCTGCGCGAGGGCACGGCCGCCCTGCCGCTCCCCCAGCTCCTCGACGCCCAGTGGTACCGCCCCGTGTGGTGGCGTCTGGCCCGCACCGAGCTGAACTACCGCCGCTTCTTCAGCATCTCCGAGCTGATCGGCGTACGTGTCGAGGACCCCGAGGTGTTCGAGGCCACGCACGCCAAGATCCTCGAGCTGTTGAGGGAGGGCGTGATCGACGGGCTGCGTGTCGACCACCCCGACGGGCTCGCCGACCCCGAGGGCTATCTGCGGCGGCTGCACGACGCCACGGGCGGCCGGTGGACGGTGGTGGAGAAGATCCTCTCCGACGGGGAACCGCTGCCCGCCTCCTGGCCGGTGGCCGGCACCACCGGCTACGACGCCCTGCGGCACGTGGACGGCGTGTTCACGGATCCGGTGGGGTTCGGTCGACTGCTGGCCCGGTACCGCCGGTTCGCGGCCCCGCAGACGGACCGGGGCGGCGACTGGGACGCGACGGTGCGGCGGGCCGCGTACAAGGTGCTGACGCACGAACTGGCCGCCGAGGTGGACCGGCTGACCCGCGTGGCGGACCGGCTGTGCGCGACCTCGCCGGAGCCCGCCCTGCGCGACCGCGCGCCCTGGGCGCTGCGCACCGCCCTCCAGGAACTGCTGGTCCGGCTGCGCGTGTACCGCCCCTACGGCACCGCCGACGCGGCCGCTGTCGTCACCGAGGAGGCCGCCGCCGAGGCCCGGTGCGCGTTCGCCGTCCCGGAGGAGGCCGGCGCGGTGGACGTCGTACGGGATCTGGTGCTGGGACGGTACGGGGACGGGCCGGCACATGTGGAGTTCCGTACGCGGTTCGCGCAGACCGCGTCGGCGCTGCGCGCCAAGTCCGTGGAGGACACGGCCTTCTACCGCTATGTGCCGCTGCTGTCGGCGACGGAGGTGGGCGGGAACCCCGGTGATCCGGCGGTGTCCCCGGAGCGGTTCCACGCGTACTGCGCGCGCGTGCAGCGCGACTGGCCGTCGACGGGGACCGTCGTCTCGACGCACGACACCAAGCGCAGTGCGGACGTGCGGGCGGCGCTGCATGTGCTCACCGAGTGCCCGGAGCGATGGGCGGATGTCCTGGCCGAGGTGACGCACAGCGGCGAGGGCGTGCCGGACGCGCAGCTGGCGTGGGCGGCCTGGCAGACGGTGTTCGGGCTCGGGGCGGTGGAGGACGCGGAGGAGAGGGTGCGGGGCGCGCTGCTGAAGCATGTTCGTGAGGCGGGGCTGTACACGAGCTGGACGGAGCAGGAGGCGCCGTACGAGGAGGCGGTGGCGCGGTTCGTGGCGGCGGGGCCGTGTGGGGTGCCGGGGGAAGGGGTGGCGGCGGAGTTCCGGGGCTCGGTGGAGGCGCATGTCTCCGCCAATGTGCTGGGGATGGCGCTGGTGCAGCTGATGATGCCGGGGGTGCCGGATGTCTATCAGGGGGCGGAGCGTGAGTTCCGGGCGCTGGTCGATCCGGACAATCGGCGAGGGGTGCGGTTCGGGGAGGGCGGGGGTGTGAAGGAGGGGGTGACTCGGGGGGCGTTGCGGTTGCGGGCTCGGCGGGCGGATGTGTTCGGGGCGGCGGGGTCGTACGAGCCGCTCGCCGCCGACGGGCCCGGTGCGGCGCATTGTCTGGCCTTCGCGCGGTCGGGTGAGGTGGTTGTCGCGGTGACTCGGCTGTCGTTGCGGTTGGCTGAGGCGGGGGGTTGGCGGGGGACTCGGCTGGTGTTGCCGGCGGGGCGGTGGGTGGATGTGCTGGAGGGGGGGCGGGTGTTCGGTGGGGATACGCCTGTGGCGTCGTTGTTCGAGGGCTTGCCGGTGGCGTTGCTGGAGCGGGTCGGGGACTGACGCACGCCCCCTGCCCGGCGTCGAGGCTGGGCGGGGGGGTGTCGCGCGGCCCGGCGTTCACGGGGTGCCGCTGCGCCCACCCGTGCCGCCATAGCGGCACGATTGCCCGCAGTGACGCGGCGCGTGCGCCCGCAGTCCGACGGCGCGGGTGCCCGCAGCCACGCGGCGTAGGCGCCCGCAGCCACGCGACGCGGGGGCCCGTGACCACGCGGCGTAGGCGGCCGCAGCCACGCGACGCGGGGGCCCGTGACCACGCGGCGTAGGCGGCCGCAGCCACGCGACGCGGGCGGCCGTGACCACGCGGCGCGGGCGGCCCGCGGCCATGCGGCGGTGCGCAGTCAGGGGGTGTGGGTGTTCGTGGGGGCTAGGTCTCGTCCAGGGTGAAGATCGCGCCCGTTTGGGCTGTCATCGTGCAGGGGTTGGGGAAGGTGTGGGTGTAGGTGATCGGGTGGCCCTGCCATTGGCCCGTCGCCTGGGCGGTTACGGGGGCGTAGAGCATGGGGCAGACGGCGTTCTCCCGGGGAGGGATGTCGGGGATGTGGCCGTTCGCCCTGGTCAGGTCGGCGCAGGCTTCGGCCGCGTGGCGGTGGCCGCGCGGCGGGTCGCAGCGGAGCATCGTGCCGTTCCGGGCCGTGGACGGAGTCTCGCCCTGGGTCACCGTGAGCAGCAGCCAGCTGTCCTCGCCGGGGGCGTCCGGCCGCGCGGGTGCCGCGCACGCGAGCAGGACGAGGGCGGCGAGCAGTCCCGCCCGTACGGTTCTCACCGAGGTGTGTGTCATTCCCGATGCATCGGCACGGCGCTCCCCGGACCCCACCCCGGCTCACCCGAACGGAAGGGTCCGCGGCCGGCCAGCTCGAACGCGGCGAGGACGACGCGCGCCTGGTACTCGGCCTGGCGTGCGACCGTGATCCAGCGCGCCCCGAACCCGTCCCGGCAGTCGGCGCACCGCGCGTCGATGAGCCGGTCCAGCTCCGGCAGCGCCCCGCTGGGGTCGCGTCCGGCCCGGGTCACCAGCTGGTGCAGCAGTCCCGCCGTGCGCAGGGCGAGCCGCCGTCCGGCGAGGCGCAGCGCGGCGAGGCCGGCGGTGGTCATGGATGGCAGCGGATGTGCAGAATCGTTACCCCAGTCGGGGTCCCACGCGTCGGCGAGCCCGGGGCAGACCAGGAGATAGTCGTCGACCGGGGCGAGCAGCCGCGCCGCGTCGGGGACGCCGGCGAGGTAGGGCCGGATACGGGCGGTCAGGCCCGTCAGCAGCAGCGTGTCCTGGCGCAGGGTGCGGCTGACGGACCGCAGCTCCGCCTCCGCGTCGGGGTGCGGGGAGCCGTCCCCCACGGCCGCCACGCCCCACATGGGGGCCTCGACGACCGCGGTGACGGTGCCGTACCGGTGCGGGTGGAACCACGTCGACTCGACGGCGGCCTCGGTGATGGCGGCGGCGAGGTCGCGCCGGTGCGGGGGCGGGATGCGGTAGACGGCGGGGCCGAGACGGGGCCAGTACAGGGCGTCGTAGGCGCCGAGCTCGCGTGGGACGCCGAGACGGGTGGCGATGGTCGCGACCCGCCGGTCCAGGCCCGGCAGGTCGTGGGTGAGTTCGACGAAGCCGCCGCCGATGTCGACGCCGTGCAGGGAGCACTGGAGGAAGGGCCGCAGTTCGTCCTGGAGGGCGAGCAGGGTGCGCGTCTCGGGCAGCGCGGCCGCGGCGGCGCCGTCGGGCAGCCATTCGGGCTGCTCCAGGAAGCCGGGCCGGAAGAAGTTCCGGAAGTGCCGGCCGAGCGTGTACGGCCCGGTGAGCCAGCGCTCGTTGCGGCGCAGTCCGTCGGGGTCGAGGCAGAGCAGCAGATTCCAGGTGGCGTCGGCGCCCTCGGTGAGCCGGGGGTCGGCCAGGGCCCGCTCGGCCAGGCGCAGCACGGTGGCGCCGCCCATGGGCTCGTTGGCGTGCGGTCCGGCGACCACGAGGGCCTGGCGGTCGCCGTGGCCGACGCTGAGCAGCCACAGCGGGATGCCCGCGCGGGAGGCGCCGACGCGGCGCAGCCGGGCGTCGTGCGGGTGGCGGGCGACAAGGGCGGCGGCCCGCGCGCCCAGTTCGTCGACGGTCGGGTAGCGCAGGAGGGGCGGCAGGGCACACCTCCGTGAAGTGGCGCCGTCGTATCACCGGGAGTGCGTGGCGTACGCACAGTCAGTCACGACTTCCGGGGTACGTCAACACCGCGACGGCCATGGGGACTTGCCCGGCGTCCGACGGGGTCAGTGCGTGGCGAGCCGGTAGGTGATCCGGCCGAAGCCGATCTGGTCGCCCTCACGGACGACGGCCGCGCCGACCACGCGACGCCCGTTCACCGTGGTCCCGTTGGTGGAGCCGAGGTCGCGCAGCACCCAGACGCCGCCCTGGTGGCGGAGTTCGGCGTGCACGCGCGAGACCGTCTCATGGCTGATCCGCAGCCCGCTGCCGGGGTCGCGGCCTATCCGCAGGGGGTGGCCGGACGCCGGGTGCGGCAGCAGCAGTTTGGGGAGCTTCTCGGCCTGCCAGGCGCGGCGCAGCCGTACGGTGAATCCGGAGACGGCGGCCACGCCGCCGAACACCAGGCGCGAGAGGCGGCTCTCCTGCGGAAGGTCGGCGGTGAGCGCGGCGAGTTCGTCGGAACCGCGTGCCGCGAGGGCGAGTTCCATGCGCCGGACGAAGGTGTCGTGCGACAGGCGGCCCATGGCGACGCCGTCCCGCAGCACGCTCAGCGCTTTGTCGCGCTCCGCGTCGGAGAGCCGCGCGGGGTACGTGTGGAACTCGAAGGACGACGTCACACCGCTGATTGTCGGTCAGTGACGGCCGGGCTGTCCAGAAAGCGGGGAAACGGTCACCACGCGCGCGTGCCGGGCGACACCTGCCGCAAAAGGGCGGATCCCCCGGCGAATTGATCTCCCATGGCGCACGATGGACGCGCTACCTCACAGTGAGCAGACGAAGGGGAACCGTCCGTGCAGTTCGAGGTGTGGGCACCGCAGGCCGGCCGAGTGACGCTCCGGTGCGAGGACGTCACGCGCGGGTTGGAGCGCGATCCGGAGCGGGAGGGGTGGTGGCGGGGGGAGGCCGGGGCGCGCGACGGCTCCCGGTACGGCTTCGCGCTGGACGACGGCCCCGTCCTGCCCGATCCGCGGTCGCGCCGCCAGCCGGACGGGCCGGACGGACTCAGCGCGGTCGTCGACCACGACCGGTTCGAGTGGCGTACGGAGTGGGCGGGGCGTCCGCTGCCCGGCGCGGTGCTGTACGAGCTGCACGTGGGCACGTACACGCGCGAGGGCACCTTCGACGCGGCGGCCGAACGGCTCGGTCGTCTCGCGGACCTGGGTGTGACTCATGTGGAGCTGATGCCGGTGTGCCCGTTCCCGGGTACGCACGGCTGGGGGTACGAGGGGGTGTCGCTGTGGGCGGTGCACGAGCCGTACGGCGGGCCCGAGGGTCTGAAACGCTTCGTCGACCGGGCGCACGCGCTCGGGCTGGGTGTCGTACTGGACGTCGTGCACAACCATCTGGGGCCGTCCGGGAACCATCTCCCCCCCTTCGGACCGTACTTCACGGACACGCATCACACGCCGTGGGGCGCGGCCGTCAATCTGGACGCGCCCGGCTCGGACGAGGTGCGCGGCTTCCTCGTGGACAGCGCGCTGGCGTGGCTGCGGGACTACCGGATCGACGGGCTGCGGCTCGACGCGGTGCACGCGCTGATGGACACGCGCGCGTGCCACTTCCTGGAGGAGCTGTCCGGGGCCGTGGACGCCCTCGCCGCCGACACCGGCCGGCCGCTGTTCCTGATCGCCGAGTCGGACCTGAACGACCCCCGGCTGATCACGCCTCGCGCGCAGGGCGGTCTCGGGCTGCACGCGCAGTGGAACGACGACTTCCATCACGCGCTGCACACCGCGCTGACGGGTGAGGGACAGGGCTACTACGCCGACTTCGCGCGTGACCCGTTCGCGGCCCTCGCCAAAACGCTCACCGGCGGGTTCTTCCACGACGGCACGTATTCCGGATTCCGGGGCCGGCACCACGGCCGCCCGCTGGACCTGGACCGGGTGGCCGGGCACCGACTGCTCGGCTACAGCCAGACCCACGACCAGATCGGCAACCGCGCCCGCGGCGACCGGCTGGCCGCGCTGGTCTCCCCCGGGCTGCTGGCCTGCGCGGCGGCCCTGACGCTGACCGCTCCGTTCACGCCGATGCTGTTCATGGGCGAGGAGTGGGCGGCGGGCACGCCCTGGCAGTTCTTCACCGACCACACGGACCCCGAGCTGGCGAAGGCGGTGAGCGCGGGCAGGCGGCGGGAGTTCGCCGCGCACGGCTGGGCCGAGCAGGACGTGCCGGATCCGCAGGACCCCGCCACCCGCGACCGCTCCTGCCTGGACTGGTCGGAGCCGGAGCGCGAGCCGCACGCGCGCGTACTGTCCTGGTACCGGGACCTGATCGCCCTGCGCCGCGAGCAGCCGGACCTCACCGACCCCGACCTCGGCGACACCAAGGTCGCCCACGACCAGGAGCACCGCTGGCTGGCCTTCCGCCGGGGCGACGTCCGGGTGGCCGTCAACCTCGGCGAGGAACCGGCGGCGATCCCCCTGGGCATCACCGACGCGCGCGTACTCGCGGCGTGGGAGCCGGTGGAGCCCCCGGGCGCGGACGGGGTGCTGCGGCTGCCCGCGGAGTCGGCGGTGGTACTGCTGCGGGCGTAGGCGGCCACGGGGCGGCTCCCCGGCGGTCGCGCCCGGTCAGGGCCGCCGCGCGAAGGCGTGCCGCGGCTGCCCGGTGGGGGCTCTCGAGCGGGCGCGCCCGGTCACTGCGGCCTACGCCCGGACGGGGTACCGCTGCGGGAGCGGGCGGCTACGGGGCCTCGTCGCCCCCGCCGAGGTCGCTCACGCGTTCCAGCATGATCGGTTCCCAGGCGTGGCGCAGCCGGGTGCGCAGGGTGAGGGGCGGGGTGGCCGTGCCGCCGGTGAGGGTGTCGGTGAGGTGGAGGACGGCGTCGCAGCGGGCCAGCCACAGGCCGCGCAGACAGGGGCGGGCGCCGTAGCCGGCGAGGGTGGCGGCGCGTACGGCGGCCGGGGCGCCGACGGCGAGCGCGAGGCCCGCGATGTCCTCGGCGGGGTCGCCGACCACCGCCGCGTCCCAGCCGAGGACACCCCGTACGCGCCCGTCCGCGCTGACCACGAGGTGCCCGCCGGTGAGGGCGTGGTGGACGAGGACGGCCGTACCGGGCTGGCAGGCGAGCTGGACCGCGGCGGGCGGGGTGAGCTGGTTCAGCCGGACCGGGTCGAACTCGTCGGCGGTCGCGAGGTGTTCCGCGGCCCCCACGGCGGCCCTGCGCAGGGCCTCCAGGGAGCGCGGGGGGACACGTGGCACGCCGAGTGTCTCCGCCTGCCGTACCGGCACCTCCCGCAGCCCCGCGAGCAGGCCGGCCAGGTCGGCCTCGCCGACGGCCGACACGGTGTGCTCCTCCCCCGTCCCGCCGGCCAGCCGGGTGTCCAGGGCGCAGAACAGGCCGGGCGCCCACTCGCCGTGTGCCACGGTGGACGGCAGCGCGACCGGGAGGTGGGCGCGTACGAGGTCGCGCAGCCGCAGCTCGCGGCGCCGGAGGGTGCCGGTCTCCCGGTCCGGGGCGAGGCGCAGCACATGGCGGGCGCCGACCCACCAGGTGGCAGGCTCCGCGCCTTCGGCGACGGGCCTGACGTCGGGTCCCGCACCGCCGCCGCCGTCGTTCAGCAGGGTGCGGGCCAGTCGGCGGACGGTGTCCGCGGTGGGGGTCGGTGCCTGGGTCATGGGCGCGCCGTTGCCGTTCGGGGAGGCGGTCGGGGGGACGTGGGGAACCGCTCAGTCCACTATGACCATCTCCCGCTCTGTGTTGTTCAGCCGCCGGCCGCCGTCCTCGGTCACGGTCACGATGTCCTCGATACGCACACCGAACCGGCCGGGCAGATAGACGCCCGGTTCGACGGAGAAGCACATGCCGGGGACGAGGGGCTGCTCCTCGCCCTCGATCATGTACGGCGGTTCGTGCGTGGTGACGCCGATGCCGTGGCCGGTGCGGTGGATGAAGTACTCCCCGTACCCGGCGTCGGCGATGACCGCGCGGGCGGCCCGGTCGACTTCCTGGCAGGCGACGCCGGGCCGTACCGCGCGGAAGCCGGCCTCCTGCGCCTCGCGCACGAGGTCATGCACCCGGCGCTCCTCGTCGGTGGGTTCGCCGACGTGGACGGTGCGGGAGGTGTCGGAGCCGTAGCCGTCCTTGAGGCCGCCGAAGTCGAGGACGACCATGTCGCCGCGTTCGATGACGCGGTCGCCGATCTCGTGGTGCGGGTTGGCGCCGTTGGGGCCGGAGGCGACGATCGTGAAGTCGACCTGGGAGTGTCCGAAGCGGCGCAGCAGGGCGGCGAGATCGGCGGCGACGTCGGTCTCGCGGCGGCCGGCGAAGGCGACCTGCCTGATCTCCTCGAAGGCGGCGTCGGCCGCGGCCCCCGCGGCGGCCAGGAGCTCCAGCTCGGCGGCGTCCTTGACGGCGCGCAGCATGGGCAGAGCCTCGGTGAGGGAGGCGTACGAGGTGCCGGGCAGGGCTGCCTGCAGGCCGAGCAGATGCATGGCCCAGGCGTTGTCGCTGATGCCGAACCGGCCGTTCGCGTCCAGCAGGGCGGCGGTGGCCGCGTAGGGGTCCTTGCCGTCGGTCCAGTCGCGCAGGGTGAGCGCACAGGCGCCCAGGGCGCGTTCGGCGTCGGGGGCCTCCAGGGTGGGGACGACGAGCACGGGGTCGCGGCCGGCGGCCAGGACCAGCAGGGTGAGCCGCTCGGTGGCGGCGGTGGGGGTGTAGCCGGTGAACCACACCAGGTCGGGGCCGGGTGCCACCAGCAGTCCGGCGAGCCCGGCTTCGGCGGCCTGCCGTGCCGCACGCTCCATGCGGGCCCCGTGGTCGTCGGCGGTGAAGGACTCGGACGCGGCGCCGGTCATACAAGGGCCTCCCAGGGCGGACGTCAGGTTACGGGCAGCATCCTGCCCGCCGGACGGGGGTGGCGCGAGCCGGTTGCCGGTGTTCGCCCGGCGGACCACCGAAGCTAACGCCAGATCATTGCATTGCCATTAGAACTAATGGTTTGATCGCACCGAACCGTTACCAGGCACATCCGGGAGGCATACGGCCATGCTCGTACTCGCGCACATCAGCGATCTGCATCTGGACGGCACCGCGCGGGCGACGGAACGTGCCCAGCGGGTGCGGGACCGGCTGTGGGAGCTGCCGGTCGCGCCGGACGCTCTGCTGGTGACCGGCGACATCGCGGACCACGGCGCCGAGTCCGAGTACGAGGAGGCCGCGAGTCTGCTGGGACTGCGCGACGGCACCGCCCCCTTCCCGGTGCTGACGTGTCCGGGCAACCACGACAGCAGGGCCCCGTACCGCAAGGCCCTGCTGGGTGAACCGGCCACCGACGGGCCGGTCAACAGCGTGCGGGTACTGGACGGCGGCGCGGTGCTGATGTGCGACTCCAGCATCCCGGGCCGCGACGACGGAGAACTGGACGCGGAGACCTGCGCCTGGATCGAGTCGGCGCTCGACGGACTCGACGACGGCCTTCCGGCCCTGCTCGCCTTCCACCACCCGCCGGTGTCGCTGCACCACCCCGTGCCCGACTCCTACCCCCTGCGCTCCCCCGACCGGCTGGCCGCCCTGCTGGCCCGCCGCCCCCGGATCGCCGGGCTGATCACCGGTCATGCCCACACCCCGGCCGCGACCACCTTCGCGGGCCGGCCGGTGCTGGTGGGACCGGGCGTGACCTGGACGCTGCGACTGCCCTGGGAGGGCGAGCAGATCGCGGACCGGGACGCCCCGGTCGGCCTCGCCTTCCACGTCCTGGACGACGAGGGCCGGCTGACCACCCACTTCCGGGTGGTCACGTGACGATGCCGGGGACGGCCGTCAACTGCCGGTAGCCGCCGCCTCGATGGCGCACCGTCAGTCTCACCTCGTCACCCGGCCGGGAGCGGGCGACGGCCCGCGCCAGGTCGGCGGCGGAGTCGACCCGGGCGGCGCCGAAGGCGAGGAGGACGTCGCCGCGTACGAGACCGGCCGAGAAGCCGGGCCCGGGGATGTGCACGCCGACGACCAGCGCTCCGGGTCTCCTGTCGTCGGCGACCTCCACGCCGAGCCGGGTGACGGGCGCGGACGGCGCGGCGGACCGCGCCACCGCTGCCGCCATGGGCATCTCCCCCGTCTGCCGCTTCAGCTCGGCCGGCCCGCCCGCGCCGACGACCGTGACCCCCACCGCCCCCAGCCCGGCCCCGGACAGCACCAGCAGCACCCCGGCCAGGACCCTCGGCAGCACGGCCGGCAGCCGCCCGCGCCGCCGGGCGGGCGGGCCGGAGCCCGTTCCGCCGCCGGGCCCCTCGCCCCTGCCGGCCCCGTCGCCGGGCATCGGCCTGGGCCGCAACGCGGTCTGTTCCATGGTTGCCTCCGCCTCCGGGTACGGGCTGGTCGGGTGGGGTCGGGTGTCAGACCAGCACGGGCCGTGCCGGTACGCGGTCCGGTGCGAAGCCGTGGACCCGGCCGGACAGATACTCGTCCTTGTACCGGTCGACGCTGCGGTGCCAGTTGAGGATGCCCGCCATCCAGTTCCGCAGGTCCGCCACATAGCCCCGCATGATCGCCCGCGCCTCGTCCGACAGCTGGAAGTCGTCGTACACGACAGGCAGTTCGTGCTCCACCACATGCTCGAACTGGCGCATGCGCTGGTTCATCAGGTCCTGCACCACGGGCAGCGCGGTCGGATAGTCGACGCCGAAGAAGTTCTGCACGACCAGGACCGCGTTGTGGACCTCGCCCTCGAACTCGATCTCCTTCTGGTAGGAGAAGACGTCGTTGAGGAGGCAGGCGTAGTCGATCGCCGCGTTCTCCAGGGAGCGGACGGGCCCGCTGCGGTAGACCTCCGGCGGCACCGCGGGACCGTGTCCGGCGCGGCACAGCCCGAGCGTGAGGTCGGAGCCGAAGGTGGCGCGCCGCATCTCCAGATAGTCCACGGGGTCCGGGACGCGGTGCTGGATCTGGTTGGACAGCTCCCACACCCAGGACTCGGTCATGACGTCGACGGCCGCCCTCAGGGGCCGGCGCTCGTCGGGCTCCATACCGGCCGTGGTGCGCGCCCACAGGTCGATCAGGGACCGCTCCATGGCGTTGACGGGCGGCGGTGCGACCTCCTCGGTGCCGAGGGGCATGCACGCCGACAGACGGGCGGTGGTGAGCCGGGCGGCGGCCAGATCGCGGCGGTGGCCGTAGACGAGCGGGTAGTAGTCGTCGCCGTAGGTGCCGAAGGCGAGCCAGTCGGAGGCGAGGTCGAGCTGTTCCTGGGTGGCGTCCGGGTCGAGTCCCGCCGCGCACAGGGCGAGGTCGCAGCTCTCCAGCTTGTCCTCGTCCCAGACGCCCTCGCCGAGGATGCCCATCCGCCGCGACCACTCCAGCAGATGCCGCCGCGCGCCGTCGAGGGCGGGGCTGAGCTCCAGCGGGAACGGCATCCGGATGTCGGGGATGACCGAGGGGCCGACCTTCTGGTACGGCACGTGTGTGTGGGCGCGCAGCCGCTCGGCGCCCGCCGTGGCGAGGAGCGCGCCGACGTCGGCGGCCGATGTGCCGGGGCCGGACGGGGACTGCCAGGGGGAGGCGGAACGCGCGCCCTCGTTCATGTAGCGGCTGGAGCGCAGATGCCATTCGTGGCCGCCGGACTGCCAGTCCTGGAGGCCCTTGGTGTACGCCGCGATCGCCGCGGTCCGGTCCGGGGTGAGCCCGTTCTCCAGCGCGACGGCGGGTACTTCGGTGAACGCGGTGTGCTCGAACTGGTGGAGCCGTGAGGTGAGGACGTCATTGACGATGTCGGCGGCCTCCTGGGTGGTGCAGCCGAAGAAGGTCTCCAGGACGAGGACACCGTTGCTGAGTTCGCCCTCGTCCTCGACCTCGCGCTGGTAGGAGAACAGGTCGTTGCGCAGGTGGACGGCGTCGGAGAAGGTCTCCATCAGCACCCTGAGCGGCCTGGTCCCGGCGACGGCCGCGGGGACCTCGGCGGTCGCGTACTCCACGAGTCCGGCCGACCAGGGGGCGCCGCCCACCTTGCGGCGCATCTCGATGTACTCGACGGGGTTGGCGATCCGCCCCTCGTTGATGTTGGACAGCTCCCACATCGACTCGTTGAGGAGATGCTCGGTGGCGACGGCGAACCGGCGGCGCCAGTCGGCGGACATCGCCGGCACGGTGCGGGCCCACAGGTCGGCGAGGCCCGCCTCGACCGGGTTCCGCGGCTCGGGGACGCCGGCCGCCGGGTCGAGCGGCATGAACAGCGGCAGCCGGTCCAGATGGGCCTTGCCGGCGGCCCGGTCCTGGCTGCGCTTGAACTTCTCCAGGAAGTGGTCGTCGAAGAAGAAGACCCACACGTACCAGTCGGTGATGAGCGACAGGGCGGGCCCGTCGCAGTCGGGGTGGGTGTAGGCACAGAGCAGGCCGTAGTCGTGCGCGTCGAGGTCGGCCTGCTCCCAGACCCCGCTGCCCTCCAGCATGCCCATCCCACGCGCCCACTCGGTCGAATGGGCGCGCGCCTCGTCGACATGCGGGTTGAGTCGCGCGGGGTGCGGCAGGTAGAAGTGCGGAAGTTCGAACGGCTGCGTCATGGCCGGGGGCTACCCGTGGCCCGTCGGCGGCATCCGTCCGGCCGGGCATGATCACACATTCGCGTGAACCAGGCCCCGTAAGGGAGTTGGTGACGCTATGTCCTGACCTGGATCAGCGCGTGGGTGCCGCCGGTGCGCCAGCGTTGTCCCTGGGCCGCGACCAGTGCCGCCTCGGTGTCGGCGGTCAGTCCGGTGATCACGTCCGACTTCAGGGTGCGCAGGGCGGCGACCGGTCCCGGGAAGCCGTCCGTGACCTCGGCGAACGGTGTGGTCGGGGGCCAGTACCGGTCGCCCACGAGTCGCCGGTAGTTGAGGTCGCCCTTGACGACGGTGAGCGTGGCGGCGGCGAAGTCCGCGCGGAGGTCGTCCGGCATGTCGGCGTACGGCAGCGGCGCACAGGAGAACGGGTGCGCGCGCAGGACGAGGCGGCCGTCGGTGAGGGCGGACCACAGCCCGCGCCCGTACGCGGCCGCCGCTCCCCCGGCGCCGGTGAGCCGGCGCACCGCGTCCAGGACGTCGGCGGTGGTGGCGTCGGAGACGTAGTACGGGTATGGCTTGACGTGCAGTACCGCCCGGCCGATCCGGCCATGGGCCAGCAGATGGGCGATGAGCAGGAGGTCCGGGACGAGTTCGCGGCCCGCGTTGTCGGCGACGAGACACAGGGTGCCCGTGCCGGAGGCGGTGAGCAGGGACCACAGCCGCTCGCTGTCGTCGGCCACCAGGGCGGGTACGGCGGCCTTCTCCTCGGCGCCCTCGGCGGACATCCGGAAGCCGAGGTCCGCCCGGTTTCCCCACAGGGAGCCGTGCAGCAGGGCGCGCGCCCGCTCGTGCTCCGGGCGGCCGGTGAGGTCGTCGAGCGCGGCCAGTTCCTCGTCAGTGGCCGGTGAACCGAGTTCGGCGAGTTTGGAGGGGCGGAACGGGTCGACGCCCTGCCAGGGCCCGGGGGCGAAGTAGCCCACGGCGTCCAGCAGCCGACGGTAGAACCAGCTCTCGGACCACAGCCACGGCACGTCGAACCAGGAGCGGCCGGCGTAGGTGTCCGTGCCCCAGGTCCGCCAGCGTTCCCGGTCGTGCGCGCCGGCGGGGAGGGGTTCGATCGTGCCCTGCGTGCACTCGGTGAGCAGCGCGTCGAGGGCCCGCTGCCGCTCGGGCCCGTACGGGAGGGCCTCGCGCACCTGCCGGATGATCGCGGGGTGCCGGTCGGCCAGCACGCCGTGCGGGAAGGTGCCGGGTTCGTCGCCGAGGATCACGGGCGCGGTGGGGTGATCGGACATACGGATCACCGTAACGCGGCGTGGTTCAGACCGGTGCGATCTCCCGCTCCAGCCGTGCGGCCAGGCTGAGATAGCGGGCGCGCCGGGTGACGGGGACCAGCCCCCTGATGAGGAGCTGCCACATCTCGGCCGTACGGCGGGGCTGCCTGGCGACGGATTCGCGGGAGCGGCCGACGACGCGGGTGCCGACGAAGAAGCAGACCAGGGAGTGCGCCACGACGTCGATGTCGACGTCCGGGTGGACGTCGGCCTCCTTGACGGCGCCGAGGAGCCGGGCGGTGACGATGTCCAGCCACTCGGTGAAGGGATGGCTGAGCGGGGGGCGCGGGCGGGTGCCGCCGGTGGCGAGCCGCAGTCCGGCCCGCAGCACCGGGTCCTCGGCCGACATCCTGGCTATGCAGAAGGTGAGGCGCATCAGCGCCTCCAGGGAGGTGTGCCCCCGCAACTCGGTGTCCCTGGCCAGCCGTCGGCTGGTGACGGACTGGAGTTCCAGGATGGCGTGGGCGAGGTCCTCCTTCGCCGCGAAGTGGAAGTAGAGGGCCCCCTTGGTGACCCGGGCGTGCTCGACGATGTCGCTGAGACTGGTCGATTCATAGCCCTGCCGGTCGAACAGCTCGGCGGCGGCCGTGATGATCGTCGCGCGGGTCTGTTCGGCTCGTACCTGCCTCGCCATCGCCTGAACTCCTGAGCCGGAAAGGAACGGGTCATGCCGTTTGTTTTAACGCCGAGTACACGATAACTCACCCTGCGGCAATGGCCATCAGGCGGATTCGTCCCGGACTTGGACACAGCGGCCAAAATGAACGCGCCCCCCGAAAGAAAACAGCACGTCCGGTATCTAAGTGTGTCAGGTGCCGGCACAAAAGAGAACGGCGGGCCGACCGGCCACGGAAAACCACGACGGTGAACGCGCCGGGGGTCGCCTCCGTACTGCCCTGAGGAATTCCCGCGTTCCTCCGAAGGAGGCGGTCCGGATGCCCCGGACGACCGCACACCGCACCGCGCTCGCGGCAGCCCTCACGGCCCCGCTGCTGCTGCCGTTGTGGGCCGCGGCACCGGCGGCAGCCCACGGGGCGCCGACGGATCCCGTGAGCCGGGTCGTGGCCTGCTCACCCGAGGGCGGCGACCGCGCGGGCTCGCCGGCCTGCCGGGCGGCCGTGGCCGCGAACGGGGCCGCGTTCACGGCGTGGGACAACCTGCGGGTGGCGGGCGTGGCCGGCCGGGACCGGGAGCGCATCCCCGACGGCAAGCTGTGCAGCGGGGGCCTGCCCGACTACCGGGGGCTCGACCTCGCCCGTGCGGACTGGCCGGCGACCCGGGTGGGACCCGGCGGGGCGCTGCCGATGACGTACGTCTCGACGATCCCGCACACCGGCACGTTCCGTATGTATCTGACGAAGCCCGGCTACGACCCGGCGAAACCGCTCACCTGGTCCGATCTGCCCCGGACGCCGTTCGCCCAGGTCACGGACCCGGCGCTGACGGACGGCGCCTACCGGTTCCGGGCGACGCTGCCGTCGGACCGGACGGGGCGTCATGTGCTGTACACGGTCTGGCAGAACAGCAGTACGCCGGACACGTACTACTCGTGCTCGGACCTGGTGTTCCCCGAGAAGGAGAAGAAGAAGGAGACGGCAGAACCGGCGGCCGGGAAGAGTCCGGTGGGACCGTCCGCGACTCCGAGCCCGAAGACGGCGAACACCCCGGCGGCCCCCGCGCCCCCGGCCACCCCGGCTTCGACCGCACCCGTCGCGAAGACGACCACCGCCGCGAACGCCACCACCGCCGCCGCCCCGTCCGGCCCCTCCGCCCCGCTGCTCGCGGGCGGGGCCGCCGCCGTGCTGGTGGTGACGGGTGGCACGGCGCTCGCGCTGCGCCTGCGCCGGCGCTGAGGGACGGGAGCCGTAGCGGGCCCGTACCGTCCGTTCGGTCCGGAGTCCGCGGGTGGCGTCACCACGCTCACGGTTCATCACAATGCGGCAGCAACGCCTCACTTCACGTGGCTGTTCACTTGACGACCAGTGGTTCCACAGGGTTGGCTCCGGGCCAGTGAGAGTCATCCGTTCGGCGTACACCTGTGTGGTGCCGTCGGGGCTCCCCTCCCTGCTCTTGCTCGGCCGTACAGCGAGGTCCGTACTCGTCATGAACACTCGTCCCCCGTCCCGCCGCCTTCCGAGACGCCGTCTGGTGGCGCTGGCAGCCGCCGTCGGCCTGCTGGCGACCGGCTGTTCCGCCCTCGGCTCGGACGACGACTCCTCGGGCTCCGGCGCGAGCACGTCCGGCTCCAAAGGGATGAAGGTCACGCTGGTGACCCACGGCGACGAGGGCGACGCCTTCTGGGACCGGGTGCGCAAGGGCGCCGAGGCGGCCGCCGCCAAGGACGGCATCGAGCTGACGTACGTCAGCGATCCTGATCCGGCGGGACAGGCGGAACTGGTCCGCGAGGCGGTCCGCGCCGGTGTCGACGGCATCGCGCTGACGCTGGCCAAACCGGCCGCCATGAAGGGCCCGGTGAACGAGGCACGGGCCGCTGACATCCCCGTG
The DNA here is from genome assembly GCF_043199595.1 of Streptomyces sp. NPDC048584. Taxonomy (NCBI): domain Bacteria; kingdom Bacillati; phylum Actinomycetota; class Actinomycetes; order Kitasatosporales; family Streptomycetaceae; genus Streptomyces; species Streptomyces sp. NPDC048584. Next base: position 687,505 of record NZ_JBICWF010000001.1, read on the forward strand.
GTCGGGCTCAACTCCGGGATCGACGCCTGGAAGTCGTCGGGGCTGCTGGCGTACTTCGGCCAGGACGAGAGCGTGGCGGGCCGGGCCGTCGGCGACAAGCTGAACGAGCTCAAGACCCAGCACGCCGTGTGCGTCGTCCACGAGCGTGGCAACGTTGCCCTGGAGGCCCGCTGCGCCGGCGTGAAGAAGACGTTCGGCGGGACGACCGAGAACCTCTACGTGGACGGCACCGACATGCGGGCCGTCGCCGGCATCATCGCCGCCCGGCTGCGGCAGGACCCGTCCATCGACGAGGTCGTCACCAACGGGGCGGCCTACGCCCTCACCGCGGTCGACGCCGTCGCGGAGGCGGACAGCGAGGCCGACATCGCCACCTTCGACCTCAACCAGGAGATCGTGGACGCGGTGCGCAGCGGCAACGTCCAGTTCGCCGTCGACCAGCAGCCCTATCTGCAGGGCTACCTCGCCGTTGACGCACTGTGGCTGTACAGGACCAACGGCAACATCAGCGGCGGCGGGGTCGCGCCCGTGCTCACCGGGCCGGCGTTCGTCACGAAGTCCAACTCCGCCTCGGTCGCCGGGTTCGCCGCCGCGGGCACCCGCTGACGGGCCCGCCCGTGCGTACCCCTCCCACCAACCGAACGCCCTAGGACCACGATGTCTCCACGGACAGGTGCCCGGCGCCGTCTCGGCTCCATACGTCTCTCGCTGTTCCTCCTCGCCCTGGTGCCCAGCGTCACCCTCGCCGGCATGTGGGGCCTGACGACGATCCAGATGTTCTCCGAGGGGATGCAACTGCGCTCCCAGACCGAACTGAGCCGGTCCACCGGCGCGATGGGCACCCACGCCACGCTCGCCCTGCAGCAGGAGCGCCGGCTCACCGCCGCCTGGCTGGCCGAGCCGAGGAGCTCCCGGACCGCCCTCGACGCCCAGCGCGAGCGGACCGACGAGGCGGTGGCGAAGCTGGTCGGACAGGCCGACGTGATCGCCGAGGCACCGGCCCGCATCTCGGACCGGATGTACGGCGTCCTGGGCTCGGTGGGCAGCCTCGAGTACTACCGGGACCAGGTCGACCAGCCCAGCGACATCACCGCCGAGCAGGCGCTCGACCAGTACACCTCGATCATCGACGACCAGATCCACGCCTTCCAGGAGCTCTCCCAGGTCGACGACGGCGACCTGACCTCCCAGGCCGGACCGCTGGTCTCGCTGGAGCACGCGGCCGAGCTGATCTCCGAGGAGGACGCGCGGCTCACCCTCGCCTGGCCCGCCGGCCGGCTGGACACCCAGGGCTGGAGCGACTTCGCGAAGCTGGTCCACACCCGCCGCTGGCTGGTCGAGGACCAGATCGTGCCGTCCCTGCGCGGCGAGACCAAGACCCAGACCGAGCGGATCCTGCAGAGTGCCGAGTGGCGCGCCCTGGAGGCGGTCGAGGACCAGATCCTCGCCACCCCGCCCACTGGTGAGAAGCGCAGGGTCGACCTGCCGGACCTGCGGGAGCGATGGGAGGAGGCCATGGACCGGGTCTCCCCTCAGTACGCCACCATGATCCGGCAGCAGACCGACGCACTGCTCACCCGCAGCGCCGACGAGGCCCGCAGCCTGCTGGTGACGGCCGCCTCGCTGAGCGCGGCCGGACTGCTCGCGCTGCTGCTGTGCGTCGGCCTGTCCTGGCGCATCACCCGCTCGCTCTCCCGCCGGCTGCGCGGTCTGCGGGTGGCCACCCTGGGCCTCGCCGAGGAACGGCTGCCCGACGTGGTGGCCCGCCTGGAGCGGGGCGAGAAGGTCGACGCCGAGTCGGCCACCACCCCGCTGGACTACGGACACGACGAACTGGGCCAGGTGGCGCAGGCGTTCAACACCGCGCAGCGCACCGCCGTGCACACCGCCGTCGAGCTCGCCGACACCCGGCGCGGTTTCCAGAAGGTCATTCTCGGTATCGCGCGGCAGAGCCAGAACCTGGTCAACCTCCAGCTCAGCAAGCTCGACGCGCTGGAGCGCCGGCACACCGACCCCGAGGTCCTCAAGGGTCTGTACGAACTGGACTCCACGGCCAGCCAGTTGCGCCGGTACGAGGAGAACCTGGTCATCGTCAGCGGTGAGCGCCCCGGCCGTTCCTGGAGCGAACCGGTCGCGCTGATCGACATCATGCGCAGTGCCGTCGGTGAGGTCGCCGAGTACCAGCGGGTGGAGCTGCACACCGAGGAGGAGGTGTCCGTCGCGCCGCCCGCGGTGGCCGACGTCATCCATCTCCTCGCCGAGCTGATCGACAACGCGACCGTGTACTCACCCGCGCCGAGCCCCGTCGGGGTGCGGGCGGCGATGGTGGCCAAGGGCCTCGTCGTGGAGGTCGAGGACCGGGGCCTCGGCATGTCGGACGACGACTACGCCTCCCTGAACGACCAGTTGGCGAAGGCACCGCAGTTCGACGTGGTGGCACTCGCCGACGACCTCCGGCTCGGCATGTTCGTGATCTCCCAGCTCGCGCACCGGCACGGCATCGGGGTGACCCTGCGGCCGTCGCCGTACGGCGGGACGACGGCGATCGTGCTGATCCCGCACGAGATCGTGGTGCGGGACGCGGCGTCCGGCGGTGCGCGGGAAGGAACCGGCGCGGACCGGGCGCACGTCAACGGCCGGGTGGACGACGCCCACCGGGAGAAGGTGACCGCTGGCGCCGCGGTGTCCCGGCCGGCGGCCGCCGTACGGACCGCGCCCGCCCCGGCCGCCGCGCCGGAGCCCGCTCCACGGAAGGACGGACTCATCCCGCTCCCCCGCCGGGTGCCGCAGACCAGTCTGGCCGCCGAACTCCGCGAGGACTCCGCGCCGGACGCCGACGACGGCGTCGCCGACTTCACCGCGGAACACGCCGCCTCCTCCCTCGCCGGCTTCCAGCGCGGCACCTCCCAGGCCCGGGACGACGACACCGACGACGCGGACGGGACGGCCGCGCCGGCACACGTGCCCGCCGCTCCCGACGAGCTTCCGACTCCGCCCGCCGACCGCTGACCGCCGACCGTTCACGAAGGAACACCGTCATGACACGCCCCATCCCCGCCACCCACACCCAGCTGGACCAGCTGCTGACCGGACTCGTCGAACGGGTCGCCGACGTGAACCAGGCCGTGGTGCTCTCCGAGGACGGACTGGTGGTGAGCAAGTCCACCGGCTTCCTGCGGGACGACGCGGAGCGCCTGGCGGCGACCGCGTCCGGGCTGATGAGCCTCAGCAAGGGCGTCAGCATGGACTTCCGCGGCGGCCCGGTGCGCCAGGCCCTCATCGAGATGGCGCACAGCTACCTGATCCTCACCTCGGCCGGTCCCGGCGCCCATCTGGTGGTGCTGACCGGGCCGGGCGCGGACGTCGGCGTGGTGGCGTACCAGATGAACATGCTGGTGAAGAAGATCGGCGAGCACCTCAGCGCCGCCCCGCGGGACATCGCCGGGCCCGCCGCCGACCCCGGCGTGTGAGGTGGGCGGAAGCGACTCGGCGGGGCGCCTCGTACGGCCGTTCACCCTGACAGGTGGCCGGACCCGGCCCAGCCGCGCCGACTTCACGCTCATCACCACGGTGACGGCGGCGGATCCGCAGCCCGAGGGGGCGGCCCGGCCGCAGCCCGAGCATGCCCGGATCCTGCGCCTGTGCGCCGCGCCGGTGGCGGTCGCCGAGCTCGCCGCACGTCTCGACCTCCCCATGAGCGTGGTCGTCATCATGCTGTGCGACCTGCTGGAGGCGGGCCGGATCAGCATCCACCCGCCGCACCCCGTCAACCGCACCACCCCGGATCTGGATCTGCTGCAGAAAGTGAGGGAGGGCCTTGGCCGGCTCTGACACCACCGCCGCGCGTCCGGCACCCGACACGGTCAAGATCCTCATCGCCGGTGGCTTCGGCGTGGGCAAGACGACCATGGTCGGCTCGGTCAGCGAGATCGTCCCGCTGCGCACCGAGGAGCCGCTGACCATGGCGGGCCTCGACGTCGACGACCTCAACGGCGTCGAGGAGAAACGTGCCACCACGGTCGCGCTGGACTTCGGCCGGATCAGCGTCTCGGACGACCTCGTGCTGTATCTCTTCGGTACACCGGGTCAGCAGCGGTTCTGGTTCATGTGGAACGACCTGGCCGTCGGCGCGCTCGGCGCGGTGGTCCTGGTGGATGTCCGCCGGCCGAAGACGAGTTTCGCGGCGATCGACTTCTTCGAGCGCCGGGGCATCCCGTTCGTGATCGCCGTGAACGGCTTCCACGGGGAGCATCCGTACCCGGTGGAGGACATCCGGGACGCGCTGACGCTGCCGGACGGCGTGCCGGTGCTGTTGTGCGACGCGCGGGAGCGGGAGTCGTGCCGGGACGTGCTGATCGCACTGGTCGACCGGCTGATCGCGGAGGCGGAGCCGGAGCCGGCGAGCTGAAGGTGCCGGGGGGTGCGGCGGGTGCGCCGCACCCCCCGGCGCGGGGTCAGTCCAGGCCGGCCGACTTCAGCCAGGCCTTCGCCACGTCCAGCGGGTCCTTCTTGTCCAGCTGCACCTGGGCGTCGAGGTCGAGGAGCGTCTCGGTGTCCAGCTTCGCGGACACGGCGTTGAGCGCCTCCACGCCCTCCTGCGGCAGCCCCTCCTTGCTGACCAGCGGGGTGACGTTGGCGAAGCCGAAGAGGTTCTCCGGGTCCTTCAGGACGACGAACTTCTCCTTGATGATGGTCGGGTCCGTGGTGAAGATGTCCGCGGCCTGGACCTCGTTCCCGGTGAGGGCCGCCTGGGTGAGCGGGCCGCCCGCGTCGAGTGCCTTGAACGACTTGAACTTCAGGCCGTAGACGGTCTCCAGGCCCTTCAGCCCCTGCTGCCGGGTCTGGAACTCGGGCGAGCCGCCGATCACGAGGCCGGGCGCCGCGTCCTTGAGGTCGGCGAGGGTCGACTCGGCGGTGAGGCCGTACTTCTTCGCCGTCGCCGCGTTGACGCTGACCGAGTCCTTGTCCTCGGCGGGCGAGGACTCCAGCAGCGTCAGCGACGTGTCCAGCTTGGCCTTGGCGGCCTCGTTCACCGCCTCGGCCGACTCCTGCCCGGCCTTCGGGTCGAGGTAGGCGAGGAGGGAGCCGTTGTACTCCGGCAGGACCGTGATGGAGCCGTTCTTCATCAGGCCGTACGTCGTCTCACGGCTGCCGATGTTGTGCTTGTAGTCGACCTTGAGGCCCTTGGCGCGCAGCGCCTCGCCGTAGATGTCGGCGAGCAGGGTGCTCTCGGCGAAGTTGTTCGAGCCGACGACGACGGTGCCGGCCTCGGCCTTCTCTCCGTCGAGGGGGTTGTCGGAGGTGTCGCCGGAGGAGGAACAGCCCGCGAGCAGCGCCGCCGCGGCGAGCGCGACAGCCGCCACGCCGGTGGACCTCGTCCTGGACCTGCTGCTTTTCGCGGTAGGAGTCATTCGCCGATCCAATCCAGCCGTTCACGGGGAGTCAAGAACGTCCACGTTACGGTTTGTCGCACACCTGATCGAACATCAGCGCCTGCGTACCCCGGGGGACACCGCCACCCGGGCCACCGCCCAGAACAGGGCGAGGGTGAGCAGCGCCAGGAAGGCCACCAGGGTGGCGCCGCCGACGACCTTCTCGTAGTCGCGTTGGTAGAGGCCGTCGATGATGTAGCGGCCGAGTCCGCCGAGACTGACGTACGCGGCGATGGTGGCCGTGGACACGATCTGGATCGCGGCGGAGCGCAGACCGCTGAGGATCAGTGGGAGCGCCACCGGCACCTCGACCTGGAAGAGGATCCGCGACTCGTGCATGCCCATGCCCCGCGCGGCGTCCACGGGGGCGGGGTCGAGGGAGCGGACCGCCTCGTAGGTGGTCACCAGGATCGGCGGTACGGCGAGGACGACCAGCGGGATCATCACGGGCAGCAGACCGAAGCCGATCAGCAGCACGGCGAGCACCAGCAGTCCGAAACTGGGCAGCGCTCGGGCGGCGTTGGCGATGAAGGCGAGCGCGTTGCCGCCGCGTCCGGTGTGGCCGGTGAGCAGGCCGACGGGCAGGCCGATCGCGGCGGCGATCGCGAGGGCCAGCAGCGAGTACTGGAGGTGCTCGAGGAAGCGCTGCGGGATGCCGTCGTAGCCGTGCCAGTGGGCGCTGTCGCTGAAGAAGGCGTTGCCGAAGTCGATGATGTTCATCGGACCGCGCCCTCCGGGGTGATCTCTTCCCGCCGGGGGGCGGGCTTCGGACGGCTGCCGGCGCGCGGCATCCACGGGGTGAGCAGCACCCGCAGCCCGACCAGCAGGGCGTCGCAGAGGATCGCCAGGACGGCCATCGTGAGCACGGCGTTCACCGCGAGTTCGGGCCGGTCGTACTTCTGCGCGGCGGCGAGCAGATTGCCGAGGGCGCCCTGGTTGCCGATCAGGGCGCCGACGCTGACCAGGGAGATGCTGGAAGCGGTGGCGACCCGGAGTCCGGCGATGATGGCGGGCGCGGCAATCGGCAACTGCACCTGCAGATAACGGCGTACGGGGCCGAAGCCCATGGCGGTCGCGGCGGCGAGGGTCTCGTCCGGCACCGAGCGCACCCCGTCGACGATGGCGGGGACGAGGACGACCAGGCTGTACAGGGCCAGCGGGATCATCACGGTGAGTTCGGTCTGGCCGGTGTAGTCGATGAGGACGACGAAGAACGCCAGGGAGGGGACGGCGTACAGCACGGTCGTCATGCCCAGCACCGGCGGGTACAGCCAGCGGAAGCGCCCGCACAGCTGCGCGATCGGCAGCGCGAGGAGCAGCCCGGCGGCGACCGGCAGCAGGGCCTCCCGCATGTGCAGCCCGATCAGACCGGCCCAGCTGTGCTGGAGGTCGCTGGGGATGTCGAAGAAGCGGCTCATCCCGCGACCTTCTCGTCCTCGGTACGGCCGGTCGCGTGGGCGGCGCGGATCGCCTCGCCGATGGTCTGCTGGGAGACGACGCCGGTCACCCGGCCGCGGTCGTCCACGGCGACCGCCCAGCCGACGGGCGAGAGCACGGCGCAGTCGAGGGCGACGCGCAGGGAGTCGACACCGGGCACGAACGGCCGCCCGTACGGCCGCAGCCGGTCGATGCGGATGTCACCGGCGGTCAGTTCGTCGCGCTCGGCCCAGCCGAGCGGGCGGCCGTCGGCGTCGGTGACGAGGAGGTGGGGGGCCTTGCCGGCGGCGATCCGGCCGGCGCCGGCGTCGGCCGGGACCACCGCGTCGGTGGTCAGTTCCAGTGCGGCGGACGGGACGAAGGACAGGCCCCGGATACCGCGGTCGGCGCCGAGGAAGTCCTCGACGAAGCCGTCCGCGGGGCTCGCCAGCAGCTCGGCGGGCGGCGCGTACTGGGCGAGCCGGCCGCCCTCACGCAGTACGGCGACCATGGTGCCCAGCTTGATCGCCTCGTCGATGTCGTGCGTGACGAAGACGATGGTCTTGCCCAGCTCGTCCTGGATGCGCAGGAGTTCGTCCTGCAGCCCCTTGCGCACCACCGGGTCGACGGCGGAGAACGGCTCGTCCATCAGCAGTACCGGCGGGTCCGCGGCGAGCGCCCGGGCCACACCGACGCGCTGCTGCTGACCGCCGGAGAGCTGGTAGGGGTAGCGCCCGGCCAGCGCCGGGTCGAGGCCCACGCGCTCCATCAGCTCCGCCGCCCGCTCCCGGGCCCGCTGCTTGCCCCAGCCGAGCATGCGGGGCACGGTGGCGATGTTGTCGACGATCGTGCGGTGCTGGAAGAGTCCGGCGTTCTGGATGACGTATCCCATGGACCGGCGCAACGTGGTGACCGGCTGCCGCCGGGTGTCCTCGCCGTCCAGAAGGATCGTTCCCTCGGAGGGTTCGACCATCCGGTTGATCATGCGGAGCGTGGTGGTCTTGCCGCACCCGGAGGGTCCGACGAGGACGGTGATCGAGCGGTCGGGGATCTCCAGCGACAGCCGGTCGACCGCCACCGTGCCGTCCGGGTACCGCTTCGTGACTGAATCGATCCGTATCAAGACGCCGAAAGCCCTTCGGGTGGCAGATGTTCGCGACCGAGGTTGCCCGTTTGTCGCCGGTCGAGTGTAAACGTCACCACCGGCGGAACCCCGTAACCCCGTGCCCCCGGCCGGAGCGGCCCCGGGACTACGCCGCCGCCTGCCCGGATTCGGCCACGGGAAACCCCGCCGTTCGCAGTACGCGCCGGTCCGCGGTCACGGCGAACACCTCGCAGCCGTCCCGCGCGGCCGCCCAGTCGACGCCGTCCCGTCCCAGCGCGAAGGCGGCCGTGGCGACGGTGTCCGCCTCGGTCAGGGTGGGAGCGGTGACCGTCAGGGCGAGCAGGCCGGTGGCCGGGCGGCCGGTGCGGCCGTCGACGATGTGGTCGCCGCGTTCGTAGCGCGCGGAGGTGGCGACCGCGCCGTCGGTGAGCTCGACGACGGCGCACAGCCGGCCGGCGTCCTCGGGGTGCCGTACGCCCACGCGCCAGGGTCCGCCGGCGGCGGTCACGTCACCGCCGGCGTTGAGGCAGAACCGCCGTGCTCCCGCCGCCCGCAGCAGGTCGGCGCCCTTCTGCACCGACCAGCCCTTCACGACGGCGCACGGATCGAGGCCCCGGCCGGGCAGCCGTACGTCGAAGGCGCCCCCGGTGTCGGCCCGGTACCGCTCGCCCAGGGCGAGGACCTCGGCGAGCTCGGGGCTGATCCGGTCCGGGGCCGGCTCGCCCCGGTCCAGGCGGGAGACCTCGCTGTCCTCGCGGAAGGGGCTGAAGCGGGCGTCGACTTCACGCAGCCAGGCGAAGCAGGCGTCGGCAGCGGACTCCCAGGACCCCTCGTCGTCGACGCGCAGCGACACCGGGAAGCCCATGACGTGCTCGACGCGCCGCATGTCAGGAGCCCTGTGCGTCGAGGGCGGCCTGCAGCGACTCGCGGTAGCCGTCGCTGGTGACCGTGGCACCGGAGACCGTGTCGACGTCGGCGCTCTGGGCCTGAAGCGTCTCCTCGATCAGGACCGGTACGGCGGCAGTCGTCTGCGGGTGGTCCGGCTGTTGGAGCATCCGTACGGCGGTGATGCGGTCGCCGTCGAGGGTGACCTCGACCCGCACGGGGCCCTTCTCGGTGTCGATGGTGGGACCGGTGACGACCCGGGTGGTGCTGCCCGGCGCGGTGGACACCGAGGGGGTGGGCGCGGGCTCGGCGACCGCCGGTTCGGGGGCCGCCGGGGTGTAGCGCCAGACCGGGATCAGTCCGGCGATGCTCAGGACCAGGACGGGCAGTGCTCGCTTCACGGTGTTCTCCTTCGTCGCCCCGCGCTCGTCATCCGGCCAGGCTGAAGCGCTCGTAGTGGATCTGCTGCCTCGGTACGCCGAGTTCGCGCAGTCCGCGCAGCACGGCGGTGGTCATGCCGGGCGGGCCGCAGACATAGACGTCCCGGTCGGTGAGGTCGGGGACCAGCCGGGCCAGTTCGGCGGGGGCGAGCCGGTCCGGTACCGGCGGGCCGGTGATCAGGTGCAGTTCGGCGCCCTTGGCGAGGGCGAGTTCGCGCAGTTCCCCGTGGAGTACGGCGTCGGCCTCCGAGCTCACCCGGTAGAGGACGACGGCGTGGCCGTGCAGTTCCTCCAGCAGGGCGCGGATCGGGGTGACGCCGACACCGCCGGCGATGAGCAGGGTGTCGGGGCGGGTGCGGTGGAGGGTGGTGAAGGCGCCGTAGGGGCCCTCGGCGAAGACCCGGGTGCCGGGCCTGAGATGGCGCAGGGCCGCGCTGCCGTCGCCGGCCGCCTTCACGGTGAGCCGCAGGGTGCGGCCGTCGGGGGCGGCGGACAGGGAGAACGGGTTCGCCTGCCACCAGCGGTCCCTCGTCAGGAACCGCCACAGGAAGAACTGGCCGGCGCGGGCGGGCAGCCGGTCCAGATCGCGCCCGGTGATGTGGACGGACACCACGTTGTCGTTCTCGGGGACGACGGCCGTGACCCGGAACCGGTGACGCCGGTTGCGCCACAGCGGGAGGACCAGGCGGCCGGCGACCACGGCGGCGAGGGCGGCGCCCCACAGGCCGTACCAGTAGGCGGTGGCGGCGGCCGAGGCGGTGAACGTGGAGCCGACGGCGACCTGGTGGGTGAAGGCCAGCACCACGGCGACGTACAGGTACAGATGGATGAAGTGCCAGGTCTCGTAGGCGAGTCTGCGCCGCGCGCGGCGGGCCGAGAGGGCGCCGACGACGAGGATCAGCGCCAGTGCGACGACCGCGCGCAGCACGCCCTCGACGGTCTCGGCGAGGTCGACGAGCTGGTTCACCGGGTCCATGGAGGACATCTCGGCGTAGCCGAGGACGATGAAGACCGCGTGTCCCAGGAGCGTCCACAGCAGTCCGAAGCCGACCCAGCGGTGCCACAGGGTCAGCCGGTCCATGCCGATCCTGCGGTCCAGCCAGGGCAGCCGGGCCACCAGCAGCAGCTGGAACGCCATCAGCAGGGCGGCGTACAGGCCGGTGAGGCGGCCCAGTACGACGAGGGCGTTCGCGCCGAAGCCCGCCTGGACGAAGAAGACGGCCACCACCACCGTGTTCGCGGCGAGCAGACCGTACAGGCCGATGCGCGCCACCGCCTTGGGGTGTCGCCTCGCGGTGGGGGGTGCGGGAGGCGATTGGACAGCTGTCACGCCACAAACTCCTTGATCGGGTCCTGGGCCTTCGAGCTTGGTCACGGGCGCTGTCGATCACCTGTCGGTCAACTTTCAAGTTTTTATCGATCGGGATGCGATCGCGCACCGCCTCTGGCGCCGGAGGCGGTGTGCCGCAGTATGGGCGGGTGGAAAAAGTACGACTCCTCGTCGTGGACGACGACCCGCCGATAGCCGACCTGGTGGCGACGGTCGCCCGCTACGAGGGCTGGGAGGCGGTCACCGCCAACTCGGGCGAGGACGCGCTGCGCCGCGCCGCCGAGTTCCGCCCGGACATCGTGGTGCTCGACCTGATGCTGCCGGACGTCGACGGTTTCGGCGTCCTGGACCGGCTGCGGCGCTCCGGGACGATGGTGCCGGTGGTGTTCCTCACCGCGCGGGACGGGGTCGCCGACCGGGTGGCGGGGCTCACCCGGGGCGGGGACGACTACCTGGTCAAGCCGTTCGCCGTGGAGGAACTGATGGCGCGGCTGCGGACGGTGCTGCGGCGCAGCGCCGGGCCCGGCTTCCAGCGGTCGGTGCTGCGGGTGGCGGACCTGTCGATGGACGAGGACACCCGTGAGGTGCGGCGCGGTGAGCGGCTGCTGTCGCTGACGCCGACCGAGTACGAGGTGCTGCGCTATCTGATGCGCCGCTCGCCGACCGTGCTGACGAAGGCGCAGATCCTGGACCATGTGTGGGAGTACGGCTTCGGCGGCCGCTCCAATGTGGTGGAGCTGGTGGTGAGCCGGCTGCGGCGCAAGCTGGACGACACGGGCGAGCCGCTGATCCGGACGGTGCGGGGCTTCGGGTATGTGATCCGGCAGGCCGCCGAGTGACGGCGGCTGCCCGGCGGCTGCGGGAGACGTACCGGCGGACGCGGCTCGGCACCCGGCTGACGCTCGGCCTCGGGATGCTGTCCCTGGCCGTGTTCGCGGTCGTCGGCACCGCCCTCACCACGTACATGCACGACTATCTGGAGCGGCAGCTCGGCGACCAGCTGAAGCTGATCCAGGCCGTGCAGGCCAAGGACGCGGCGGTGCACGGCACGGTCAAGCAGAAGGCGTACTACGGCTGGTACACGGCGGTGTACGACGTCACCGACGACGCCGCCACCCTGCGCAAGCCCTCCGACGTACCCGCCGACACCCGCGCGATGGCCGATCTCGCGCGGGCCATGGCGCACTCCGACACCGAGCTGACGCGCACCGCGCGCATCGACGGGGAGGGTACCTACCGGCTGCGCGGCTGCGAGGTCGAACCGGGGGTGGTGCTGGTGAGCGCCGCGCCCGCGAAGGACGTCGAGGAGACCGTCGAGCAGCTGATCACGGTGCAGGTGGTGGTGTTCGCCCTCGCGCTGCTGGCGCTGGTGGTGTCCGGGCGGCGGATGCTGCGGCGCGGGCTGAAGCCGCTGAGCGACATGGCGCACACCGCGCACGGGATCACCTCGCACGATCTGACCGAGTCGGCGGCCCGGCTGCCGTTGCGCGCGGACGGGCGGGACGGGGGCCGGGAGGTGGCGGACCTGCGCACCGCGTTCAACACGATGCTGGAGCACATCGACGACTCCCTCGCGGTGCGCGCGGAGGCGGAGCTGCGGCTGCGCCGGTTCGTCGCGGACGCCTCGCACGAGCTGCGCACCCCGCTGATGTCGGTACGCGGCTACGCGGACCTGTTCCAGTACGCCGCCGCCAACGAGCCCGCCGAACGCGAACGGCATCTGGCGCGGCTGCGCGCGGAGGCCGCCCGGATGGGCTTCCTGCTCGACGACCTGCTGCTGCTCGCCCGGCTGGACGCGGCGGAGGTGGAGGCACCCCTGCGGACGGCGGACACGGACCTGGTGGACCTGGTCCAGCAGGCCGCCGACGCGTTCCGCGCGGGCCACCCCCGGCATCCGCTCACGGTGGTCTCCGACCCCGGCCGGCTGGTGCTGGGCCTCGACCCGCAGCGCGTACGGCAGGTTCTGGACAACCTTCTCACCAACGCGGCCGTCCACACGCCGCCGGGCACCCGGGTGTCCGTAGCGGTGTCCGTCGCCGATGACTCGGCCTCGGTGCGGGTCACCGACGCGGGACCCGGTATCCCGGCGGAGGACCGCGAGCGCGTCTTCGACCGCTTCTACCGCGTCGACAAGGCCCGCAGCCGGGACCGCGGCGGCAGTGGCCTGGGCCTGGCGGTCGCCCGCTCCCTTGTACGCGCCCACGCCGGCGACATCGAACTGACCAGCACACCGGGATCGACGGTGTTCACCGTCCGCCTCCCACGGCAGGACGGCTGACGCCCCGCCACACACCCCGCGCCACACACCCCCGTCCCCGTCCCCGTCCCCGTCCCCGTCCCCGTCCCCGTCCCCGTCCCCGTTCCCGTTCCCGCGGGCAATCGTGCCGCTGGGGCGGCACGGGTGGGCGCGACGGCACCCCGCAAGCGCCGGGCCGCGCGAACACCCCCCGCCCAGCCCCCACACCGGGCCACCGCCCAACCCCACCCGCACGGGTGGGCGCGACGGCACCCCGCAAGCGCCGGGCCGCGCGAACACCCCCCGCCCAGCCCGACACCGGGCGCCCGCCCAACCCCCTCCGCACGGGTGGGCGCGACGGCACCCCGCAAGCGCCGGGCCGCGCAACCCGCCCCCGGACCACTCCGTCTTACGGACCCATGACGTCACGGGCGCGGCACCCCGCCCACGCGACGTGCACGCCTAGCGTGAGCGCATGCGCGTACTGGTCACCGGCGGCGCCGGTTTCATCGGGTCCCACATCGTCGAGGCGCTGCGCGCCCACGGACACACCCCCGTCGTCTTCGACATCCGCACCGCCCCCAGGGCGGACATCCGCGACCCGCAGGCGGTCCGCGACGCCCTCACCGGCGTCGGCGCCGTCTGCCACCAGGCCGCCATGGTCGGTCTCGGCACCGGCTTCACCGACGCCCCGGACTACGTCTCCCACAACGACCTGGGCACGGCAGTGCTCCTGGCCGCGATGGCGGAGCGGGGAATCCACCGGCTCGTCCTGGCCGGCTCGATGGTGGTCTACGGCGAGGGCCGCTACACCTGCCCCCGGCACGGCCTGGTCCGCCCCGGCCCGCGGGACGTCACCGCCCTGGCGGCCGGACACTTCGAACCCCCCTGCCCCGTCTGCGGCGCGGACCTCGCCCCCGGCCTCGTCGACGAGGACGCCCCCGCGGACCCGCGCAACGTGTACGCCACCACCAAACTGGCCCAGGAGCACCTCGCCGCCGCCTGGGCCCGTTCGACGGGCGGTACGGCCGTGTCGCTGCGCTACCACAACGTCTACGGCCCCGGCATGCCCCGCGACACCCCGTACGCCGGCGTCGCCTCCTTCTTCCGCTCGGCCCTGGCCCGCGGCGAGGCGCCGCGCGTCTTCGAGGACGGCCGTCAGCGCCGGGACTTCGTCCACGTGAGGGACGTGGCGTCGGCGAACGTCGCCGCGCTGACGGCGGACCCGGCGCCCGGAGGACTCACCGCGTACAACACCGGCAGCGGCACCCCGCACACGGTCGGCGAGATGGCCCGCGCCCTGGCCGCCGCGTACGGCGGTCCGGACCCGGTCGTCACCGGCGAGTACCGCCTGGGCGACGTCCGCCACATCACGGCGGACTCCTCCCGCCTCCGCGCCGCCCTCGGCTGGAAGCCGGAGGTGGACTTCGAGGAGGGCATGCGGGAGTTCGCGTCGGCGGGCCTGCGGGGGGAGTGAGTCAGCCGGCCGTCGCCGGCAGGGTCACCTCGAAGCGGCAGCCGCCGGTGACATTGCGGACGGTGGTGCTGCCGCGGTGGGCCTCGACGATGCCCCGGACGATGGCGAGGCCGAGGCCCGCGCCGGCAGGCGGCGTCCGGGCGTGCGTGCCGCGCCAGCCGGTGTCGAAGACGCGGGGCAGGTCCTCCTCGGGGATGCCGCCGCAGCCGTCCGTCACGGACACCACCACGCCGTCGTCCGAACGCTGGGCCGCGACGGCGACCGTGCCGTCGGCCGGGGTCCGGCGGATCGCGTTGACCAGCAGATTGCCCAGCACCCGGCTCATCTCCCGCCCGTCCACCTCCACCGGCACCGGCTCCACCCGGTCGCCGACGAGCCGGACGCCGTGCTCGCGGGCGAGCGGGTCCGCGCCGGCGAGGGCGTCGCCGATCAGGTCGTACAGGGAGATCCGGGAGGGCGAGAGGGTCAGGGTGCCCGCGTGGATGCGGGAGAGTTCGAAGAGGTCGCCGACCATGCCGTTGAGGCGTTCCACCTCGGTACGGATCTGCCGCAGATAGCGGTCGGGGTCGGCGGCGACGCCGTCCTCCAGTGCCTCGGCCATCGCTCGGAGTCCGGCGAGCGGCGTGCGCAGGTCGTGGGAGATCCAGGCGACGAGTTCCCGGCGGGAGGACTCCAGGGCGCGTTCCCGGTCCCGGGACTCGGCCAGTCTGACGCTGGTCGCCGCCAGCTCGCGGCTGAGCGCGGCGAGTTCGGCGGTGGACGGGCGCTCCGGCGCGGCGAAGTCCCCGCCGTCGCCGAACGAGCGTGCGGCGAGGGCCAGTTCGTGGCTGCGGGCGACGACCCAACGGCCCAGCAGCAGCGCGGTGACGGTGGAGACGACGGCGGCCATGGCGACGACCATCGTCACCACGCTCAGGTCGTGCGCGGAGAGGAACATCGCCTGGGCGACGGCCAGGGTGCCCGCGAGCATCGCGGCCACCGCGACCCCGGCGACCACCGCGAGGTGCGCCGTCAGCGACCGCCGCCGGATCAGCAGCAGCACGCACGCGCCGACGAGACCGGCCGCGGCGGCACCGAGGAAGGCGAACAGGGCGATGAGCAGCATGTCCCGCACGCTCACTCCTCCCCCGAGGCGACGGCGGGGTCGAAGCGGTAACCGACGCCCCAGACCGTCTGGATGAGCCGGGGCCGTGCCGGATCGTCCTCGACCTTTCCGCGCAGCCGTCGCACATGGACGGTCACGGTGGACAGGTCGCCGAAGTCCCAGCCCCACACCTCGCGCATCAGCTCCTCCCGGGCGAAGGCCCGCCCAGGGTGCCGCAGAAAGAACGAGAGGAGATCGAACTCTCTGATGGTGAGGGCGAGTTCGGCGCCGTTCTTGGCGGCCCGGCGGGCGGCGGGGTCGACGGAGAGGGCGGCCGCCCGCAGCAGCCCGGACGCGGGCGCCGGGGCGGGGCGGGCGCGGCGCAGCACGGACTCGACGCGCAGGACGAGTTCGCGCGGACTGAACGGCTTGGTGACGTAGTCGTCGGCGCCGACCTCGAGGCCGAGGATGCGGTCGTCCTCGTCGCCGCGCGCGGTGAGCATGATGACCGGCACGGGCCCGCGCCCGCGCATCCGCCGGCACACCTCCAGGCCGTCCATGCCGGGCAGCATCAGGTCGAGGACGACGAGGTCGGGCCAGTGGGCCGCCGCGCGGGCGAGCGCGTCGGGGCCGTCGCCGGCCCGGTCGACGACGTATCCGGCGCGGTCCAGGTAGCCCGTGACGATCTCGGCGACGGTGGGGTCGTCGTCGACGACGAGGACCCGGGCTCCGGCCTCGGCGTTCGGTGGTCGCTGCTCCATGCGGCCAGCCTCGCACCACACGCGCGCGAGCAGCGCGGCCGGGCCGTCGACGTCCGCGTTCCGTAAGGAGCCGATGCCCGGTATGACCGTTTCGTGTTCGTAGGGTGAGAGCCGTGACCACCTCCTCCCCCGCCCCGGAACCGGGCCCGCCGTCCGTGGACGTCGTCCTCCCCTGTCTCGACGAGGCCGCGGCGCTGCCGTGGGTACTGGAACGCGTGCCGCCCGGCTGGCGCGCCCTCGTCGTGGACAACGGCTCCACGGACGGCTCCGACCGCATCGCCCATGAGCTCGGCGCGACCGTCGTGCGCGAGGAACGGCGCGGTTTCGGCGCCGCCTGCCACGCCGGGCTGACCGCCGCCACGGCCGACATCGTCTGCTTCTGCGACTGCGACGCCTCCCTCGACCCGGCGGACCTGGTGCCGTTCGTGCGCGAGGTGTGGTCCGGCGAGGCGGACCTGGTCCTGGGCCGGCGGCGGCCGCGGGGGCGCGGCGCCTGGCCGGCGCACGCCCGCGCGGGCAACCTCGCCCTGTCCCGGCTGCTGCGCCGCCGTACCGGACTGCGGCTGCGCGACCTCGGACCGCTGCGGGCGGCCCGGCGCGAGGAACTGCTCGCCCTGGACCTGACGGACCGGCGCAGCGGCTACCCGCTGCAGATGGTGGTCCGCGCCGCCGACGCCGGCTGGCGGGTCACCGAGCACGACGTCGTGTACGCGCCGCGCACCGGAGCCTCCAAGGTCACCGGCACCTGGCGCGGCACCGTCCAGGCGGTACGGGACATGAGCCGCGTACTCCAGGAAGGGGCGGTCTCGTGACCTCCGTTTCTTCCGTGACGCTGCTCGTCATCGCCAAGGAGCCCCGTGCCGGCCGGGTGAAGACCCGGCTGACTCCGCCGTTCACCCCCGAGGAGGCGGCGGGACTCGCCGAGGCCGCGCTCGCGGACACCCTGGACGTGGTGGCGCGGACGCCCGCGCGGCGCCGGGTGCTGGTGCTGGACGGGACGCCGGGACAGTGGCTGCCGGCGGGCATCGAGGTCGTACCGCAGTGCGCGGGCGGGCTCGACGAGCGGCTGGCCGCCGCGTTCGCCGGGTGCGACGGCCCCGCCCTCCTCATCGGCATGGACACGCCCCAGGTGACCCCGGAGCTGCTCACCGTGGACTTCGACGACTGCGACGCGTACTTCGGCCCCGCCGAGGACGGCGGCTTCTGGGCACTGGGCCTGGCCGAACCCGATCCGGCGCTGCTGCGCGGGGTCCCCATGTCGGTACCGGAGACCGGGGCCGTGCAGCGGCGGCGGCTCTCGGGGCTGCGGGTCCGCGAACTGCCGCCGCTGCGGGACGTGGACACGGCGTACGACGCCACACTGGTCGCCGCCGCGGCGCCCGGCGGGCGGTTCGCGGCGCGGCTGGCCCGGCTGACGGCGGCCCACCGGTGAGCGGGGTGCGTGCGGCAGCGCACGTCGGACACCAGCGGACGGTCCCCGCCGCCGAGCGGGCCTGGTCGGCCGACCCCTACGCCGACGCCCTGCGCGCCGGCCGGGGGCCGCTGTTCCTGCGCCGCGCCGACGGCCGGCTGCTGCCGCTGGACGTGGAGCGCTGGTGCGCGGAGGCCGACGCGGTGGATCTGGAGGTGCTGGGGCGCTGCGAGGGCGCGGTGCTGGACGTCGGGTGCGGACCGGGGCGGCTGGTCGCGGCACTGGCTGCCGAGGGGCGGCGCGCGCTGGGGATCGACGTCAGCGAGGCCGCGGTGGCGCGGACCGTCGGGCGTGGCGGGCAGGCGTTGTGCCGGTCCGTCTTCGACCCGCTGCCGGGGGTGGGGCGCTGGGGTACGGCGCTGCTGCTGGACGGCAACGTCGGTATCGGGGGCGACCCGGTGGCGCTGCTGCGCCGGCTCGGCCGGCTGGTGGCGCCGGGGGGTCTGCTGATCGCCGAGGCGGTTCCGTGTCCGGAGGTCGACGAACGCGTGCTGGTGCGGGTGACCGATGCGCGTCGTCCGCCTGGGCCGGCGTTTCCGTGGGCGCGGGTCGGGGGGCCGGCGCTGGTCCGCTACGCGCGGGCGGTGGGGTGGCGGGTGGAGGACGAGTGGTCGGCTGAGGAGCGGGTGTTCGTGGCGCTGCGGGGGGAGTAAGGGGTGTTTCTCGCCCCCGCCGCCCCTTCCCTTCCCAACCTGGGGCTCCGCCCCCGGGGACGGGAAGGGAAGGGGCGGCGGGGGCGAAACCGACCCACCGTCACCCCCTTCCGCGCCGCACCGCGAACACCACCGCCGAACCCCCGAACAGCACCGCCGTGATGATCAGCCACCGCATCGCGTACCCCTCCGCGGACTGCCCCGCGACGCCGGCGTACCGCTCCGACACCCGCCCGCTGATCAGCGGAAACCACACCAGCAGCAACAACCCGGACAGCGCCGCCGGCACCCGCACGTGGTTGACCCACCGCCCCGCCCCCTTCACCAGCACACGGTCGGCCCCCGCGTACAACGGCAGCAGCACCAGATCGTGGACCACCGCCGCCCCCACGAACCACAGCGCGACCAGGAACCAGTCCCCGTCGAGCAGCCGCACCCCCGCGTACACGCAGAGAACGAACGAACACACCAGCACGGCCGGCTTCACAGCGCACCGAAGGTCAGCCGGGCGACCCACTTGGTGTTGAGCACACCGGGCGCCGCGGGCACGATGATCCGGGCCGGATAGCCGTGATCGGGGGTCAGTTCCTCGCCGTTGACGAACAGGGCGAGCAGGGAACGCGGATCGGCCACCTGATTGGCCCGCAGCGCACCCCGCCGGAACGCGCCACGACGCTGCAGCGACTCCACGAACACGTCCACCGGCTCCTCGTGACCGGCGAGCGCCGCGAGATCCCGCAGCCGTACCCCTCGCCACCACTGGTCGGAGGTGGACCAGCCCTCCACGCAGGCGATGGGCAGGGCCGCGCTGTGCAGCGGCAGTTCGAGCAGGCCCGCTCTGCTGAACCGTAGGGTGCCGGCGGGCCCGGCGACCACCAGCCGCCACGCCTCCTCGGTCGTCTCGGCGGTGCGGATTCCGGCGTACGCGGCCGTCTTGTTGATCTGGAAGCCCCCCGGACCACTACCGGGTTCGGGGCCGCCGTGCGGGGTCAGGACGGCGGTCTCACGCAGCGGTCCGTCGAAGCTGCGCCCGGCGGAGGTGGCGAAGAGCAGCAGCGAACCGCCGCCGACCAGCCCGAGCGCCCCGCGCCGCGAGACGGTCGGCGGATCGGGACGGGGAGCGACCAGCTCCTCACCACCGTCCCGCGGGTTCCGCATGGTGCGCAGGTTCCGCATCGCCGTCGGCGCCTTCAGCACCGCGTGGGCGACGAACGCCCCGATGAACACCCAGGCGCCGTAGAAGTGCAGGGGGTAGAAGGAGCCGGGGAAGACGTAGTCGAGCTGGACGTTGAGGATGCCCGTGGTGAACTCGAACAGCGCCCCGCCGACCAGGAGCAGCAGCGAGATCCGCTCCAGCGCGTGGGTGAGCGAGCGGGCCGGGGGCAGCGTGAACAGCCTGGGCACGACCGACCACAGCTTGGCCAGCAGCACCGGGACGAGCACCAGGCCGAGCGTGACGTGGACGCCCTGGGTGAGCCGGTAGAGCCAGGGCGGGTCGGTGGGCCAGGGGAACAGGTAGAAGCCGAGGAGCCCCTTGCCGGGGGTCTTGTCGTTCACCCGCGCGAGGTCCGGGTTGTACGCGGCGTACGACAGCAGTCCTGTCACGAACAGGATCGTGATGCCGGCGAGGAGGACCACGCCGAGCACCGAGGTGAACCAGGGGCCGCGCAGCGGACTGCGCCAGAAGTCCGGCGCGAACGGACCCCGCGCGGGAACGGTGGGGAGGAATGACCTAGCCATGTCCCGACCGTAGGACCGCGCCACCTCGGGAAGGGGTGCGTGAGCGATGACGAAACGCTGACGTCCGCCCTCGTCAGCCGCTCGGCGCCGCCGCGGCGGCCTAGCGTGACGGCGTGAACCGCGATCTCCCCCGTACCGTCCCCCGCGGCCGTACCGCCCCTCGCGGCGGGCTCGCCCGTGATCTGTCCGCCGTCGGGGCCGCCGCCCTGCTCGTCCTCGCCGCCGTCCTGATCGGCACCCGGATCCAGGACCGTCACGGCACGCTGTACGTGAACTGGCCGCCGCTGGTGGGCGACTGGATGCCGCACACGGGTCCGGGCACCCCGGCCGCGGCGGTCGTCGCCGCGGCCGTCGTGGCGTACGGGCCCGCCCTGGCCGCCCGGCTGTCCTGGCGGCCCCTGCTGCTCGCCACGTGGGGGGCGTCCCTGGCGTGGACCTGGTCGCTCGCCCTCGTCGACGGCTGGTCGCGGGGTGTCGCCGGCCGGCTGACCGCCAAACACGAATATCTGCGGGTCATCGACCGTTTCGGTGACATCCCGGCCGCACTGCGGGACTTCGACGGACACATCCTGCTCGACAGTCCGGACAACTGGCCCGCGCATGTTGCCGGGCATCCGCCGGGCGCCACCCTCACCTTCGTCCTGCTGGACCGGATCGGGCTGGGCGGCGGCGGATGGGCGGGGGCGTTCGTCATCACCGTCGGCACCACGGCGGCGGTCGCGGTCCTGATCGCCGTACGCCGGCTCGCCGACGAGTCGCTCGCCCGCCGTGCCGCGCCCTTTCTGGTCCTGGCCCCGGCGGCGGTGTGGGTGGGCGCGTCCGCCGACGGCTACTTCATGGCGGTGACGGCCTGGGCCGTCGCGCTGCTCGCCCTCGCCGTGACGGGACACCGCCCCGCCTGGACCGGCCTCGGCTCGGGACTGCTGTTCGGGCTCACCGTGTATCTGTCGTACGGGCTGACCCTGTTCGCGGTGACCGGCGCGGCGGTACTGCTGCTGGGCACGCGGCGGCTGCGGGTGCTGCCCTGGGTCGTCGCCGGGTTCCTGGTGGTGCCGGTGGTGTTCGCCGTGCTGGGCTTCGACTGGTGGGAGGCGTACCGCCTGCTCGTCACCCGCTACTACCAGGGTGCGGCCCGGGTACGGCCGTACGGGTACTGGGTGTGGGCGAACCTCGCCTGCACGGTGCTGATCACCGGCCCGGCGACAGTGGCCGGGCTGCGCAGGACCCCGGGCGCGTTCAGGGACCGGGGGGCCGGCGCCCGGCTCGCGGTGCTCATGGCGTCCGCGCTCCTCGCACTGCTGATCGCCGACCTGTCGGGGATGAGCAAGGCGGAGACGGAACGGATCTGGCTGCCCTTCGCGTGCTGGCTGCTCCCCGCCGCGGCCTTCCTGCCGGGCCCGCGCGCCTGGCTGGCCGGGCAGGCGGTCCTCGCACTGCTGCTGAACCACCTGCTGCTCACCGGCTGGTGAGCAGCAGGCCGGTACGGATCAGCCCTCGGTGGGCCGCAGCGACAGCGAGATGCTGTTGATGCAGTACCGCTGGTCCGTGGGCGTCGCATAGCCCTCACCCTCGAACACGTGGCCGAGGTGGGAACCGCAGCGGGCACACCGCACCTCGGTGCGGACCATGCCGTGCGAACGATCCTCGATCAGCTCCACGGCCTCGGTGTCCTTCGGGTCGTAGAAGGACGGCCAGCCGCAGTGCGACTCGAACTTGGTGCCCGAGGTGAACAGCTCGGCACCGCAGGCGCGACAGGAGTAGACGCCCGTCGTCTTCGTGTCGGTGTACTCACCGGTGAAGGCGGGTTCCGTGGCCGCCTGGCGCAGAACGGCGTACTCGGACGGGGACAGTTCCGCGCGCCACTCCTCGTCCGGCTTCTCGACGTCGTACGTCATGAGACTCGAACCCCTTACTTCGTCAGACGGTCCAGGATCCGCGGGCCGAGGTCGGTGACATCGCCCGCTCCCATGGTGAGAACCAGATCACCGGGCTTCGCCATTCCCGCGACCACCTCGGGGATCTCCGCCTTGTCGTGGACGGCGGTGACGTCGGCCCCGGCCGCCCGCGCCGCTTCGATGATCAGCTCGCTGGTGACGCCGGGGATCGGGTCCTCGCGGGCCGGATAGATGCCGAGGACCACCGACGCGTCGGCCAGGGACAGCGACTGCCCCATCTCCTTGCCCAGCTCGCGGGTGCGGGAGAACAGATGGGGCTGGAAGACGACGAGGATACGGCCGTCGCCGGCGGCGGAGCGCATCGCCTCCAGGTCGGCGGTCATCTCGGTCGGGTGGTGCGCGTAGGAGTCGACGACCTGGACGCCGGCCGCCTCGCCCTTGAGCTGCAGGCGCCGCTTCACGCCGGTGTACGCGGCCAGCGCGGGCGCCAGTTCGGCGGCGGGGATGCCGAGCGCCACGCCGGCGGCGAGCGCGGCCACCGCGTTGTGCGCGTAGTGCCGGCCGGGCACGGACACGGTGAACGTGAGCGGGGCGCCGTCGAACTCGACGGTCACCTCGCTCCTCAGCCCCTGCGGGACGACCGACAGCACCCGGACGTCGGCGTCGTCGGACTCGCCGTACGTCACGGTGCGCACCGATCCGTCCAGCCGCCGGGTCAGCTCGCGGGCGCCCTCGTGGTCCGCGGAGATCACCAGGGTGCCGCCGGGCACGATCCGGCCGGCGAACGTCGAGAAGGACTCGTGGATC
Organism: Streptomyces sp. NPDC048584; assembly: GCF_043199595.1. NCBI lineage: Bacteria > Bacillati > Actinomycetota > Actinomycetes > Kitasatosporales > Streptomycetaceae > Streptomyces > Streptomyces sp. NPDC048584. The sequence continues at coordinate 710,237 of NZ_JBICWF010000001.1, forward strand.
TCCTCCATGGACGCGTAGTTGGCGTGGTGGTCCAGCTCCACGTTCAGGATGATCGCGACCTCGGGCGCGTACTTGTGGAAGCTGCGGTCCGATTCGTCCGCCTCGGCGACGAAGATCTCGCCCGTGCCGTGCAGCGCGTTGGAGCCGGGGGCGTCCAGGTCGCCACCGATCGCGTACGACGGCTCGCGGCCCAGCGCGGTGAGGGAGACCGCCAGCATGGAGGTGGTGGTGGTCTTGCCGTGGGTGCCGGCCACCGCGATCGGGCGCAGGCCGTCCATCAGGGCGGCGAGGGCGTCGGAGCGGTGCACCACCGGGATACCGAGTTCGGCCGCCCGCACCAGCTCGGGGTTGTCCTCGCGGATCGCGGACGATACGACGACACAGCTCGCGTCGTCGGCGAGGTGCGCGGCGGCGTGCCCGATGTGCACGGTCGCGCCGAGGGCGCGCAGGGCGTCGGCGGTGGCGGAGTTCTTGGCGTCGCTGCCGGCCACCTTCGCGCCGCGCTGGGCGAGGATCTTGGCGATGCCCGACATCCCGGCGCCGCCGATGCCGATGAAGTGCGGTCGGTCCATGGCGGTAGGAAGGCCGGGTGCCATGCGTGTTCTCCCAGTGGTACGACGAGCGGGACGGCGGTCTTCGCGCCCTCGCCGGACGAACCGGGGAAAGCCGGGCAGAGCCGGGAGCGCGCCGCCCCAGCCTATGCCTTGCTGTGGGAGAAGAGTTTCAGCACCGGCACCCCGACCTTGTGGCGGGCCCGGGAGGCCCAGTCGCGGTGGAAGAACTCCTCCACGTAGTGCGGATCGGTCAGGACGATCACCTCGTCCGCGCCGACCTCCTCCACCATGGCCCTGAGCGCGTCCAGCGGGTGGTCGGCGATGAGCCGGCCGTCCGCCGTGTCGCCGGTGGCGCGCAGCGCCCGCAGGGACACCTCCAGGGCCTGCTCCCCCATGTCCTGGGCGTCCTCGCCCTCGGGGGTCTCGCCCTCGCGGGCTGCCTCGTCGAGCTCGCCGAGTGCGACGTCGTCGATGGCTCTCAACAGCCGGTCGGCCTGTTCGCCGCGTGGCTGGAGCAGCACATGGAAGGAGACCGGCTCGTCGCCGTGCAAGGTGGTGACGAAATCCACGTCGGCGGACGTCAGGGCCTTCTCGATCATCAATACGCTGGTGAACACCACGCGCCCCTTCTCCTCGGAGGACCCGCGGGCCCCTTCTCCGCTCCGCGGGCCGCGCCGGGCCCCCGGGGAAACCATCCTGCCCCGTGTGCGCACGGGTACTGCCGGATTCAGTGTTCCCTCTTCCCGCACCGGCGGGACCGATGTGTTCCGCCGATCACCGGACAAGCGGCCACCATCGGGCGCCCGCCCCGGACGTCAGGACCGCTGGTAGCGCGTGAACAGGAAACCGTCCTCCTCCAACATCGACTTCAGCGTGAAACGCCGCGGAAGTGTTACTGAGGGTCCACCGGCGATGCGCTGAGCGTCACCCGCGGTGAGCATCGGTGCGAGGGTCAGACAGATCTCGTCCAGTACCCCGGCCGCGATCAGCTCGCCCAGCAGTCGCGGCCCGCCCTCGGTCAGCAGCCGGGTGTGTCCGAGTCCGGCGAGGGCCCGTACCGCCCGCGCGGGGTCCACCGCGGCCCCCTCCCCGGCGACGACCACCCGGGCGCCCGCCTCCTCGGCGGCGGCGACCCGGTCCGGGGCGGCGGCGGCGCCGGTCAGCAGCAGCGTCGGCACGAGGGGGGAGGTGAACAGCGGCAGCGAGAAGTCCAGGTCCAGGCTCGCCGTCACCACGGCGATCACGGGCGCGGGCCCCTGTCCGGCGGCCTCCCGCGCGGCGGCGAACTCCGCACGCGCGCGTGCAGGACGGTAGCCCTCCTGCCGTACGGTCTGCGCGCCGACGACCACGACGTCGGCGAGGGCCCGCAGCACGCCGAAGATCCGCATGTCGGCCGGGTGGGAGAGCGGCTGCGAACGTCCGTCGTGCTGGGCGGCCCCGTCGAGCGTGGACACCATGTTGGCCCGCAGCCACGGCTCCCGCCCCCCACCGGGATGGGCATAGGCGGCGGCGAGCTCACCGAGCCCCCACTCACGAACGGCCGTCTCGTCGGTCACATCGGTCAAGGGGAACAGGCGTCGCATGTCAGGCAGTGTTCCACGGCCCGTAGCATGGGGGACCGTGTCGTCCTCCTCCGCCGCTTCCCGTCCCGGTCCGACAACCGACGTGGCCCCGCTCTCGCTGTGCGCGCGTGAGCCGCGCGTGCCCGCGGACCGGCTCGTCGCCGAGATGGTGCCGCCGCCGCGGTTCGACTCGGTCCGCTTCTCCACCTACATCCCGGACCCGGGCCGGCCGAGCCAGACCGAGGCCGTGGGCGTCCTCGAGGGCTTCGCGGCGGGCCTGACCGGCGGGGCGGGCGGCGACTCGGGCCGGCGCAGGCTGTTCGGCCTCGGCAAGGCGCCGAAGAGGACCCCGGCCGGTCCGCGCGGTGTCTACCTCGACGGCGGTTACGGCGTCGGCAAGACCCACCTGCTGGCCTCCCTGTGGCACGCCACCCCGGCCGAGCCCGCGCTCAAGGCGTTCGGCACGTTCGTGGAGCTGACGAACCTGGTCGGCGCGCTCGGCTTCCAGCAGACGGTGAAGACGCTCTCCGGACACCGGCTGCTGTGCATCGACGAGTTCGAGCTGGACGACCCGGGCGACACCGTGCTCGTCTCCACCCTGCTCGGGAAGCTGGTCGAGGCGGGTGTGGCGCTCGCCGCCACCTCGAACACGCTGCCGGGCAAGCTCGGCGAGGGCCGGTTCGCCGCCGCCGACTTCCTGCGGGAGATCCAGGGCCTGTCGGCCCACTTCCGCGCGCTGCGCATCGACGGCGAGGACTACCGCCACCGGGGTCTGCCTCAGGCTCCGGCCCCGCACTCCGACGAGGTGGTGACCCGCACGGCGCACACCGTGGAGGGCGCCTCGCTGGACACCTTCCCCGACCTCCTCGACCACCTCGCACGGGTCCACCCCAGCCGCTACGGCGCCCTGACCGACGGCCTCCGCGCGGTCTGCCTCACCGGCGTACGCCCGGTCCCGGACCAGTCGACGGCCCTGCGCCTCGTCGTCCTGGCGGACCGCCTCTACGACCGCGAGATCCCGGTCCTCGCCTCGGGCCTCCCCTTCGACCAGCTCTTCAACGAGGAGATGCTGAACGGCGGCTACCGCAAGAAGTACTTCCGAGCCATCTCCCGCCTGACAGCACTGGCCCGAGACGCGGGAAGGCTCACATGAGAAGCACGGGGACGGCGGCCCCGCAGGGGCGCGGGACTGTATCGATCTGCGGCTCCGCCGCGCGGGCGCAGAACGGGGGTCCGGGGGCGGAGCCCCCGGGGACGGGACGGGAAGGGGCGGCGGGGGCGAGAACACAGCCCACCACCGTGGCCCCACCCCCCACACCGGGCATATCGTTGCATTAGCAGCCGAAGACCTCTGACCGGGAGGTCGACATGCTCGACGAGATCCTCACCGCCGTCGCAGCGACCGGCGCCGCAACCGCCGCCTACCTCGCCGCAGCGGCCCGAGTCGTCAAACAGTACGAACGCGGCGTCGTCTTCCGCCTCGGCCGACTCCACGGCGACGTACGCGCACCCGGCTTCACCCTCGTCGTCCCCGGCGTGGACCGCCTGCACAAGGTCAACCTGCAGATCATCACCATGCCGGTGCCGGCCCAGGAAGGCATCACCCGCGACAACGTCACCGTCCGCGTGGACGCGGTCGTCTACTTCAAGGTCGTGGACGCCTCGGCGGCGATCATCAACGTCGAGGACTACCGCTTCGCCGTCTCCCAGATGGCCCAGACCTCGCTGAGGTCGATCATCGGCAAGAGCGACCTCGACGACCTCCTCTCCAACCGCGAGAAACTCAACCAGGGCCTCGAGCTGATGATCGACAGCCCCGCGATCGGCTGGGGCGTCCAGATCGACCGGGTCGAGATCAAGGACGTCTCCCTCCCCGACACCATGAAACGCTCCATGGCCCGCCAGGCCGAGGCCGACCGTGAACGCCGCGCCCGCGTCATCAACGCCGACGCCGAACTCCAGGCGTCCAAGAAACTCGCCGAAGCCGCCCAGCAGATGTCGGACACCCCCTCCGCCCTCCAGCTCCGTCTGCTGCAGACCATCGTCGCGGTGGCCGCCGAGAAGAACTCCACGCTCGTCCTGCCCTTCCCCGTCGAACTCCTCCGCTTCCTGGAACGCGCCCAGCAGCCGGACCACGCCGTGGGACCCGGCCGGAAGCCCGACGGCGCGTGACACGAGCTACGCGCGTGGTTCCCGTGACCCGCACCAGGTGATAGACACGGCGGGATCACAGTTCCTGTCCGCCAACAGGAAGGTTTCCCCATGCCAGAAACCGGGTCCACCACCGGCTCCCCCGCGACACGACGTCAGCTGCTCGCCCGTTCCGGCGCCCTCGGTGTCGGCATCGCCTTCACCGGCGCCCTCTCCGAGCTCTTCACCGGCACCGCCGCCGCGCAGAAGCTCGGCCACGCCGGCTACGGCCCCCTGATCCCCGACCCCGACGGCCTGCTCGACCTGCCGAAGGGCTTCCGCTACCAGGTGCTCTCCCGCGAAGGCGACCCGCTGCGCTCCGGCGAGGGCCCGGTCCCCTCCAACCACGACGGCATGGCCGCCTTCGCCGGCCGCCACGGCCGTGTCCACCTGGTCCGCAACCATGAGAACCGCGCCAACGGCAGAGTGCCCGTGCCGGTGATCGACGGCCTGACCTACGACCCGGAGGGCAAGGGCGGCTGTACGGCGCTCACCCTCGACCACCACGGCCGGGTGCTGTCGGAGCGGGTCGCGATCGCCGGTACGGCGGTGAACTGCGCGGGCGGGCCGACGCCCTGGGACACCTGGCTGACCTGTGAGGAGACCGAGGACCGGGCCGGCACCAACGGCTACACCAAGGACCACGGCTACATCTTCGAGGTCGACGGCGCCGACCCGCGCCGCACCGGCGCCGTACCGCTGACCGCGATGGGCCGCTTCCAGCACGAGGCGATCGCCGTGGACCCGAAGCGAGGCGTGGTCTACGAGACCGAGGACGCCTTCGAGCGGCCCTTCGGCCTGTTCTACCGCTTCCTTCCGAAGAAGCCGCTGGGCGGCACCGGTTCGCTGCGCGCGGGCGGCCGGCTCCAGGCGATGCGGGTGCCCGGGGTGCCCGACCTGTCCTCGATCCAGGAGATCGGCGCCCGCTTCGACCACATCGAATGGGTGGACGTACCGGACCCGCAGGCAGCCGAAACCCCCATCCGCCACCAGGACTTCGGCGCGAAGGGCATCACCCACGCCCAGAAGCTGGAGGGCTGCTACTGGGGCGGGAGCTCGGTCTACTTCGTCTCGTCGTTCGCCCACAGCGCCGAGGGTTCGGCGGCCGACCACTACGGCCAGATCTGGCGCTACGACCCGGACCGGCGCCGCCTCACCCTCGTGATCGTCTTCGGCCCGGACACCGACGTGCAGCTGCCCGGCGAGTCACCGGACAACATCTGCCTCGCGCCCAGCGGCGGCCTGATGGTCTGCGAGGACGGCAACGGCGCCCAGCACGTCTACGGCGTCACCCGGCGCGGCGAGGTCTACGCGATGGCGCGCGGGAGGCAGAACCTCGGCACGCCCGAGGAACCGGAGTGGGGCGAGTTCGCCGGCGTCACCTTCTCCCCGGACGGCGACACGATGTACGTCAACTGCTACACCCCCGGCACGACGTTCGCCGTGACGGGTCCCTGGCGCGGGTAGCGGGGCGACGACGACCGGGGCGGAGGGCGGCAGGCCCTCCGCCCCGGCGCCGGACTCAGTGCGCGAGGAGGCCGTCCATCTGGCCGATGGCCTGGGTCATCCCCTCCACCATGCCCATCTCGGCCAGCTGCTCCATCTGCTCGCGGGTGTCGAAGACGGAACGCAGTTCCATCCGGGTGCCCTCCCCGTGCCCGGTGAGCGTCATCCGTACCTCGGTGGTCGGCATCTCGGGGTTCGGCCTGCCCTCCTGATCGGAGAAGCCGTCGGTGAACTCGAGGGCCGTCGGCGGGGTGACCGAGGAGATCCGCCACCAGCCGCCGTACTTCTCGCCCTCCGGGCCGGTCATGTGGTACTTCATGCCGCCGCCGGGGGTGAGGTCGTGCTCCTCGAAGGTCGCCGGGTAGCTCGGCGGCCCCCACCAGCGCTCCAGCAGCCGGGGGTCGGCCCACAGCTGCCACACCCGCTCCACGGGGGCGGCGAAGTCGGCGACGAGGGTGAGGGTGAGGGCGTCGACGTCCTTGTCCACGCTGGTGACAGTCATCGGTCCGTTCCTTTCGGGGGGGTGTCGGGGCCGGCGGCCTCCGTGAGCAGGCCGGACATCCGGTCCACCCGGGCCCGCCAGGCCGACTCCAGTTCGTCCAGTGCCCGCCGGGCGCGGGCCAGCGCGTCGGGGTCGGTGCGCACGAGCTGCTCCCGTCCGCGCCGCTCCTTGCCGACCAGTCCGGCCCGCTCCAGCACCGTGACGTGTTTCTGCACCGCGGCGAAGCTCATCGGATACGCCGCGGCCAGACGTGACACGGACAGCTCACCCCGGCCACAGCGACGGAGTATGTCCCGCCGCGTCGCGTCGGCCAGGGCGTGGAACAGCCGGTCCACGCCGTCGGTCTCATCGAACCCATCTACAACCATTTGGTTGTACGTTAATCCCGTACCGGCCGCCGCGCAAGGGGAGGGCCGCGCCACTGAACCCGGCGCACGGGGGTACTCGGCCCCGCATGACGGAGAACCAGCAGGTCGGCGGCTCGTACTGGCTGGAGACGGCACCGGACGGCCGATACCCCGCACCGACCGGGGACCTCGAGGTCGACGTGGCCGTCATCGGCGCGGGCATCGCCGGTCTGTGCACGGCCCGGGAGCTGGCACGGGCCGGGAAGACCGTCGCGGTGCTGGAGGCCGGGCGGGTCGCGGCCGGTGTCACCGGGCACACCACGGCCAAGGTCACCGCCCTGCACACGCTGGTCTACGACAAGCTGCGCCGGACCCGGGGCGCCGAGGGCGCGCGGCTGTACGCCCGTTCGCAGTCCGAGGCGATCGAGCACACCGCCCGGGTCGTGGCGGAGCTCGGCGTCGACTGCGAGTGGGAGCGCCGCAGCGCGTTCACCTACGTCCGTGACGCGGACCGGGTGGAGGAGCTGCGCGCGGAGGCGCGGGCGGCGCGGGAGGCGGGGCTGCCGGCCTCCTTCGTGACGGAGACGGGTCTGCCGTTCCCGGTCGCGGGCGCCGTCGAGGTGACGGACCAGGCACAGTTCCATCCGCGCAAATACCTGCTGGCCCTGGCGGGGGACATCGTCGCGCACGGCGGGCGCGTCCACGAGGACACCACCGTCGTCGGTCTGGAGGAGGGCACGCCCTGCCGGCTGTCGACGGCGGCCGGGGCGACGGTGACGGCCCGGGACGTGGTGGTCGCCACCCACTACCCGGTCTTCGACCGGGCGCTGCTGTTCACGCGTCTCTCCCCGCGCCGCGAACTGGTCGTCGCGGGTCCCCTCCCGGCCGGCCGGGACCCGGGCGGGATGTACATCACCCCGGAGGAGAACACCCGCTCGGTGCGCACGGCCCCCTACGGCGAGGACGGCTCCCGCCGCTTCCTCGTGGTCACGGGTGAGCACTTCACGCCGGGCACGGGCGACCCGCGCGCCCTCTTCGGCCGGCTCTCCGCCTGGGCCCGCACGCACTTCCCGGACGTGGAGCTCACCCACTCCTGGGCCACGCAGGACAACGATCCCACCGACACCGTGCCGCTCGTCGGCCCGCTGCACCCGGGCGCCCGGCACACCTACGTCGCCACCGGTTTCGGTGGCTGGGGGCTGAGCGGGGGCATGATGGCCGGTCTGCTCCTCACCGCTCAGATCACCGGGGAGGAGTGCGCGTGGAGCGGGCTGTACGACCCGCGCCGCCTGGCCTCCGCCGTACGCGAGGCGCCGTCGTTCCTCAAGCACCAGGCGCAGGTCGCCGGGCACTTCGTCGGCGACCGGCTGCGTCCGGCACCGCCGGCGGAGACACTGCCGCCGGGCGAGGGCGCGGTGGTGCGCACCGAGGGCGGCCGGCTCGCGGTGTACCGCGACGACGCCGGCACCCTGCACGCCGTCTCCGCCCGCTGTACCCACCTCGGCTGCCTGGTCGCCTTCAACGCGGCCGAGCGCGCCTGGGAATGTCCCTGCCACGGCTCCCGCTTCGACACGGACGGCAACGTCGTCCAGGGCCCGGCGACGCGCCCCCTGGAGCGGCGCGACATCTGATCCGGGACGGACGCCCACCCGGGTGAGACCGGCTCCGAACCGGCCCCACAAGCCCAGGAACGTCCAGAAACCGCTCATATCGTCATACGGTGATCACTCTCGTACGCCGATCAGCCGCCGTATGCCTCCTGGCCACCGCGCTCGCCGCCTGCGCCACCACCCGCCCCGCCCCGCAGGCACCGCCCCGCCCGGCGCCCTCCGCTCCCTCGGCGCCGCCCACGCTCGCGCCGGGCCCGTCCGGGCTCACCCCGGTCTTCCGGCACGGGCCGCGCACCGGTGGCAGGACCGTCGCCCTCACCTTCGACGCCGACATGACCGCCGACCAGGGGCCGAGGGCGGCGGCGGGCGAGCACTTCGACCATCCGCGGCTCATCACGACCCTGCGGGCGCTGAAGGTGCCGGCGACGGTGTTCATGACGGGCCGGTGGGCCGAGGAGTACCCGGACCAGGCCCGCTCCATCGGCCGGGACCCGCTCTTCGAGGTCGCCAACCACTCCTACAGCCACTACGCGTTCACCGAGGACTGCTACGGCCTGCCGGCCGTCTCCGCCGACCGGATGCGGGCGGACGTGGAACGGGCGTACGACGTCTTCCGGAAGGTGGGCGTGCCCGACGCGAAGCCGTACTTCCGTTTCCCCGGCGGCTGTTACGACCGTACGGCGCTGAAGGCGCTGACCCCGGCCGGGGTGACGGCCGTGCAGTGGGACGTGGTGGGCGGCGACGCCTTCGCGACGGACGCGAAGGCGGTGGCCGCTCAGGTACTGGAGGGCGTACGCCCCGGCTCGGTGGTCGTGCTGCACTGCACCCGCAGCGCCGCCCCGACGACGGAACGGGCCGTACGCGAGGCCGTCCCGGAGCTGCGCCGCCGGGGCTACCGGTTCGTGAAGGTGTCGGACCTGATCGCGGCGGCGAACGGCCGGGGCTGAGCCGTCCTACGCTGGAGGCATGAACGACACCGACGACGACTACTGCCTGATCGACGCGTCCCGGCCGCCGAAGGCCGGCGGCCCGCCGTACGCGGCCTGTGTGCTCTGCCAGGAGCCGACGGAGTACCCGGAGTCGTACAAGGGCATCACGATGTGCCCGGTCTGCGAGTGGCGCGAGGCCGAACGGACGTCCTGCTCGGGCTGAGGGCACGTTCGCGCGGGTTGGCACACTGTCCTCGTGAGCGACAACCGAACGTCTTCCGCCGACAGCCCCTTCCGCCCCGACCCCGGCGCCCGCGACGAGGCACCGCAGTTCGTCCTGCCCCTGGTGGTCCGCATCGAGCGGGCGGCGCCCCCGGCCCGTACGGACGCCCTGGAGACGGCGGCCCGCGCGGTACTGGTGATGCTGACCGACGAGCGGTCGGTGGGCGAGGGCGAGTGGGCGCGGGCGATGCGCGACTGGCAGGACGCCCGGATCCGCAAGGTGGTGCGCCGGGCACGCGGTGCGGAGTGGCGCCGCGCGGAGGCGCTGGACGGCATCACCGTTACCGGCGGGTCCGCCGAGGTCCGGGCCTTCCCGCCGGTGCCGCTGGACGGCTGGCCCAAGGACCTGGCCCGGCTCCAGGTCTCCGGTACCGACCTGGACGACCCCGCCCCCGTACCGCCCGCGGACCCCGCGGTCCCCACCCTCTGGCTCAACCCCGACCTCGGCATGTCGGCCGGCAAGGCCATGGCGCAGGCCGGCCACGCCGCCCAGCTGGCCTGGTGGGAACTCTCCGACGAGGCCCGTACGACCTGGCACGCCGCCGGTTTCCGCCTCGCGGTCCGCACCGCCGCCCCGGCCGACTGGCCCGCCCTGACGGCCGCCGGCCTCCCCACCGTCCGCGACGCGGGCTTCACGGAGATCGCCCCCGGCTCCAGCACGGTGGTGGCCGACCACCCGGCCCTGCGCCGACGGTGAACGCGGGCCACGCGACGGCCGCCGCCGTCCCCCCATGGACGAGGCGGACATCGTCCTGTCGGCGGCCGGTGGCTGATTGACGTCGCAGGCCCGCGCGGGACGCGTAGGGTGCGGCGCCGTGGCTGTGGATTGCGATCATCATCCTGTTCTCTGGCGTGACCGGCGGTTCCTGCTGCTCGCCTCGGCCCGGACCGTCTCGGTCCTCGGCAACGGGTTCGCCCGGGTGGCGCTCGGGTTCGCCGTGCTGGGGCTGCCCGGTGCGACGCCGGGACGGCTGTCGCTGGTGCTGGCCTGTCAGGCGCTGCCGCAGCTGTTGTTCATCCTGGTCGGCGGGGTGATCGCCGACCGGATGTCCCGGGCGCGGCTCATGGTGGTCGCCGACATCGTGGGCGCGGGCGCGTACGCCGGTCTGGCCGCCCTGGTCCTGTCGGGGCACGCCCCGCTGCTCCTCATGTGTGTGCTGGCGGTGGTGGCCGGCACCGCGACCGCCCTGTTCTCCCCCGCGATGGACGGTCTGGTGCCGCTCGTGGTGCCGGCGGGGCGGCTGCAGCGGGCGAACGGGCTGTTGCGGGTGGGCACCAACACGTCCCTGCTGCTCGGGCTCGCCCTGTCGGGGGTCACCGTCGCGTGGATCGGCGCCGGCTGGGCGCTGGCGCTCAACGCCGGCTCGTTCGTCGTCAGCGCGGTGCTCACGGCGCGGCTGCGGGTCCCCGGCCGGGCGGGGAAACCGTCCTCCGCCCTGGACGATCTGAAGGAGGGCTGGCGGGAGTTCGCCTCGCGCCAGTGGCTGTGGGTGGTCGTGGCGCAGTACACCGTCGTGGTGGCCGCGCTGAACGCCAACGCGGGTGTCCTGGGTCCCCTGGTGGCCGAGGAGGAGCTGGGCGGCGCCCGCGCGTGGTCCGTGATCGTCGCCGCGCAGGCGCTCGGCACCATCGCGGGCGCCGGGCTGGCCGCCCGGGTGCGGGTCGGCCGGCCCGTGCTGGTGGCGGTGCTGGCCACGTTCCCCGCCGCGCTGCCGATCGCCCTGCTGGCCGCTTCGGCACCGGTGTGGGTGACCGCCGTGGCCATGTTCTGTTCGGGGATCGCCGCGGACGTCTTCGCCGTGCTGTGGTCCACCACCATCCAGCGCGAGATCCCCGAGGAGTCGCTGTCCCGTGTCGCCTCCTACGAGTGGTTCGGGTCGCTGGCGTTCGCGCCGCTGGGGCTGCTCGTGGCCGGGCCCGCCGCCGATGCCGTCGGAGCCCGGGAGGCGCTGGCGGGGTGTGCCGGGCTGATCGTGGTGGCCACCGCCGCGGCCCTGCTGGCTCCCCAGGTCCGCGGGCGGCGGTGACCGGGGGTCAGGGGGCCGCGGTGAGGGCCGACAGGGCGCCGGCCTGGGTGCGCCAGTCGGTCTGGTTGGGGGTGGTGCCGGACCAGCGTTGGCCGAGACGGTTGAGGGGGTCGCGGTCGGTGGTCCAGATCGAGTCGGACTGGCGGGTGAGGTACGTGCGGTAGGCGGTTGAGCCGGTGGCGTCGGCGAGGTCGGCGAGGTGGCGTACGAAGATGCCCTTGAACTGCTTCTGGTTGTCGTCGCAGGAGGCCGTGCCGATGTCGCAGGACTCGGTGAGGATGCCGTCGCGGGTCAGCCGGGGTGAGGTCGTCGCCGCGTCCGCCAGGCGTCGTGCGGTGTCGAGATAGCGGGCCTCGCCGGTGGAGCGCCAGAGCTGGGTGAAGGCGCCGATGGCCAGGCCCTGGTTGTAACTCCACACCGTCTGGCCGTTGTTGGCACAGGAGCGGGTCAGGCCGTCGTTGACCAGGCCCGAGGAGTTGATCAGCCCGCTGTCCAGGTACCAGTCCGCCGCCGTGGTCGCGCGCTCGCCCCACACCGTGTCACCGGCGAGGCGCTGGTGCAGCGCGGTCGTCAGCCACAGGTACAGGCCGCTGGTGACGGCGTTCTTGTAGGTGTGCTCCCGGTCCCACCACACGCCGCCGCCGCAGGTGGACGGGTCCCAGTGCCGGTGCAGATAGCCGGCGATGGTCACCGCCTCGTCCAGGTAACGCCGTTCACGTGTCCGGTCGTACGCGGTCACCCACGCGATGCCCCACCAGCCCGCGTCGTCGACGGCGCGGCTGATGAAGTGGCCCTCGACCGGGTCCGAACTGCGGGCTCCCGCGGGGAAGACGCCCCTGTTCTGCTCGAAGGTGCGGGAGACGGCCCAGTCGTAGTCGTGCCGTCCGTTCTTCCGGGCGAAGTCCATGACCGTGGTGATCGCGACCGCCGAGTTCCACCAACTGCTGCGCCACCAGCCCTCGTCGGTCCGGTACGACGCCATCAGCGCGTCGGCCGCGGCGCGTGCCCGCGTCGGGGCGGGCCGGGCCCACGCCGTACAACCGCCCTCCTGGTGGGCCGCTTCCCGGCCGCACGCGCGGACCGCGCCGCCGAGGAGGAGGCCGCGCGGGTCCCGGGTGGCGTACATGTCCGTACGGGTGCCGGCCGCGCCGGACGGGACGCCCGTACGGCCCAGGGAGGAGCCCTCGGGCCAGGTCGCGCCGCCGTCCCAGGAGCGGTCGAGCCAGATCTCGTCGCCCGCGCCGCCGTTCTCGATGACGCCCCACGCCATGCCGTTCGCGTGGTCCATGTGGAGGCTGATGGTGCGCCCGAACAGGGTCGCCGCCGGTACCGGGCGGTCGTCGCCGGCCGCGCCGGCCGGGTCGGCGCCGTCGCACGACGTGCCGTCGCAGACCCGCGGGTACACCCAGTCGGTGCAGGCGACCCCGGCCGCGTCGCCGCAGGCGCGGATCCAGCCGCGCCGGTGGCCGACCGGGTCGGTGATGTTGTACATCAGCGTCCGCGTACCGGTCCAGGTGCCGGGAACGGACGCCTTGCCGAGGAGGGGTTCCCAGGTGGTGCCGCGGTCCCAGGAGCGGTCCAGCCATACCGCGTCCCCGGTGACAGCGTTGTCGATGCTCGCCCAGGCCATGCTGTCCGGATCGGACACATGCAGCCGCAGGGTCCTGCCGTTGATGTTCCGGTCCGGTACGGGGAAGGTGTCCCGCGCCGCCCCGGACGGGTCGAGGGTGTCGCAGGCCAGCGCGCACACCGGCGTCGCCGCCTGCGCGGGGGCGGGCAGGGCGACCAGCCCGGTCAGGGCGAGGCCGAGGGCCACGGTGGTGCCGAGGAAGCGGTGAGCGCGGTCGGACATCGTCTCTTCCTTTCCGTCGGTCAGGGTGCGGCGTTGAACAGATCGACGGCGCTGTGCTGACGCGCCGCGTCCACGGTGTCGAGCGGCCCGTACCAGCGCAGCCCGTACTGGTCGAGGCCGTTGCGGTCGCTCGTGTGGGCGCGGTCGGCCTGCCGCCGGAGGTAGGGGGTGTACGGGTGGTCCGCGAGTACGGTGTTCAGCTCCCCGAGCCCTCGTACGTGCGCGCCCTTGAACGACGGCCCGTCCGCGCCGCAGTCGCCGTTCTCGCAGGGGTCGCGCAGTATGCCGTCCGCCGTGTTGAGCGCGGACGAGGTGGTGGCGGCGTCGGCGATCCGGCGTGCGTCGGTGAGCAGGCCGCCGTCGCCGGTCGCCCGGTACAGCTCGGTGAGGGCGCCGAGCAGCACGCCCTGGTTGTACGACCACACCGTGTCGCCGTTGTTGCGGCAGGTCCCCAGGCCGATACCGTCGTTGACCAGGTTCGAGCCGTTCACCATGCCCGTGCCCCTGAACCAGGACCAGCCGGCCCGTGCCCGGTCGAGGTGGGTCCGCTCGCCGGGGATCCGGTTGTGCAGCGCGGCGTTGAGCTCGATGTAGAGGGAGTTGGCGATCGCGTTCTTGTACGTCCGGGCGGTGCTCCACCACACCCCGCCGCCGCAGGTGGAGTCCCAGTGGGCGGCCATGTGGTCGGCGTCGGCGCGGGCGGTGGCGAGATAGCGGCTGTCCCCGGTCAGATCGTAGGCGGCCACCCAGGCCAGGCCCCACCAGCCGGTGTCGTCGATGTACTCGTTGCGGAACTGCCCCTGCCGCGCGTTCACGTTGAGGTCGTACGTGCGGGCGACGGCGTACCGGTAACTGCCCATGCCCGACACGCGGATGTTGTCGATGACGGCGGTGAGCGCGTTCGCCGAGTTCCACCAGCCGGTGGTGGCGAACAGGCCGGTCGAGTAGTCGTAGAGCGTCATCAGCCCGGTGGCCGCCGCGGTGCGCCGGTCGCCGGCGTTCCATGTGGTGCGCGCCCAGGCGGTGCAGGCGATCTCGGGGCGGTCACCGGCCTTGCCGCAGGCCCGCAGCGCGCCGACGCCGTGCGCGCCCCAGTCGTCGACGTTGTACATCGGGGTGCGCCATCCCCGCTGCCCCGACGGTACGGCGGTGGCGCCGAGCCGGCTTCCCGGACTCCAGGTCCGGCCGCCGTCGAAGGAGCGGTCGAGCCAGACCTCGTCACCGGGGCTGCCGTTGCCGACTGAGGCCCAGCCCATCGCGTCGGCGTCGTCGAAGTGCAGGACGACCGACCGTCCGTGGACGCTCGCCGTGGCGGGTGCGCGGTCGCCCGGGGAGAGGGCGGGGTCACGGCCGTCGCAGTACTTGTTGCAGACGGCGGCGGAGGCGGAGGAGACGGACGCGGACGCGGTAGGGGGCAGCAGCGCGCACAGGGTGAGCGCGAGCAGGGCCGCGAGCTGCCGTCGGCGGGTTCTTCGTGCGGAGTTCATGGGCGGACTGCTCCCTCTGTGGGGCGCCCTCCTGCCCTGAGGACACCTGATGGGGCCGCGCGCGGACCCGCCGGCGACAGCGACGGGCCCCTCGCACACGGGGCAGGGTGATAGGCGGAGGTGGGGGGTTGAGAGCGCTCTCGCAAAGTAGTACTGAGCAGGGAGAGCGTCAACGAGTCGGACATGAAAGGAAGTTGCGCGAGAAATCGGAGGTTTGCCGGTAGTTCGTACGGGATCCGCACCGCCACGGCGCGCGTGACGCCGGCCCTCGGCGCAACCTCAAATATTGCTCTGAAGGCGACGGAGGACGGTTCGGGGGCGGGCCGGAGGGTGATACCCCTCTCACTACGGGGGCCGGACGGGGCCGGGAGGGGTGGGGACGATGGTGTGGCTGGGGACGGGGATCGGGTGGCGGCCGGAGATCGCGGAGGCCGTCGAGAACATGCCGGGGATCGACTGGGTCGAGGCCGTGGCCGAGAACGTGTGTCCCGGGCATCTGCCCGAGTCGCTGGTACGGCTGCGCGAGCGCGGGGTGACCGTCGTGCCGCACGGGGTGTCGCTCGGGCTCGGCGGGGCGGAGCGGCCCGACGAGGGGCGGCTGGCCGCGCTGGCGGAGCGGGCCGAGGCGTTCGGGTCGCCGCTCGTCACCGAGCACATCGCGTTCGTCCGGGCGGGCGGCGCGCTGACCGCCTCCGGGCCGCTCGAGGCCGGGCATCTGCTGCCGGTGCCGCGCACCCGCGCCGCCCTCGACGTGCTGTGCGAGAACGTCCGTATCGCGCAGGACGCGCTGCCCGTGCCGCTGGCCGTGGAGAACATCGCCGCGCTGATCTCCTGGCCCGGCGAGGAGATGACCGAGGGCCAGTTCCTCTACGAACTCGCCGACCGGACCGGCGTACGGCTCCTCATCGACGTCGCCAACCTGCACACAAATCACGTCAACCGGGGCGAGGACCCGGCCAGGGCGCTCGCCGAACTGCCCCTGGAGGCCATCGCGTACGTCCATGTCGCGGGCGGGTTCGAGCGGGACGGCGTGTGGCACGACAGCCACGCCCACCCCGTGCCGCGGCCGGTGCTCGATGTGCTCACCGACCTCGCCTCCCGGGTCTCCCCTCCCGGCGTACTGCTGGAGCGGGACGAGAACTTCCCCGGAGCGGAGGAGATGCGGGGGGAGCTGGACGCGATCCGGCGGGCCGTCGAGGAGGGGGCGGGGCGCCGACCGGAGACGGGGGCGGCCCCGGTCGCGGGCGTCCGTCCCGGGGCCCGGCAGGGCGCCGGTGACACCACCCGGCAGCGGCTCGCGCTCGCGCAGACCGCCGTACTGTCCGCGCTGGTCGCCGGGACGCCCGTGCCCGAGGGGTTCGACCGGGTGCGGATGGGGGTGCAGGCGCGGGCGCTCGCCGCCAAGCGGGCCGATGTCGTCGCCAAGGTCGCGCCCGAACTGCCGGTGATCCTCGGCGACGGCTACCGGGCCGCGTTCCTCGCGTACGCGCAGACGCGGCCGATGACGGGCGGCTACCGGCGGGACGCGCTGGACTTCGCCGAGCACGTACTGGCCGAACGGCCGGGGAACACGCGGCGCGAGCTGCGGGAGTGGTGGCTGGAGCGGGCCGGGTCGAGGCCGCGTTCGCGCAGGCCGGCGGTGCGGCTGGCGCGGGCCACCCGGCGGGTGCTGCTGCGGCGCTGAACCCCCACGCACAGTCGGCAATCCAAGCGGAACGTCACATACCCACAACGCTCCGTCCGGATGGTGAACAAGGCATGGCGCGTTCGTGACCGTGTCGCTTACAAACAACTCATGTTCTGGGTCCCTCTGCTGCTCCTGGCCTGGGCCGTCGCCGGTGTGACGTGTCTGCGGCTGTGCCTGGCCGCCGTGCGCGGCGCCGCCGTGGCCGACCCCGGCCCCGACACGGGAGCGGGACGCGATCTGACGCTGTACGAGGCCGCGTTCCTGTCCGGCGGCCCCGCTCGGGTCGCCGACGTCACGCTGATCGCGATGGCCCGCCAGCGGCGGCTGCTGCTCGCGCACACCGGCTGGGCGACCGTGGTCGACCCGCGCGGGCGGGACGAGATGGAACGGTCGGTGATAGGGGCGATAGGGCCGCAGGGACAGTCGCCCCTCGCGCCGGTGCGGGCCGCCGCGGCGGCCGCGGACGCCGTGCGCGGGATATCCGAGCGGCTGGTCGGCGCCGGCCTCGCGGTGCCCGACGGTGCCGGGACGAGCGTCGCGGACGCGGTACGGCAGGTGCGGCTCGCCGTGCCGGCGGTGGCCGGGCTGGGGGCGGTCGCCCTGCTCATGCCGGTCGCGTCGGAGATGCCACGCCTGCTCGTCGCGCTGTGGTTCGTACTGCCGCTGGTGCTCACGCTGGGCTGTCTGGCCATAGCGCGGTTCGAGGTCCTCCCGTACTCGCCCTGGGCCTCCCCGGCGGGAGCGCGCCTGCTGGGCGCGCTGCCGCACGGCGCCGACGACGACCGCGCGTATCTCACCACCGTCGCCGTGCGCGGCCTCCGCGCGGTGGGCGAACCCGAACTGCGCGCCGCCTTCGCGCACCGGGGGTCCCACGAGCCGCATTGACGCCGACACCCCGGCGATCGGTGCTTGCCTGGAGCCGCCGACGTGCGAAACATCCCTTTTGTCGCCACCGTGCACCGAAGGGATCGTCGATGAGAACCGCCGCCGTCCAGCTGGCCGCCGGGTCCTTGCTGCTTACCACCCTGGCCGCCGCCCCGGCCGCCGCGGAACCCGCCGGCGCCGCGGTGCGCGGCACGGCGGCGGCCGCCGCGCGGGCCGCCGCGGAGGGTGTCGACTTCGGCGCGTGCCCCGCCGCGCAGGAGCTCCCGGGCACCGTTCGGTGCGGCACCGTGCGCGTCCCGCTCGACTACGCCCGCCCGGACGGCAGACAGCTCGCACTCACCGTCAGCCGCGTCCGCGCCACCGGCAAGGACCCCGGCAACGGCAGGCGCACGGTGCGCCGGCAGGGCTCGCTGGTCCACAACCCGGGTGGTCCGGGCGCCGGCGGCATGTACTTCCCCATGGTGGGCGTGCTGCCCGAGTGGAAGCGCGTCGCGGCGGCCTACGACCTCGTCGGCTACGCCCCGCGCGGGGTGGGCCGTTCGGCACCGCTGTCCTGCGCGGACCCGGGGACGTTCTTCAAGGGCCCCGCGCAGGCGCCCGTCCACCCGACGGCCGCGGAGAAGCGGGAGCGCGTCGCGCGGGCCGAGGCGTACGCGCGCGGGTGCGCCGAGCGGGGCGGCGACGCCCTGCGGCACTACAACTCGCTGAACAACGCCCGTGACCTGGACGTCCTGCGCGCCGCGCTGGGCGAGAACCGGCTGACGTTCCTGGGCTCGTCGTACGGCACATATCTCGGGGCGCTGTACGCCACCCTGTTCCCCTCGCACGTACGGCGGATGGTGTTCGACTCGGCGGTGAACCCGGACCCGAGGCGGATCTGGTACCGCAACAACCTCGACCAGTCGGCCGCGTTCGAGGACCGCTGGACCGACTTCAAGACCTGGGCGGCCCGGCACGACGACGTGTACGGACTCGGCGGCACCGCGCGCGAGGTGCAGCACGCGTACGAGAAGGCGGCCGCGCGGCTGGCGAAGAACCCGGCGGGCGGGAAGGTCGGGCCGGCGCAGTTGCAGGCGGCGTTCCTCAAGACCGGCTACTACGACGACTACTGGCCGTACCGCGCGCACGCCCTGTCGGCCTATCTGAAGGGCGATCCCGCGCCGCTGGTCGAACAGGCCCAGGAGTGGCCGGAAGCGGCGGCGGAGGCGGAGAACACGCGCGCGGTGTACCTCGCGGTGGAGTGCAACGACGCGCCCTGGCCGGCGGACTGGGAGGTGTGGGACCGGGACAACACCCGGCTCGCGCGCCGGGCACCCTTCGAGACCTGGGGCAATGTGTGGACCAACCTGCCGTGCGCCTTCTGGAAGGCGCCCCGGCAGCGCCCGCTGGACGTGCGCGCGGGGAGCGGCGAGCTGCCGCCGACGCTGATCCTGGCGGCCGAGCGGGACGCGGCCACCCCGTACGACGGCGCCCTGGAGCTGCACCGGCGGCTGGCTGGGTCGACGCTGGTGACCGAGCGGGACGCCGGGAGCCACGGTGTCGCGGGCGGACCCAACACCTGCGTCAACGCCCATCTGGAGGCGTATCTGCTGGACGGCCGGGTGCCGGGGCGGCGCGCCTCCTGCGCGCCGCACCCGGCACCGGAGCCGAAGCCGGTGGCGGCGGGCCGGACGGCCGAAGAGGCCCGGCCCGCCGTCTGATCAGGCCAGGCCGGCGACGAGTTCCGCGACGTCCTTGCGGCGGCCCGTGTAGAACGGCACCTCCTCGCGGACGTGCCTGCGGGCCTCCGAGCCGCGCAGATGGCGCATGAGGTCGACGATCCGGTCCAGTTCGTCGGCCTCGAAGGCGAGGATCCACTCGTAGTCGCCGAGGGAGAACGAGGCGACCGTGTTGGCGCGCACGTCGGGGTAGCCGCGGGCCATCTTGCCGTGGTCGGCGAGCATGCGCCGGCGGTCCTCGTCGGGCAGCAGGTACCAGTCGTAGGAGCGCACGAAGGGGTAGACGCTCACATAGTTGCGGGGCGTCTCGTCGGCGAGGAACGCCGGGATGTGCGACCGGTTGAACTCGGCGGGGCGGTGCAGCGCCATGTTCGACCAGACCGGCTCCAGCGCGCGGCCCAGCTTGGTGCGGCGGAACAGGTTGTAGGCCTCCTGGAGCTGGTCGGCCGTCTCGGCGTGCCACCAGATCATGAGGTCCGCGTCCGCGCGCAGGCCCGACACGTCGTAGGTGCCGCGGATCGTGACGTCCTTGGCGGCGAGCTGGTCGAACAGCTCCTGGACCTCGTCGGCGTACCCGGCGCGGTCCTCGGGCAGGACGTCCTTCAGCTTGAAGACGGACCAGAGGGTGTAGCGGATGACCTCGTTGAGGTCCTTGGCCAGCTTGCCCTTGTTGGGGATGCGGTCGGGGGTGGTGGCGTCGTCGCTCATGTCCTCATTCTCCTGCTCCGCCGTGGAGGCTCTGCACCGGGTGGTCGGTGAGCTGCCGCACAGCGCGCAGGTCACCGTGGATCTGGTCGGCGGCGGCGTACGCGCTCGCGATGCACGCGGGGATGCCGACACCGTCGTAGGCCGCGCCGCACACGGCGAGCCCGGCGAGACCGGCGAGGTGTTCGCGGACCCGGGCGACGCGCGCGTGGTGGCCGACGGGGTATTGGGGCAGACCGTCCTGCCAGCGGGTGACGCGGGTGGCGACGGGGGTGGCGTCCAGGCCGACGGCGGCCTTCAGGTCGTGCCGGGAGACGTCCACGAGGCCGTCGTCGTCGCGGCCGAGGATCTCCGTCTCGCCGTGCCGGCCGACGGAGGTGCGCAGGACGGCCAGGTCCGGGTTCTCGTCGGCGATCCAGGCCCATTTGCGTGAGGCGAAGGTGGACGCCTTGATGGTGTGTCCGTCGACGGGCGGCACCAGGAAGCCGCTGCCGTCGGGCAGGGCGGTCTCCGCGCGGCGGTAGGCGAGGGTGATCAGCGCCATGGAGGCGTACTCGACACCGGCGAGTTCGGCGGCGGCGCCGGGCGCCTCGGCGCGCAGCAGGGCGGCGGCGGCCGGGGCGGGGACGGCGACGACGACCGCGTCGGCGTGCAGCACCCGGTCGCCGGCGACGACCCGCCAGCCGTCCTCCGGCTCGCGGCGCAGTTCGGTGACCGGCGTGCCGGTGAGGATCTCCGCGCCGCGCGCGCGTACGGACTCGGCGACCGCGAGCGGGAGGGTGCCCACACCGCCCGCGATGCCCATGAAGACGGGGCCGGCCTGCTGGGCGGCGGCGGACCGGGCCTGGATCCCGCGCACGGCCTCGGTGAGGGAGGTGTGGGTCCGCGCGGCCTCGAACAGCTGCGGCACCGCGGAGCGCATCGAGATGCGGTACGCGTCACCGGCGTACACCCCGCCGAGCAGGGGCTCGACCAGCCGGTCGACGACCTCCCGGCCGACGCGCGCCGCCACATACTCGCCCACGGCCACGTCGTCGCCGACCTCGGTGCGGGGCAGGCCGGCGTCCCGTCCGATCCGGGCGAGCCCCTCGTCGGAGAGGACTCCGGCGAGGGCTTCGGCGGTGCCGGGTACGCCCATGACATGGCCCTTGGGCATGGGGTGCAGGGCGCCTCGGGTCCACAGGGAGGCGGTGGCGGTGGCCGGCGGCTGAAGGCGGTCGGCGAGGCCCACCTCGCGGGCGAGACCGACCGCTTCGGGGCGGCGGGCCAGCAGCGACTCGGCGCCGAGGTCGACGCGCGCGCCCGCGATCTCGCCCGGCAGCAGCTTGCCGCCGACCCGGTCCGAGGCCTCCAGCACGGTGACCCGCGCCCCGAGCTCCAGCAGCCGGTGCGCGGCGGCCAGCCCGGCGATTCCGGCTCCGACGACGACGATGTGCCGCCCCGGGGCCGCGTGTGTTCCGCTCATGGCTCCACCTTCTCAAACGCCGCCGGTCGTCCCGCCAGGGCCATGTGGCCCTGTCGAGTCCCGACCGTGACCGCATCGGGACCGTTCGACGCCAACGTCCCGCACCCCTCCCGCGTCGAAGGAGCGTCAGTCATCACCAGACGGGGGACTCCCATATGCGTATACGACGATCCCACGCCCTGGCCGGGGTCCTGCTGGCGGCGTCCGTCGCCGTCAGCGGGTGCAGCGGTTCGACGAACGACTCCGGCGGATCGACCGCCGACCGGGCCGCGGACGCCCCCGCGGCGGGGCAGGCCGCGCAGGAGGACGCGAAGCAGGGGGCGGGGGGCGGTTCGGCCGAGGGCGCGAAGGCGACGGCGGCACCGAAAGCCACCGCGAGCCACATCATCCGCACCGCCTCTCTGACCGTGCGGGTCAAGGACGTACCGCGGGCGCTGGACGAGGCCCGTACGGCGACGGAGACCGCCGGCGGCTACATCGGCGACGAGTCCACCCACCGGGACGCGACGGGCCACGAGCGCACACGTGTGGTGCTGCGCGTGCCCGTGGAGAAGTACGACGAGGTCCTCACCGAACTGGAGGGCACGGGCAAGCTCCTCCAGCGCAACGCCAAGGCGCGGGACGTCACCGACCAGGTGGTCGACGTGGAGTCCCGCATCACGTCCCAGCGGGCCAGTGTGGCGCGTATCCGGGAGCTGATGGACCGGGCCACCAGGCTCAGTGACG
This sequence comes from Streptomyces sp. NPDC048584, assembly GCF_043199595.1. Lineage (NCBI taxonomy): Bacteria > Bacillati > Actinomycetota > Actinomycetes > Kitasatosporales > Streptomycetaceae > Streptomyces > Streptomyces sp. NPDC048584. The sequence continues at coordinate 732,271 of NZ_JBICWF010000001.1, forward strand.
TGGTCACCCTGGAGGGCGAACTCAGCACCCGCCAGGCCGATCTGGAGTCCCTGCTCGCCCAGCAGGCGTCCCTGAGGGACCGCACCGGACTGGCCACCATCACCCTCACCCTGTCCGGGACGCCGGTGAAGAAGGCGGTGGAGGACGACGACGATCCCGGTTTCACGGACGCCCTCACGGGCGGCTGGGACGCCTTCGTGACGATGCTGCGCTGGCTGGCCGTGGTGATCGGCGCGGTCCTGCCGTTCGCGGCGGTGGCGGCGCTGCTGGTCCTGCTGTGGCTGAAGGCCGTACGGCCCCGGCTGCCCCGGCGTCCGGAGCGGGCGCCCGCGACGGCCGCGCCGGGCCCGCTGCCGGCGCACCGGCCGGCGGCCGAGGGCACGGACGGGAACGGGAAGGGCTGAGAACTCCCGGGCGGGCCTGAAATCCCCTGTCCCCGTAGCGTGTTCCCATGAACATGAGCGACGCGCGCGGTGCGGGGGAACGCCTGGTGGTGATCGGCGGTGACGCCGCGGGGATGTCCGCGGCGTCACAGGCCCGGCGGCTGAAGGGCCCGGACGAACTGGAGATCGTGGCGTTCGAACGCGGTCACTTCACCTCCTTCTCGGCGTGCGGCATCCCCTACTGGGTGGGCGGTGACGTCCCCGACCGGGAGCTGCTGATCGCCCGCACCGCCGGGGAGCACCGCGCACGGGACATCGATCTGCGGATGCGCACCGAGGTCACGGAACTCGACCCGGACCGGGGGCGGGTGCGCGCGCGGGACCTCGATTCGGGCGCCGAGTCCTGGACGTCGTACGACAAACTCGTGATCGCGACCGGTGCGCGGCCGATCCGTCCGGAGCTGCCCGGCATGGACGCCCCCGGCGTGCACGGTGTGCAGACCCTGGACGACGGCCAGGCCCTCCTCGACACGCTGTCCCGCACGCGCGGGCGGCGCGCGGTGGTCGTCGGGGCCGGGTACATCGGTGTGGAGATGGCCGAGGCGATGATCAACCGCGGTTACGAGGTGACGGTCGTCAACCGGGGCAGGGCGCCCATGGCCACCCTCGATCCCGACATGGGACTCCTGGTGCACCGGGCCATGGAGGGCATGGGCATCACCATGGTCAACAACGCCGAGGTCACCCGGCTGCTCACCGGCGACGACGGCAGGGTGCGGGCGGTCGCCACGCGGGACGCCGAGTACCCGGCCGACGTCGTGATCCTCGGTATCGGGGTACGGCCGGAGACGGCCCTCGCGCGGGCGGCCGGACTTCCGCTGGGGGAGCACGGCGGGCTGCTCACCGACCGGTCGATGCGGGTGCGCGGGTTCGAGAACATCTGGGCGGGCGGCGACTGCGTGGAGGTCCTCGACCTGGTCTCCGGGCAGCTGCGGCACATCCCACTGGGCACGCACGCCAACAAGCACGGCCAGATCATCGGCGCGAACGCGGGCGGCGGCTACGCGACCTTCCCGGGTGTGGTCGGTACGGCGGTCAGCAAGGTGTGCGACCTGGAGATCGCCCGCACCGGGCTGCGCGAGAAGGACGCCCACCGCGTGGGGCTGCGGTTCGAGTCGGTCACCATCGAGTCGACCAGCCGCGCGGGCTACTACCCGAACCCTTCCCCCATGACGGTGAAGATGCTCGCCGAACTGCGCACCGGCCGCCTCCTCGGCGTCCAGATCGTCGGCCGCGAGGGCGCGGGCAAACGCGTCGACATCGCGGCGGTGGCCCTCACGGCAGGCATGACCGTCGACCGGATGACGGCCCTGGACCTCGGCTACGCCCCACCGTTCTCCCCGGTCTGGGACCCGGTCCTGGTAGCGGCCCGGAAGGCAGCGACGAAAATCAGGGCGAGCGTGTGAGGAGGGGCGGATCAGCGCCCTGGAAGGGGCGCGGGGCTGTGCCGACATGCGGCTCCGCCGGGTGGGCGCGATCAACCACGCACGCCCGCACCGGCAGACGCGGCCAACCCCTACGGCGTCACGCCGTCCCGTTGATCCGCTCGATCGCCTGCCGAGCCTGCTCCGCCGGCGGGCGTGACGGCAACGACGCCACAGACGCCCCCGAGGCTCCCGAGGCGCCGGCCTCCGGCATGGGCGCGGACGCCGGCGCCGCAGCCGCGGGCCTCGCGTGAGCGGCGCTCTTCACGGAGCGCAACCGATGCCCCACCGCCTCGTCGAGCGTCACCGGCCGCTGCAACTGCGCCGCGAGCCGCCCCGCCTCCTGGCCGAGCCGGGCGACGTCCTCCCACGGAATCCGCACCACGAGCGTGAGTTCGGCCTCGCCGTCCGGAGTCGCGTGCATCGCGGGAGTCACTCGGTCGTTCATCGCCAGTTTCCTCACGTAGGGCCCGCGGCCCCTTCCCCGGGCCGCGGGCGTTGACGACTCATACGCACGGCCGGACGGTGGCGTTCAACGGCGCCCCGGATTCACCTCCCGGCGCCCGGGCAGTAGTGGGATGTGGTCATCCCGGTCCATGACGTGAACCCCGCGCGGCGCACCCCCTGGGTGACGTACGCGCTCCTCGCCGCGAACTTCGTGGTCTTCGTCGTCCTCACGCCCGGCACGGTCGGGGGCGGCGGTCTGGCCGACCTGTGTCATCTGCAGGCGTTCCTGGACCGGTACGCGGCGGTGCCGCAGGAGCTGATCCACCACCGGCTGCCGGACCTGGTGCCCACCGGCGGCACCGGCGTGGGGCCGCGGGGCCCCGGGTGCGTGATCGGCCCGCCGGGCTATGAGAAGTCGCCGGAGCTGAGCGTCCTGACGGCGATGTTCCTGCACGGCGGCTGGCTGCATCTGCTGGGCAACATGCTGTTCCTGTGGATCTTCGGCAACAACATCGAGGACCGCATGGGGCACCTCCGCTACCTGCTGTTCTACCTGGTCTGCGGGTATGCGGCCGCGTACGGTTTCGCCGTGCTCAACGCCGGCTCGGGCGAGCCGCTGATCGGCGCCTCCGGGGCGATCGCCGGCGTGCTCGGCGCCTATCTGATGCTGTATCCGAAGGCCCGCGTCTGGGTCCTCGTCCCGTTCCTGATCTTCCTGCCGCTGCGGCTGCCCGCCTGGATGGTGCTGGGCCTGTGGTTCGTGCTGCAGGCGGTGTACTCGTCCGGGCAGGGCGTCGCCGACGCGGGGACGGTGGCGTACGTGGCGCATGTCGTCGGTTTCGTGGCGGGCATGCTGCTCGCCTGGCCGCTGCGCCCGGGCACTCCCCCGCCGCCCGAGCCGAGGGGTGTGCTGTTCGGCAGGCGGGCGCGGCCGGGGCGGCGGTCCGGGTGGCCCGGTTAGTCCGCCCCGGTCCCCGGCGTACGCGGTGGGTCAGTGTGCCGTACGGGTGTGGACGTACTCCACGAGGCGGGTCAGGGCGTCCGCGTCGGTGTTCGGCATGACGCCGTGGCCGAGGTTGAAGATGTGGCCCTCCAGGCCGGCGGCCGAGTCCAGGACCTCCTGTGCCTTCGTCTCGACGGCCTCCCGGCCGGCGAACAGCACGGTCGGGTCGAGGTTGCCCTGGATCGCCTTGCCGGGGCCGACCCGGCGGGCGGCCTCGTCCAGCGGGACGCGCCAGTCGGCGCCGACGACGTCCGCGCCGGCCTCGCCCATGGGCTTCAGCAGCTCACCGGTGCCGACGCCGAAGTGGATGCGCGGGACACCGTAACCGGCCACCGCGTCGAACACCTTCGTGGAGGAGGCCAGCACCGAGCGCCGGTAGTCGGCCGGGGCGAGGGCGCCCGCCCAGGAGTCGAAGAGCTGGACGGCGGAGGCGCCGGCCTCGATCTGCACCTTCAGGAAGGCGGCGGTGATGTCGGCGAGACGGTCGAGCAGGTCGGCCCAGAGCTCCGGGTCGCCGTACATCATCGCCTTGGCGTTCTCGTACGTACGGGACGGGCCGCCCTCGACGAGGTAGCTCGCGAGGGTGAAGGGGGCGCCGGCGAAGCCGATCAGCGGGGTGGACCCGAGCTCGCGGGTGAGCATGCCGACGGCCTCGGTGACGTAGGAGACGTCCTCGGGGGTGAGGTCGCGCAGCCGGGCGAGGTCGGCGCGGGTGCGCACCGGCTGCTCGACGACCGGGCCGATGCCGGGCTTGATGTCGAGGTCAATGCCGATGGCCTTGAGCGGGACGACGATGTCGCTGAAGTAGATCGCGGCGTCGACGTGGTGGCGGCGCACCGGCTGCAGGGTGATCTCGGTGACCAGGTCGGGGCGCATGCAGGAGTCGAGCATGCCGATGCCCTCGCGGACCTTGCGGTACTCCGGCAGTGAGCGGCCGGCCTGGCGCATGAACCACACCGGCGTGTGCGGCACGGGCTCGCGCCGGCACGCCTTGAGGAAGGCCGATTCCCGGACTGCATCGTTCCTGACGGGAGCGGGGGTCACGGTCGGCGTCTGGCCCGTCGGGCTTGCGTTGGCACTCACCCGGCCAGTCTCCCATGAGCCGCCCGAGTGCCGGGACCCGCCCGTGGGCCGGGGCCTCGCGGGGCGGGATCCGGACACCGCCGGGCGGCGCGGGTGTCCCTCCCTGCGCCGGGGGCCCGTTCCGCTTAACCTTCCCCGCATGGCTGCGGCTCAGGGACGACTGTCGGACGGCGCTGGCGGAATGGACGAACGGAAGGAGAGCGAAGGGGACCCGGGGCAGGGGGGTGCGCCCCCGTTGCCCTTCCGGACCGCTGTCGACGCGCTGCGCGGTGCGCGGCTGCGGCCGCAGATCGAGGTGGATCCCACGCCCGCGCCGAAGCGGCTGGCGCCGTACGCGTACGCGCTGGAGGCGGCGGTCGTCGACGGCGAGGAGGATCTCGCCGACGGCAGGCTCGTCCTGCTGCACGACCCGGCCGGGCACGACGGCTGGCGGGGCACCTTCCGCCTGGTGACGCTGGTGCGCGCGGAGCTGGAGCCGGAGATGGCGGCGGATCCGCTGCTGCCGGACGTGTGCTGGTCGTGGCTGACGGGTGCGCTGACGGCGCGCGGACTGACGTACGGCGAGCCGAGCGGCACGGTGACGCGCGCGAGTTCCCACTACTTCGGCGGGCTGTCCGAGCGGCCCGCCGCCTCGCAGATCGAGATCCGGGCCTCCTGGACGCCCCGGGAGGGTCTGGGCGGGGCTCCGGACACGGCCGCGCATCTGGTCGCGTGGTCCGATCTGCTGGCGCAGGTCGCGGGGCTCCCGCCGGCCGCTGCCGGGGACGCCTCCGTGGTGACGCTGCCGCAGCGCAGGGGCCCGCAGTCGCGCTGAGCTGCCCGCTCGGGGCCGCCGGCAATCATCCACATCCATCTCTTTGTCGATACGGCCACTTTCGGAAGCGTTGTGACCGAGACCGGAACCGTTCGATCTTCGAATGATCGCTCGCGCGTCCGAATTGCTCGGATTGTTACTCATCACTTCGTGATCATTCGTTAAAGGACACCAGGTTTGTTGCCGAAGACGACTGTGACCTTGAAAGCACGGTTCGTCCTGGCTCCGCCCCCCACGAGCCGGCCCCGCCCCGCCCCGCCCCCCAGGAGGCCTGGTGTCCGTTCTCCTCGAGCAGCCCGCAAGCCTGGTCGCCTACCGCCCGAACAAGCCGACCGCCATGGTGGTCGTGGCCGACCCGCGTGTCCGTTCCACCGTCACCCGCCATCTGTGGGCGCTCGGGGTACGCGATGTCATCGAGGCCTCGTCCGTCGCGGAGGCTCGTCCCCGCGTCGGCAACCCCCGCGACATCTGCGTCGCCGAAGTCCATCTGCCGGACGGTTCCGGCCTCACCCTCCTCTCCGAGACCCGCGCCGCGGGCTGGCCCAACGGCCTCGCCCTCTCCGCGGCCGACGACATCGGCGCGGTGCGCAACGCGCTGGCCGGTGGCGTGAAGGGCTACGTCGTCACCGGCACCCGCACCAACCTCGGGCTCCCCACCCGCCCCGGTGCGGCCCCCATCGGCGCCGCCGCCGCACGCCTGCACCGCCGCCCCCCGGGTGCCCCGAGCCACCCGGGCGGCTACCGCGAGCTGTCGGGCCGTGAGGTCGAGGTGCTGCGGCTGGTGGCGGAGGGCCAGTCGAACAAGGCGATCGGTGTGTCCATGGGCCTGTCCGCCCTGACCGTCAAGAGCCACCTCGCCCGGATCGCCCGCAAGCTCGGCACGGGCGACCGGGCCGGGATGGTCGCGGTGGCGCTGCGTACCGGCATCATCCACTGACCACTGTCCGCCCGATCCCCGGCGCCCGTCACGGTCCACGACCGCGGCGGGCGTCTTGGTCGTCTCCGGCGCGGCCTGTTCTCGCTGGTCAGTCATGCCCGCCCGGACGGGGACAGATTCGGCCGCCGTCCGGGCGGATACCCTTGACAGGTGACCGACGCCCACGACACCGCAGCAGACAGTTCACTGCGCACCACCGGAGGCGCCCCTCCGGACGACGGCGGATCTTCTGCTACGGAGGCGCCGATCCCCTTGCTCGAACCCCGCGAGGGCATTCCGCCCGTGATCGCGGACGAGACCGCGCTCGCCGAGGTCGTCGCCGCGTTCGCCGCCGGCACCGGCCCGGTCGCCGTGGACGCCGAGCGTGCCTCCGGCTACCGCTACGGCCAGCGCGCCTATCTGGTGCAGCTGCGCCGCGAGGGCGCCGGGAGCGCGCTGATCGACCCCGTCGCCTGCCCCGACCTGTCCGCCCTGGGCGAGGCGCTGTCCGGCGTCGAGTGGGTGCTGCACGCGGCCACCCAGGATCTGCCCTGTCTGCGCGAGATAGGCATGGTGCCCACCCGCCTCTTCGACACCGAACTGGCCGGCCGGCTCGCCGGGTTCCCCCGGGTCGGGCTCGGCGCGATGGTGGAGAACGTGCTCGGCTTCGTCCTGGAGAAGGGCCACTCCGCCGTCGACTGGTCCACCCGCCCGCTCCCCGAGCCCTGGCTGCGCTACGCCGCCCTCGACGTCGAGCTCCTGGTCGACCTGCGCGACGCGCTGGAGAAGGAGCTGGACCGGCAGGGCAAGCTGGACTGGGCCCGTCAGGAGTTCGACGCCATCGCGTCGGCTCCGCCGCCGGAGCCCCGCAAGGACCCGTGGCGGCGCACCTCCGGCATGCACAAGGTGCGCCGGCGCCGGCAGATGGGCGTCGTCCGGGAGCTGTGGCAGCTGCGCGACCGGATCGCCCAGCGCCGGGACGTCTCCCCCGGCAAGGTGCTCTCGGACGCGGCGATCGTCGAGGCCGCGCTCGCCCTGCCGGCCAACCACCACGCCCTGGCCGCGCTCAACGGCTTCGGGCAGCGGGTGGGGCGGCGCCAGCTGGAGCAGTGGCAGGCCGCCGTCGACCGGGCGAAGGCGCTGAGCGAGGCCCAGCTGCCCCAGCCCGGCCAGCCCGTGACCGGGCCCCCGCCGCCGCGCGCGTGGGCCGACAAGGACCCGGCGGCCGCGGCGCGGCTGTCCGCGGCGCGGGCCGGGGTCAGTGCGCTGGCGGAGCGGCTGGGGATGCCGCCCGAGAATCTGATCACGCCGGACACGGTGCGGAGGGTCTGCTGGGAGCCGCCGCAGCCTGCCGATGGGCAGTCCGTCGCCCTGGCGCTGGCAGGCTGGGGAGCGCGTGCGTGGCAGGTCGAGCAGGTCACGCCGGTGTTGGTGGCCGCACTGTCCGTGTCCGCCTAGTCGCCGTACGGCGGGTTTCGTCGTACGGCGGGGGCCGGCGCCTGCCGTGGCCGGTCGCGCCCACGCGGCGGATCCGCACGTCGATACCGCCGCGCGCCCCTTCGGGGCGCCCGTGTGGGCGCTTCCTGAAGGCTGTCCCTACTTCGTCGCCCCCCTCATGAAGCCGTTGTAGATGAAGCGTTGGAGGAAGAGGAAGACCAGGAGGGTGGGGAGGATGACCAGGACCGCGCCTGCCGAGATGGTCTCCCAGTGGGCGCCGAAGGGGCCCTTGAAGCGGAACAGGGACGTCGAGATCACGCCAAGATCCTCCGAGGGCATGTAGAGGAACGGGATGTAGAAGTCGTTGTAGACGTTGATCCCCTTCACGATGACCACCGTCGCGATCGCCGGTTTCAGCAGCGGGAAGATCACCTTGCGGTAGACGGTGAACGCGCCCGCGCCGTCCAGCCGGGCCGCCTCGTCCAGGGAGATGGGGATGGAGCGGATGAACTGCAGGAAGATGTAGATCGACACGATGTCCGTGCCCATGTAGAGCGCGATCGGCGCCCACAGGCTGTCGAACATGCCGAAGCTGTTGACGATCTGGAAGGTCGCCACCTGGGTGGTCACCCCGGGGACCAGCGCGGCGAGCAGGAACAGGACGACGACCAGTTTCCGGAACCGGAACCGGAAGCGGTCGATCGCGTACGCCGTCATCGAGCCGATGAGGATCGTGCCGCCCACGGCGACGACGAGGATGATCGCCGTATTGCCGAACGCGGACAGCATCCGGCCGTCCCGGAACGCCGTCACATAGTTGCCGAGGTTCAGCGGGTCGTCGGGCAGCGCCAGTGCCCCGCTGCCGTTCGCCATCTCCTCGGACGACTTCAGCGAGGTCAGGAAGACCACGGTGAGCGGCAGCAGGACGACGAGCGTGGCGAGGATCAGGGACACGTACACGAGGGTGCGGGCCACGGTGCGGCGGGTCATACCAGGTCCACCTTTTCGTCGGGGACGACGCGCCGCTGCACCCAGGTGACCGCCAGGACGATCAGCAGGAGGACGACGGCGGCGGCCGAGGCGAGTCCCGTCTTGTTGAACTGGAAGGCCAGCTTCACCGTCTGGATGACGAAGGTCTCGGTACCGGTGGCGCCGCCGGTCATGATGTAGGGGATCTCGAAGACCGACAGCGAGCCGGAGACGGAGAGGATCACGCTCAGGCTCAGTACGGGTCTGATGCCGGGCGCGATGATGTAGCGGAACTGGTGCCAGCGGCTCGCCCCGTCGATCTCGGCGGCCTCGTACAGCTCGCCCGGGATGGACTGGATGGCGCCGAGGAAGAGGACGAAGTTCAGGCCGGTGTAGCGCCAGACGGAGACACCGGCGAGCGACGTGTTCGCGGAGAACGGCGTACCCAGCCAGGCGTGATCGGTCCGGACGCCGAGCAGACCCAGTACCGAGTCGAGGGTGCCGCCGTCCTGGAAGAAGTAGAGGAAGACGAAACCGATCGCCACCCCGTTGATCAGGTACGGGAAGAACAGCACGCCCTTGAAGAAGTTCCGGAAGCGGACGTCGAAGCTGAGGATCGTGGCGAAGTAGAGAGCGGCGACGATCTGCACCACGGAGGCGGCCAGGTAGTAGCCGCTGACGAAGAAGACCTCGAACAGCTCGGAGCGGGTGAGGAGTTCGGTGTAGTTCCCGGTGCCGGTCCAGTTCAGTTCGGGGCTGACGCCGTCCCAGTCGGTGAAGCTGTACGCGATCATGTTGGCGATCGGCGCGTAGGTGAAGGTCAGCAGCAGGGCCAGCGGGGCGATCAGGAAGAGCCACGGGGTGAGGCCGCGCGTCAGCCGGGTGCGGCGCGGGGCGGCCGCGGCCCGTTCCGGCCCGGCGGGCGCGGCCGGGGGAACCGGCCGCGCCGCCTTGCGGGTGATGTCCGTCATCAGGACCCCAGCGAGTTCCGTGCCTCGGCCCAGCGCTCGCCGAGGTCGCCGAGGTAGTCGTCGAGTCCGCCCTCGCGGGCGCCGCGGGCGAGGTCGACGAGTTCCTGGCGGTAGTCGGGCTTGTAGATGCCGACCTCGGACTGGTTGTCGATGGACTTCACCTCGGCGCCCTTGGTGTCGTCGAGGTCGATGAGCTTGACGCCCTTCTCCTCGTACGGCTCGAGGATGTCGGGCAGCGGGGCGTCCTTCAGCGGGGACAGGGCGAGATTGGCCGCCGCGTAGCCGGACTTGTCGGTGAACCAGTCGATCCAGGCGCGGGCGGCCTCCTTGTGGTCGGAGTTGACGTTGACGGCCTGCTGGTAGTCCGGCGAGGTCACCGCGCAGAAGACGCCGTCCCGTTGGGCGGGGAAGGGCATGAAGCCGATGTCGGCGGGGTCGGTGCCGGCCTGCTTCGCGGCGTCCCGCATCTGGACGACGGCCCAGGAGCCGAGCCACATCGTGGCGATCTCGCCCTTGGCCAGCTTGGGCTTGGAACCCTCCCAGTTGGTGGTGGTCGGGTCCTTCTCCACGAGTCCGCCGCGCACGATGTCGTACAACAGGGTGTCGCCCACGCGCAGATCGGCGCCCTCGGCCCACGGGTCGCCGTCGGCGAGCCTGGTGGTGGCGCCGGTGTCGCAGCCGACGGAGCCGTTGACGTTGGTCCACTGGGTCAGCGGCCACATGTCCTTGAAGTTGGTGTAGTACGGCACCGCGTCGGTCCTCGACTTGACCGCCTTCAGATCGGCGAGGAACTCGGCCGGGGTGGTGGGCCATTCGGTGACACCGGCCTCGCTCCACACCTTCTTGTTGTAGATGAAGCCGGGGACCACACCGATCGGGCTCTGGCCGTAGACCTTGCCGTCGACGGTGGAGTAGTCGGTGAAGCGGTACTTGGCGCCGCGCTCCTCCTTGGTGCCCAGCGAGGCGAAGAACCTGGGGTAGTCCTTCTTCTCGATGACCGCCGGGATCATGAGGACGTCGCCGTAGTTCTCCGTGTTCATACGGATCTTGACCTCACCCTCGTAGTCGGTGAGGCCGTCGAACTCGACCTTCACCCCGGGGTAGGTCCTGTTGAACTCGGCGGCGTACTTCTTCATCGTCCCGTCCTGCACCAGGTCCGTACGGTGGGTGAGGACCGTGATGGTGCCCTTGACCTCGGAGGGATCGTCGGGGGCCTTGGCGTCCGCACCCTTCGAGGAACTCCCCGTGCCCGTGCAGGCGGAGGCCAGGAGGGCGAGGACGGCGATCGATCCGGCGAGTACCTTACGGCGGTTCATGTGCACCAGCTCCGTTCACGGGGCGGACGAGCACGAGTGGGTTGGCTGGTTCGGCACTCTGGCAGCCACCTACTGAACCGGTAAAGTCTCAATTGCGCCAACGATGCCAGATCGTTGCCCACACACGGCTCAACCGGTTTAGGGAGTGTGCATGCGTCAGGTCACACCGCTCACCGAGGGATGGACCCTGCGACACCCGGACGGCACGGGGGACGCGCTCCCCGCCTCGGTGCCGGGGTGTGTGCACACCGATCTCCTGGCGGCCGGGCTGATCCCCGATCCGTTCCTCGGCCGCGCCGAGACCGAGGTGGCGTGGGTGGGACGGCGGGACTGGACGTACGACACGGAACTGCGCCCCGGGCCGGACGGACACGAGCGGACGGAGCTGGTCTTCGACGGTCTCGACACCGTCGCCGAGGTCCTGCTCGACGGCCGGACGCTGGGCCGGACGCGGAACATGCACCGCTCGTACCGCTTCGACGTGACGAGACTGAGCGGGCCGCTGACGGTGCGGTTCACCTCCGCGTACACCGAGGCGGAGGCGGTGCGCGACACCCTGGGCGAGCGGCCGGGGGCGTATGCCGAGCCCTACCAGTATCTGCGCAAGATGGCCTGCTCGTTCGGCTGGGACTGGGGGCCGACGCTGGTGACGGCCGGGATCTGGCGTCCGGTGCGGCTGGAGCGGTGGTCGACGGCCCGGATCGCCCGGGTGCGCCCGCTGGTCACCGTCGAGGACGGGGTGGGGCAGGTCGAGCTGGCCGTCGAGGTGGAGCGCTCCCGGGCCGGGGCACCGCTCACCGTGGAGGCGAGCGTCGGCGGTGTCCGCGCCCGCGCGCGGATCGACGGCACGGAGGGCAGCGTACGGCTGCGGGTCCCGGACGTACGGCTGTGGTGGCCCCGGGGGTACGGCGGACAGCCGCTGTACGAGGTCGAGTTGACGCTGCTGCACGGTGAGGAGACGCTGGACTCGTGGCGGCGGCGGATCGGTTTCCGGACGGTGGAGCTGGACACCTCGGCCGATGAGCACGGCACCGGGTTCACCCTGGTCGTCAACGGCGAGCGGCTGTTCGCGCGCGGGGTCAACTGGATCCCGGACGACGCCTTCCCGTCCCGGATCACCCGTGAGCGCTACCGGCGGCGGCTGGAGCAGGCGGCCGCCGCGGGCGTGGACCTGGTGCGCGTCTGGGGCGGGGGGATCTACGAGAGCGAGGACTTCTACGACGCCTGCGACGAGTTGGGGCTGCTGGTCTGGCAGGACTTCCCGTTCGCCTGCGCCGCCTACCCGGAGGAGCAGCCGCTGCGCGGGGAGGTGGAGGCGGAGGCCCGGGAGAACGTCGTACGGCTGATGCCGCACCCCTCGCTGGTGCTGTGGAACGGCAACAACGAGAACCTGTGGGGGTTCAGGGACTGGGACTGGGAGCCGGGGCTGGCCGGGGACTCCTGGGGCGAGGGCTACTACCTCGGCGTACTGCCGCGCGTGGTCGCCGAGTCGGACCCCACCCGGCCGTACACGGCGGGCAGCCCCTGGTCCGGGTCCTGGCTGCACCACCCCAACGACCCGGCCCACGGCACGCATCACTCCTGGGAGGTGTGGAACCGTACGGACTACGCCGGCTACCGGCTCCATGTGCCGCGTTTCGTGGCCGAGTTCGGCTGGCAGGCGCCGCCCGCGTACGCCACGCTGCGCCGTGCGCTGCCCGGTGAGGTGCTCGCGCCGGACTCCCCCGGCATGCTGCACCACCAGAAGGCGGAGAACGGCAACGGCAAACTGGAGCGCGGACTGGCCCGCCATTTCACCGTGCCCGACGGGGACTTCGACCGCTGGCACTATCTGACACAGCTCAACCAGGCACGCGCGATCGCGGCCGGGATCGAGCACTGGCGCTCGCACTGGCCGGTGTGCGCGGGCACGGTGGTGTGGCAGCTCAACGACTGCTGGCCGGTGACGTCATGGGCGGCGATCGACGGGGACGGGCGGGAGAAGCCGCTCTACCACGAGCTGCGGCGGCTGTACGCGGACCGGTTGCTGACGGTGCGGACGGAGGGTGAGGGGCTGGTGGTGGCGGCCGTGAACCAGTCGGCCGAGGAGTGGCGGGGCACGCTGCGGCTGCGGCGGATGTCCGTGGACGGGGCGGTGCTCGGGGAGGCGGGGGCGGTGCTGGCCGCCTCGGGGCGGACGGTGGGGCTGGCCGAGGTGCCCGCCGGACTGGTGCCGGCCGGTCCGGAGGAGTTCCTGGTCGCCGACGCCGACGGCGGAGTGCGGGCGCTGCACTTCCCCGCGCCGGACCGGGAGATCCCGTATCCGCGCCCGGAGTTCCAGATCGCCCTCGTGCCGGACGGGATCACGGTGACCGCCCGCACCCTCGTACGGGATCTGCTGCTCCAGGCCGACCGGCTGGACCCGGAGGCGGTGGCCGACAGGGGGCTGGTGACCCTGCTGCCGGGGGAAGAGGTGACCATCGGGGTGCGCGGCTGGAAGACTCCGGACGCGGACACCGCCCGTTGTGCCCTGTACTGCGTGGAGCCCACTCGATGACGGCAACGCCGACCCCTCGCGTCACCATCAAGGACGTCGCCGCGCGCGCCGGTGTGTCCAAGGGGGCGGTGTCCCTCGCCTTCAACCGGAAGCCCGGACTGTCGGAGGCGACCCGGGACCGGATCTTCCGGGCGGCGCGGGAACTGGGGTGGGCGCCGAGTCCGACCGCGCGCACACTGGCCGGGTCACGGGTGGACGTGGTGGGGCTGGCCGTGTGCCGGCCCGCCCGGCTGCTCGGCCTGGAGCCGTTCTACATGGAGTTCATCTCCGGGGTGGAGAGCGTCCTCGTCGAACGGTCCTGCTCGCTGCTGCTGCGGCTGGTGCGCAGCCCGGAGGAGGAGGTCGGGCTGATGGAGTCGTGGTGGCGGGGCCGCCAGATCGGCGGATCCATCCTGGTGGACTTCCGGGCCGACGACCCCCGCCCGGCGGTGGCGGAGCGGCTGGGCCTGCCGGCGGTGGCCGTCGGGCATCCGTCGCTCACCGGCGGGCTGACCTCCGTATGGACGGACGACGCGACGGCGGTGACGGAGGCGGTGCGGTATCTGGCGGCGCTCGGGCACCGGCGGATCGCCCGGGTAGGCGGGGCGGCGGCGCTCGGGCACACGTCGATCCGTACGACCGCGTTCGACGAGGCGGTACGGGGGCTGGAGCCGGCCGCGCGGGCGTGGCAGGTGGCGACGGACTTCTCGGGGGACGCGGGGGCGCGGGCGACGCGGTCGCTGCTGACCGCCGCGCCGGGCGAGCGGCCGACGGCGATCGTGTACGACAACGACATCATGGCGGTGGCGGGGTTGTCGGTGGCGGCGGAGATGGGGTTGCGGGTGCCGGATGATGTGTCGTTGCTGGCGTGGGACGACTCGCAGCTGTGCAGATTGACTCATCCGACGTTGTCGGCGATGAGTCATGATGTGCACGGGTTCGGGGCGGAGGTGGCTCGGACGTTGTTCGGGCTGATCACCGGGGGTGGGCCGGGTTCGCACCCGGTGCCGACGCCGGTGCTGACCCCGCGGGGGTCGACGGCGCCGCCGTGAGGGTGATTTCGCCCCCGCCGCCCCTTCCCGTTCCCGTCCCCGGGGGCGCTGCCCCCGGACCCCCGCTCCTCAAACGCCGGAGGGGCTGAAATAGGGCGGCGGGGGTGAAAACTCGTGCGGCCGATCGTGTGACGTTCACCGCTCCAGCCACCGGGACTGTGCAGTCACGTTACTCACAAGTAGCATGGCCCGTAAGCAAGCGCTCAGCGTCCCGCACCCTGGAGGAGAGCCAACGTGCCTCGTACCGTCAGGGACGTCGTCTTCGTCGACGGCGTCCGTACCCCGTTCGGCAAGGCGGGCCCGAAGGGCATCTACCACGAGACCCGCGCCGACGACCTCGTCGTGAAGGCGATCCGGGAGCTGCTGCGCCGCAACCCCGGTCTCGACCCGAAGAGGATCGACGAGGTCGCCATCGCCGCGACCACGCAGATCGGCGACCAGGGCCTGACCATCGGCCGCACGGCCGGCATCCTCGCGGGCCTGCCCACCTCGGTCCCCGGCTACTCCATCGACCGTATGTGCGCGGGCGCCCTGACCGCCGTCACCACGGTGGCCGGCTCCGTCGCCTTCGGCGCGTACGACATCGCCGTCGCGGGCGGTGTCGAGCACATGGGCCGCCACCCGATGGGCGAGGGCGTGGACCCCAACCCGCGCTTCGTGAGCGAGAAGCTGGTCGACGAGTCCGCCCTGTTCATGGGCATGACCGCGGAGAACCTGCACGACCGCTACCCGGCCATCACCAAGCAGCGCGCCGACGAGTACGCGGTCCGCTCCCAGGAGAAGGCCGCGAAGGCGTACGCCAACGGCAGGATCCAGGCCGACCTGGTACCGGTCTCCGTACGCCGTACCACCGAGGAGGCCGGTGAGACGGGCTGGGGCCTGGTCACGGCCGACGAGCCGATGCGTCCGGGCACCACCCTGGAGAACCTGGCCGGTCTGAAGACGCCGTTCCGCGTGCACGGCCGGGTCACCGCCGGTAACGCCGCCGGGCTGAACGACGGCGCCACCGCCTCGCTCATCGCGAGCGAGGACTTCGCCCGTGAGCACGGCCTGCCCGTCAAGATGCGGCTGGTCTCCTACTCCTTCGCGGGTGTGGAGCCCGAGGTCATGGGCTACGGCCCGATCCCGGCCACGGAGAAGGCGCTGGCCCAGGCGGGCCTGTCCATCTCCGACATCGGTCTGTTCGAGATCAACGAGGCCTTCGCCGTCCAGGTCCTCGCCTTCCTGGAGCACTACGGCATCGCCGACGACGACGCGCGCGTCAACCAGTACGGCGGCGCCATCGCGTTCGGCCACCCGCTGGCCTCCTCCGGCGTCCGGCTGATGACGCAGCTGGCCCGCCAGTTCGAGGAGCAGCCGGACGTCCGCTACGGCCTGACCACCATGTGCGTCGGCTTCGGCATGGGCGCGACGGTCATCTGGGAGAACCCGCACTTCGAGGGGGACAAGTGAGCACCACCGCAGAGCTTCTGAAGGGTGCGGCCGAGCTGTTCCCCGGCGAGGTCGTCACCAGCGCGCACGTACGCCACTTCGACCTGCCGCTCGGGGCGGGGCGCTTCGCGCTCATCACCCTCGACAACGGCCACGACCACACCAAGCCGACCACCCTCGGCCCGCAGTCGCTGGCGAACATCGACGCCGCCCTCGACCAGGTCGAGAAGGAGGCCGCGGACGGCGGCATCGTCGGCGTCGGCGTCACCGGCAAGCCGTTCATCTTCGCCGTCGGCGCCGACCTCAAGGGTGTCGAGCTGCTGAAGCGGCACGAGGACGCGCTGGCCATCGGCAAGGGCGGCCACGACGTCTTCAAGCGGCTGTCGACGCTCGCCGTGCCGACGTTCGCGTACTACAACGGCGCCTCGATGGGCGGCGGCGTGGAGATCGGCCTGCACTGCTCCTACCGGACGGTGTCCTCGGCCCTCCCCGCGTTCTCCCTCCCCGAGGTCTTCCTCGGCCTGGTGCCCGGCTGGGGCGGCTGCACGCTGCTGCCGAACCTGATCGGCGCCGACAGGGCCGTCTCGGTCATCATCGAGAACAGCCTCAACCAGAACAAGCAGCTCAAGGGCGCGCAGGTCCACGAACTCGGTATCGCGGACGCGATCTTCGAGGGCGCGGACTTCCTGGAGCAGTCGCTGATCTGGACCGCGGCCGTCCTCAAGGGCGAGATCGTGATCGAGCGCCCGGTGATCGACCGCGGTGAGGCCTGGGACCAGGCCGTCGCACGCGGCCGCTTCATCGCCGACTCCAAGGTGCACGGCGCGGCCCCGGCCGCCTACCGCGCCCTGGACATCATCGCCGCCGCCAGGAACGGCGACCTGCAGCAGGGCTACGACGCCGAGGACCAGGCCCTCGCCGACCTCATCATGGGCGGCGAACTGCGTTCCGGCATCTACGCGTTCAACCTGGTGCAGAAGCGCGGCAAGCGCCCGGCCGGCGCCCCGGACAAGAACCTGGCCCGCCCGGTCACCAAGGTGGGTGTCGTCGGCGCCGGTCTGATGGCCTCGCAGCTGGCGCTGCTGTTCCTGCGCCGCCTGGAGGTCCCGGTCGTCCTCACCGACATCGACCAGGAGCGCGTCGACAAGGGTGTGGGCTACGTCCACGCGGAGATCGACAAGCTGCTCGGCAAGGGCCGTGTCAACCAGGACAAGGCGAACAGGCTGAAGGCCCTGGTCTCCGGTGTCCTGGACAAGGCCGAGGGCTTCGCGGACGCGGACTTCATCATCGAGGCCGTGTTCGAGGAGATGGGCGTCAAGCAGACGGTGTTCGCGGAGATCGAGGCGGTCGCCCCGGCGCACGCGATCCTGGCGACGAACACCTCGTCCCTGTCCGTGTCGGAGATGGCGTCGAAGCTGAAGCACCCCGAGCGGGTCGTCGGCTTCCACTTCTTCAACCCGGTCGCGATCCTCCCGCTCCTGGAGATCGTCCGCGGCGAGCGGACGGACGACGCCGCACTGGCCACGGCGTTCGGCGTCGCCAAGAAGCTGAAGAAGACCGCGGTGCTGGTCAAGGACGCCCCGGCGTTCGTGGTCAACCGCATCCTGACCCGCTTCATGGGCGAGATCCAGAACGTCATCGACGAGGGCACGCCCGTCGAGGTCGCGGAGAAGGCGGTGGAGCCGCTCGGTCTGCCGATGTCCCCGCTGGTCCTGCTCGAGCTGGTCGGCCCGGCGATCGGTCTGCACGTCTCGGAGACCCTCAACCGGGCCTTCCCCGACCGCTTCACGGTCTCCCCGAACCTCGCGGCCGTCGTCAAGGCGGGCAAGCGCGGCTTCTACGTCTACGACAGCGGGAAGCCCGAGCTCGACCCGGAGGTCGCCGCGCTTCTCCAGCAGGGCGACACCGTCCTGACGGAGGAGCAGGTCCGCGAGCGCGTCCTGGACGCGGTGGCCCAGGAGATCGGCCTGATGCTCGCCGAGGGCGTCGTCGCCGAGGCCCAGGACATCGACCTCTGCCTGATCACCGGCGCCGGCTGGCCCTTCCACCTGGGCGGCATCACGCCGTACCTGGACCGCGAGGGCGTCTCGGAGCGGGTGAACGGGAAGCGCTTCCTGGAGGCCGGGGTGGCGTCCGTCCCGGCGTAGTACCCGTAGGCAACCGAAGGGCCCCTGGAATTCGCCGCCGAATTCCAGGGGCCCTTGTCATGGGGGCGGGCGGTCAGTAACCGAAGGGCGAGGCTCCCGCCGTGGCGTGCATGACGTCGAACGGGACGAGGGCCGCCGGGGTCTCGGTCCCCACGGCGTCCACGGCGAACACCTCCACGGTGTGCATGCCTTCCTGCCAGGGCCACCCGGCGTCCCAGGCCCACCGTCCGTCGGCCGCGACCGGAGCCGTGCCCAGCAGGGTGCCCCCCGCTCTGAAGCCCACCTGTACCGCTCCCCCGGCGAAGCCGGTGAAGCGTACGGCCGGCCCCGCGACCTGCTCGTAGGCCGCCGGTGTCCGGACCGTCGGTGCCGTCGGCGCGCCGTGCGCCGGGGGCGCCGCCATGGAGGCTCCGGGCTGGGCCGGGACTCCGGGCACGGCGGCGGCCGTCGCACCGGCCACGGCGGTGAACGGGACGACGGTGCCCTTGGTGTGGCGCTTCTCCGCGTCCCAGGCGACGGCCTTCACCAGGTGGTCGCCCGTACTCCAGGGCTTGTCCCGCTTCCACGACCACGTGCCGTCCGGGGCCACCGAGGGGGAGCCCAGGAACTTGCCGTGCTCCCAGAGGCTCACCCGGACCGCTCCGGGGGCGGTGCCGGTGAAGTACACGCCGTCCGCGGGCAGTTCCATGTGCGCGAGCGGGTGCGTCACCACCGGCATGGGAATCCCGCTGGGCCGCTCCGCCGAGGTGGCCGACAGATAGCCCTCGAGGGCGGACCGGTCGCGGTCGGGCTCCTCGTACCCGTTGCGCACCATGCCCAGCCTGGGGGGAAGCCCGTCGGCGAGCATGTTCAGGAGCCCCATGAGGAAGGGGACGTTGCGCCGGGTGACGTCCGAGTGCCGGGTTATGTGGGGGGACTCGCTGAAGACGAAGTTGAAGTTGTCGTACCCCTGGAAGAGGGGGAGGAAGGGCTCGACCTGCTCCTTGTACTGCTCGTCCTGCGGCGAGGAGAGGAGGTAGATGTTGGAGTGCCGGGCGACGCCCGAGCGCACCAGGTCCGGGATGAGCGCGTCGACCGTCCGGACGTTCTCCTCCGGCACTCCGTCGCCCAGCATGAACCGGGCGACCTTGGGGTGCACCCGCTTCACATAGGTGCCGACGAGGAACTGCGGCACGATGGAGACGATGTTGCCGAAGCCGTACCGCATGCCGAAGTAGAGGGCGGCGCTGCCGCCCTTCGAGCCGCCCCACATCGTGACCTGGTCCGGGGTCAGGTCAAGGGCGTTCATCACCTTGGAGACGACCCCGATCACGGACTGCTCCAGGGAGAAGTCCATCCCCTCGCACAGGTAGTAGCTGTTCATGCCGTGGAACTGGTCGCGGATCCACAGGATGTTGGACCGGACGGGGTTGAGGACGCCGTTGGACCAGCCGTAGTCGTCCGTGACCATGAAGTTGGCGAACACGACGAGCAGGTGCCGGTTGCCTCCCTTGGCGTGCGTGAACCGGTACTCGACGGGATACGCGCCGGAGGTGTCGACCCCGGTGATCAGCTCGCGTGTCTTCGGCGCTGCTTTCGGCATGTGTGGTGTCCGCTCGTGGGTTGTCGTCATCGTGGGCCGTCGTCAGTACCGCGGTGTGTAGTGCCCGGCGGGCACGGAGTGGCCGGGGACCGGGGCCGCTCCCGGCCGCTGCCCTGAGACGGCCGGCGGGACCGGGACGGGCTCCCGGTTGACCACGGTGAAGGGGAGTTCGACCCGTGCGGAGTGGAAGCCCGCCGGGTCCACGGCGAAGATCTTGACCACATGCCTGCCGACCGTCCACGGTTCGGCCGGCTCCCAGGACCAGGTGCCGTCCGCGGCGACCGGCGGCGACGCCACGAACTTGCCGTTGCGCCACATGCTCACCCGTACCGCCCCGTAGGCCGTGCCGGCGAACCGCGGTCCCGTGCGCGGGACCTCGCCGTCATGGGCCGGCGTCGTCACCACGGGCGGTGCGAACGCGTCGGCGTTCTGGACCTTGGAGGTGGCGGAGAGATAGGCGTCGATGCCGGACTGATCGCGGTCGAACTCCTCGGCCGCATGGCGTACGAACCCCAGCCGGGGGGCGTAACCGTCGGCGAGCAGGTTGAGCAGACCGACCAGTGCCGGGACGTTCCGCCGGGTCACCGTGGCGTGACCGGTGATGGTCGGCGACTCGCTGTAGAGGAAGTTGAAGTTGTCGTACGCCTGGAACATGCCGAGGAACGGCTCCACCTGCACGGCGTAGTGCTCGTCCTGCGGCGAGGAGAGCACGTAGATGTTGGCGCCGCGGTTGGCGTGGGCGCGCACCAGCTCGGGGAGGAGCGTGTCCAGGACCCGCGCGTTGTGCGCCGGTGCCCCGTCGCCCAGCATGTAGGCGGAGACCTTCGGGTGCCGCTTCTCCAGGGCGTCGCCGATGAGGAACTGCGGGACGATGCCCACGATGTTGCGGTAGCCGTACCGCAGTCCGAAGTAGAGCGCGGCGCTGCCGCCCTTGGAACCGCCCCACAGGGTGACCTGGTCCGGTGTCAGTCCCAGGGACCTCATGACGTTCGCGATGAGGTTCTGCACCGAGTCGGCCAGCCCGAAGTCCATGTTCCGGCACAGGTAGTAGGCGTTCATCCCGTCGAACCGGTCGCGGATCCACAGGATGTTGGCCCGGACGTTGTCGAAGACGCCGTTCGACCACCCGTAGTCGTCGGGCGCGGAGAAGTTGGCGAAGACGACGACGAGGTGCCGGTTGCCGCTCTTGGCATGGGTGAACCGGTACTCCACCGGGAACGGTCCCGAGGCTTCGATCCCGTTGAGCACGTGCCGCCCGTTCGAGGATGCCTTGGACATGTACGGACTCCACTCTCAGATGTGCGTCGAAGACGGGCGGCGGCCGGGGCCGCGCGGTGACGGCTTCCGGAAGACCACCGGAACCCGGGGGTTTTGGCTGGTCATCGACTTGTCGGTCATGATGGCCGGATGTTGTGGACCCGCACTCCGTCGTCCCGCCCGCGGGGACGGCGCCGGCTTGCCGCCGTCGCGTCGGCCGCCGTCCTGGCGGTGACCGCGGGCGACGGCGGCGGACCGCTCCGCTCCCCCGCCGAGACGGGGACACTGACCGTGGCGACCTGGAACATGTGCGGTGTCCGGGACTGGAACTGTGCCGGTACCGGCAGCGGTGAGGCGAAGCGGCGCCGGATGGAGCGCCTGGCCACCGGTGCCGGGGCCCGGGTCCTGTTCCTGCAGGAGACCTGCGCGGCCGACGTCGAGGCGGTGCGCGCGTCCCTCGGGGCCTCCTGGCACTCCGAGTTCAGGGCCTATGTGCGGCGCGGGCGGGACGGACGCCGTACCGCGGTGCGCTGCGGGGCGCCCGAGAGGGGACAGGCCGGTTACGCCCTGCTGTCCGCGTATCCGCTGTCGTCCGTGCGTACGGTCTCCGCGCTCCAGCCCGCGGTCGGGGTGCGGCGCGGGATCCTGTGCGCTTTCGTCGCGGCGCACGACGTCACGGTGTGTGCCGCGCATCTGACCCCGCGCGGTGGTGACCGGGCGCATCCGTCCTGGGAGTTCCGCGACGATCAGCTGAAGGCGCTGGTGGACGCCGTGCCCGGGAAGCGGGTCGTGTACGGCGGAGATCTGAACGTGGATCCGCCCGGGGAGCACAACCCGCTCTCGTGGGTATGGCCGGAGAACGCCCACGGTACGCACCGGGAGTGCGACGCCTCGCGGCCGGCCCGGGCGACGCATGTGTCGGGGCACAAGCTGGACCACCTGTTCACCGGGCTGCCCGTGCTCGGTTGCCGGGTGAGCGGGACCGGGGTGTCCGACCACCGTGCCGTGCTGATCCGGGTGGACACCGGCACCGGCCGAGATCGCGGACGGAACCGGCGTCACACGATCACGCCTTCGTAGTCGCGGTCGCCGGAGGGCTGCGTGGGCACGACGCCGAAGAGTCCCGTGGTCGTACGGGGGCCGCTGAACCATTCCGACACACGCGGCCGCGCGGGGGTCATCGCCCTTCCCGTGTGCCGGGTGCCGACCGTGCCGACGGCGGGGGCGTGTGCCTGTCCGGGGGCGAGGTCACCACCGGCGACCAGCATCCTGTCCGCGAGCCGGGCGGCGGCGTAGCCGTCGTCCAGGTCGCAGAACTCGTTCTGGAACCAGCGGTACCGCTCGGCGTAGAGGTCCTGGATGGCATCGATGTCGCGGATGGCCGCCACCAGTTCCGCGGACGAGTGGAGCAGGGGGCCCGGGGCGCTGCCCTCGAAGTCGAAGTAGAACCCGCGCAGGGTGTCGCGGTAGTGGTCCAGGTCGTAGGTGAAGAACAGGATGGGCCGCCCGGTGTTGACGTAGTCGAACATCAGGGAGGAGTAGTCGGTGATCATCACATCGGTGATCAGCGAGAGGTCTGCCATGTCCGGGTAGTCGGACACGTCGAAGACGAATCCGTCACCGGCGCCCGGCACCGGGTCCACGACGTTGGGGTGGCGGCGCACCATGAGGACGTGGTCGTCCCCGAGCTCCGCGCGCGCCGCCGCCAGGTCGATACGGAAGTCCAGCTTGTACTTGCCGGGCGCGTAGAACTGGTCGTCGCGCCAGGTGGGCGCGTACAGGACGACCCTCTTGCCGTCCGGCAGTCCGATCCTGCGGCGGATCCGCTGCTCCTGGTCCTCCGTGTCCGGCCGGCGCAGGACGTCGTTGCGCGGGTAGCCGCTCTCCACCATCTCGCCGGGGAAGCCGAAGGCGCGTTTGAGGATGGGGGTGGAGAAGCTGTTGGGGGACACCAGGATGTCCCAGTTCTGCACCTCCTTCTCGACGCGTTCCAGATAGCGCTGGTCGGCGAAGTGGATGGACTCGATGTCGTGGCCGATCTTCTTCAGCGGCGTGCCGTGCCACGTCTGCACGACGACCTGGCCGTCCCGCTTCTTGAACCAGTCCGGGAGGTGGTTGTTGGCGACGACGTAGCGGCTGGTGGCGAGGGCCTCGTACCACTGCGGTGACCACATGCGGACGGGTGTCGCCGTCGGCGGGACCTGGACCTGGTCGTCGCGTACCACCCACAGCTGTTCCAGATCGACGCGACGGCGCAGGAGTTCCTCGTGCAGGGCGCGGGGGCTGTCGGAGTACTGGGTGCCCTTGAAGGCGTCGAACAGCACGGCGTCGCGCACCGGTTGCCGGCGGGCGTCGGGGTACGCCTTGGTGCGCAGGATCTTCTGCCGGTAGGGGCCGCGGGCGTGGTCGGGCATCGCCGAGTGGACGAGGAGCGACAGCCGGTCGTAGGCCTCGGCCTGTATCTCGTAGCGGCGCTCGTTCCTCTCGTAGTCCTGGGGGAACGTCTCGATCAGGTCCTGTTCGATCTTCACCATGAGGTCTTCGAGGCGGTCCTCGCGCGCCACGGCGGAGAGGTCCTGCCGGCGCAGGAAGAAGTCCCATCGTCCGGCCGCGAGCGGGATGTCCCCGGCCAGGGTCCGCATGGCGGCGGGGGCCAGGACCGCGCGGAACTCGTCGCCCTCCCAGGTGAGGGGGACGGGGCGTTCGGCGCCGTGGGCGCGCGAACGGATCACCAGATGGGCGGCCCGGTACTCCTCCTCGGTCAGCTGGTCCGCGGCCAGGTAGCGGCCCTGGACCAGCAGTGAGCCGTCGTCCCGCCACTCGCACCGGGACGCGACGGGCAGGGTCGCGCGTTCGAAGAGGACGAGGTAGCCGGAGCCGTTGCGGTGGACGACGACCTCACGGTCGTACTCCCTGGTCTGCAGGGTCGCCGGCATGGGGTAGTGCCCGTCCGGGGTGTCCTCCGCCACGACGGGGTACATGGTCATCTTGCGGCCCTCGACATGGAAGGTGGTCTTCCAGCCGTTGGCGCCCATGTTCCAGGACTGCGGGACGTCGGCGTCCGTCCCGGCGTGCACGCGGGACTTGGGTACGAGGCGGCTCAGGGGAATTCTGGCGGAGAAGGTGCACCAGCCGTCACCGCCCGGGGTGAAGTGGACGCGTGCGTCGTGCCGTCCCGCGCCGCTCAGACTCGTGACGCGGAGCCGGCCCCACTCCGGGACCTTGGGGCCGAGGTAGACGCCGCGCAGCTCGAGCTGGTCGCCGATGAGACGGTGCTGGGTGATCCGGCAGCGTACGACCTCGACGCGCAGCTTGAGTTTGCCCTGGAGGAAGACCGGAAGGATCCGGGTGTTCTTGTCGACGTACCGGTAGGGCGGGTTGGCGGCGCTGCCCGCGCCGCCCCGGTCGATGCCCCGGTAGCGGAACAGCCCGCGGCTGAGGACACCGGCGGCCACGTCCCAGGTGCCCTCGACCCACTGGCCCTTGCGCTTGAGGCGGGCGGTGTCGATACGCGCCTCGAAGCCGGCCCAGTCATAGCAGTAACGATTCTGGTTGCTGTCCTCGGTGGCCTGCGGCGCGTAGACGGTCTTCGCCGTCGTGATCATCATGCGCCCCTGCTTCTTGTTCCGCAGGGCGATCGCCTTCACCGACATGTGCTTCTTGTGCACGTTGATGAACCGGACGTACGCGGTTCCGGTGAGGGTGAGCAGATCGGAGTCGGGGATCCAGCGGGCGCCGGACAGCGAGCCGTGCAGGGACAGTTCCTTGTCCAGGCGGTAGGCCTTCTTGTCCAGGCCCACCTCCCGGTCGCCGAGGTAGGGGTAGTTGAGGTAGCGCCGGAACCGCCGCTGCACGGGCATGGGGCCGCCGCGGCGCTCGAACTCGATGACCTCGAGGAGTTCGGGCAGCCGTCCCTCGCGCACCAGCAGCCATTTGACGCGGGCGTCCGCGGGCAGTTCGTCGATGATGGTGAGGTCGGTCTCGTCGAGGAACTCGTTGGCCCACTGCATGAAGGAGTGCCGGTACTCCTCGTCGGCGTCCGGGAGCACCTTCAGATGGAGCATGAGGTCGGACTTCAGGCAGGCGAGGTCGTACTTCCGCTTGCTGTCCGCGTACTCCCCGGAGTCCTGGTCGCCGAGGAAGCGGCTCACGGACTGCACGGCCGCGACCCGGTCGCGCAGGTTCGACAGTTCCGTGTGCCGCTGGGTGATGGAGGGGGCGGCTCCGCCCTCCCTGCGGCGCCAGAAGTAGACGACGTCGGTGATGACGTCGACCTTGGCGGCGCGGAAGTGGGCGTACATGTTGACCCACGAGTCCTCGTACATGACGCCTTCGGGGAACGCGATGGAGTGCCGGTTCCAGAAGGAGCGCCGGAAGAGCTTGTTCCAGACGGTGCGGTCGTAGATCAGCGCCTCGAACCTGGTGATGTGCGTCCCGCGCCGGTTCTTCTGCATGGGGCCCTTGTGCAGCGGTGACTGCCACTTCTTGGTGGAGTTCATCATCTGCACGTTGCCCGAGACGAAGTCCGCCTCGGATTCCTCGAGGGTGCGCACCAGGAGTTCGTAGGCGTACTCGGGGATGACGTCGTCGCCGTCCACGAAGGCGAGGAACTCCGCCGCGGGATGTGTGTTCCGCAGTCCGGTGTTGCGCGCGTGCCCCGGCCCGTGGGCGTGCTGGCGGACCAGCCGGAAGCGGCGGTCCGCCGCGCAGAAGTCGGCCGCGATCCGCACCGACCCGTCGGTGGAGCCGTCGTCGACGAGCACGACCTCGAAGTCACGGAACGACTGGCGCGCTATCGATTCCAGACATTCGGCGAGATATGCCTCGACATCCTGAAAGGGCACGACAACACTGAGGCGCGGCTGAACCACCAACTCGTACTCCTACCAAGACATTTCGCCCACCAGGACACCGAACGTCCACCATGGACACCCCACCCCTGATGCGGCACATCGCGACTTCTGCCGCCATGTACCGCCAAACCCCTGCGGCCGCGTGAAAGCCCCCCTTCACATCGGTCACAGGTTCGACATATCTTAAGTCACCCTTAAGGATGGTCAAGGTCGGTTCATGTGGCGTTCATCGCTTCGCGGTGCTAATGCCACCCGGTCCGTACCAGGTCGGGGCCACTGCCTATAGTTCTCCCACTGTTGCGATCGCATCAGTGGACCGGTCTTCCCCCCACCCGGGCCCAGCCACTCCGCCGCGCGGAGCCCGTGAGGAGAGGAACCGAACACCATGACGACCAGCGCCACCACGGAGTCACGTGTGCAGCCCGACAGCGGCGGCGGACGTCGCAGGGCGCAGCGCCCCCGTAGACGCTGGGGACGCATCGTGCTGCTGTCGCTCCTGGTCCTGCTGCTCGCGGCGGGCGGCACGGGGTACTGGCTGTACAGCGACCTGAACGGCAACATCGACGGCGTCGACCTGGACAAGGCCCTCGGTGAGGACCGACCGGAGAAGCTGCCGACGTCGGGGCAGAACCTGCTGGTCCTCGGCTCGGACTCACGCGCCGGCGCCAACGCCTCGCTGGGCACCGGCAAGGTGTCGGGCGCCCGGTCCGACACCGCGCTGGTGGTGCACATCCCCGAGGGCCGCGATCAGGCCGTCGCCGTGAGCATCCCGCGTGACACGCTCGTCACCCGCCCGGAGTGCGCCAAGTCCGACGGCTCGACCCTGCCGGCGGCGGAGCGCGTCATGTTCAACTCCGTGTACTCGACGGCCGGTCCGGCCTGTGTGGTGAAGACCGTGGAGAAGATGTCCGGCGTCCGCATGGACCACTACATGGAGATCGACTTCGCCGGCTTCAAGGGACTGGTCGACGCGATCGGCGGCGTGACCGTCACCGTCGACGAGCCCATCAAGGACACCTCCAGCGGCCTGGACCTGAGCGCCGGAACACACAAGCTGGACGGGACCGACTCCCTGGCGTTCGTGCGGACCCGGCACGGCATCGGTGACGGCAGCGACCTGGGCCGTATAGGCCTCCAGCAGCAGTTCATGATCGCCCTGCTGAGCGAGGTGAAGCGGCAGGACCTGTTCGGCAGTCCCACCAAGACCTACAAGATCGCCGACACGCTGACGTCCGCGCTGACCACCGACGCCGAACTGGCCTCCCTGACCAGCCTGGCCAAGTTCGCGCGCAGCATGAACGGGGTCGACCCGGCGACCATGGAGACGATCATGCTCCCGGTGGCGTACGACAAGGTCGACCCGAACCGGGTGGTGGCCGCGCAGCCCCAGGCCGAGCAGCTGTGGAAGGCGATCCGGTCCGACGCGGAGATTCCGGAGTCCGCGAAGAAGTCGCCCGCGACGGGCGGCTGACGCCCCGGCACGACGACGGCGACGGCCGCTCAGCTCCCGAGGACGTCCCACCGGGTGAGCGTGAGGCCGTCGCCGTCCTCCTGGCGGGCGACCCTGGGCGTGCCGTCGGTGCCGATCAGCGCCATCACCACGCGGCCCCGCCCGTCCCGGGCCAGGGCCGGGGAGCCCTGACAGGTCTCGGCCAGCGCGTACCACCAGAACCCTGCGGACTCGTTCTCGGTGCCGCCCATGCCGAGCACGGCCGCGCCGTCCTTGTCACGGCAGGCGAGGACGGCACAGTCGTAGCCGTCCAGCGACGTACGCAGCACCGCGTACGGCCGCTCGGCCGGAGTGCCGCCCAGGGAGACGGGCCAGTCGCCCGCCCGCCAGGCCGCCGCGCCGCCGCTCTCGGCGTCCGTCCAGAAGAACGTGGCCCGGCCGGGTGCCGTCTCCAGGGCCGCGACCGTGCCCGGGGCGGGCCGCAGCGAGAAGCCGCGGGGACCGGTGAAGTCCTCCCCCGGTGCGGACTGGCTCCAGACGAGCACGCCCGTCTCCGCGGCGGCGCAGACCTCGACGCGTCCGTCGGTGAGCGCGATCGCCGCCGGCCGGGCGTCGAGTCCGCCGCCGCGCAGGTCCTCCCACGCCCGCCACTTGCCGTTCGGGGCCTCGCGCCGCAGGACGAGACCGCCGTCCGCGCCACGCAGGAACACATGCACCGTGCCGTCCCCGGCCACCGCCCCGACCGGCGCGGCGAGCATGCCCGGGTCGTCCCGGTCGCGGTGGGGGTTGCCGAGGGACCGCCAGTCGCTGAGGGCGAGTCCGGTCTGGTACTGGACGGCGTGCACGATGTCCGCACCGGTCGTGCCGTCGGCGCCCTCACGTTCCCTGCGGCCGAGGAAGTGGACGTAGCCGTTGGCTCCCTGGGCCACCGACAGATGCGTCAGCCCGGCCACCGGTACGAAGTGCGGCCCGCTCCACCACGGGCCGCCGACGGCGGTCTCCGTCCAGCGCAGCAGACCCCCGCCGGTGGGGGCGTACAGCGTCAGCCGGCCGTCCTTGCCGCGGGTGAGCCACTCTCCGTGGGCCACGCCGGAGGCGGTCCGTCCGTCGTCGACGGGGCCACCCGTGGAACCTGTCGGCCTTCTCCGCATCGCCTGGTGAACCTTCCTGCAGCCCGCCGCATCACCGACACGGGAACCCCGAAACTCGGCACATCATATGTCGATCGTTCGCCGATGCCCCGTGCGTGGGACGCTGGCCCGATGAACGACACCTCCGCCCTGCTCGTGATCGTCGACGCCGCGAATGTCGTCGGGTCGGTGCCCGACGGGTGGTGGCGGGACCGGCGGGGTGCGGCGCGGCGGTTGCGGGACCGGCTCGCGGCCGACGGAGTGCCGGGGCGTCCGGGAGCGGTGGAGATCGTGCTGGTGGTCGAGGGGGCGGCGCGCGGGGTGGAGTCGGTGCCGGGGGTGCGGGTGGAGTCCGCTCCGGGGAGCGGTGACGATCATATGGTCGCCCTGGTGGCGGAGTCGGTGGGCCGGCCGGTTCTCGTCGTCACGGCCGATCGTGAGCTGCGTCGCAGGGTGACCACGCTGGGTGCGGAGGTCGCCGGTCCGCGGTCGGTGCCCCGCTGAGACCGGCGGCCTCCGTCCTGGCTACGCCTCCTGGTCCAGCCGCTGGTGGACCAGGCGTGCGAAGTGGGCCGGGGTCCGGCCGGTGGCCAGGTCGGCCGGGCCGAGGCGGATGCCGAAGCGCTCCCGGGCCTGGACCAGGAACTGCATGCCCAGCAGGGAGTCCAGGCCGTGGTCGGTGACGTTGAGCGTGGGGTCGAGGCCGGCCGGGTCGGTCTGCAGCACGCCCGCGAGGAGCTGGACGACGGTGTCGGTGATCTCGCGGACCGCCTCGTCCGCCGGGAGGTCCGCGAGGGTTTCGAGGAGTGCGTCGCGGGCGTCCGGGGAGGGTGCGGCGGAGGACGGGGCGAGCTGGGCGAACCGGGGGGTGGCCAGGGCCGGCAGCAGGGGGCGGGCGGTTCCCCAGCGGTAGCGGCCCGCTCCGGCGACATCGGTGCCGGCCGCGAGGAGACGGTCCGTGGTGGTCAGGACCTCGGCGGGGGTGAGCGGTTCGAGGCCGCGGGCGGCCATGGCGGACTCCATGCCGCTGCGCGCCACATAGCCGGTCTCACCGATCGGGCCCCAGGCCAGCGCCGTACCCGTCCGGCCGGCCGCGCGACGGGCCCGGACCAGCGCTTCCAGGTGGGCGTTGGCCGCCGCGTAGGCCGCCTGGCCCGGGTTTCCGATGGCGGCGGAGACGGACGAGCAGGTGAGGAACAGGTCCAGGTCGCGGTCGGCGGTGAGGCGGTCCAGTACGGCCGCGCCCTGGGCCTTCGGTGCCAGTACGGCGGCGAAGCGGTCGTCGGTCACATCGGCCAGTGCCGCGTCGTCCATGTGCATCGCCGCGTGCACGATGCCGCGCAGGGGGTGTCCGCCGGCGTCCACGGTGTCGAGGACCCGGCGCAGCGCGGCCTCGTCGGTGACGTCGGCGGCGTGGGCGGTGGCGCGCACTCCCCGGTCGGTGAGGGCCTGGAGGAGGGCGGGTGCGCCGGGGGCGTCGGGTCCGCTCCGGGAGAGCAGGGCCAGGTGGCGGGCGCCCCGGTCGGCGAGCAGGTGGGCGGTGGCGGCGCCGAGGCCGCTCAGTCCGCCGGTGATCAGGTAGGTGCCGTCGCCGTCGAGACGGAGCGTGCGGGGCGCGGGTTCGACGGGGACGGCTTCGTCGAGGGGGTCGAAGGTGACGACGACCTTGCCGGTGTGCCGGGAGTGCTGCAGGAGGTGGAAGGCCTCGTCGACGCGGGCGGCGGGGTAGGTCGTATGGGGCAGGGGGCGGTAGGTGCCGGCCACGGCCTCCGCCTCGAAGGCGGCGAGGAGGCGGGCGGACGCCTTCGGGGCGTCGATGACGGCGTCGAGGTTGAAGCCGACGAAGGTGAGGCTGCGGTGGAAGGGGCGCAGCGTGACGGGGTTGTTGAGGAAGATGTCCTTCTTGCCGAGCTCGATGAAGCGGCCGCCCGGCGCCAGCAGGTCGAGGCCCTGGGCGATGGCCTCACCGCTGAGGGAGTTCACCACGACGTCCACGCCCCGGCCGCCGGTCAGCTCCCGCACGCGGGGCACGAAGTCCAGGCTGCGGGAGTCGAGGACGTGCTCGACGCCGAGGGTGCGCAGCAGGTCCCGTTTGGTCTCCGTGCCGGCGGTGGCGATGACGCGGGCGCCCTGGCGGCGGGCGCACTGCAGGACGGCGAGGCCCACCGCCCCCGCTCCGCCGTGTACGAGTACGGTCTCCCCGTCGTCGAGGCCGGCCTGGTGGACCAGGGTCTGGTGGACGGTGAGGAAGGCGACGGGGAAGGTCGCCGCCTCCGCGAAGCTCATCCCCTCCGGGATGCGGAGGACGGCGGTGGCGGGGGTCGTCGCGTGGGAGGCGAGGGCGGCGGGTACGAGGCCGCAGACCCGGTCGCCCGGCTTGAGGTTCCGTACTCCCTCCCCCACGGCGCGTACGACGCCGGCGCCGTCGGTGCCGAGGCCGCGGCCGATGGGGCTGTTCTCCACGGCCTCGGGCGGCAGCAGACCGTTGGCCCGCATGGGGTCGCGGTAGTTGAGGGCCACGGCCCGCATCTCGAGGGCCACTTCGCCCGGTCCCGGCTCGGTGGGCTCGGTCTCCCGCCAGATCAGGCGCCGGCGCAGGCCGGGGTCGCGGGCCTCCAGGATGTACGGCGTGTCGGCGGGGGTGGCGGACGGTTCGCCGGTGTGCCGCGTACCGGCCGGGGCGGCGAGGGATTCGTCGCTGTACGGCCTGCCGACAGGAATCGCCGGTGGTTCGTCCGCCGGGTGCTGTACCTGCCGGGGGACGAAGCGGCCCCCGGCGGTGAGGACGATCTCGTCCTCCTGGTCCGCCGGGGCGAGGAGTTCCGCGGCGAGACGGCGGGCGTCGGTGGCCGGGTCGCCGGTGCGGTGGCAGGACAGGCGGCGCAGGGTCAGGTCGGGGCGCTCGTTGGCGAGGGTGCGACAGGCCGCCCAGACGGCGGCGTCGGCCGGGTGGGACGGCGCCTCCGGTGCCGGGAAGAGACCGGTCGGGCGGGTGACGAGCCACATCCTGGAGCCGGTACGGCCGTCGAGGCCGTCGCAGGCGGCGGCGAGGGAACGCAGGGTGGCCGCGCGGCGGGTGGTCCGCTCGACGGTGTCGTACGGGCCCGGTTCGGCGAGCAGCAGGACGATGTGCGGGTCGGAGCCCGTGGGCAGGGTGGTGCGCCGGTCGGGCGTGGTGACGACGGTGGCCTCGCCGAGGCGGGCGGCCAGGGCCCGCGCGGTCGCCGTCTCGGTGTCGTCCTCCGCGTGGATCACCCAGGAGGCGGCCGACCGGGGCAACCCGGGTTCCGGTCCTGGCTCCTGGTGCGCCGCCGCATGGAGTACGGAGCGGTCCTCGGGGCCGGTCAGCGCCACGCCGGTGAAGCCGCATCGCTCCAGCAGCGGTGCCCACAGGTCTCGGGGGAGGATGCGGCACGCCGGGCGCAGGGTGTGGTCGGCGCGCTCCCAGAAGTCGTGGGACGTGCCGGACAACAGGGCCTGGAGCGGGGCGTGATGGGGTTCGGTGGCCAGCAGGTGTCCGCCCGGGGCCAGTACGGTGCGCAGTCGGCGCAGGGTGGCGGCGAGGTCGGTGGTGGCGTGCAGGGCGTCGCCCGCGAGGACGAGGTCGAAGGCGCCCGGGCGCAGACCCTGGCCGATCAGGTCGGCGTCCGGGTCGAGGACGCGGTGGTCGACGAAGTCATGGGCGGCGAAACGGTGTTCGGCGCGGGTGAGGACACCGGCCGTGGCTGACGTGCAGGTGTAGCGGGTGCGGTCGGCCGGGAGCAGGGGGAGGACGGCGGCCGTCAGGGCCGTGGTGGTCGCGCCGAACTCGAGGACGCGCAGCGGGCGGTCGGCGGGCCAGCGGGCGACGATGTCACCGAGGAGTGCCTGCACGACGCGGTGGGTGAAGCGGTGGGCGGGGTCCGTCTCCTGGAGTTGCTCGTGGGCGCCCTCCCCGGCCGGCGGAAGCGCGTGGCCCCGCAACACGTCGGGCAGGTGGCGCAGTTGCCGGTTGAGGAGCAGGGTGCGGGCGCCGTATGCGGGGTGGTCCTCGACCAGATTGCGCAGGAGTGCCCCGGACCGGGTTTCCGCGTCGGTCAGCCTCCAGTTCTCGCCCTCCTGCCGGGCGAGGCCGTGTTCGGCGAGCAGGGGCAGCAGCAGCCGTACGAGCCGCCGGTGCCGGGGCTGCGTGCCGCCGGTCACCAGGTCGGCCATGGTGAAGGGGGCGGTGGGGTCGGCGAGGAGGCCGCGCAGGGTCTCGGCCCAGCGGTGGGCGCCCGCCTGTGCGGCGGTGGCGGTGAACCGGCGGTGGCCGGTGTCGTCGAGGGCGGTGCGGGCGGCGGCGATGCGTGGCCCGGCCGCGCGTGCCACCTCGGTGGGCGCGGGGAGCGGGGAGGGCGCGGCGGGGCTCCCCTGGTGGGGTGCGGCGCGCAGGACGGTGCGCTGGACGGTCAGCGGGGTGCGTTCGGCCAGGTGGCCGCGACGGGTGCGGCAGCCGTCGATCTCGACGGTGACGGTTCCGTCGGGGTCGGCGTAGGTGATGTCCCAGCAGATCTCGTGGGCGCCACGGCTGCGGCGGCGCAGATGGACGACGCCGGTGGGCGCGGGGGTGCGCCAGACGCGTACGGCCCCGAACACGGTCGGCAGGAACGCGGCGGACTCCGCCCGCTCACCGGCGAGGGCCACGGTCGCCTGCAGCGGCGCGTCGATCAGGACCGGGTGGGCGGTGTAGGCGTCGGCGGGGTGGGTCAGTCGGTAGCCGACCAGCGCCTCGCCGTCGCCGGCGTCGATGCGGTCGATGAGCTGGAAGTCCGGGCCGCAGTTCAGGCCGATGCCGTGGCAGGTGCGGTAGAAGCCGGGGCCGTCGGTACGGCGGTCGCAGCGTGCCCGGACCGCGTCCACGTCGAGCGGGGCGGGGGCCGTGCCGAGGAGGGTGCGGACCTGGGCGCGTACGACGGGCAGGCACTCGCCGCCGTGTTCCTCGCGGACGCTGATGGTCAGGGCGCCGTCGTCGGGGGTGACCGCCGTCTGCAGGGCGACCGGCGTCGGGTCCGGCCACGGCACGGACAGCGGCCGGCCGATCTCCAGATGCCGTACCTCGACCGGGCGGTCCAGGGCCCGCCGGCCGGCGCTGAGGGCCATCTCCACGTAGGCGGCGGCCGGCATGAGGACGTCGTCCCCGATCCTGTGGTCGCCCAGCCAGGGCACCAGCTGGGGTTCGACGGTGCCGTGCCAGACGTGGTGCGGGGCGGGCATCCGCTCGCCCACCAGGGGGTGGTCGAGGAGGCCGCTGCCGCTGGTGTGGGCGACCAGGTCCTGTGCGGTGCCGTGCCAGTACCGTTCGCGCTGCCAGGGGTAGGCGGGCAGGTCGGCCACCCGGCCGGGGCGGGGGAAGTGGTGGCGCCAGTCCGTGGCGGTGTCGGCGGCGAGCACGGCGGCGACGGCCGACGCGGTCTCGCGGGGGCCGTTCCCGTCGCGGCGAAGGGTGGGGACGCAGATGGCGCCGGTGTGGCGGAGATAGGGGCGCAGGACCGGGTGCGGGCCGATCTCGACCAGGACACCGGCGTGTCCGGCGGCGAGCAGGGCGGCTGCCTCGGCGAACCGGACGGGCTCGCGGACGTTGCGCCACCAGTGGCCGGCGTCGAGTTCGGGCCCGTCGAGCGGGGTGCCGGTGACGGTGGAGAGGAACGGGACGCGGACCGGGGCGGGTGCGAGCCCG
The DNA here is from genome assembly GCF_043199595.1 of Streptomyces sp. NPDC048584. Taxonomy (NCBI): domain Bacteria; kingdom Bacillati; phylum Actinomycetota; class Actinomycetes; order Kitasatosporales; family Streptomycetaceae; genus Streptomyces; species Streptomyces sp. NPDC048584. Next base: position 766,209 of record NZ_JBICWF010000001.1, read on the forward strand.
GCGAGGGCGTCGAGGAGGGGCTCCCTGATGGGGTCCATGGCCCGGCTGTGGAAGGCGTAGTCGAGGTCCAGTTCGCGGAAGAAGACGCCGCGGGCGGTGAGTCCGGCTCCCCAGGCAGCGAGCGCGTCGGCGTCGCCTGCGATGGTCACATCGCGGTCGCTGTTGATGCCGGCGAGCTCCAACGCGCCTTCGTGGGCACGCAGTTCCTCGCGTGCCTGGGCTTCGGGGAGGCCTACGGCGGCCATGCGGCCCCGGCCCGCCGTGGCGCCCTGGGTGCGGCTGCGCGCGGCGATCACCAGGGCCGCCTGCTCGAGGGTGAGGGCCCCGGCGGTGTGGGCGGCGGCGACCTCGCCGACGCTGTGCCCGGTCACCGCCCGTGGGCGGATGCCGTGCGAGGCGAGCAGTGCGGTGAGGCCCACCTGTACGGCGAACAGGGCCGGTTGGGCGATCTCGGTGCGCGGCCACTTCCTCGGGGACGGGTGGGCCAGTTCCTTGGCGACCGACCAGCCGAGGTGGGGTGCCAGGGCCGCGTCGGCCTCCTCGACGGCCCGGCGGAACGCCGGTTCGCGCTCCAGCAGGTCGGCGGCCATGCCCGGCCACTGGGAGGCGTTGCCGGAGTACACGAACGCGGTACCGTTCCGCTCGGCCGTGCGTACCGTGGCCCCGTGAGCGGGCTCGGCGGCCGCCAGCAGGTCCAGCTGCCGGGCGGCGTCCTGCGGGTCGGCGGCGAGTACGGCGGCCCGGTGCGGGTGTGCGGTGCGCCGTACGGTGCTGGTGCGGGCCACGTCGTAGAACTCGCCGGGCCCGGTGTGCCGCAGCCGCTCCGCCATGCGGCCGGTCAGCTGCTCGAGGGCCTGGGGTGAGCGGGCGGAGACGACGACGGGCAGCGGGCGTCCGTCCGGCTCCGGGCGCGGGTCCGGCCGCCGGGGAGCGGGCGGCGGGACGACGACGGCGTGGGCGTTGGCACCGCCGAAGCCGAAGGCGCTCACCCCGACGGCGGCCCGCTCCCCCACCTCCAGCGGTACGGGGTCGACGGCGGGGGCCAGGCCCAGGCCGTCGAAGTCGATGCGCGGGTTGAGGGGAAGGGCGTGCAGGGTCGCCGGGACCAGCCCGTGGCGCAGCACCAGGATCGCCTTGAGCAGACCCGCCATGCCGGAGGCGGGCTCCAGATGGCCGACGTTCGACTTCACCGAGCCGATCGGCAGCGGCCCGCCACGGCGGCGCCGGCCGAGTGCCCGGCCGATGGCCTCGGCCTCCGCCGGGTCGCCGACCTGGGTGCCGGTGCCGTGGGCCTCGACGTAGACCAGGTCGTCGGCGTCGATCCCGGCCTCCGCGTAGACGGTGTGCAGCAGCGCCTCCTGGGTCTCGGCGCTGGGCACGATCATGCCGGTGCTGCGGCCGTCGGTGTTGTTGCCGGTGGCGGCCAGGACCGCGTGCACCCGGTCGCCGTCCGCCAGCGCGTGCGTGAGTCGCTTGAGGACGAGTACGGCGCCGCCCTCCGCGCGGACGAACCCGTCGGCGTCGGCGGAGAACGCCGCGCAGCGTCCGCGCCGCGACAGCATGCCCGCGTAGGAGAAACCGGCGAACGAGTAGGGATTCGTCAGCACGTTGACCCCGCCGACGAGGGCGACCCGGCTGGAGCCCTCGCGCAGGGTGCGGCAGGCGCGGTCCAGGGCGACCAGGGCGGAGGAGCAGGCCGTGTCGACGGCCATGCTCGGCCCGCGCAGATCGAAGGCGTACGACATGCGGTTCGCCGTGATGGACAGGGTGGCGCCGGGCATGGTGTGCGGGCTGGTGTGGTCCTGCATCATCGACAGGTTCACGCCGTAGCCGGGGTCGGAGACGCCGACGTACACACAGGTGTCGGAGCCGGCCAGTGATCCGGCGGGGAGGGCGGCGTCGTCCAGTGCGTCGGCGGTCATCTCCAGCAGCAGGCGCTGCTGCGGGTCGATGTGCCGGGCCTCCGCGGGCGACATGCCGAAGTACGCGGCGTCGAACGAGGCGACGTCGTCGAGGAAGCCGCCGGCCGCGGTGTAGCTGCGGCCGGGCCGTACGGTCCCCGGGTCGACCGTACGGTCGCGGGGCAGCCGGTCGGCGGGCATCTCGCCGACCATGTCCCGCCCGTCGCGCAGCACCGACCACAGGCCGTCCAGGTCGGTGATGCCTCCGGGAAGCCGGCACCCCACGCCCACTACCGCCACGGCCCGTTCAACCTGCTGCATCGCCAAGTCCCCGCCCCTTCACACCAGTTACCTGTCTCTTGCGGATTGAAAGGGACAACTGGGCGGAAAATCCAGCTCAAATCACTCGTTGGGGTGGAGAACACCATTTAATCGTCATTCCGGTCGGACGGCTGGCTACGGTGACGCAGTGCCCGAAGCCCTCCGTGCCCGTATCGCCGCCGTCTCCGCCCACCTTCCCTCGCGTTACCGGACGTTGGACGAAATCCGCGTCAAGATCACCGAGACGGGTGGCTATGCGCCACCGCCGGGCCTGCTGGAGGATCTCACCGGAGTGCGCGGGGTCCATGTCCACGAGGACGGGGAGAACGCGTCCGATCTCGCGGTGACGGCCGCCCGCAGCGCGCTCGGCGACGCCGGACTGAAGATCGGCGAGGTGGATCTGCTGGTGTTCGCGTCGACCTCGCAGGATCTGGTCGAACCCGCCACGGCCCATCTCGTGGCCACCAAACTGGGCGCCTCCTGCCCGGTGTTCGACATCAAGAACGCCTGCAACAGCTTCCTCAACGCCATGGAGGCGGCCACGTCCTTCATCGAGACCGGCCGCTATCGCACGGTCCTCATCGCCTGCGGCGAACCCTCCACCCTGGCCACCCGCTGGCACGCCCCGGACCGGGAGGACCTGCTGCGGGCCCTGCCCGGCTACACCGCCTCCGACGCCGGCGCGGCGATGGTGCTCACCGCCGGCCCGGCGGGCGACGGCGACCCCGGCATCCTGTCGCTGCGGTTCGTCAGCAACTCCGCCGCCTGGGAGGCCTGCACGGTGTCCGGCGGCGGAAGCATGCACCACCTGTCCGTCCACGACGACCACACCACCCTGCGCCTCAACGGGGACCTGCGGCAGGCCGGGCTCGACGTGCTGCCCAGGATCCTGGAGACCGCCGGAAAGGAACTGGAGGCGGCGCAGGCCGGGGCCTTCTCCTTCATCGCCTTCCACCAGATCGCGATGCCGCAGTACCGCGAGGTGATCGAGACCTTCTCCCTCCCCGAGGACCGCTGTATGCCCGCCGTGGCCGAGCACGGCAACTGCGCGGCGGCCTCACTGCCGCTGCAACTGGTCAAGGCGCGGGAGGCCGACCGGGTCGAGAGCGGGGACCTGGTGGCGATGATCGGCCTGGCCAGCGGTTTCAGCTTCGGTCTGGCGGTCGTCCGGTGGTGACCACAAAGGCGGGGGGCGCCCCGGATCCCGCCGCGCCGCACCAACTGCTGCCGGGCTACCCCGCGCCCCGGCACTGGCGCAGGGTGCCGGTCACCGGACAGCACTACGTCGATCTCGGCTCCGGGCGGCCGGTGCTGCTCCTGCACGGCAACCCGTCGTGGAGCTATGTCTGGCGGGGGCTGCTGCGTCAACTCGCCCCGCACGCCCGCTGCGTGGCCCCCGACCTGCCCGGGTTCGGACTGTCCCGGCAGCTGCGGCCTGCGGACGGGGTGCCCGACCCGTACGAGGCACAACTGGAGGGCCTGGACGGCCTGTACCGCCATCTGGTGCGGGACAGGGGGCTGCCCGAGCGGGGCTGGACGTTCGTGCTGCACGACTGGGGCGGCCCGCTCGGTACCGCCTGGGCGCTGCGCAATCCGGGGGTCGTGTCCGGGATGGTGGTCTGCAACACGGTGGCGTTCCCGTTCCCGGACGGCTTCCGGCTTCCGTTCTGCCTGCGCTGGATCCGCGACCACCGGCCGGTCGCCGAACTCGTCCACGTCACCAACGCGTTCGCCCGTGTCGCCGTACGGAAAGGGGTGCACCGCCCGCTGCTCCCGGCCGAGCGGCGGGCCTTCCTGCGGCCGTACGCCCGCCGTGCGGAACGCCGGGCGGTCACCGACGCCGTACGGGCGATCCCCCGCGGGCCCGCGGACCCCTCGTGGCGGCTGCTCGAACCCGCCGGGGCCGGGACCGGCCTGGCGGACCTGCCTCTGCTCGTCGGCTGGGGCATGCGCGATCCCGTCTTCACTCCGGACCTGGCAACGGAGTGGGAGCGCCGGTATCCGCACGCCGCCGTCCACCGCTTCCCCGACGCCGGGCACTTCGTGATGGAGGACGCCACGGGCGAACTGGGCGACCTCATCCGCGACTTCCTCCAGGGAACCCCATGAGCACGACACTTCCGGGCCTCGCCGCACGCCTGGCCGGGCGGCCCGGCGCCGTCGCCCTCGTCGAGAGCCGCAAGGGGCTCTCCCGGACGACGCGGCGCGGGGAGCTGGTGGGGCACTGTCAGCACATCGCGCGGGCCCTGCACAACGCCGGGGTCCGGGCCGGTCACAAGGCCGTCGTGATGACCCGCGACGCCCACGACCTCACCGCCGTCTCCTACGCGCTGGGTCTCCTCGGTGCCGTGCCCGTGCTGATCGAACCGCGCGCCGAGGTGGGCCGCTGCCTCCAGGACGTCGCCCCGGACGTGTTCATCGGGGAGCCGCCGGCCCAGTGGGGACGCCGGGCGCTGGGATGGGGGCGCCCGCATGTGCGGATCTCCCTGGTCACCGGGGACTCGCCCCTCCCGGCGGGCCGGCGGCTGACCACGCGGACGCCCGCCGACGGCATCCCGCTCCCCTGGGCCGGCGGGCCCGAGGGTGACGGACCGGCGCTCATCGCCTTCACGTCCGGCTCCACGGGACGGCCCAAGGGCGCCGAGTACCGCCACTCCACCCTGGCCGGTCAGCTCGACGCGCTGACGACGCTGATGGACCCGGGGCCGGACGACGTACTCCTCGCCGGGTTCCTGCCGGTGGCGCTGCTCGGCCCGCTGCTGGGCCTCACCACCCTCGCCCCGGCGGTGAACCACCTCGCCCCGGCCCGCACCCCGCCGGAGGAACTCGTCGCACCGCTGCTGGAACACCGGGCGAGCATCGTCCTGGCCTCCCCCGCCGTACTCACCCTGATCGCCCGGCACTGCGCCCGGCACGGCATCACCCTGCCCTCGGTCCGGCAGATCCTGTCCTTCGGCGCCCCCCTGCGCACCGCGCTCGCCTCCGCCCTGCGCAAGGCCTTACCGGACGACGCCGAACTCCTCAGCGTGTACGGCGCCACCGAGTGCCTGCCCGTCTCCGCGATCGGCGACCACGAACTGCGGGCCTCGCGCACCGCACCACCCCCCGGACACGCGGGCACCTGCCTGGGCCGGCCGCTGCCCGGTGTCCGCGCCCGTGTCCTGGACGCCGACGCCACCGGCCTCGGGGAGATCGCCGTCACCGGAGCCACCGTCAGCCCCGCCTATTACGCCCGCCCGGACGCCGACGCCGTCACCAGGAGCGACACCGACGACGTTGTGCTGCACCGCACCGGCGACCTGGGCCGGCTGGACGACGAGGGCCGGCTGTGGTTCCTCGGCCGCCGGGCCCACCTGGTCACGGGCACCGGGTTCAGCCTCGCCACCGAGGACATCGAGGCCACCGCTGACACCGCGCGCGGGGTCCGCCGTACCGCCCTGGTCGGGGTCGGTCCGGCCCTGTGCCAACTGCCCGTGCTGTGCGTGGAACCGCTCCCGGGTGCGTCCCGCGCCGCCGTCCTGGCAGCCGTACGGGCCGTGCTGAAGGACCATCCGGAGGGACATCGTGTCGGCGCCCTGCTGATCCGCCGCGGCTTTCCCACCGACCCCCGGCACAACTCCAAGATCGACCGGATGCGGCTGGCCGGCTGGGCCGCCGGAAGGCTGCGCGGGAGGGGACGATGAAGGTCCTGGTCACCGGCGGGAGCGGATTCCTCGGCCGGGAGATCTGCCGGCAGCTGACCGCGCGCGGCGACGTCGTCTCCTCCCTGGGCCGCCGCCCGAGCGCGGCGCTGGAACACCTGGGCGTCCATCAGCACCTGGGCGATCTCGCCGACGAGGCCGCGGTCTCCCGCGCGGTCGCCGGGTGCGACGCGGTGGTGCACAACGCCGCGCTCGCCGGTGTCAGCGGCCCGCCGAGGCCCTACTGGGCCACCAATGTGGTCGGCACCCGTCATGTGATCGGGCAGTGCCGCGCCCACCGGGTGCGCACGCTCCTGCACACCTCGACCGCCAGTGTCGCCTTCCGGCCCGGCGGTCTGGAGGGCGTCGACGAAAGCCTGCCCGTCGCCCCCTGCCACCTGCCCGCCTACCCCGCCACCAAGGCCCGCGCCGAGGCCCTGGTGCTGGCCGCCCACGGCCCGGAGCTGGCCACGGTGTCGCTGCGCCCGCACATCATCTGGGGGCCGGGCGACCCCCACTTCGCCCCCGCCCTCGTCCGCGTCGTGCGGGCCGGGCTGCTGCCGATGCCCGGCGACGGCGGCAACCTCGTCGACACCACCCATGTCCGCACCGCCGCCCACGCCCATCTGCTCGCCCTGGACAGCCTGTGGCGGTCACCGCGGACGGCGGGCGGCCGCGCCTACTTCATCGCCCAGGACGACCCGCGTCCGCTGCGCGAGCTCACCCGGCACTTCCTGCGGGCCGCCGGCGTCGAAGCCCGCTGGTGTGCCGTACCGCCCCGGCTCGCCACCGCCGGGGCCGCCGCCGCCGAGGCGCTGCTGCGCGCGGCCCGCAGCACCCGCACCCACGCCCTGAGCCGCTTCCTGGTCGCGGAACTGCTCCACCCGCACCACTTCGACCTCACCGCCGCCCGCCGCGACCTCGGCTTCGCGCCGCCGATCGGATTCGACGCCGGCATCGCGGAACTCACCCGCTCGAACGGCAGCGGGGACCCACCGTGCCGGACAGCTACGACACCCTCCGCTCCATCCTGACCGGCGCCTTCCGCGTCCGTAGCGAGGGCCTGAACGGCCGGCTCAGCGGGAGCCCGGGCCGCCGGACGATCCCAGCGGCGTCCCGGGTTCCGCCTCACCGCGGGCCAGCCGGCTGTGGGTGCGGCTGTAGAGGAAGTAGACGACGACACCGATCACCATCCAGACGCCGAAGCGGATCCATGTCTCGGTGGGCAGGTTCAGCATCAGCCACAGCGACGCGGCGACCGACACGACCGGCAGCACCGGCACCCACGGGGTGCGGAACGCGCGGTGCAGGTCGGGCCGGGTCCGGCGCAGGATGATCACACTGATCGCGACGATGACGAAGGCGAACAGGGTGCCGATGTTGACCAGCGCGGCCAGCTCGTTCAGCGGGGTGAAGCCGGCGACGATCGCGATGACGACACCGAGCAGGATCGTCGGCCGGTGCGGGGTCCGGAACCGGGGGTGGACCCGGGAGAAGAACCGGGGCAGCAGTCCGTCGCGGCTCATCGCGAAGAACACCCGGGTCTGCCCGAGCAGCAGGATCATGCATACGGTCGTCAGGCCGACGGCGGCTCCGAAGCTGATGAAGCCCGCGAACCACGGGTGTCCGGTGGCCTTGAAGGCGTCCGCCAGCGGGGCGTCAACGGACAGCTCGGTGTAGTGCTGCATACCGGTGACGACGATCGACACCAGCACGTACAGCACCGTGCAGATGAGCAGGGAGCCGAGGATGCCGCGGGGCATGTCGCGCTGCGGGTTCCTGGTCTCCTCGGCGGCCGTGGCGACGATGTCGAAACCGATGAAGGCGAAGAACACCACCGAGGCGGCGGTGAAGATGCCCATCACACCGAAGTTGGCCGGGGCCCAGCCGAACATCAGCTGGATGAGCGGCGAATCGAGACTGTCCCCGGCGGGGACGGGCTTGGAGTCCGGGATGAAGGGGTCGTAGTTGTCGCTCGTGATGAAGAAGGCACCCGCGATGATCACCACGAGGACCACGGTCACCTTGATGGCGACGACCACCGAGGTGACCCGGGCGGACAGCTTCATGCCGAGGACGAGGATGCCGGTGAGCACCAGGACCAGTGCGGCGGCGAGGATGTCGAACCCGAACACGTCGGAGCCCTCGCGGCTGCCGAGCGCGGCGGGCATCTGCCAGCCCGCGTTGTCCATGAGCGACTGGATGTAGCCCGACCAGCCGACGGCCACCACCGCCGTGCCGAGCGCGAACTCCAGGACGAGGTCCCAGCCGATGATCCAGGCGGGCAGTTCACCCAGGGAGGCGTACGAGAAGGTGTAGGCGGAACCCGCCACCGGCACGGTGGAGGCGAACTCGGCATAGCAGAGCGCGGCGAGCGCGCAGACGACACCGGCCACCACGAACGCCAGGGCCGTGGCCGGCCCGGCGTTGTCCTTGGCGACCGTGCCGGTGAGGACGAAGATGCCGGTGCCGATGATGACACCGACACCGAAGACGGTCAGATCCAGCGCGGAGAGGGACTTCTTGAGCGCATGCTCGGGTTCCTCGGTGTCGCGGATGGACTGTTCTACCTTCTTCGTCCGGAAGAGGGGGCTTGTCACGGGAACCTCCCACGCTTGTCGTCCTCGACATGATCGAGAGGGGGCGTACCTCGTATGCCCCGGCGCGGGCGCTTTCACGCGGACGGGCCGCGCGCGCCACTCTTCACGGTGGCACGGGCGGCCCATCCGGGCGACGTGTGTCGCGGGGTCAGTCGCGGGCGGGTTCCACCGAGTCGACCGCCTCGGCGGCGGAGCGCCCGTAGCCGCCGTCGAGCTTCGCGACCAGACCGGTGACCTGGCGGGCGATGTCGGGGGCGGTCAGCCCGATCTCGGCCATGACCTCGGCGCGGGAGGCGTGGTCGAGGAAGCGCGGCGGGATGCCGAAGTCGCGCAGCGGTACGTCGACGCCGGCGTCGCGCAGCGCCTGCGCGATGGTGGAGCCGACGCCGCCGACGCGCGAGTTGTCCTCGACGGTGACGACGACCCGGTGCTTCTCGGCGAGCGGGGCCATGGCCTCGTCGACGGGCTTGACCCACCGCGGGTCGACGACGGTGGTGGAGATGCCCTGCCGGTCGAGCAGCGCGGCGATCTCCAGGCACATCGGCGCGAGGGCGCCCACGGACACCAGCAGCACGTCCGGGGTGTCGGTGCCGGGTTCGCGCAGGACGTCCATGCCCCCGACGCGCCCCACGGCCGGTACGGCCGGGCCGACGGCGCCCTTGGAGAAGCGCACCACGGTGGGGGCGTCCTCGACGGAGACGGCCTCGCGGAGCTGGGCGCGGACCTGGTCGGCGTCGCGCGGGGCGGCGAGCCGCAGGCCGGGGACCACCTGAAGGATCGACATGTCCCACATGCCGTTGTGGGAGGCGCCGTCGGTGCCGGTGACACCGGCCCGGTCGAGCACGAACGTCACACCGCACCGGTGCAGGGCCACGTCCATGAGCACCTGGTCGAAGGCGCGGTTGAGGAAGGTGGCGTACACGGCGAAGACGGGGTGCACCCCGGCGTGCGCGAGACCGGCCGCGGAGACCGCGCCGTGCTGCTCGGCGATGCCGACGTCGTAGACCCGGTCGGGGAAGCGCTTGGCGAACCGGTCGAGGCCGACCGGCTGGAGCATGGCGGCGGTGATGGCCACGATGTCGTCGCGCTCCTCGCCGAGCTTCACCATCTCCTCGCCGAAGACGCTCGTCCAGTCGGCGCCGGAGCTGGCGATCGGCAGGCCCGTGTCGGGGTGGATCCTGCCGACGGCGTGGAAGCGGTCGGCCTCGTCCTGGAGGGCGGGCTGGTAGCCGCGGCCCTTCTCGGTGAGGCAGTGCACGATGACCGGGCCGCCGAACCGCTTGGCGCGGGTGAGGGCGGACTCCAGGGCCTCGATGTCGTGGCCGTCGATCGGGCCGACGTACTTCAGACCGAGGTCCTCGAACATGCCCTGCGGGGCGATGAAGTCCTTGAGGCCCTTCTTGGCGCCGTGCAGGGTGTCGTAGAGGGCCTGTCCGACGACCGGGGTGCGCTCCAGGAGGTCCTTGGTGCGGGTCAGGAAGCGCTCGTAGCCGTCGGTGGTGCGCAGGGTCGCCAGATGGTTGGCCAGGCCGCCGATGGTGGGCGAGTAGGAGCGCTCGTTGTCGTTGACGACGATGACGAGCGGGCGGTCCTTGGCGTCGGCGATGTTGTTCAGCGCCTCCCAGGCCATGCCGCCGGTGAGCGCGCCGTCACCGATGACCGCGACGACGTGGCTGTCGCGCTTCTTGATCTGGTTGGCCTTGGCGATGCCGTCGGCCCAGCCGAGCACCGTGGAGGCGTGGCTGTTCTCGATGACGTCGTGCTCGGACTCCCCCTGCGAGGGGTAGCCGGACAGGCCGCCCTTCATCTTCAGCTTGGAGAAGTCCTGCCGGCCGGTCAGCAGCTTGTGGACGTAGGACTGGTGGCCGGTGTCCCAGAGCACTTTGTCCGTGGGCGACTCGAAGACCCGGTGCAGGGCGAGGGTGAGCTCCACCACACCGAGGTTGGGGCCGAGGTGGCCGCCGGTCTTGGAGACCGCTTCGACGAGGAAGGTCCGGATCTCCCCGGCCAGCTGGTCGAGCTCCTCCAGGCTGAGCCGGTCCAGATCGCGCGGTCCCCTGATGCGGGTCAGCAGCGGCACCCGTGCCTCCTTGCAGTAGAGCTGATCGAGCTGTTGCCGGGCGGGACGAGTCTAATGTTCCGCTCAACCGTACGGTCCCCGGGCCGTGCGTCATACATCACCCGATCAGCAGTACCCACAATCGACACGACTGTGCCCGGCGCCTACAAGGCACCGGGCACAGTCACACCCTCAAGGGGCGCGGGGAACTGCGCGACAAGCCACAGCGGACCCGCAGCGCAGCTCCTACGCGCGCCCCGCCGTCTTCTGCGTCTTCCGGGTGACCGCGTCGATGACCACGGTCGCCAGCAGAACACCACCGGTGATCATGTACTGCACCGGCGAGGCGATGCCCTCGAGCGCCAGCCCGTACGTGATCGAGATGATCACCATCACACCGAGCAGCGCGTCCCACGTACGGCCGCGCCCACCGAAGAGCGACGTACCACCGATGACCGCGGCGGCGATGACGTTCATCAGGAACTCACCCGTACCCGCGCCCTGGTTGGCGGAGGCGATCTTCGACGCGACGAACAGACCGCCGATCGCGGCGAACGTACCGGCGATCGCGAAGACCGAGATACGGACCATCTCGACATTGATACCGGCGCGGCGGGACGCCTCGACGCTGCCGCCGAGCGCGAAGACCTTGCGGCCGTACGCGGTGCGGCGGAGCACGAAGTCCGTGAACACCAGGAACACGAGGAAGATCACCACGGCCAGGGGCAGGCCCTTGTACTGGTTGAAGACGATCGCGGCGGCGAACGCCAGGATCGCGAGCAGTACGGTCCGCACGATGATCTCGTTCAGCGGACGGGACGGCACTCCGGCGGCCTCGCGGCGGCGGTTGTCGAAGAACGCGAGGAGGAAGTACCCCACGGTCGCGACGACCGCCAGACCGTAGGCGGCGGCCACATCGCTGAAGTAGTAGCTGGTCAGCTTGACGACGATGCCCTCGGAGTCGAGGTTGATCGTGCCGTTGCTGCCCAGGATCTGCAGCATGAAGCCCTGCCAGAACAGCAGGCCGGCCAGGGTCACGGCGAAGGCCGGGACGCCGATGCGGGCGAAGATGAAGCCGTGGACGGCGCCGGCCACCGTGCCGGTGAGGATCGCCAGCACCAGGGCCAGGATCTCGTTCATGCCGTGGGTGACGTTCATGACCGCGAAGGCCGCGCCCGCGACACCGCTGACCGAGCCGACCGACAGGTCGATCTCGCCGAGCAGCAGGACGAAGACGATACCGACGGCGATCATGCCCGTGCCGACCATGGCGACGGACATGTCGGAGAAGTTGCCGGCGGTGAGGAAGTTGGAGTTCAGGCTGGTGAAGATGGCCCAGATGATCAGCAGGCCGACCACGACGGGGATGGAGCCGAGGTCACCGGCCTTCATCTTCCGCTTGAACTCGTTCCAGTAGCCCGCGAGCCCCTGCTCGCGCACCAGCAGCCGGGGGTCGACCACGGTGACGGCCGCGGCGGCCGCCTCGGGGTTCTCGACGGCGTGGTCCCCGGTGGGGGTGGAGGTCTTTTCGGTGCTCACTTCTTGATCTCCCCATTGGTGCGCGCCGCACGACGGGTCACGGCGTTGTCCGTGGCGCCCGTGATGGCGGAGATGATCTCTTCCTGCGAGGTCGACTTGACCTCGAAGACGCCGTTGTTGCGCCCGAGGCGCAGGACGGCGACCTTGTCCGCCACGGCCTTCACATCGGCCATGTTGTGGCTGATGAGGATGACGGCGTGGCCGCGCTCGCGCAGCCGCTCGACGAGGTCGAGGACCTGTGCGGTCTGCTCGACGCCGAGGGCGGCGGTGGGCTCGTCCAGGATCACCAGCTTCGGCTCGCCGAGCATGGACCGGGCGATGGCCACGACCTGGCGCTGTCCGCCGGAGAGGGAGGCGATCGGGATGCGGACGCTGGGGATGCGGATCGACAGGGTGTCGAGGAGCTCGCGGGAGCGGCGCTCCATCTCCACCTCGTCCAGGACTCCGCGCCTGCGGAGCTCCCGGCCCAGGTAGAGGTTGCCGACGACATCGATGTTGTCGCACAGCGCGAGGTCCTGGTAGACCGTCGCGATGCCCAGGTTCTGGGCGTCGTGCGGCCTGCTGATCTGGACGGACTTGCCATCCCACTCGATGGATCCCTCATCGATGGGATGCACGCCGGCGATCGTCTTGACCAGCGTGGACTTTCCGGCGCCGTTGTCGCCCACCAGGGCGACCACCTCACCGGCGTGGACCTCAAGCTCTACGTCGGTGAGCGCCTGGACGGCACCGAAACGCTTGGAGACCCCGCGCAACGCCAGCACGGGCGTAGCGGACACGTGAACCATCTCCTTCGCCGCCTGACCCGGCGGGAGGTTGTGCAGAGAAACTGGGGGGGTGTTCCGTCCGGCGCCCCGCGTAGCTTGCGGGGCTGGTGTGTGCGGGGCGCCGGCGGAGCGTGTGGCAGTCGGTCCCGTGCGGGGAGTCCGGGGCACGGACTCTCTCGTGTGTCACGGGAGGGGGTGACTGCTTACTTGAGGCCGATCTTGTCGCAAGCGGCCTTGTACTTGTCCGTGCAGATCTCCTGGACGGTGTAGATGCCGTCCTTGATCACGGTGTCGTTGATGTTCTCGCTGGTCAGCGAGACGACCGGGACGAGCACGGAGGGGACGGCCTTGGTGGTGGGGCTGTCGACCTTGTCCTTGGCGATGGAGTCCAGCGACTTGCCCTGGGCCAGCAGCACGGCCATCTCCGCGGCGATGTTGGCCTCCTGCGGGTACGGCTTGTAGACGCTCATGTACTGCTCACCGGTGACGATGCGCTGCACACCCGCGAGCTCCGCGTCCTGGCCGGTGACCGGGATGTCGTCGATGCCGGCGGCCTTCAGGGCGGTGATGATGCCGCCCGCCATGCCGTCGTTGGCGGAGTAGACGCCGACGATCTTGTCCTTGCCGATGGCGGAGATGGCGCCCTCCATGTTGGAGTTGGCGTTCTCCGGCTTCCACTCCTTGGTGTCGTACTCGCGGCCGACGTTCACCTTGCCGTCGAGGACGGAGTGCGCGCCTTCCTTGAAGAGCGCGGCGTTCGGGTCGGTGGAGGACCCGTTCATCATGACGATCTGGCCGTCCTTGGCCTTGCCGCCCAGGGCCTTGAGGAGGGCCTCGCCCTGCGTCTTGCCGACGGTCACGTTGTCGAACGAGGTGTAGGCGTCGATCGGACCCTCGGCGAGGCGGTCGAAGGCCACGATCGGGATGCCCGCGTCCTTGGCCTTCTTCACCGAGCCGGCGATGGCCTTGGCGTCCACGGCGTCGATGATGAGAACGTCCACCTTGTTGGTGATCATCGTCTCGACCTGCTGGTTCTGCAGGCTGGCGTCCTGCTTGGCGTTGTTGTAGACAACCTCGCCCTTGTTGTTCGTGAGCTCCTTGACCTTCTTCTCGATCAAGGGCTTGTCGAACTTCTCGTACCGCGCGGTCTGGTTCTCCGGCAGGAGCAGACCGACCTTGATGTCATCGCCCTTCGCGGCGGAGTCGCCGGAGTCGCTCTTGTCGCCGGACTCGGCGGCGCTGCCACAAGCGGCGAGCGAGACGGCCATCGCACCGGCGGCGATGGCAAAGGCAGCACGACGCATACGCGTGTTCACTTCTAGGAACCTCCCTGACGAGGCCGCGTCGTTGCGGCCGAGGTGGCTGGAAGTCAACTCGGCCACACGTGCGACGTCAAGAAGTAAATCCTTAACGAGATGGCAACGGTGCCATCCGTTCTCTAAGTGAAGGCAGGGGTCGCCACGGTGAGGGACCCCGTCGCGGTTCCGTCCAGAAGGGTCGAATCACCCATCTCGCTCAGTGCCAGGGCGAGCGCTCCGAGCACCTCCGCACGGCCCCCAAGTGCCCCGGGGAGAACGGACAGTTGACGTGCCGCGCTGGGGATGGCGTAGCGGCCGACGGACTCCCGTATCGGTCCGAGCACCAGCTCACCGGCCTCGGCGAGATCACCGCCGAGGACCACCCGGCTCGGGTTCAGCAGGTTGCAGAGATTGGCGACCCCGCTGCCGATGTGGCGGCCCACGTCGGCGATCACCCGGCGGCAGCCGGGGTCTCCGTCCCGTGCCAGCCGTACGACGCCCTCCATGGTGAGGTCGGTGCCGTGACTGGGCTGGAGCAAGGGAAGCACATAACGCGCGGCCGTGAAGGTCTCCAGGCAGCCCCGGTTGCCGCAGCGGCAGACGGGACCGGACTCGTCGAGCGTGATGTGCCCGATCTCGCCCGCGGTGCCGCCGGGACCGCGATAGATCTTCCCGCTGATCACCAGGCCGGCGCCGACACCGCTCGCCACCTTGATGTAAGCAAGATCACGCACGCCCCGGCCGCTGCCCCAGACCATCTCGCCGAGGGCGCCGAGGTTGGCGTCGTTGTCCACGTGCACCGGTACGCCGAGCCGCCCCCGCAGCTCCTCGGCGGGCCTGGTGCCGGTCCAGCCGGGCAGGATCGCGGTCGAGCCCAGGGTCCCGGACTCCACGTCGATCGGCCCCGGTACACCGAGACCCACGCCGGCGACCTTGGACGGGTCCACACCGGTGGCCTCGATCAGCCGTTTGACCAGCTGTTCCGCCCGGTCGAAGCCCTGGTCCGCGGAGGCGTCCACATCCAGCGGTTCGGACTCCTCGGCAAGGACCTGATGGGCGAGGTTCCCGACCGCGACCCGCAGATGGGTGTGTCCGAAGTCGACCCCGATCACGATGCCGGCGTCCCCGCTGAGCGAGACGCTGCGCGCCCGGCGGCCGCCCGCCGAGGTGGGGGTGACCTCGACCGTCCCGCCGTCCTTCAGTTCCCGGACGATGTTGGAGACCGTGGCCGCGGACAGGCCGGTCGTCCTCGCGATCTCGGCCTGGGTGAGCGAACCCGCAAGACGTACTGCCCGGACGACCCGCTCCAGGTTGGCTCGGTGCAGCGACGACTGCGACCCCGGAGTCTCCACGACGACCTCCTGCGCGCGGGGGCCGCTTCGGTGAGGCCCCTCATGTCCAACTAGTGAACTCTAAGATGAGCCGTTCGGGTTGCCTCCCGTCAAGAGGTTGAACCGTTTCCGGGTCCATGCACACAGCGACACGCGCCGCTCCCTGGGGCGGGAGCGGCGCGTGTGCGAGGCGTTCCGGTGCGTCACTTCAAGGCCGTACCGATCGGTCGTCCCGCGGCGGTACCGGCCGTCACTTCAGGGTGGCGGAGGTGAGTCCTGCCTGCACCTGCCGCTGGAACGACAGGTAGACCACCAGCATGGGCACCATGGCGATGGTCACGCCGGCGAAGAGCACCGGGAGGTCCGAGGCGTAGCCCTGCTGCTGCTGGAGCTGGATCAGCCCCTGGGTCAGCACATAGCGTTCCGGATCGTCCCCGCTCTGCGGCTGCATCAGCACCGTCGGCAGGATGTACTGGTTCCACTGGCCGAGGGTGTTGAAGATGCCGACGCTGAGCAGTCCGGGCTTGGCCATCGGCAGCATGACCTGGAAGAAGGTCCGGGTGTGCGAGGCGCCGTCGAGGATCGCCGCCTCGAAGACCGCCGAGGGCAGGGTCCGGAAGAAGGCGTGCATGAAGAACACCGTGAACGGCAGCGAGTAGGCGACGTACACCAGCGCCAGGCCGTGGTACGTGTTCAGCATGTCGAGCCGTTTGACCATGAAGAACAGCGGCACCAGGGCGAGGAACACGGGGAACATCGCGCCGGCCACGAAGAAGTAGTACAGCAGGCGGTTGCCCCAGAACTCGTAGCGGGCCAGTACGTACGCCGCCATGGAGCCGAGGAGCATGGTCAGCGGCACGGACATGACGAGGACGATCACCGTGCTGGTGAAGTAGTCCCCGATGCCCTTGTCCCAGGCGCGGGAGAACACGCCCAGGTCCCAGTTCTGCGGCCAGCCGAAGGCGGACGCGCCGATCTGTGTGTCGGTCTTGAAGGAGCTGAGCACCAGCCACAGCAGCGGCAGCACGATCAGCACCGCCCACACGACGAGGAAGCCGTGCGAGAAGGCGTTCAGTACGACGCCTTCGCCGCGCCGGTCGCCGGGGCGGACGGTGCCCTTGGTCACCGGAGGCGGGGGCGGGGTGGTGCCCCCGGTGGGGGCGGATTCCTTGAGGGGTGCGCTCATCGTCGTTACTCCGCCTCAGAACTCGATGCGCTCGCGACGGGTGGCGCGCAGCATGACCACGGACACGATCAGGGTGAGGAGCAGCATGACCACGCCCATGGCGCAGGCGTAGCCGCTCCGGCCGTACAGCAGGAAGTTCCGCATCATCACGGTCGACATGACCTCGCTGTGGTGGTCGGGGCCGCCGCCGTAGTCCCCCGCGGTCATGGTGGAGACCAGGATGAACATGTCCATGGCGGCGATACCGAGGTAGACCCAGGCGGTCTGCACGGAGTCCCACAGCAGCGGCAGGGTGATGCGGAAGAAGGACTGGGCGCGGCCGGCGCCGTCGATCAGCGCGGCCTCGTAGATGTCCCGGGGAATGGACTGCATGGCGGCGGAGAACAGCACCAGATAGAAGCCGACGCCGTGCCAGACGACCACCGCGACGAGTGCCCACAGCACGAAGTTCGGCTCGTTCAGCCATTCCACCGGGCTGTCCGGGTCGACGAGCCCGAGTTTGATCAGGACGCCGTTGAGCATTCCGCCGCCGTCGCTGCGGTACACCGCTCCGAAGAGCACCGCCATGATGGCGAGCGACAGCACCTGCGGGAAGAAATAGATGACCCGGTAGTACTTCGATCCGGCGACTCCCGAGACACCTCCGGAACGTCCGCGTCCGCCCGCGTTCACCATGAAGGCGAAGAACAGCGCGAGCAGAATGGTGATCACCGGGATGAACACCAGGAACAGGATGTTGTGCCAGATGGCACCCATGAAGACGTCGTCCTCGAACAACGCCGTGTAGTTGTCCAGGCCGACGAAACTGAAGGTCTGCGACTGGCCCTTCCAGTCGGTCAGTGAATAACCGAACGTCTGGATGTACGGCCAGATCACGAAGATCAGATAGAGCACCACGGGAAAGAAGAGGAATCCCGCGACGAACCGGTGCTGCCCTTTGCGCATGGCGTTCCTGCCCCTGGGTGTGGCCGCTTCGGGCCGGGAGTCGCCTCCCGGCCCGGAGTGCGGTCGGTCGAGCGAGATCAGTCGCGGTGGTTCTGCTTCGAGGCCGGGTCCTTGGCCTGCTTGTCGACCGCGGCCTGGGCGCGCTTGAGCCATTCCTTGGGCTGGATGCGCTTGGCCATCAGCTCGTTGGAGGCGTTCTCGATGGCGGTGCCCATCTCGCTGTACCACTCGGTGTACAGGAAGCGGAAGGTGTTGTCGCCGGCCGCCTTGGAGGCCTCGACGGTGGACTGGGTGCCCGGACGCAGCTGGACGTTCGGGTCGACGCCGTCCTTGAGGATGGTCAGCGAGTTCGCCTCCTTGGCGAACAGCGTCGACCATTCCTTGGAGAGCATCCTGCGCATGAACTCCTTGGCGGCGGGGAGGTTCTTGGCCTTGGCCGGGATGATGAAGGGCTCACCGGAGCCGGCCCGGATCGCGTCGAACGGCAGCGCGCTGTCCGGCAGCAGCGGCATCGGCAGGAACTTCATGTCGAAGTCCTCCGGTGTCGTCTTGAGCTGCTCGTTCTCGAGCCAGGAACCGCTGGTGATGAAGGCGGCCTTGTACTGGTTCCAGCGGGTCTGCGACTCGGTGTGGGTCAGGCCGTTCGTACCGGGCATCAGATAGCCCTTCTCGACGACCTCGTAGACCG
The DNA here is from genome assembly GCF_043199595.1 of Streptomyces sp. NPDC048584. Classification (NCBI taxonomy): domain Bacteria; kingdom Bacillati; phylum Actinomycetota; class Actinomycetes; order Kitasatosporales; family Streptomycetaceae; genus Streptomyces; species Streptomyces sp. NPDC048584. The sequence goes on from NZ_JBICWF010000001.1 coordinate 784,524, forward strand.
CCTCGATGGCCTCCTGTGCGGCGGCGGAGCCGACGAACGCCTTGGGGTCGAGGTTGTCGATCGCCTTCATGGCGTCCAGGCCGCCCTTCTTGGCGATCAGGTCCATGATGGCGACGTTGATGTAGTACGGGTACTTGCCCTGGTGGGCGAGGCCGCCGATGCCCTCGGACTTGGCGTCCTTGCAGATCGCGAGGAAGTCGTCCCAGGTCTTGGGCGCCTCCCAGCCCTTCTCCTCGAAGAGCTTGCCGGAGTACCACAAACCCCACACCGTGTAGATGTAGTTGAGGGCGACGACCTTGCCCTCCTGCATGCCGGCGTCGAGCGTGCCGGGGATGAGGGTGTCGCGGACCTTCGTGTCCGGGTCGTCGACCGACGGCGCGTCCAGTACCTCGGCGAGGTCGAGGAGCTGGCCGTTCTTGTGCAGGACGTCGATCGGGATCTGCTGGGCGCCGGAGTCGTCGACGATGTCCGGCGGGTTGCCCGCGTTGAACCGGGGCTGGAGCTTGCCCGTGATCTCCTGCGTCCCGGTGTGCACGGAGGTGACGTCCCACTGCTTTTTGAACGCGGCTTCCCACGCCTTGGCGTAGTCGTCGCCGTAACCGCCCTTGAAGATGACGACGTCGAGTTTGCTGCCCTTTTTGACGCCGAACGGGTTGGACTCGGACGTCTTGCCCTCGTTGTCACCGGAGTTGTCGTCCCCGCCGCCGCTGGCACACGCGGACAGGAAGCTCATCGCCGGTACGGAAACCAGGCCGAGCGCGGCGGACCGCTTGATCAGTGCGCGGCGCCCGACGCCGGCCGTGCTGTTCTCGGTGGAACCGGTGCCGTCGTTCTCGGCGGAAGTGGATCCCATGCTCAAGTCCTCGCCTTCTCCAGGACTCAGGCGGTGAACCGGATCCTCCCCGGCACCGCGTTCGGGTCAAGCTGGGTCGTGCAGGAAGTGCGGCTGGTACGTGGTCGGGTGCGGTGAAGATGCCCCGGAGTGCCGACAGGTATAGTCCACTTCCCGCCGACGGAGCAAGATCGAATGCAAGGTTCACCTCCGGTCTTTTCCGAGTTGAGACCTCGCGGAAATATCCGGCTCCGCCGTGTTCACCGGCGGAAGAATCATTGCCGTTGGACCTGAATGCCGCATTCAACCCCCTTGACACCACGCAGCACTTGACGCACTACTAGACCTTGCGCATCTCATTGACAACGTTGTCCGGCGCACGGGAGGGTGCTCACGCATGCGAAGCAGGGTTCGGCACAGATGGGGAAGGGCGGTCGTCGCGGCGACCGCCTTCGCTTTGGCCGCGGGTTCACAGGGCGTCGCGGTGGCGCTGCCCAAGGCGCCGCCGAAGGCGGACCGCGGGTTCGCCTCGTCGTTCGAGTCCGGGGATCCCGCCCCGGACTGGCTCAACACCGTCGACACCACGCGCGGCGGGAAGAAGCGCGCCTCGGGTGTGGACGGCGGCTTCACGTCCGGCATTCCGGGCAATGTCACCGACCATGTCACGGGCGCCCGCGCGAGCGGGGAGAACACCAACGGCAAGGAGGTGAAGGGCAACCTCTTCGACGGCGAGTCGTCCACCAAGTGGCTGACCTTCGCGCCGACGGGCTGGATCGAGTTCGACCTGGACGAGCCGGCGAAGATCGTCAAGTACGCCCTCACCTCGGCCAACGACCACGACGAGCGCGACCCCGTGGACTGGACGCTGAAGGGCTCGACGGACGGCGAGAACTGGCAGACGCTGGACACCCGTTCGGGGGAGTCCTTCGAGGAGCGCTTCCAGACGAAGACCTACGACCTCGCCGGGACGGCCGAGTTCCAGCACTGGCGGCTGGACTTCACCAAGAACAAGGGGGCGGGTGACGCCCTCCAGCTGGCCGACATCCAGCTGTCCACCGGCATCGCCGACCCCATACCCGAGGACATGCTGTCGCTCGTCGACAGCGGTCCGGCGGGCTCGCCGACGGCGAAGGCGGACGCCGGCTTCACCGGTACGCGGGCGCTGCGGTACGCCGGGCGGCACACCGCCGAGGGCCGGGCGTACTCCTACAACAAGGTCTTCGACGTCGATGTGAAGGTCGACCGGCGCACGGAGCTGTCGTACAAGATCTTCCCGTGGATGTCGGACCGTGAGCTCGACTACGACGCCACGAACGTCTCCGTCGACCTCGCCTTCACCGACGGCACCTATCTCAGCGACCTGAGGGCGACGGACCAGCACGGGTTCCCGCTGAGCCCGCGCGGGCAGGGCGACTCCAAGGTGCTGTACGTCAACCAGTGGAACAGCGTGCGCTCGTCGGTCGGTTCGGTGGCCGCGGGCAAGACCGTCGACCGGATCCTGGTGGCGTACGACTCCCCCAAGGGTGAGACCAAGTTCCGGGGCTGGCTCGACGACGTGGTGCTGAAACAGGCGGCGCCCGAGCGGCCGGAAGCCCATCTCTCCGACTACGCGCTGACGACCCGGGGCACCAACTCCAGCGGCGGCTTCTCGCGCGGCAACAACTTCCCCGCGACGGCCGTGCCGCACGGGTTCAACTTCTGGACCCCGGTCACCAACGCCGGCTCCACGAGCTGGCTGTACGACTACGCGAGCGGCAACAACGACGACAACCTGACGACGATCCAGGCGTTCAGCGCGAGCCACGAGCCCAGCCCCTGGATGGGCGACCGGCAGACCTTCCAGGTGATGCCCTCGGCGGCCTCCGGCACCCCTGACACCGGCCGTGAGGCCCGCGAGCTGCCCTTCCGGCACGAGAACGAGACGGCACGGCCGTACTACTACGGAGTGCGGTTCGAGAACGGCGTGAAGGCCGAGATGGCGCCGACGGACCACGCGGCGATGATGCGCTTCACCTACCCCGGTGACGACGCGAGCGTGCTCTTCGACAACGTCACCGACCAGGCCGGCCTGACCCTGGACGAGGAGAACGGCACCTTCACGGGCTACTCGGACGTCAAGTCGGGGCTGTCCACGGGCGCCACCCGCCTCTTCGTCTACGGCGAGTTCGACAAGAAGGTCACCGACGGCGCCGCGAACGGCGTCAAGGGCCATCTGCGGTTCGACGCCGGCAAGGACCGCACGGTCACGCTGCGTCTGGCCACCTCCCTGATCAGCGTCGACCAGGCGAAGGACAACCTGCGCCAGGAGATCGGGAAGCGCACGTCCTTCGACAAGGTCAAGCGCGACGCGCAGAAGCAGTGGGACCGGATCCTCGGCAAGGTCGAGGTCGAGGGCGCCACGCGGGACCAGCTGACCACGCTCTACTCCAGCCTCTACCGGCTGTACCTGTACCCGAACGCGGGCCACGAGAAGGTCGACGGCACCTACCAGTACGCCTCGCCGTTCTCCAAGGCGGTGGGCGCCGACACCCCGACGCACACCGGTGCGAAGATCGTCGACGGCAAGGTGTACGTCAACAACGGCTTCTGGGACACCTACCGGACCACCTGGCCGGCGTACTCCTTCCTGACGCCGTCCAAGGCCGGTGAGCTGGTCGACGGGTTCGTGCAGCACTACAAGGACGGCGGCTGGACCTCGCGCTGGTCCTCCCCCGGCTACGCCGACCTGATGACCGGCACCTCCTCGGACGTCGCGTTCGCCGACGCGTACGTCAAGGGTGTCGACTTCGACGCGGAGGCCGCGTACGACGCGGCGGTGAAGAACGCCACCGTCGTGCCGCCGTCGTCGGGTGTGGGCCGCAAGGGCATGGCGACCTCGCCGTTCCTCGGCTACACCAGCACCGACACGCACGAGGGCCTGTCGTGGGCGCTGGAGGGCTACCTCAACGACTACGGCATCGCGAAGATGGGCGAGGCCCTCTACAAGAAGACGGGCGTCAAGCGCTACAAGGAGGAGTCCGCGTACTTCCTCAACCGCGCCCAGGACTACGTGAACCTGTTCGACTCCGAGGCCGGTTTCTTCCAGGGCAAGAACGCCAAGGGCGACTGGCGGGTCGAGTCGTCGAAGTACGACCCGCGCGTGTGGGGTTACGACTACACGGAGACGAACGGCTGGGGCTACGCCTTCACCGCCCCGCAGGACAGCCGCGGTCTGGCCAATCTGTACGGCGGCCGGGACGGTCTCGGTGACAAGCTCGACGAGTACCTCTCCACGCCCGAGACGGCCTCTCCGGAGCTCAAGGGCTCCTACGGCGGTGTCATCCACGAGATGATCGAGGCGCGCGACGTCCGGCTCGGCATGTACGGCCACTCCAACCAGGTCGCCCACCACGCCCTGTACATGTACGACGCGGCCGGCCAGCCGTGGAAGACGCAGGCGAACGTGCGCGAGGTGCTGTCCCGCCTCTACACCGGCAGCGAGATCGGCCAGGGCTACCACGGTGACGAGGACAACGGCGAGCAGTCGGCCTGGTACCTCTTCTCCTCGCTCGGCTTCTACCCGCTGGTGATGGGCAGTGGCGAGTACGCCATCGGTTCCCCGCTGTTCAAGAAGGTCACCGTGCACCTGGAGAACGGCCGCGAGCTGGTCGTCAAGGCGCCGAAGAACAGCGCGAAGAACATGTACGTGCAGGGTGTGAAGGTCAACGGCAAGCGCTGGAACTCGACTTCGCTGCCGCACTCGGTCGTCTCCCGGGGCGGAACCGTGGAGTTCGACATGGGCCCGCGTCCGTCGTCGTGGGGCACGGGCAAGAACGCGGCGCCCGTGTCGATCACCCAGGACGACGAGGTGCCGACGCCCCGCGAGGACGCGCTGAAGGGCGCGGGCGCCCTGTTCGACGACACATCGGCGACGAACGCCACGGTGTCCGCCGTGGAGCTGCCCGTCACCGGGAACACCGAGGCGGTGCAGTACACGCTGACGTCCTCGGACCACACCAAGGCGCCCACGGGCTGGGTGCTGCAGGGCTCGGCCGACGGCACGACGTGGACGGACCTCGACACGCGAGCCGACGAGTCGTTCCGCTGGGACCGGCAGACGCGCGCCTTCACGGTCGACAAGCCGAAGGCCTACGGCCACTACCGGCTGGTGCTGACCGGTGAGGCGACGCTGGCGGAGGTGGAACTGCTGAGCTGAGCCGACCGGCTCTCACACGGCGGGTCCGGGCATCGCCCGGGCCCGCCTTCGTGTCCGGATCTCCGCAGGCCGGGCGGGTACCTCTCGGGTCGGGGGTAGCCCAGAATGGGGCCTGCCCCCGGTGCTCTCCGGGCGGCGCCCGCGGAGCGAGGGGAGAGCACGGGGATGGATGTCGACGCGGCCTGGCTTCCGGTGGAGGCGTTCCGGGCGGTCGGGAGGCGGCGTTCGCTGGTCCCGGCGGGCGGACGGCTCGCCGACACCGTGCGCCGCGAACTGGTGGACGCCTGCGAGCGGTTCGGCGGTCAGGTCGTACGCGAGGACGCCGAACTGGTCTTCGAGCTCACCGGAGGGCTGGGCGGGGAAGGCTTCGCCCTGACCCGCCGCGACGGCACCACGACCGTCGCCGCGTCGGACGAACGCGGGCTGCTGTATGGCCTGTTCCACGTCGTACGGCTCGGAGAGGACGCCTTCCGCGGTGAGCGCGCCCGTGAGGAGCACCGTCCGGCGTACGCCTCGCGCATGCTGGACCACTGGGACAACGTGGCCGTGCACCCGGTCATGGGCCAGGTCGAGCGCGGCTACGCGGGCGGTTCGCTGTTCTGGGCCGACGGGCGGGCGCGCGGGGATCTCGACCGGGTGCGGGCGTACGGCAGGCTGCTCGCGGCCTGCGGGATCAACTCCGTCGCCGTCAACAACGTCAACGTGCACGCCACCGAGGCGCGGCTGCTCACCGACCGGATCGGCGAAGTGGCCACGATCGCCGACGTGTTGCGTCCGTACGGCATCCGCACCCACCTGTCGGTCACCTTCACCGCGCCGACGGTGCTGGGCGGGCTGCCCAGCGCGGACCCGCTGGACGAGGCGGTGCGCGGCTGGTGGGCGGAGGCGACCCGGCTGGTGTACGAGGAGATCGGCGACTTCGGCGGGTACGTCGTCAAGGCCGACTCGGAGGGGCAGCCCGGCCCGTTCGCCTACGGCCGCTCGCACGCCGACGGCGCCAACATGCTGGCCGCCGCGCTGGAGCCGTACGGCGGCACGGTGCACTGGCGGGCCTTCGTCTACGACCACCACCAGGACTGGCGGGACCGGAGCACCGACCGGGCGCGGGCCGCGTACGACCATTTCACCCCGTTGGAAGGGGAGTTCGCGGCGAACGCGGTGCTTCAGGTCAAGCACGGGCCGATGGACTTCCAGGTGCGCGAGCCGGTCTCCCCGCTGATCGGCGCGATGCCTCAGACCCGGCTGGCGGTGGAGCTGCAGGTCACGCAGGAGTACACCGGACAGCAGCGGCACGCGTGCTGGCTGGGTCCGATGTGGAGCGAGGCGCTGCGGTTCCGGCCGGACGGGGAGGTGAGCGCCGGGCGGGCGGCGGACGGACTGGTGGCCGTGTCGAACGCCGGCGACGACCCGTTCTGGACCGGCCATCCGCTCGCCCAGGCCAACCTGTACACCTTCGGGCGGCTGGCCTGGGATCCGGCGGCGGATCCGCGGGCTGTCCTCGGCGAATGGATCGCGCTGACCCATCCGGGGGCGGAGCAGCGGCTGGCCGACGGGCTGCACTCGGTGCTCGACGGCTCCTGGTCGACGTACGAGAAGTACACCGCGCCGCTCGGGGTGGGCTTCATGGTGCAGCCGGGGCACCACTACGGGCCGAGCGTGGACGGCTACGAGTACAGCCCGTGGGGCACCTACCACTTCGCCGACCGGGACGGTATCGGCGTCGACCGCACCACGGCTACCGGCACCGGGTACGCCGGTCAGTACGCCAAGCCGTGGGCCGAGGTGTACGAGTCGCCGGAGACCTGTCCCGACGAGCTGCTGCTGTTCTTCCACCATGTGCCGTACGGCCATGTGCTGCACAGTGGCAAGACGGTGATCCAGCACATCTACGACACACACTTCGAGGGTGTCGAGGAGGCCGAGGAGGCCCGCCGGGTGTGGGCGGGCCTCGTGGACCTGGTGGAACCGGTCCGGCACGCGCGTGTGGCCGAGCGGTTCGAGGAGCAGCTGCGCAGCGCCCGTGAGTGGCGCGACCAGGTCAACAGCTACTTCCTGCGCAAGTCCGGGGTGCCGGACGAGCGGGGACGGACCGTCTACTGAAGGCGCAGGACCGCCACGCCGAGCGGGTCGAGCGTGAACGGATCGTCCCGTTCGGCGTGTCTGCCGGTGAGCAGCTCGGTGGCGGGGGCGGGGGCCGTCAAGTGGGCTGGCCGTGGGGCGTGGTTGAGGAGGAAGAGCAGGCGGGTGCCGTCGGGGGCGACGCGGGTCGCGGTCTCGACGGCGGTGTGGCCGGCGTAGGGGCCGACGAGGTCGTGGCGGGCGAGGATTTGGCGGACCACGTGGTCGACGCCCGGCTGGTCGAGGGCGGTGGCGACGTACCAGGCCTCGCCCTCGCCGACCCGGTGGCGGGTGACGGCCGGGGTTCCGGCGTAGAAGTCGGCTCCGTACGTGCCGACCGGTTCCGCGCCGCGCGGCTGCACGATCTCGAAGACCAGGCGGGCGTCGGCGGTGAGGTCGCCCAGGTGGACGGGGTTCACGACCTCCTCCCGGCGCGCGTCCCATTCGTCGATCCGGACGCCCATCAGCGGGGCGAGCGGTCCCGGCACGTCGGTGAGGAAGGCCCGGTCGTGTGCGTCGACCCGGCCAGAGAGGAACGTCGCCAGCACGGTCCCGCCCCGCGCGGTGACGGCCTCCAGGCGGGCCGCCAGGTCGTCCTTGATCATGTGCAGGGCGGGGGCGAGGATCACGTCGTACGGGGTCAGGTCGGCGGTGACCGGGACGACGTCCACGTCGGCGCCGGCCTCGCGGGCGGCGCGGTAGTAGGTGTGGACCACCTCCTGGTAGCGGACGAGCCGGGAGGGGCCGTCGGACATCTCCAGGGCCCACCAGCTGTCCCAGTCGAAGAGAAGGGCGGTACGGGCGGGTGTGCGGGCGCCCAGGGTCGTATCGCCCAGGAGTTCCAGCTCCTTCCCCAGCGCGGCGACCTCCCGGAAGACGCGGGTGTCGTCGCGGCCCGCGTGGCCGATGACGGCGCCGTGGTACTTCTCGCAGGCGCCGCGGGAGGCACGCATCTGGAAGTAGAGGGCGGCGTCCGCGCCGTGGGCGATGGCCTGGAAGGTGGCGAGGCGCAGTTCGCCGGGGCGGCGCAGCGGGTTGACGTCACGGCAGGCGGTGGTGGAAGGGGTCTGTTCCATCAGCCAGAAGGGGGCGCCGTCCTTGAGGCCGCGCATCAGGTCGTGGGCGAGGGCGGTGACGGTCGGCGGGGCGTCCAGGGGCGGGTAGCTGTCCCAGGAGGCGAAGTCGAGGTGGGGCGCCCAGCGGTGGTAGTCGAGGGGGCGGAACATGCCCATGAAGTTGGTGGTGACGGGCGTGTCCGGGTCATGGGCGCGGATCGCCTCCTTCTCGGCGAGGAAACAGCCGAGCAGGGCGTCCGTGGTGAAGCGGTGGTAGTCCAGGGTGATGCCCTGGAACGCTGTGTGGTCGGGGCCGCGCCAGTGCTCGGTGAGGGCGCTGGGCGGTTCGATCTGGTCCCAGTCGGTGTAGCGGTGCGACCAGAAGGCCGTCCACCAGGCGTCGTTGAGGGCGTCGAGGGTGCCGTGCCGGTCACGGAGCCAGGCGCGGAACGCGTCGGCGCACAGGTCGCAGTAACACACGCCGCCGTACTCGTTGTTGATGTGCCAGGCGAGTACGGCGGGGTGGCCGGCGTACCGTCCGGCGAGGCGGCGGGCCAGCCCGGTGGCGGCGCTCTTGTACGCCGGTGAGCTGGGGCAGAAGTTGTGGCGCTGGCCGTAGCGGTGGCGGCGGCCCTCGAAGTCGGTGCGGTTGACCTCCGGATACCGCTTCGCCAGCCAGGGCGGGAGGGCGGCGGTGCCGGTGGCGAGGCAGACCTGTCGGCCCTCGGCGGCGGCGCGGTCGAGGATCCGGTCCAGGACCGGGAAGTCGTAGATGTCCTCGGCGGGTTGGATGAGGGACCAGGAGAAGACGCCGACCGTGAAGGTGTCGATGCCGGCCTCGGTGAAGAGCCGGTGGTCCTCGTCCCCCACCTCCTTGGGCCACTGCTCGGGGCTGTAGTCGCCGCCGTAGGGGATCTTCGGGGTGCGGGGCGGGGTCATGCGGTGAACTCCTCCTGGGTCTCGGCGATCACCGGTCGGCAGCTGTGCAGCAGGGAGAGCAGCAGCGGGGCGGCGAGCAGGGCGGGCAGGGCCTCGGTGAGCAGGGCGGTGCCGGCGGCGGTGAGGATCAGCAGGGAGAGGGCGCAGAGGGTGACGCGGGGGTGCCGGAGCAGGAAGTAGGACGCCAGGCGGGCGGTGTCGCGGGTGCGGAAGGTGAACAGGGTGGTGAGGACCAGGGCGTGCGCGCCCCACAGGAGGGAGCCGGTGCCGATGACGGCGAGGAGCGCCGCCCACCAGCCGGGGAGCCCCGTGGCGGCGAAGTGGGTGAGGGTGAAGGCGATCACCGTGAGCCAGGCGAGCAGGGGCGCCCACAGCTTCAGCACGGGTACGGCGTTCAGGCGCCAGCCGCGCAGGAAGGCGCGGGCGGGGTGGAGTTCGGTGAGGTCGCGGCCGCGGTGGTGCAGGGCGTAGAGGGCGGCGGAGGCGGCCGGGCCGAGCGGCAGCAGGCAGAGGGCGGCGATCGGGAGGTTGGCGGGGTCGGGGGCGAGGAGGAAGAGCCCGGCGAGGCCCGGCGCCGCGGTGAGCAGCAGCAGGGCCTCGACGGTGACGAGCGTGTGGATCAGCGCGGCGGAGCGGGACAGCGGGCCGGTGCCGAAGGCGGCGGCCCGTACGGTGCTCACGGCGACTCCCGGCCGAGCAGCCGCCGTTCGTCCCACCAGGGCGGGGTCTCGTCGTGGACGGGGGTGAGTTCTACGAGGGTGATCTCGTGTCGGGCCAGGGTGAGTACGAGGTCCGTACGGCCGTCCTCGATCGGCAGCCGGTGGTGGGCGCGGGCGGGTTCGGAGGCGTCGTGGAGGATGTCGAGCTGTCCGGGCTTGGGCGAGCGGGGGCTGCCCATGTGCCGCCAGGCGGTGTACGCGTTGCCGCGCTCCTCGTCCACGGAGGAGCGGCGGACGAACGCCGTGCCGCGCGGTGCGGTGCCGACCGGCAGGGACAGGCGCAGGGTGTGCCGGTCCGGGCCGGGTGTCTCCCCCGTCGGGTCGACGGGCGCCCAGGCGAGCACGGTGACCCGGCCGTCGGCATGCCGCGTCACCAGGTGGTCGTCGCCCCGGGCCAGCTGCTGCTCGCCCATGCGGGCCATGAAGGCGTACAGGTGGTACGTCGGCTTGCGCAGCTGCCGGTGGGTGAGCAGGCCGAAGCCGCCGTGGAAGAGGGCGGTGGGGATGCCGGACTCCTCGAAAACGTCGCTGAACGTCCAGTAGGAGTACGAGTCCGCGTGGTCACCGCCCGCCGTCACCACCGGGGCGAGGTAGGCGGCGTGGAAGGCGGTGTCGTGGACGTGGTTGTCAGGCCGGTAGGAGGAGTTGAACTCGGTGATGTGGACGGGCCGCCCCTCCAGCCGGGTGCCCTCGAGGGTCCGGCGTGGCTCGGCGAACTGGTCGAGGAGGTCGCTCGCCGGGGCAAGGGTCTGGTGGGCGCCGAACGGGACGTGCTGGGCGGGGCCGGAGCTGTAGGCGTGCCGGGAGACGAAGTCGACGGGCACGTCGCGGTGTTCGGCGAACTCGGCGAACCGTCCCATCCAGCCGTCCGCGCCGGGCGAGAGTGCCGGACCGCCGACCCGCAGCCCGGCGTCCACCTCCTTCACGGCGTACGCGGTCGCCTCGTACAGGCGGTGGTACGCCGGTTCGTCGGCGCCCGCCCAGAAGTCGGGCAGGTCGGGCTCGTTCCACACCTCGACGGGCCAGGTGCGCACCTCGTCGGCGCCGTAGCGGTCGATCAGGTGGGTGAGGGTGACGCGGACCAGGTCCGTCCACTCCTTCTCGTCGGCGGGCGGGGTGACGTTGCCCTTCCACCAGAACACCGTCTTCTCCCCCGAGGCGAGCCCGTCCGGCATGAAGCCGAGTTCGAGGAAGGGGCGGATACCGAGGCCGAGGCAGGCGTCGAGGACCTGGTCGAGGTAGGTGAACGAATGGTGGGTGCGGCGGGCGCCCTGCCACTCGTAGGGGCGGTGGATGCCCACGCCGTCGCTGAGCAGTCCGTGGCCCCGCAGATACCGGAAGCCGATGTCGCGCTGGAGCAGGGCGAGGGAGTCCTGGTAGTCGCGGCGCAGGGCGAGGTCGAGCCGGCCGGTGCCGACACAGCCGCGCCAGGCGGCGGACAGCGGGCCGATCGGCTCTCCGGGGACGCGGATCACGCGTTCTCCTTCTTGAACCGCTCGTAGGCCTGGTTGTGCAGCTCGATGAACCGGTCCATGTTCTTGGCCTTCAGCTCCCTGACGTAGGCGTCCCACTCCGACAGCGGGCGCTTGCCGAGGACGAACCGGAGGGCGTTCTGGGTGACGTGGTCCTTCAGCGGGGTGTCCCAGAGGGTGGCCTGCTCCTGCTCCTCGGCGCGCAGCGGGTGCGGCGGGTCGGTGGGCAGCGGCTCGCGCTGCGCCATGGCGTCGGTGAACTTCCTCTCGTCGGGGCCGAAGGAGGAGGAGACCAGCGCCCAGCTGCCGCCGTACGTGAACACACCGTTGGAGAAGCCGAAGTCCTTCTGGAGGTCCTTCGGGGCGTCCGGGTCGGAGCCCATGAGGCTGATGCCGGGCTCGAGCGCGTACGCGCCGGGCCCGGAGCGGGTGAACGTGGTGTTCTCCACGCCCCACTTGCAGAACTCCTGGCCGGCGTCGGAGTACCAGAGCCAGTCCACGAACTGCATCAGCGCGACGAAGTCGTCGCCCTCCAGGGCCTTGCCGGAGATCATCATGCCGTTCTCCAGGCGGGAGCCGCCCAGTACGACCGGCCCGGCGGGGCCCAGCGGTACCGGGATCATCTCGATGGTGGCGCCCTTGACCTGCTTCTCCAGGTTGTAGCGGTAGTTCTGCACCAGTTCCTGCGGATTGGCGCTGATCGCGAAGGACTTCTCCCCCAGCAGCTTCCTGACCGCCTCGTCGTCGGTCTGGGTGAAACTCTCCGGGTCCATGAGCTTCTCGGCGACCAGCTTGCGCAGATACTCGACGACCTGGCGGAAGGCGTCCGTGGCGCCGGTGAAGACGAACCTGCCCGCCTTGGCGTCCCAGCTGGTGTTCAGATACGACCAGCCGGCCCGGACGCCGTGGGCCTGGCCCAGATACTGGAACAGGGCACCAGCGGGGAAGGGGGTGTTGGTGCTCCAGCGGTCGGTGAACGGGAAGCGGTCCGGATACTCCTCCTTCAGCGCCTTGAAGGTCGTGTACACCTCGTCCCAGGTGGTGGGCAGGCTCAGACCGTGCCGGTCGAGGACGTCCGTGCGGAAGGACAGCGAGTAGCCCTGCTTGACCTTCTCGTGAAGTCCGGGCAGCAGATAGTAGTTGCCGTCGGACTGGCGCAGTGAGTCGACCTCCGGCTGGAGGTTCCATCTCTTCACCTTGTCCCGGAAGTTGGGCATCAGATCCACGTACTCGCTCACGGGGAGAATCGCGCCCGAGGAGACGAACGCGGTCTCCGCGCCCGGGTAGGTCTTGGGAATGAGGAGCGGGGCGTCGCCCGCGCCGATGAGGAGGCTGCGCTTCTTCTCGTAGTCGCTCAGCGGGACCGGGGTGGCCTTGAAGGTGACGCCGGTGCGCCTGGTCAGCTCCTTCCAGAACAGCCAGTCGTCCTTCATCGGGTAGACCGGGTTGTTGTTGTGGAGGATGGAGAAGGTGAGCGGCTCGGTGGCCTTGAACTGCTGGCCGGCCCGGTAGTTCTTCATGGCGCCGTCGCGCTTCTTCGACAGGTCCTTGCCGTCGCCGTCGTCGGCGCCGCCGCAGCCGGTGAGGGCGGCGAGGCCGATGAATCCGGCGGCGCCGAGGATCTGGCGCCGCGACAGCTGTCCGGTGTTCTTCACGGGGACTCCCTTGGTGCGTCGGCGAGTTGTGGGGGCGGCGGGGCGGCGCGAGGGGGGTCAGCCCTTGACCGCGCCGAGCATCACGCCCGAGACGAAGTAGCGCTGCACGAACGGGTAGAGACAGAGGATCGGCAGCGAGGTCAGCACGATCGTGACGGCCTGGATGTTCGCCGAGACCTGGGTGAGCTGCTCGGTGGCCGCACCGGCGCCGGTGCCCGAGGTGGCGCCGGCGAGAAGGTTGCGCAGATAGACCGTGACCGGCATCAGTTCGGTGCGGTCCATATAGAGGAACGCCGAGAACCAGGAGTTCCAGAAGGACACCGAGTAGAAGAGCACCATCGTCGCGACGACCGCCTTCGACAGCGGCAGCACGATCCGCAGCAGGATGCCGTACGTACTCAGGCCGTCGATCTGCGCGGCCTCCTCCAGTTCGGACGGCAGGCTCTCGAAGAAGGCGTTCATCACCAGCAGGTTGAAGACACTGATCGCGTTCGGCAGGGCGATCGCCCACACGCTGTTCTTCAGACCGAGGCTGGTGATCAGCACGTAGTTGGGGATCAGACCGCCGGTGAAGAACATGGTGAAGACGGCGATCCCGACCAGGGCGCCGCGCCCCTTGAGGTTCCTCTTCGACAGGACGTAGGCGTAGCAGGTGGTCAGCACCATGGCGACGGCGGTGGAGACCACCGTGTAGAAGACGGTGTTGCCGTAGTTGCGCCAGAACATCGAGTCGTGGAACACGATCTCGTACGTGGTGAGGTCGAATCCCCTGGGCCACAGGGTCACCTCACCGGCACGGATCTGCCGCTCCCCGCTGAACGAGCGGGCGATGATGTTGAAGAAGGGGTACAGCGTCAGCAGGACGACCAGCGTGAGGATCACCCCGTTGACGCACTGGAAGACGCGGCGGCCGCGGGTCGGCCGGACGGCGCTCACCACAGGCTCGTCCCCACCGTGCGGCGCGACAGCTGATTGGCCGAGGTGATGAGCACCAGGCCGATGACCGCCTCGAACAGGCCGATCGCCGCCGCGTAGCTGAAGCTGTTGGACTCCACACCGGTCCGGTACAGATAGGTGGAGATCACGTCGGCGGTCGGATAGGTCAGCGGGTTGTAGAGCAGCAGGACCTTCTCGAAGCCGACGGCCATGAACGTGCCGATGTTGAGGATCAGCAGCGTGATCATGGTGGGGCGGATGCCGGGCAGGGTGACGTGCCAGATCTGCCGCCAGCGGCCCGCGCCGTCGATGCGGGCGGCCTCGTACAGGTCCTCGTCGATGGTGGTGAGCGCGGCGAGGTAGAGGATCGTGCCCCAGCCGGCGGTCTGCCAGATCTCCGAGCCGACATAGACGGTGCGGAACCAGCCGGATTCCTGGATGAACCGGATCGGATCGTGCCCGAACCAGCTCAGGACATGGTTGACCGGGCCGTCCGTGGCGAGCATCTGCAGCGTGATACCGGCGACGATCACGATCGACAGGAAGTGCGGCAGATACGACACCGACTGCACGAACCGCTTCAGCGACTTCCGGCGCACCTCGTTCAGCAGCAGGGCGAGGACGATCGGGATCGGGAAGCAGAAGACGAGCGTGAGTCCGCCCATCCACAGGGTGTTCCGGAACACCTGCCAGAAGGTCGGGTCGGACAGGAACATCTCGACATAGCGCAGTCCCACCCAGTACTCGCCGAGGATCGAACCGCCCGGCTCGAAGCGGCGGAACGCGATCACATTGCCGATCATCGGCAGATAGCGGAACACCAGGAAGAACAGCAGCGGCAGCACCGCCAGCGAGTACAACTGCCAGTCCTTGCGCAGCGCGCGCCGCCAGCCGGTGCGCGCGGGTGAACGGGTGCGCCGCGGGGGCCTCTTCGTCGGCGGCGGGTCCTGCGTGCCCGGCGGTGGAGCCGACGTGGTGGAGGTGCTCATTGCTCGGGCCTCCCGTACCGATGACGCGGAACCGAAACTTTCGAGCTCTTACCGATAACTTCGCGGCAACCTATGAGCAGCAGTAAGCGCTGTCAATGGGTGGCGCGCGAGGAACTCCAGTGGTCGGGACAGTGGTCGGATCCGGTGCGTACGACTGTGGAAGCGGGCCCTGATCTGTTAACGTCCCCGGAACTTTCCGCATCTCGTCCGCAACGATCGGCCGTATCGCCCCTCAGACTCCGCTTCGACTCCGCGAGGTGTCCCGTGCCCGCGTTCGACCTGCCCCCGGCTGAACTGGAGCGCCACCGCCCGGACATCGAGGAGCCCGCCGACTTCGACGCGTTCTGGGAGCGCACGCTGAAGGAGGCCTCGGCGCAGGGGGATCCGCTGGTGTCGGTACGGCCGGTGGCGAACGGGCTGCGGCTGACGGAGTCCTGGGACGTGACGTTCCGCGGCTTCGCCGGCGACCCGGTGCGCGCCTGGTTCAGCCGCCCGGCAGGAATGACCGGCCCCCTCCCCGCGGTCGTGGAGTTCGCGGGTTACGGTCGCGGGCGGGGCCTGCCGCACGAGCGGCTGACGTGGGTGAACGCCGGGTACGCGCATCTGCTGATGGACAACCGGGGGCAGGGCGACCAGTACGGCTGCGGCGGCGACACCCCCGACCCGCACCCACCGGCGCCGGGCGGCCCCGGTCCGGCGGTGCGCGGGCTGCTGGACCCGCGGGACTACCACTACCGCCGGCTGATCGCCGACGCGGTGCGTGCGGTGGCCGCCGTACGCGCGCTGTCCGGGGTGGACGCCGCGCGTGTCGCCGCCGTGGGCAACAGCCAGGGGGGAGGGCTCGCGCTGGCGGTCGCCGGACTCGTACCGGATCTGGCGGCGCTGCTGGTCACCGCACCGCTGCTGTGCGGCATCCGCCGCGCCCTGGACCTCACCGACGTGCCGCCGTACGGCGAGATCAGCGCCTATCTCTCGGTGCACCGGGGCGCCGAGCAGGCCGCCTACCGCACGCTGGCCTATGTCGAGGGCGTGTCGTTCGCCCGCCGGGCACACGCCCCGGCCCATTTCGGGGTCGGGCTGCGCGACACGGTCTGTCCGCCGAGCGGGGCGTACGCGGCGTTCAACCGGTACGGGGAACGCGCGGGCGGGGGCCCGGCCAAGGTGCTGCACGCCTATCCCTTCAACGGGCACGAGGGCGGGGACGCCGTGCATGTACGGCGGCAACTGGACTGGCTCGCGGCGCTGTCGGGCGGCTGAGCGCGGGTGCGGGCGGCACCGATGACGACCGGACACGCCATCGGGGCCGCCCACGGGGCGGTTCAGCCGACCCGGCAGGGCAGGGTCGTCGTACCGTCACCGCCTGAACCGGTGACCACGTAGCCGAACGTCGCGCTCTCCCCCGGATCGAGGGAGCCGTTGTGGCCGGCGTTGTGGACCATCACGTTCTGGCCGTCGTAGGTGGCGTCGCCGTTCCACAGGCTGGCGACGCTCTGCCCGTCCGGGAGGGTCCAGTCGACCATCCAGCCGAGCATCGGCACGTCGCCGCTGTTGGTGACGGTCACCTCGGACTGGTGGCCGCCGTTCCAGCTGCCCGTCGTACTGCGGGTGGCGGAGCATTCGCCCGGAACGGGTTCGGCCGGGTTGCCGGGGTCCTTGATACCGGTCACCTCGCCGTTGCCGCCGTCGAAGACGACGTCCGAGCAGGAGTAGAAGGTCTCCGCGCTGTCCGAACGCTGCCAGACCATATAGATGATGTGCCGGCCGGACCTGCCGTCCGGAAGCTGTCCGCTCCAGCGGTAGTCGGCCTCGACACTGCCCGGGGACCCGCTCAGCGGCGGGTGGTCGACGGAGAGGAAGGGCTGCTCCTCCATGTCGTCCCAGGTGAGCGCGACCGTCGGGTCGAAGCCGTCCTTGGTGATGTAGACGTGGAACCACCCCGGGTGCGCGGCCCAGGCGTTGTAGGAGAAGTCGACGGTCGCACCCGAGGTGAGATGGGTGACCGGCCAGTCGGCGCTGGGCGTGTCGAAGCCGGTGAAGTTGGTGTTGCCGCCGCTGCACAGCTGCCCGTCGGGCACGAAGCCGCTGGTGCGGCCGGCACCGTCGGAGCGCAACACCGAGAACCAGTTGTAGAAGGCGGTGGTGCCGCTGACCTGCGCGGCGGTCCTGCAGGCCGGGTTGACCGGCTTGATCTCGCCGGTGTCGGACAGCGCGTCCTGCCAGCACAGGAAGGTGCGGCTGCCGGGCTTCATGGGGGTGCCGTGGGCCTCGGCGTCGCCGCCCGCCGTCACGACCAGGCCGATGGCCGGGACGGTGGCGAGCAGGGAGACCAGGACGAGGAAGAGGGCTCGGGTACGGGTGGGAAGCGGCGAGTGGGGAGCGGTATCACTCCTGGATTTTGGTGTGATCATGACATACCTGTCCGTGGGGTGAACGGTCGTCGCAGGCGTGTGGCCGGGCGCGGCGGGAGGACCTCGACGGCGGGTTCCGGTCCACCGAAATATGGGAGCGCTCCCACCACGCCCGTGAGGGGACCGTAGCGCGGAGCGGCGCGGTTGTAAACGCTTACCGCGTCGCGGAGTTGTGTGGTGGGTCAGCCGATGTCGTCGATCACGCGTCGGAGGTTCTGCGCGACGTCGCCGCCTTCGAGGAGGAAGACCAGTCTGGTCAGGTAGGTGTCCCCACGTGGTGTCTTTCGGACGGCGCGGGCGATCGCGACGGCGTCCTCGCGCAGGCGGACACCACGCAGGTCGACCTGGCGGCCCAGCTTCTCGCTCAGGAGGATCGCGAACTGGATCCGGGACTGGGGGTCCTGTACGCACGGGAGGGTGATGAGGGCCTCGGTGAGGCGGAGGAGGGGGTCGAGGGAGCTGTCGTCGTCCGATGTGGCGTTCGGGTGTGCGGGAGGGGGCTCTGCGGGCGGGAATCCGGCGGGCACGGACGAGCGCGGCGGAGGCGCCGGGGCAGGAGCGGACCGGCGCGGCGGAGGCGCCGGGGCAGGACCGGGCCGGGAGGAAGCCCGGTAGGAAGGTGCCACCTGAGCCGACACGGGCGGCATGGGGGCCGGCGCGGGCGGGGCCGGGCTCGACGCGGGCCGTGTCGAGCCCGATGCCCCCGGGCTCAGCACCGAGCGGGCGATCACCACCCGGCGTTCCAGCTCCGCCCACATCTGCGGGCGTTGCCGTACGTCGGCGCCCTGCAGTTCCTCGTAGACGTAGTCGTACAGTTCATGGACGCCGATCCAGCCGTCGCCGTCCCGGTCCGCCTCGCCGGTGCTCAGGCCCTTGATCACGGCTCGGGTGAACCGGGACGACTCCGTCTCCGGCTCCAGCCGCGTGACCCGGTCGCCGCCTTCCCAGGCATACTCCGTGCGGTTCGTCGCGGTGAGCACGGCGCGGCCGTGTCCGGCGAGGTCGTCTCCGAGGTGGACCGTGCCGTCGCCCTTGCTGCCGGTGAGGAAGGCTCCGCTGTAGCAGCAGTCCAGCAGCAGGACGACCGACCGGGCCCGGCACTCGCTGATCCGCTGCCGTACGAACTGGGCGGAGACGGAGGTGGAGGCGAGCCATCGCGCGTCGGTGTCGGTGGCGGCGAAGTGCAGCTCGCCGTTGTGGTTCTTGAGGCCGTGGCACGAGATGTGCAGCAGAAGCACATCGTCCCTGCGCCGGTCCTGGAAGAAGTGCTCGATGGCGCGGGCGACTTCGTGGTGCGGGGCGTCGACGACCATCCCCACCTCGAAGTCCCCGATCCGCGTGTCCTCGAGCACGTCCGCCAGCGCCTGGGCGTCATGGGCGGGTGAACGCAGCTGCCTCAGGGGCTGGTTGTCGTACGTACCCGTCGCGACGAGCAGCGCGTACCGTCGTGCGGCCATGGTCGTACGGCCCTCAGCCGCCCTGGCCCGCGGCCGGATCCGGCTCCGGCTCCGGACCGTGTGCGGCCAGGAAGGCGTCGACGATCCGCCGCTGGTCGGCCGAGGACACGGCCTCCAGCTCCAGGCTGTCGTCGCCGAGGGTGACGCTGACCGAGCGCACCGGGCGGTTCTCGATCCAGGTCCGTACGAGGTCGAGCACGGAGCGGAACGCGATGGGGGCCAGAGTCAGGGCGAGCGCACCGACCGCGATGGCGTCCACGGGCTTGGCCCCGTCGGGAACGTCCCCGGAGCGGACGGTCTCGACGGCGTCGACGTCCAGTTCGAGCAGCCGCTCGCGCAACAGCAGTGTCAGCTCGTCGAGTTCTTCCTGGTCACTGTCCTGACGCCCCGCCAGCTCCAGTCGCATGCGCCGTGTGCCGCCCACCGCCACCCCCGTCGTCCGGTGAGATGTCAGCGTACAACGGGGGCGACGGCGAGGGCCGCGTCCCCGGTCACCCGGGGACGCGGCCCTCGATCGCTGTGCCGTACCGCCTAGTTGCGGATCAGGCTGCGCAGCACGTACTGCAGGATGCCGCCGTTGCGGTAGTAGTCGGCCTCACCGGGGGTGTCGATGCGGACGACCGCGTCGAACTCGACGCCCTTGTCGGTGGTGACCTTCACCGTGCGCGGGGTGGTGCCCTCGTTGAGCTCGGTGACGCCGGAGACGGAGAAGGTCTCCTCACCCGTCAGGCCGAGGGACTCGGCGGTGTGGCCCTCGGGGAACTGCAGCGGCAGGACGCCCATGCCGATGAGGTTCGAGCGGTGGATGCGCTCGTACGACTCGGCGATGACGGCCTTGACACCGAGCAGCGCGGTGCCCTTGGCGGCCCAGTCGCGGGACGAGCCGGAGCCGTACTCCTTGCCCGCCAGGACGACCAGCGGGATGCCCTGGTCCATGTAGTTGCGCGAGGCGTCGTAGATGAACGACACCGGAGCGCCGTCCTGCGTGAAGTCGCGGGTGTAGCCGCCCTCCGTGCCCGGCGCGATCTGGTTGCGCAGGCGGATGTTGGCGAACGTACCGCGGATCATGACCTCGTGGTTGCCGCGGCGCGAGCCGTAGCTGTTGAAGTCGCGGCGCTCGATGCCGTGCTCCGTGAGGTACTTGCCGGCCGGGGTGTCGGCCTTGATGGCGCCGGCCGGGGAGATGTGGTCGGTGGTGACCGAGTCGCCCAGCTTGGCGAGCACCCGGGCACCGGAGATGTCCTCGACCGGGGCCGGCTCCATTCCCATGCCCTCGAAGTAGGGGGGCTTGCGCACGTAGGTGGACTCCGCGTCCCACTCGAAGGTGTCACCGGTCGGGATGGGCAGCGCCTGCCACTGGGCGTCACCGGCGAAGACGTCGGCGTAGGACTTGGAGAACATGTCCTCGCCGATGGCGTTCGCCACGACGTCGTTGACCTCGGCCTCGGAGGGCCAGATGTCCTTCAGGAAGACCGGGTTGTTGTCCTGGTCGTACCCGAGGGCCTCGCGGGTGATGTCCACCTTCATGGAGCCGGCGAGCGCATAGGCGACGACCAGCGGCGGGGACGCCAGGTAGTTCATCTTGACGTCGGGGTTGATCCGGCCCTCGAAGTTGCGGTTGCCGGAGAGGACCGAGGTGACCGCGAGGTCGTGCTCGTTGACGGCCTTGGAGACCTCCTCCGGCAGCGGGCCGGAGTTGCCGATGCAGGTGGTGCAGCCGTAACCGACGAGGTTGAAGCCGACCTTGTCGAGGTACGGGGTCAGGCCCGCCTTCTCGAAGTAGTCGGTGACGACCTTGGAGCCCGGGGCGAGGGTGGTCTTGACCCACGGCTTGCGGGTCAGGCCCTTCTCCACCGCCTTCTTGGCCACCAGCGCGGCGGCGACCATGACGTACGGGTTGGAGGTGTTGGTGCAGGAGGTGATGGCCGCGACCGTCACCGCGCCGTGGTCGAGCGTGTAGGTCGTGCCGTCGGCGGCGGTGACCTCGACCGGGTGGGAGGGCGTGCCGTTGGAGATGGCCGGCGAGTCGGAGGCCGGGAAGGACTCCTTGCTGGCCTCGTCGACGTCGCCGCCGTCCGTGACGTAGTTGCGCACGTCCTGGGCGAACTGGGCCTTGGCGTCGGCGAGGACGATACGGTCCTGCGGGCGCTTCGGGCCGGCGATCGACGGGACGACCGTGGCCAGGTCCAGCTCGAGCTTCTCGGAGAAGTCCGGCTCGGCCTTCGGGTCCAGCCAGAGGCCCTGCTGCTTGGCGTACGCCTCGACCAGGGCGACCTGCTGGTCACTGCGGCCGGTCAGGCGCATGTAGTTCAGCGTCTCGTCGTCGATCGGGAAGATCGCGGCGGTGGAGCCGAACTCCGGCGACATGTTGCCGATGGTGGCGCGGTTGGCGAGGGAGGTGGCGGCCACGCCCTCGCCGTAGAACTCGACGAACTTGCCGACGACGCCGTGCTTGCGCAGCATCTCGGTGATGGTGAGCACCAGGTCGGTGGCGGTCGTGCCGGGCTTGAGCTCACCGGTCAGCTTGAAGCCGACGACGCGCGGGATCAGCATGGAGACCGGCTGGCCGAGCATGGCGGCCTCGGCCTCGATGCCGCCGACGCCCCAGCCGAGGACACCGAGACCGTTGACCATGGTGGTGTGCGAGTCGGTGCCGACCAGGGTGTCGGGGTAGGCCTTGCCGTCCCGGACCATGACGACGCGGGCCAGGTGCTCGATGTTCACCTGGTGGACGATGCCGGTGCCCGGCGGGACGACCTTGAAGTCGTCGAACGCGGTCTGGCCCCAGCGCAGGAACTGGTAGCGCTCGCGGTTGCGGCCGTACTCCAGGTCCACGTTCTGCTTGAACGCGTCGTTGGTGCCGAACTTGTCGGCGATGACCGAGTGGTCGATGACCATCTCGGCCGGGGAGAGCGGGTTGATCTTGTTCGGGTCCCCGCCCAGCTCCTTGACGGCCTCACGCATGGTGGCGAGGTCGACGACACAGGGCACGCCGGTGAAGTCCTGCATGATCACGCGGGCCGGCGTGAACTGGATCTCCTGCGACGGCTGGGCCTGGGAGTCCCAGCCGCCCAGGGCGCGGATGTGGTCGGCGGTGATGTTCGCGCCGTCCTCGGTGCGGAGCAGGTTCTCCAGCAGCACCTTCAGGCTGTAGGGAAGGCGCGCGGAGCCCTCGACCTTGTCCAGCCGGAAGATCTCGTACGACTCGTCGCCCACCTGCAGCGTGCTGCGGGCGTCGAAGCTGTTCGCCGACACGACAGTCTCCTTCATTGATGTGCGCGTACCACCGCATCCTGCCGCCACGCCGCCCTGGCCTATCCGCTGAGGTAAGGCTAAGTTAGGTAGCCCTTACCAGGGTGGCGGCTGCGGTGCGCCTCGGCAGATATCTCGATGTCGAGATAACTCTAGTACACGAGGGCCGAATGGTCATGCCCCGGACCCATCGCACCACCGCCACGCCCCGACCGCATCGCGACCGGATGTCATCAGTACGCCCGGCCGGGGTAGGCGACTGATACGAAGTCAGTTCCGGACGGGAAGGGACACGGGCATGCCGCTCACGTTTCGCAAGAGCTTTCGGATCCTTCCGGGGGTGCGGCTGAACATCAACAAGCGGTCGTGGTCCATCACCACGGGCAGCGCGAACGGCCCCCGGTACACACGGAGCAGTACGGGACGCCGTACGACATCGATGGATTTGCCGGGACCTTTCGGCTGGCGCCGGACTCGCCGGACGCGTCGCACCGGTTGACACTGACGTCACGTCACCCGAATGGACCCCTCAGGATGCCCCATCTCATATCTGAGATAACCTCATCCTCATGTCAGACGACTACCTCGTACGCATCGGCAAGCTCATCCGTGACGCCCGTCAGCATCGCGGGTGGACGCAGACGCAGCTGGCCGAGGCGCTCAACACCAGCCAGAGCGCCGTCAATCGGATCGAGCGCGGAAACCAGAACATCAGCCTTGAGATGATCGCCCGGATCGGCGAGGCCCTGGACAGCGAGATCGTCTCGCTGGGCTATGCCGGACCGATGCATCTGCGCGTGGTGGGCGGCCGCCGCCTCTCCGGCGCCATCGACGTCAAGACGAGCAAGAACGCGTGCGTGGCCCTGCTGTGCGGCTCACTGCTCAACAAGGGGCGCACCGTGCTGCGCCGCGTCGCCCGCATCGAGGAGGTCTACCGCCTCCTGGAGGTGCTGAACTCCATCGGTGTACGCACCCGCTGGATCAACGACGGCGTGGACCTGGAGATCGTGCCGCCGGCCGAGCTGGACCTGGCGTCCATCGACGCGGAGGCCGCCCGCCGCACCCGCTCCATCATCATGTTCCTCGGCCCGCTGCTGCACCGCCTCGACCGCTTCATGCTGCCGTACGCCGGCGGCTGCGACCTCGGTACGCGCACCGTCGAGCCGCACATGATCGCGCTGCGCCGGTTCGGCCTGGACATCGCCGCGACTGAGGGCCAGTACCACGCGGTGGTCGACCGTTCCGTCGCCCCCGACCGTCCGATCGTGCTCACCGAGCGCGGGGACACCGTCACCGAGAACGCGCTGCTGGCCGCCGCCCGCCACGACGGCACGACCGTCATCCGCAACGCCTCCTCCAACTACATGGTCCAGGACCTGTGCTTCTTCCTGGAGGCGCTGGGCGTCAAGGTCGACGGCATCGGCACCACCACGCTCACCGTGCACGGCGTGCCGAACATCGACGTCGACGTGGACTACTCCCCCTCCGAGGACCCGGTCGAGGCGATGAGCCTGGTGGCCGCGGCCGTGGTGACGGAGTCCGAGCTGACGGTCCGCCGGGTGCCCATCGAGTTCCTCGAGATCGAGCTGGCGGTCCTGGAGGAGATGGGCCTCGACCACGACCGCTCCCCCGAGTACTTCGCCGACAACGGCCGTACGCGCCTGGTGGACCTGACCGTGCGCCCCTCCAAGCTCGAGGCGCCGATCGACAAGATCCACCCGATGCCCTTCCCTGGCCTGAACATCGACAACGTCCCGTTCTTCGCGGCGATCGCGGCGGTGGCCCAGGGCCAGACCCTGATCCACGACTGGGTCTACGACAACCGCGCCATCTATCTCACCGACCTCAACCGCCTCGGCGGCCGCCTCCAGCTCCTCGACCCGCACCGCGTCCTGGTGGAGGGCCCGACCCGATGGCGCGCGGCCGAGATGATGTGCCCGCCGGCACTGCGCCCCGCGGTGGTCGTCCTGCTGGCGATGATGGCGGCGGAGGGCACGTCCGTACTGCGCAACGTGTACGTCATCAACCGCGGTTACGAGGACCTGGCGGAGCGCCTGAACTCGATCGGGGCACAGATCGAGATCTTCCGGGACATTTGATGTACGGATGCCGCCGTACCCCGTCTGACCTGCTGTTTAGCGGGTCAGGGAGTGGTACGGCGGCATCTCTGGGACTTCTCTGGGACTTTGGGCCTGCGGTGGGCTACGAGCCACGCTCCACAGACTCTGCCGAGGACCGCAGCTACGCGAAGATCGCGTCGATGGCCGCGCTGCCTCGTGCGCCGGCGCGGGGCAGGAAGTGGGAGTACTTCCGCAGCGTGAACCCGGGGTCGGAGTGCCCCAGCCAGCGTGCCAGGGAGACGATCGATTCGCCAGCCTCCAGTTCTTCGGAGGCGTAGAAGTGGCGGAGGGCGTGGAAGCCGTGCTCCCGGGACGGCTCCCACACGCGAGCACCCTCGGTGCTGCCCTCGTACAGCGGGACGATCACGCCCGCCGTTGCCGGAGCGGGCTTCCACACGTAGGAGTTGAAGTAGTTCCGGCCATGCGTCAACCCTGCCGGGGGTCGCGGGCAAAGGCCCGACCGTGCCGGACCGACATGGGTTGCGTCCGAGGCGACGGTCCTCAACGGCAGCCAGGCGTTCTCCCGAAGTTTCACGATCGCCGGATACTTGCCGGCGTGCCGACGGCCGGGACAGTGGGGCGACGCCGTAGCGGCTCAACGCGTTGAGGCTGTGGGCTTTCGGGCCCGGAAACATGCGAGCCGATCGGCATTGTGCGTTGGGTGAGGTCAGACCACCGGGACGGCGGGGAGCTTGAAGCGGTCGAATTCGCCGCCGAAGGCGTAACTGGTGTTGTCCTCGATGGACGGGGCGCTGGCCTCGTCGAGACGCCGGTAGTGTTCCGGCTCCAGATCGAGGGCGAGCGCCTTGACGTAATCCTGAACCTGCTCGGACGTGCGCGGCCCGACGATCGGAACGATGGCGGTGCTAGCCCGGTCGGCCCGGGCGAGCAGCCAGGCCATCGCGACGCGCCCAGGTGCCTCGCCGGCCTCCTGGGAGACTTCCAGCAGCGTGTCCAGGACAGTCTTCCGCTGTCCTGCGTCCTCCAAGGGGAGGTTCATATCGGTGAACCTTCCCTTCTCGCCGTGACGGTACTTCCCGGTGAGCCGCCCCGAAGCGAGCGGGAAGTACGTGCAGACCCCTAGGCCGAACGCCTCGGCGGCGGGGAGCATCTCGCGTTCCACACCGCGGTTCAGGAGGTTGAGCGGCTCCTGCACACCCAGGAGTGTCGGACTTTTCACCGCCGCGGCTGCCACGCGCCAGGCGGGGAAGTTCGACAGGCCGCCATGAAGGATCTTGCCGGACCGGGTGAGGTCGTCGAAGGTGGTGAGGATCTCGTCGATGGGCGTGACGCCGTCAGGCAGGTGCACCCACAGCACGTCAAGGTAGTCGGTATTCAGGCGCCGCAGACTGGCCTCGACGGAGCGGATGGCGGTCCGGCGGCTGTTACCCGTGAGGTTCACCCCGGTGAGCGGCATGCGCGTGTACTTCGTGGCGAGGACGAACTGCTCGCGGCGGTCTCGCAGCAGATCACCGAGGACGGCCTCGGACTCACCGAGTTCGTAGGCATCGGAAGTGTCGATGAAGTTCCCTCCGGCATCGGCATAGGCGTCAAAAACGGCGCGGGCCTGTTCGGGGTTGGCCCGGACACCGGGCCTCGTCCCGAACATCGCGGCGCCGAGCGCCAGTTCCGACACCCGAAGTCCCGTGCGCCGACCGAACGTCTGATACCGCATAACTACTCCCATGTGCCTAAAACGGAGACCCCCTCATGTTGATCGACGGTACACGAGTGCCTCGAGGTCGATTTCCCGGCCCGGGAAGGGCACAGCGTTTCTGGAACCGTGTAGCCCCAAAGCGGGCGCCGAGCGGCGGGGATGGCGCCTCACCGCTCGGGCGGTGCACCAACACGTGCGCCGTTCGCGGACCTTGGGGCCGCCGCGTGCCTCGTCACCCGCCGCGATTTCTTGAGTACAGTCCGCCGGCAGCGCCACGACCTGAGTCGTTCATGCCGTTCTTGCGCCCCACTGAGGTACCGTCCAGATCGCCTCATCCCCGGACGGCTCTGTGGGGCTCCCCGGTTCGGCCGGGCCGCGAGCACGACACCACCTGCGCCCGCGCACACGGCCTGGTCGACGCCCTGAACCGGCTTGCTGTCACCCTGAGCATCCCCACCCGCCGCCTCCCTCGTCCTGCTCCAGCTCGAACACGACCGCACGACCTCGACGGAGTTCACAGAACGTCACAAGCCGTACCGAGAAGGACTCAGTAGAACGACTGGTCTTGCAGCCTGGTCGGCCTTCCCATACGCTGCCAACGGAACCGAACGTTCTATCGCTAGCAGTGGGTGCGGTGCCCAGTGGCGACCTTCAGTTTTCGTCGATGCCGCTTTCCAGCAGGTCGCCCCATCCCAAGGAGCAGCATGTCCACGAACTCTGCGCTCGTCCTGGTCACTGGTGCCACGGGCAAGCAGGGCGGGGCCACGGCTCGGGCCCTGATCGCGGCGGGATTCCCTGTCCGTGCCCTGGTACGCGATCCGGCGGGCGCGTCGGCCCGAGCGGTCGAGGCGCTCGGCGCCGAACTCGTCAGGGGTGACCTCCTCGACCGCGACTCCGTGACCCGGGCCACCGAGGGTGCACGCGCCGTCTTCTCGGTGCAGATCGCGCCCGGCTCCGCGGAAGGTTTCGACTTCGACCTGGAAGCGGCCCAGGCCGTCAATCTCATCGAAGGCGCACGCGCCGCCGGCGTGTCGCATTTCGTGCAGTCGACAGTCAGCGGCGCCGGCCAGCACACTGAGGAGTTCCCCGGCTGGGATGAGGGGCGCTGGGCTCACATGGAGCCCTATTACTCCACCAAGAGCAGGATCCAGGACCGTGTCCGTGAAGCCGGATTCCCTTACTGGACGCTACTCAAGCCCGGCTTCTTCATGGACAACTTCCTCCCGTCCCTGCGGTTCTACTTCCCGCGTGGCGTCGAGGGCGGTCTGGTGGGCATCGTGAAACCCGAAACGTCGATGCCCCTCGTCGCGCTGCGGGACATCGGCAGCGCGGCCGCCGCGGCCGTCGCCGCGCCGGAGAAGTTCCACACGGTCGAGCTGGAACTGGCGAGCGACTACCTGTCGATGACGCAGATCGCAGAGATCCTCTCCCGCGTGCTGGACGTACCACTGTCCGCCCCTGACATGACCATGGAAGAGGCTTCCGCCGCCGGGATGCCGCCCATGGGTGCCGGGCACGAGCTGTACAACGTGGTCGGACAGCCGGCCCGGCCCGAGTTCGCGAGGGACCTCGGCATCCCGCTCACCAGCTTCGAGGAATGGGCGCGCGAGCACATGAATTTCGCATCCTGAGCTTAGTGGACCACTTGGGTCCGCCGGATTGAACTGTGCGGCGGTCGAACGGCGGACGGGAACCTCGTGCTCGGGGCCGACTCCTTCCGCCTTTTACCCCTTCAGCGGCCGGGCCTTGATTGCATTCATTTGAAAAAGGAAATGAAACATGGGATTCAATCGGTTTACGGACCGCGTCGCCCTGGTGATCGGGGGCAGCTCCGGTATGGGGGCCGCCATCGCCATACGGCTTGCCGAGGAAGGTGCGGCGGTAGTAGTCGTCGGACGGGACGCGGAGAAGCTGGACCGGACGGTTGCTCAGGCGCCCGAGGGCAGCACCATCGTTTCGCGGGTGGTGGACGTCCGAGACGAGGCCGCGGTCGTCGAACTGGTCGACGGAACGGCCGACGAGTTCCAGCGTCTGGACGTCCTCGTGAACTGCGCGGGCGTCAGCGATATCGGCCTGCTCGCCGATCTGGACACCCAGACCTGGCAGGACGTCCTCGCCGTCAACACGAGCTCGATCCTCTACACGGCCAGGGCTGCGATTCCGCACCTCAAGCGGACCCAGGGCAACATCGTGAACATCGGTTCATCGAACGCACTGCACAAGAATTACGGCCAGCCCGCTTACAGTGCCGCCAAAAGCGCCGCAGAGAGCCTGACCGCCAGCATCGCGATCGAATACGGCGCGCAGGGCATCCGTGCCAACACCGTGCACCCGGGCGTGATCTACCCGACCGGCATGACCGGGTTCATGGGCGACGTACCCGGTGCCGTGGATGCCTACTCGTCGCACATTCCCATGCGCCGCATGGGAACACCCGAGGAGTTCGCCGCCGTTGTGGCCTTTCTGGCAAGCTCTGAGGCCGGCTACGTCAACGGCGCGTCCATCACGGTCGACGGCGGACTGAACCAGGTGATCCATCTTCCCCCCACGGTAGCCACCTGAACCGGTGCGCCGAAAGTGCGCACGACAGACTCTGACGCCGCTGACCAGTGCTGAGAGCGGATCAGGATGTTGTTGACCGTGCTGGTCGCAGCCACTCGTCTATGGTTGCGACCAGCATCATCGGAGCGGTGAAGTCCCGCATGACCAGGTCTTTCGCCGGCACCGCCCTCCTGTCCTGGCGGGTCAGCGACTTACGCCGCCGCCTGGACGTGCCCTGGATGGCATGCTCACGCATGATCCGCGCGACCCGCTTCCTGTTCGCCATGGCGCCCCGGCGGTGCAGGGCCCTGGTCACACGCAGAGCGCCGTAGGTCCCCGACGAAGCGTCGTGGATCTGCCGGATCTCTGCGAGCAGGTCCTCGTCCGAAGCGTTCTTCGCGTCTCTGGCGGGCTGCCGGTCCTTCCATCCGTAGTAGCTGGATCTGTCCCATCCCAGCAGGTCACACACCCTTTTGACAGGGTGTTCCGCGCGGATCTCGTCGACGAAGCGGTAGCGGATCACTGCCTCGTCTCCCGTGCGAAACAGGCGGCCGCCTTCTGCGGGATGTCGATGTCCTGCCGGGCATGCGCCAGCTCGTGGTTCCGCTCGGACAGCAGCCGGTCCAACTCGCGGACCTGCGCTTTCAGCGCTTCGGCCTCCCGGCTCACCGCGGCGTCAACCGCCGTCATTGCCGGCGGCCTTGCGCCTCCGGCCCAGCTCACGCTCCACCCAGGTGCCCAGCGTCGCTTTGTGGACGCCCAGCGACCGCGCGATGTCCGCAACCGGCCTCTCCGACGAGGAGAGCACCAGCTCGACCGCGTCCTTTTTGAACTCCTCCGGGTACTGCTTGCCACGAGCCATGGCAGACCACTTCCACCCGCAGGCCGCCACGCGACCTGCCGTTCAGGTATCGGCATCGAAGGGGTCACTTCACCCGAGACCTTCCGCGCCCTCGCCTTCGCCCTCGGACGCCCCGGCCAAGGATCTCAGCACGTCGACGTCGAACTGGACACCGTGGAACCGGCCTGACGCATCCCCGCCGGCCCCGAGCGAAGGGCCGGCGGAAATCAGCGGTAGTGGATCGATCTTGGTTCCGCCTCGGATGTGCCCGTTTTGCCTGGTCAGCGGGCTTTGTGGTCCTCGGCATGCCAAGGACCGCGTTGCCGCGTTGCCGCGTCCTGGAGGTCGGGAACGCCTGGCCCAGGGTGGGGACCGATGCGGAAGCGGCCCGGAGAGATGCCGTACTCGCGGCGGAAGGCGGTGGCGAAGGAGAACTCGTTGGCGTAACCGGACTGACGGGCGATCGCGGTGAGTGGTGCGTCGGTCTCGCGCAACATGCGGGCGGCGGTGCTCAGTCGCACAACTCTCACGTAGGCCATCGGGGGTTTGCCGACGAGGATGGTGAATCGCCGGGTGAAGGCCGTGCGGGACATTCCTGCCTGGCTGCTGAGGAGTTGGACGGTCCACGGCGCGCGAGGATCGTCATGGAGGGAACGTACGGCGGCCGCGATGACCGGGTCGGGAAGCGCCCATGCGTCCGCCGTCTCCGCGTGGCGCAGCACCTGCACGACGACGAGGCCGACCAGCGCCGCGCGGTTCGCGTCCGCCCCGGGCCGGTCAGCGACAAGGTCGTCGCTCAGCAGGGTGGACAGCTCCGCCAGCCGGGGGATGCCACCGGTGACGACCGAGACCGGCGGCAGGCGTCGCAGAGCGGCATGTACTTGTGGGTCGGCAAGGTGGTAGCAGCCGGAAAGCAAGGTGACGTCTTCGCCGTGGAGCGCGTGTTCTGCACCGGTAGGAAGGAAAATCACGTCTCCTGCGGCCGCCCGCTCCGGTGGTTTCTCCGCGGACGTCAGCCAGACGGTTCCGCGCTGGATGACGTGGAAGCCGATGCCGGTTTTGGACGGGAACCTCTGCCGCCACGGCCCCGGCTCGCCGATTTGGCATGCGAAGGCGCGACCACCCCGAATCCGGCTGGCGATGTCGCTGAGCAAGTCCACCCGCTACAGGGTACTGCGGGGCGCGCACAACGGGACATGCACGGTGACCGTACGGACATGGCACCGTGACGGTCCACGATCTTGACTGTCGATCATGAAAGTTGTGCTGACAAGTCTTGCCGTGCCGTCTCATCCGAGGGCCATGACTGCGCCGACGGCCCAGTTGTTGCAGTCCGCAGGGCACGAGTCGCGATCGGGACCTCACAGGAAACATTCCAAATCACGGCATGGACGTTGTTCGCACCTTGACCGACGGGCAGCTCATAGGGCACTGGCTGGCGCACTCCAGCATCGATGCGACGGAACCATCGCCTACGCGATTGGAGAACGCGGACTTCCTGCCCCGCCTGCCTGGAACTGTTGCATAACGGGTGGCGCTGACGAGGGTGCGCGGATGGCTCGCCTCGTTGGACTCATGAATTGCTTGGAGAATTACTATGCCGGTTGATCACCCCACCGTTCCCTCGGCTGCCACCGCCGACCCATGCAGCCGCGCCCGCGCGGCTCGGGCGGTGCTCGCCGCGAACGCGGCGGCGACGGAAGAGCAGGGAAGGCCCACAGTGGAGAGTCGGGCCGCTGCCGAGGAAGCGGGTGCGTTCGCCCTGACTACCCCCGAGAATTTCGGAGGCCTCGACGCCGACCACCGCACGATGGTTGGGGTCTTTGCCGAACTGGGCGCGGGGTGCCCGTCGACCGCCTGGCTCGCGGCGGTGAGCGCCACCGCCAAATCGTTCTTCTTCGACTGGATGACGACCGAGGCGCAGGAGGCCGTGTACGCCGACCCGAACGTGCGGGTGTGCGGCACCGCCATGCCCGCAGGTCATGCCCGCAGGGTGGACGGCGGTTACCTGGTCGACGGGCGCTGGTCCTACGCGTCGGGGTGCCTGGAAGCCCGGTGGGCGGAGGTGGGCCTGGGCGTGATCGACGATGAGAGGACGGACCGCGCGTGTCTGGTCATCCTGCCCACGGAACAGTTGCTGATCGACCGGACCTGGGACCAAGCGGTGGGGTTGCGGGGCACCGGCAGCCACACCCTGGTGGCCGATGAAGTGTTCGTGCCGGACTCGTTCCTGATGACCCAGCCCGAACACCTGGAGGGTCCGGGTATCGGCACGCGCCAGATGTCGATCGTCCTGCACACGGTAGCACCGCTGATCGGGGCGGCGAGGGGAGCGTTGGACCTGGTCAGACCGCTGATGACAACCGAGCGCCCGGTGTTCGGCAGCCCCTACACACGGCGCAGCCAGTCACCGTCGGCGCGACACCTGTTCGCCGAGTCCAGCCAACTCGTGGACACCGCCGAGCAGCGCATGCTGGGGGTAGCGGACATGCTCGATGCTGCAGACCTTGGTAACACCTCCTTGGCCACCGAAGCGGCGGGCGCGCGGATGCAGCTGGTGTCCGCCCTACGGGACTGCCGTACGGCACTGGACATGTTGCTCGATCTGCACGGCTCCAGCGCGCTCACGGGGGGCAATGCGCTGAGCAGGTTCTGGCGCGATGTCGCCGTCGGAAGCCGCCACGGCGTGGTCAACCCATACGTGGTTGCCGACCAGCTCGGCAGCGCCCTGGCCCCCGAGAAGCTGCTCGCCGAGGACTCCTAGACGAGCCATTCCGAAAGCTGACGGCGCGTCCGGGAGCACAGACAGGGCATCCAAGATCGATCTCTGGCGAATGACCTGGACGCCGTGCTCACCGCACTGCACGTGACGATCGACGACGAGATCGGAGATACCAGATGGCTGGGCCGCCCTCCGCGGTTGACGGACCCCGAGCTTGTCTGCCTCGCCGTGGCCCAGGCGATGCTGGGCTTCGCGTCGGAGGCGAGGTGGTTGCGGTTCGTCCGCTCCCGTCGCCCTTGCGGGGTTTCTCTCGCTTGAACGACGACCGCAGCAGCTCCGCCCCGCACAAGGCCAGATCGGCCTCGAACTCCTTGGGGGCGATGCCCTTGTCCGCGATCAGCGGCAGGCCGGGCCGACCAGCAGCGCGGCTCTGAGCCGCTTGTTCCAGCCCGTCTGCTTCGGTACGTACGGGAACATCGCGCCCAGGCAGTCCCTGCTGAAGCGGGACGGCAGTTGATCGAGTCGGTGAACGACACCCTCAAAGGCCAGCTCGACCTGGAACAGCACGGCGGCCGCACCTTCGAGGGCGTCGCCGTCCGCGTCACTCAGCGCGTCCTCGCGCTGGCCGTGGCGATCTGACACAACCACAAGACCGCACAGCCGATCATGCGATCTCGAATCGCCTAAGACCACTGATCACATCGGAATGACTCGGCCAGGCATTCCGGGAGCGCGGGCACATAGCAGGCCCCCAGCCCTACAAGACGTAAGAGGTACGGATTATGAGCGAGAGCACGACCGATGGTGATCAGAACAGAAACGGTGAGCATGCCGACCTGGTCGCCCAGATCGACCGGGCCCGGCAGTCCTTGCGGGGGACCATCAGCGGCCTGAGCGACGAGGAAGCCCGCCGACGCACCACCGTCAGCGACCTCTGTCTGGGCGGCTTGATCAAGCACGTCACGGCTGTAGAGCAGATGTGGGCGAATTTCCTGGCGGAGGGCCCGTCTGCGCTGCCGGACTTTGCCAGCCTGACCGAGGCGGACTGGGCCCGCCATGCCGAGCAGTTCCGCATGATGCCGGGCGAGACGCTGGATGCTCTGCTCGCCGGCTACGACGTGTCGAACCGCCGGTTCGACACGTTGATCGCCACACAGCCCGACCTGGACATCACCATCGCGCTGCCGGATAGCCCCTTCTTCACCGAGCAGCGCTGGACGGTCCGCCGAGTGCTGCTGCACGTCGTGCTGGACACCGCCCAGCATGCCGGCCACGCCGACATCATCCGCGAAGCGCTAGACGGAAAGAAGAGCACGGGCTGAAGGAAAGGGCACTTTCCTCGTTATAGCTACGGCAAGGTGCGAGTAGCACCGTGTGGCGTTCTGGGCTGCGGCCTCGGCGGTATATCAGCGCCGAGCGTCGGCTACGAGGGAGTTGACGCGGTTCTCGTACTCGCGACGGTTCGCCCGGTGCCTGCAGTGTGCGGACCGGCTCGCACAGAAGGGACGGAAAGCTGTGCTCCGGGAGATGCAGGACTCCCGGAGCAAGGTGTTCGCTCGGTGGGCCTCCGCGGCAAAGCGGCTCGGAAGTCAATGGCGTCTCTTCCGGACCGCCTTCGGTTGCGGCCGGCCGCTCAGAGGCTATGCGTCGTCGTCCCCGTCTTCCTGCCGAGGATCGCGTAGAGGGCGCAGACCTGGTGCTGGGGGGCTGGTGAAGGCGTAGCGGCCGAGGAAGTTTATGTGGTCGTACTGGAGTGGGGGGAACCGTGCGACGAGTTCGTCGGCGACCGGGAGCCGTCGGCGGCCAACTGTTTGACGGCGGCGTCGATGTAGAGGCTGTTGAAGAGCACCACTGCGTTGAGGGCCAGGCCGAGGGCGCCGAGCTGGTCCTCCATCCCTTCGCGGTAGTGCCGGCGTAGTTCACCGGGCTGCCCGAAGAAGATCTGTCGTGCGAGGCGGTGGCGAGGCTTGGGTGACGTTGAGCCGGGCGCCGATCATCGTGGCGATAGTCACCGCACGCAGGTGGTGCTGGTCGACGTGGGCAGCCGGGCCCGGTGAGTGCCTCCTCCTCGGTGCCGGCGACGCGGGTGAGGACGGCCTGGCG
This sequence comes from Streptomyces sp. NPDC048584, assembly GCF_043199595.1. NCBI lineage: Bacteria > Bacillati > Actinomycetota > Actinomycetes > Kitasatosporales > Streptomycetaceae > Streptomyces > Streptomyces sp. NPDC048584. The sequence goes on from NZ_JBICWF010000001.1 coordinate 818,535, forward strand.
GGCCCGTAAGGATTCGGCACGGCGAACGGTCACGGTGACCGTTTGCGCGAACACGTCTGGATCGCGCTTCTGACCAGATACCAGTCACTGCCGGTCAATCATTGTGATCATAGGCTTTACGGTCTGACTCTTTGGTTCGAGAGGTCAAGGGCACTTTTCGTGTTTCTGATCAACACTTGGACCGCCCAACTCGTGAAAGCGCGAGCCCAGGACTCTGGTAACCGCCTCGCGCATGGCAGGCATCACACCGGCCGGGTTCTCGCCCGCGATCAGTTGCGCTGCACGGAAGCAGCCCACGCCGACCTCCGCGGCGGTGCGGGCTACGTCGGGATCCGTGCCGAAGTCGCACAACACGTCGGTCAAAGCGTCGGCGATCCGGTCCAGCTTTCTTGCCGCGCGGTCGCGTAGCTCCGGATTGTCTGCGAGCAGACGCGACCGCAGCGCCCACAGCGCTGGGTCGCCGAACATCAAGCCGCCGATCGACTCGGCGATCCTCCACAGCTGCCAGACCGCGTCTGGCACGTCGGTTGCCGTTTCCTGCTGTCGGGGCGCGGTTCGAATGGCTGCGAGCAGAACCTCCTCATCGGCGAAGAGAACTTCCTGCTTGTCGCCGAAGTAGCGAAAGAACGTCGTCCGACCGACCTCGGCGCGTTCAGCGATATCGGCCACTGATACGGCCACGAAGCCGCGCTCGGCGAACAGCGCCCAGGCCGCGTCGACGATCCGCTGCCGAGCGCGCTGCTGCTTCCGCTCGCGCAACGAGAGGCTTTCCATGCACCCATCCTAGTCCGACAGGTCACAGTACGATATGGTACTCAGTACCACTTGGTACTCAAACCCTGGAGTATTCGTGCCCACCCTTGTCATGACTGGCGCGTCTAGAGGGCTCGGCCGACAAGCCGCCGAGCTGATGTTGCGCGATGACCCTGATCTTCGACTGATCGTGATCGCCCGCGGCGAGACGCTCGACCATCCGCGGGTGACCACGATCCGGGGCGACCTGGCCTCGCTGGCCGAGGTGTGGGCCGCCGCTGCGCAGGTCAAGGAGCAGGTCGACGGCTACGTGGGCAACGCCGCCCTGCAACTCAAGGACAGTCGAAGCGCAACGGCGGACGGTTATGAGCTGTCCTTCGGGGTCAACGTACTGGCACATTTCGCGCTAATCCGCGCGCTTACGTTCAAGCCGGGCGCTCGCATCGTGATCACCGGCAGTGACGCCCATTTCGGCACCTTGCGGTACACATTCGGCCTGGTGCCGGCTCCGCGCTGGACCAGCCCGGCTGTCATGGCCCGGCCAGCAGACGTGAACGGCCGCGTTGCCTATTCGACCAGCAAGCTCGGCGTCGTTTACCTGGTCCACGAGTTGGCCCGCCGTATGCCCGATGTCGACGTCTACACATTCAACCCAGCGTTCACACCCGGCACTGATCTGGTTCGGGCCGACAAAATCGGCAACTGGCTTTACCGCCACGTCTTCCCTCACATCCCGGGCGCCAACACCGCAGAGCGCGCCGGGGCTCAACTCGCCACTGTGGCCACCGGTCCGAGGCCCGCACCGTCCGGCGCCTACATCGACCGGGACAAAGTCACGCCCAGCGCTCCGGAGTCCTACGATCAGGAACGCGAGCACGAACTCTGGACGGCACTGGAAACCATGGCGGCGACCGACGGCGCTCCCCACTCAGGCACTCGCTGATCTCTTGCATGGAGCTCATGTCGTTCAGGAGGGTTGTGGATCAAGACGTCCGCCCCAATACCCGAGGAGTGCTGGGAATTCTCACAGTGGAGATGTCGCAGCACACAATGCCCCTCACTCGCATTCCGAACAATTAGCTCGGAAACCGTACACCCGTCCCCGTCGTCGCATACGCTTCCACAGCACAGCGACATCGAAGAAGAGCCATCAATGTTGGAAATCGATCTGCGCTCCTGGCACATGCGCTATGGCGTAGCACTGAACGCTTATGATTTCGACAGCATGCACGAGTTTATTAGCCTCGATCTTGCATGAGGGTCCGTCAGCTTGCTGAGGACCCTTTGTGGCGAGTGTTGGTGGGGAATTTCGGAGTCTGGGCAGGTGGAGTGCCCGGCTGTCGCGTCGGGTGCCACGGCTCCGGTGGGGTGGTGCTGCTCGCGGGGGCGGGAAGGTGCTGGTCAGCCGGGGTTCGGCAGGGACTGGAGCCGGTCCAGGGCATCGGTGATCGCGTCGGTCCAGGGCCAGTGTCCGGCGAGGCGGAGGATGCGGCGGCGGCCGGTGGTGATGAGCTGGGCAGCGGTGGAGAACAGCCGCAGGCGGAGCCGGCGGGGCTCCCAGAGCCGGGCTGTGCCGGTGAGGGCCAGCATCGGCATCCAGGCGAGCAGGTCGAGGGCGATCTGCACGATCTCCAGTCAGATCTGGTTCTGCGCGGAGTCGTGGAGAGGGAGATTGCGCAGGCAGGTGGCGCGGGCGGCGCGTATGCGGTCCTCGGCCCGGGCCCGCTGCCGGTGGCGCAGTTCGAGGGCTGCGATCGCCTCACCGGCGGTGTTGGTGGCGAAGCAGGTCAACCGCATGCCGTCGGCGTCGGTGAAACGCAACTGGGCACCGGGGTGCGGCCGTTCCTTGCGCACGATCAGCCGCAGCCCCCTTCGGCCAGCCCGTCAGGCAGTCGCCGGCGAGTTCGGCGACCCAGGCGCCGTCGCGGATCTCGCCGTCGGGTTCGACGGCCGGGGTCCAGGCCGAGGCCGGGACCTCGAGGACGGCCTGGTGGATGGCGTCGGTGATGGTCATGCCGACCGAGTACGACAGCCACCGTCCGCGCTTCGCGAGCCAGGCGACGGACTCGTGGGTGCCGCCGCCGGAGTCGGTGCGGATCAGTGTCTGACGCCCTCGCCGGAGCCGTTTCGGCAGCTGGGCCAGGGCCAGTCCTGTGGCTTCGATGTGCTCGGCGGCGGTGTTGGAGCCCGCGTTTCCGAGCCGCAGCATGCCCACGACCGGCTCGCCGGACCCGCCGCGGCCGTGGTCGACAAACCCCATCAGCGGGTGGTGCCCGAAGGACCGGGCGCCGCATCTCCCGCCAACCGCCAGACACGTTCGCGTACTTCGGCGCGGGCGGTGCGGAGCGCGGCCAAGACCTGATTGCCGCCCGACGCCAGTTTGCCGATCAGGCGGGAGACCGTGGGGTCGGAGGCCACCGGCCCGAACACGTCCGGCTCGGCCCGCAGCAGGGCCACATCGGCCAGGCAGTCCCCGCCCAGCGCGACGGCGAGCGCGACATCCAGCACGATCTTGCCCGGATCATGCACCGCCCGGGCCTTCCGCCATGGCTCAAGCGCCGCCGATATTGCGGCATCCAGACCGGACTTGCGAACCGTCTCGACCAGCAGCACCGCACCGGCCTGGGAGACCACCCGAACGACCGCCGCCCTCGACGCGGACACGAGGACAGGACCCGATACGCTTCTTCACCTGGGAAGTGCTTCTTTCCTCGCAGCCAACAGGACCCTCAGCAAGTCCTATCGTTGCAGGTCAGGAGCACTTTCCGCGTTTCTGATCACCCACTGGACGCCCCTCCGCGTGAAAGCGCGAGGCCAGCGTGAAAGAACCGAAGGGTCATTCGCGCAGGTCAGCGGTCATCACACGCCCATCACGCCAGGTCACGGCGCTCACTGGTCTTTCCCGGACATCTGACCCGCGGATGCCGCCGCACCTTGTTCCACCTGCTGCTCAGCGGGTCGGGACGGGGGCGGCGGCAGCTGTCTCGGTCCGGCGCCTGTGCGCTGTAGGCGCGGCAAGTCGCTCTCCCTGCCGCGCCGTGGGTCGACCCGGCGACGCCCACTGGACAACCCGAGTCTCCCGAGCCAGAGGTCTACGGCTGTCATGGCCTGTCAGTCCAGTGCGGATCCTGGGCATCTCCCGGATGTCCCGAGATGCGGCGCGAATACGCTGAAGCTACTTTGGATATGGGGGAGTTTCACGCACAACGCCGGTGGAGCGGCGACCCCGGGGGGCGCCTCGGTTCTCATGGGAACCAGCCGGGCATTCGACTCATGCTGGACCATCATGGGCAGCAGCGATTCCTGACCGGCGGCGAAGCAGCGGGAGCGGTGAGCGAGTTTTTCGCGAAACCCCGGCACCCTGCTCAAGAAGGAATACCTTCATGCCCGATCAACAAGCCGCAGACAATGGTCTGAGCAACTTCACGTTCCACACGTTCGACGAGTCGTCGTCCCGCACCGTCGCGCGACTGCAGGAGGAGCAAGCCGAACGTCCCGGGGTCAGGCCGGAGGGGCTCGAGAGCGAGCGCGACCTCGATCCCGAGACGGCGGCGCGTCGCTACCTCGGCCAGGCCCTGGCGAGCGCGACAGTGCCGTCCTTCAACGCTCCGGTGGCGAACGGAGTCACCAGCCGTTTCAAGACGATCGGCACGGAAACGCTCCCGCTCACCGGCACCCGCACGGTGAAGTTCCGTCAGACGCTGAACGACATCCCGGTCTACGGCTCACTGGTGACTGTGGAACTCGACAAGGACAACGATCTGATCGGCATCGACTCAGCGCTCGGCGAGCCCCAGGGGGTTGACCCGGTCGCCACCGTCTCGGCGGGCGACGCCCTGGCAGCGGCCGCCGCCGGGCCGCATGGTTATGTACCCGTCCTGGCCGGTGTGGTTCCTCGCCTGAACCACTACTTCGACGCCACCGCGTCTCGCTGGCGGCTCGTGTACATCCTCGAAGACGTGCCGGTGACCCTGGACGGCACGGTTGATTCCCAGCCGGGCGAGGAAAGCCCATTCGAGCCGCCCAGGTTCGTCGACTACGTGGTGGACGCTCACGACGGGCACGTCGTATCCATCCTGCCGCGCACACCCAGCATGACCACTGGTGAAATGCAGACGGCGGCCGACAGCTTCGGCGTCGATCGCACCTTCCTCGCCTCACGGCAGGGCGAAAGCCTGGTGATGAACGATCCCGTCCACCATGTGGAGACGTTCGGCTTCGACTTCGGTGACCCCTCCGTCGACCATGATCGGCTGCCGGGTGCCCTCGTCACCGATCCGCCGAGCTGGACACCGAGCGCCGTCAGCGCCCACGTCAACGCCGTCGCGGTATCCGAGTTCCTGCGCGATGTGCTGCGACGGGACAACATTGACGGACGGGGTGGTCCCATGCGGTCGACCATCAACTGCGTCGTCGCCGACAGCAGTCCCGGCCCCAGGCAGTGGATCAATGCCTTCTGGGACGGGCGGCAGATGGTCTACGGCCAGGTGCTTCGTGGAGACGAACTGCTCTCTCTGTCCGCCAACAGGGACGTGGTGGCGCACGAGATGTTCCACGGCGTCACGGACCACACCGCACGTCTGGAATACGCCTTCCAGCCAGGGGCCCTCAACGAGTCCTACTCCGACATCTTCGGAACGATCGTCGCCAACTCGGGGAAGGAGGATCCCCGCACCTGGGACTGGCTGCTGGGTGAGAACCTGCTGCCCGGGGACAAGCCGTTCCGGGACCTGTCGGACCCGCCTCGATTCGGGCAGCCGGCGCACATGGACCAGTTCCGCGTGCTGCCCCATACCCGGGCCGGTGACTGGGGCGGGGTGCACGTGAACAGCGGGATACACAACAAGGCCGCCTTCCACTTGTTCACCGCACAGGCCGACGACGGCTCACTCGAACTGAGCCCGGCTGAGGTGGCGGCCATGTTCTATCTGGCCCTCACGCAGCGGCTGTCGCGGACCTCGCAGTTCACGGACAGCCGACGCGCGGTCGTGGCCAGCGCGCGGACTCTGTTCCGGGCACTGCCCGCACACCGGATGACCTCCAAGGTCGCGGCAGTCGAAGCGGCCTTCGCTGCCGTCGGGATCCTTTGAACGCGTCGTGCCGTTCTGGACGAGTTCGAAGGTCGCGCGACCCTCGTTCTCCTGCGCCGTGTCCTCGCTCACGGACTTCAGGCTCTCGGCCGAGTGCGCGAGTGTCGACGGAGACCGACCGTCATGAGCGCGCAGGCTTCCGCTTCCTCCGGTACCGGAGCCGGGCCGGGCCGTCAGGGAGCGGCTGACATGCCCCCTTGCCGGAAGACGTCTAGCGTGGGCCGGACAGACTCACCGCGGAAAGGGGGCAGCCATGCCGGTCGTCCGCAGGCCTCTGGCCGGTCGCGTCGCCGTCGTGACCGGGGCCGCGCGCGGCCTCGGGGCGGCGATGGCGGAGGTACTGGTCGAGCGGGGCGCGCGGGTGGCGCTGCTGGGCCGGGAGGAGCGCACACTGGCCCGGGTCAGGGACTCGCTGCCGACAGGGACCTCCGTGTGCTGGGAGGCGGATGTCACCGACGACCTCGGCATGCACCGGGTCGGTGCCGAGATCCGGGCCCGGCTCGGGCCTGTCTCGGTGGTCGTCGCGAACGCGGGGGTGGCGGAGGGCGGTCCGTTCACCGAGTCGGATCCCGCCGTCTGGCGCCGCGTCGTCGAGGTGAACCTCATCGGCAGCGCGATCACCGCGCGCACGTTCCTGCCCGACCTGATCGATACGCGCGGTTACCTCCTGCAAGTGGCGTCACTCGCGTCGATAGGCGCGGCACCGATGATGAGCGCCTATTGCGCGTCGAAGGCGGGGGTGGAGTCGTTCGCCCACGCGCTGCGGGCCGAGGTCGCCCATCGGCGGGTGGGCGTGGGGATCGCCTACATCAACTGGACGGACACCGACATGGTGCGTGACGCCGACGAGCACGCGGTGCTGCGGGAGCTGCGCGGGCATATGCCGGCTCCGGCACGCAAGGTGTTCCCGGCCGCTTACGTGGCGGGGCGGCTGGTCACCGCCGTCGAGCGTCGCCGTGCGTCCGTGTACGTCCCCCGGTGGCTGCGCTCGACCCAGTTCGTGCGGGCCGCGATGCCGCCGGTCGTCACCTGGCTGTCCCGGCGCGAACTGCCGCGGCTCGCGGCGGCGGAGCCGTTCTCGGCGACGGGACTGCTCGGCGCCGGCGGCCGGGCCGACCAGGCGGCGGGCCGCGGGGGTCCGTCCGGTTGAGCGTTCGGGCGACGCGCGGGAGCCGGCGCGGCCGGCCGGCGCGTGTGCCCATGACGGCGGTCCTGGAGGCAGGACTGGGCAGGCGGTTCCCCTCGCGTCCCGCGCCGCCCGCGACGCATCCGGCGCCGGCGTCCCCGACGGGGCGTGGAGCACGAGGCACCCGTTCACGTATCACTGCGCCAGGAGTGACGCCATGACCGTCGCGGTCGTCCTGTTCACCTCGGACCTGCGTCTGCACGACCATCTCCCGCTGCGCGCCGCGCTGAAGGCGGCGGACGAGGTGGTGCCGCTGTTCGTACTCGATCCCGGCATCCACGCGGCAGGCTTCGACTCGCCCAACCGGAGTGCCTTCCTCGCCGACTGCCTGAACGACCTCGACGCCTCGCTGCGCCGCCGCGGCGGCCGGCTCCTGATCCGGAACGGACCGGTCGTCCGTGAGGTCCGCGAGGTCGCCGCCGAGTGCGGAGCCACCGAGGTGCACATGGCCGCGGGCGTCACCGCGTACGCCCACCGCCGGGAGGAGCGGCGGCGCGAGGAACTCCGCGGCACCGGTACCGTACTGCGCGTACACGAGACGGTGATCACCGCTGTCGCCCCGGGAGCGGTGACCCCCGCCGGCTCCGACCACTTCGCCGTGTTCACCCCGTACTTCCGCCGCTGGTCGCAGGAGCCGCTGAGGGAGCCGCTCTCCGCGCCGCGGACCGTGCGCGTCCCCGGCGGGATGCGCGGCGAGCCGCCGCCGGACCGGGCGAAGCCGGCCGGCGCCTCGCCCGGTCTGCCGACCGGTGGGGAGTCGGCCGGACGCGACCGGTTCGCACAGTGGTCGCGTTCCGGACTGTCCCGTTACGGGGACCGGCACGACGACCTGGCGGGTGACGCCACGTCCCGGCTGTCGCCGTACCTGCACTTCGGAGCGCTGTCACCCGTGGAGCTGGTGCACCACGCCCGGAAACACGGCGGGCCGGGCGCGGAGGCGTTCGTACGCCAGCTGTGCTGGCGGGACTTCCACCACCAGGTGCTGGCCGCCCGGCCCGGCGCGTCGGCCGAGGACTACCGCACGCGCCACGACCGGTGGCGGAACGAGGACGACGCCGCCGAGGACATCGCCGCATGGCGGGAGGGCCGGACGGGCTATCCGGTCGTCGACGCGGCCATGCGCCAGCTGCGCCACGAGGGCTGGATGCACAACCGCGCGCGCCTGCTGGTGGCGAGCTTCCTGACGAAGACGCTGTACGTCGACTGGCGGATCGGCGCCCGGCATTTCCTGGACCTCCTCGTGGACGGCGACATCGTCAACAACCAGCTGAACTGGCAGTGGGTCGCCGGCACCGGCACCGACACCCGCCCCCACCGCGTCCTCAACCCCCTCGTCCAGGCCAGGAGGTTCGACCCGGACGGCAGCTACGTACGCCGCTGGGTCCCCGAACTCGCGGGCGTGGAGGGGAGGAAGGTGCACGAGCCCTGGCGCCTCCCGGCGGACCGGCGCGACGCACTCGACTATCCGGAACCGGTCATCGACCTCGCCGACGGGCTCGCGCGGTTCAAGCACGCCCGCGGCCGCGACTGAGGAGCCCGCCCTCTCGCGCCCCGGCTCTCCGGGCGGCCGCCCACACCGTCGGACGCCTCCAGCAGGGCCCCGCCATCCGGCGCGGCACAGGTGCAGGGCACACGCCAGGCCGGCCAGGCGCCACGGCCGGGAGCCGTCGGACGACAACCCCTCACGGGGGCCCCGGGCGACCGCGCCGCGGCTCGGCTCGGTGACGACCGGAGGCCGCCCCCTGTCGGGCTCGGGGTGCGACGAGGCGGGAGCTCAGCAGGAGAGTGCCGGGACCGCTGTCGCGGGGTTCGGGCCGCTGACGTCCTGGACGGGACGGGTGAAGCGGTAGCACTGGGCGGTTGTCGCGTCCGGGGCCGTGACGAGGAGGGAGACGGTCGCGGTGTCTCCCTCGTGTGCCGCGCTCCTGACGTCGTAGGTGCGCCGCTGTCCGGTGGGGTCGAGGGCTTTCCGCACTCCGGCCCGCGTCAGGTCCTCGGTGTGCATGTTCGCGATGCGGGTGCGCGCGAGGTCGACCGCGCCGCTGATGCCGGTGCCCGGACGGCACGCGTCGGCGGCCCGCTCGGACACGCGTGACGTCCACGCCCGGCCGGGGTGCCGGGTGTAGGCGACGACGAAACACTGGCTCACCATGTCGGGCCCACCGCCGTGCAGTATGGCCTTCCTGGGGTATTCGGCGTGACTCATGGCCGTGGCCGTGAACTCGTGGCGGGACGCGTCGTAGGTGATCACGGGGGCCTCGGAGTGCCGCCAGATCACTTCCGTGAGCGCGTCGGCGTCGGTGGTGCCGGCCGTGCCGAGGGCGCGGGCCGTTTCGTCCGCCGTGTCACGGGCCTGTTGGCGGACCGAGGCGTACGCCGCTTCCCTGCGCTCGTCGTTGGTCTTCCCGTCGTGCCAGGCGCGATACCACAGCCAGGAGGCCACGGTGCCGAGGACGACGATCAGCACGGCCAGTACGGTGAGACAGCCGGTGGTCACGAGGCCGGTCGCCCGCCTCGTGACCACCGCACTGCCGGTTGTGTCAGATCCCACTAACTGCCTTTGTATCCGATGTCGGCCAGCTTCTGGTTCATCACCCCGGCGTAGCCCGTGGTGCCGGCGTTCTTCGGGTGGAACGACTCGAGGCTGGCACAGATGTTCTCCCCGGGCCAGGGCAGGCACGGGGCCTGGTTGGCCGGGTCGCCGTCGTGGAAGTCTCCGTCGCCGTTCGGGCCGGCGACGACGCCGTTGATCCACTCGTCGCTGTCACAGACCCCGTGGCCCCGGAACGCGGGGATCGCGTCGGCGAACTCCACCTTGACGCCGGCCTTCTTCAGCTCCTCGACCTTGGCCTTCTGCTTGTCCCGGACATAGTCGGCCAGTTCGTTCAGCGCGGAGTTGACCGCGGTGCACTTGTCCTCGCTGACCAGCCGGGGATAGCCCATGAGTACGATCTGCGCCTTCGACGCGGCGCCCGCGATCTGGTGGATGACCGACTCGGTGTCCGCGACCGCCGTGTCGACCTTGCCCTTGTAGTCGTCGGGATCGCACACCCCGATGACGTAGCAATTGGTCACGGCGTTGGTGAAGTTGTCGCCGTCGTTGCCGCCGATGGTCAGCATGACCAGGGTGGTGTCGTCACTGAGGACGCCGGAGTCGAGCTGGCTCTTCTCATGGTAGTTGCCGATCTTCCCCCACGGTGTGGGGTCTCCCGAGGTCAGCTGCCAGGTGTGCGCGCCCGAGCAACTGACGTCCAGGTAGTCGACGGCGGTGCTGCTGCCGTCCGAGAGGGTGCCGATGCTGGAACTCTGACCGGGCAGCTTCACCTTGCGCGGCCAGGAGTTGTCGCCGCGCCGGCACGCGTTCCAGCTGCTCTTGCCGTGGCCCCGGTCGGACTCGGGCGAGTAACTCCCGGAGCCCTCACCGGAGGTGTAGGAGTCGCCCATGGCGACGACCATGTGCTTCGGCTTGCCCGACAGCGGCTGGAAGGCGACCGCGTCCCAGGCGACGTCCTCGTCCGCGGTGCCGTCCTCCGTGGTGTTCGTCAGCTCCACTCGCGGGGTGCCGGTGAAGCGGTAGACGCCCAGCTCCACCCAGGTGTTCTCACCGAAGCGGGTGTTGATGTAGCGGTCGCGGTCGCCGCCCTCGACCCCCTTGATGACGTAGTGGGCCTGCTGGGTGTGCGCCCCGGTGTCGGGCATGTGCGCGTAGACGCGGGCCCATTCGACGCTGCTGCCGAGGGTCCAGGTGCCGTCGATGGTCATCCGGCCGCCCGAGCCGCCGAGATGGGCGGTGTCGCGGGTGTGCGTGTACCAGAAGTGGCCGCCGTGTCCGCCGCCTATCTGGTGCAGGTCGCCCTTGGCCTCGTACGGGCCGAGCCCCGGTCCGGTCGCCGCCGGGTTGGGATGGAACGTGAACTGGAAGCTTCCGGAGTCGGTGCCCGACGAACCGCAGTCGCTGTAGGTCTGGGTGCTGTCGGGGAGGGAGTCCACGATCAGTGCCCCGGCCGGGGCGGCGCCGCACTCCGAGTTGCCGTACTGCAGCCGGAAGCCGCGCCCCGGTTCCTCGCGCAGTGTCACGTACTTGATGTTCTCGTTGCCGCAGTCGGCGTCGCAGTTCGCCTTCCACGTCACGTTCGATCCGCGCCACCAGTACTTCTCGTAGCACTGTGCGTCGGGGCAGTCCGGCGGGTTGGCGGAGTCGCAGTTGTTCGTGGAGTTGCAGAACGCGTCCAGCGGCGGCTTCACCCGGTCGCGCTGCCCCGGGTTGACCCACCAGGCGGGCCGGAAACCGGCACTGGCGAACCCGGACTCACCGGGCCAGTCCTGCCGTCCGTCGGTGCCGTAGGAGTAGCCGGTGTCCATGGACCAGGCGGCCCAGCCCATCACCTTCTCCTCGTACGGCCAGTTCTGGGGCTTCGCGGCGTCACGCGGGTCGCTCATGAACGGGTGCCGTGACGGCGGGTAGAACGGGTTCGCCGGGTTGTTGTACCAGCCCAGGCCCCACGGCTTGCCGTCGCCCTTGTTCGGGTTGAAGCCCAGGTTGTAGTTCCACAGCGCGGCGAACCAGTTCTCCGGCTTGGACGGGTCGTCGTTGTTGACCGTGATGGTCTGGCCCGAGGTGTGGATCTGGTTCCACTTGTCCGCGAGGATGTACATCGACGCGGCGATGTTGACCGAGTAGTCCAGGGCGACGGCCTTCTGCGCGTTCGGCGCCAGGGAGGTCTCGCCCTCCTTCTCGTAGCCGGCGAGCCTCATGCCGTCGGTGACCTGGCCGACGCCGTAACCGCAGTCCGACTTGTTCCAGTTGATGCGCCAGTACTCGTCGGACGTCTCGCCGTCGTGGCCGTAGAACCCGGCGATCGCGGCCAGCGGGTTGCCCATCTGGCCGGGTACGGAGCCGGATTCGGCCTGCCACAGGTTCGACTCCTGGGCGAGCACACCGAGCAGCACCTGGGCGGGGATGCGTCCGCCGCCCTTCAGCGTGGGCGGCGGGAAGAGGCCCTGCGGGTCGATGGTGCCGAGCCCCGTCTGGGAGCGCCAGCCTCCCTGCTTGATCCACTGGGCGCGCAGTTCACCGCGGATCGCCATGTCGACGGCCCACTCGACCTGGTTCGGGGTCGGCTGAAGGGCGAGCGCCTTGACGTCGTTGCGCGGGACGGAGCACCAACGGTCGGTGTCGACGGGGTTGTTGGCCCGCGCGTCGGCGGCCAGTGCGGCTCGCGCGCTCTGCTTGCCGTTGGCGGGGAGAGCCGGTGAGAAGGATTCCTTGCCGGTGGTGGCGGTCGTGTCCGGGACCGTCTGGGTGAGCTTCTCGCCGGTGGTGGTCGCGGTGCTCTCGACGGTCAGCGGTGTGGCGGTCGCGGCCGCGGGCCCCTGCCCGGTGCGGGCGGTGTCGGGGGACGGTTCGGACTTGGTGAACCCCTTGCCCGCGTTCTTGATGTGGTCCAGGCCGGTGCGTACGCCGGGGCCGAGGACGGGTTCGACGGCGAGCCTGCCGTGGCTCGACACAGCGGTGTCGGCCGGCACGTCCAGGACGGTCACTCCGCTGCCGGCCACAGGAGCCTTCGCCGCCTGCCCGGTGAGGAACACCCGCCCGCCCACCCCCTGTTCGAGGGCGATGTCTCCCACCTTGCCGGACGCCAGCGTCGACGGCTCACCGCTCCCGGTCCACAGCCGCGCCCGGGCCTTCTCACCCGAGCGGTCCAGGAAGGCGACCCCGTCACGCGTGGGACGGATCTGGAAGGGGACGCCGTCCGCACCGGCCAGGGTGCGGGTCTTCCCGGAGGGGCTGAAGTGGACGAGGTCGTGTCCCCGTGCGGCGACGAGGCCGTCGTCGACGGGCACGGCCGAGGTCACCTGCCCGTTCACGGAGGCGTCCGCGGTGGTCTTTCCGTTGGTCGTGACCGTCAGCAGCCGGGTCCTGTCATCGCGGAAGGCCGTGAACGCGGCGGTGCCGGTCTCGGGGTTGCAGGTCGGGTCGAAGTAGGCGAGCGAGGCGGTGAACGGAAGTTTCGTCACCGTGCCGGTCTTCACGTCGACGACAGCGGTGAACGCGCCGCCCTGCATCAGGTCCGGCTTGTTGGTGAACGTACGCGGCGCGTAGACGGCGGCCACATGGTCCCGGTCCATCACGCACGCGTTGCCGATCCACGTGTCCGCGGGCATACCGGGCTCGGCGAGGGTGGCGACCGTCCGCCACTGATAGGCGTCCTTGCTGTCCGCGACGAGGATCCTCAGCCCGCCCGCGTCCGTCGCCGTGGTCACGGCCCGGTCGGCGGAGGACTTCCAGTCCTTGCCCAGCCTCTTGCCCGGGTCCTGCACCCGGGCGGCCGGCTCCGCGGGGCGACTGCTGTCGGGTTCCGGTGACGGTGGTTCGGGGGCCGCCAGGGCCGGAGCGGCCTGGACCAGCCCGGTCAGGAGCGCGATGGCCGCGAGGCCCGCGATCCTTCTTCGAGCGTTTCTCTGCACCTTCAAATCCACTCCCGTTTCATGGTTCCACGCGATTGCCATGCCCACGTCAGCACGCATGCCAGGAGTGATCTGCCCCGCCCGGGTGACGACCAGTCATACGCATCGGCGATGACTGCCCCTCAGGCGAGGAATGGTCTGGTCCACTCCCCCTGAGCGGCGCAACTGTAGGCACCGCCCGGGTGGGCAAGGCAACAGCCCGGACACGCATCGGCCGGAAACCGTCGCTCCGGCCGCGACTTGGGGACTCGGAATGGCTGGTCCTTGATCAGCGGCGAACGGCCGTGCCCGCCACCCTCGGCTGTCAGTGCCGGCTGCCACAATCGGCCCGTGATCGAGACCACCGGGAACCGTATCGACTGGCAGCAGTTCCTCCGCCGTTGGCAGGAGGAATGGGTTCCGGGCGAGGACGACGTAGAGGACCTGTCGGAGGGCGGCGTGACCCTGGCCGACCTCGCGCTCGCCGCCGCGCCCGCGACGGAGGCGCAGGTGGCCGCCGCCGAGGAGCGCCTGGGTGTGCGGCTCCCTCCGTCGTACCGGCGGTTCCTCGCGGCCAGTAACGGCTGGCGGCTCGACGAGGGGTCCGTCCACCGGCTGGGCGCGGCGCACGAGATCGACTGGTTCGGGGATCCTTTCGACATGACCCCGCTCTACGAGCAGGGGCTGACCGGGCGTTCGACCGAGGAGGAGGTGCTGCTGGCCGGCATGTGGCGGCGGGCACTGCGGCTGGAGACGGACTCGGACATGTCCTACGCCCTGCTGGATCCCGGTGACACGAACGAGGACGGGGAGTGGGCCCTGTACGTCTACAAGGGGTGGAGCGGTGAACTCCCGGACCGGTATCCGTCGTTCGGCGCGTACATGCAGCGGATGTACGAGCACTTCCACGCCGGCCGGGCGAGCGTACCCGGCTTCGTGAACGACACCACCCGGGCCCTGGACGCGGACGTGGAGCGCGCCCGGGACGAGGCGCTGAGCGGGAGGTGGGAGACGGCCCGGGAGCTCCTCACGGAGGCGGAGCGCTACGGACGGCCCCGCGCGCGGGGCATGCTGCACCAGCTGGCGGCGCTGTCGCACAGCGGTGGGGGCCACGGATTCGGCGAACTCGTCGCCGACCCCCTCTACACGGACGAACTGGTCCCCGTCATGGCCGCCAGGCACCTGCGGGACACCTGCCGCCGCCCCGGTCCCCACCGGTTCCTGCTGGGTGCCGGGACCGCTGACGACATCACCGCCGCCGCGGACGTGATCCTCACCCGCATACGCGACCGGTCCTACCGCTACGCGCCGGGCGGCGCGTTCGGCCGGGCGGTGGCCGAGGCGCGGGAGTCGGCGAGGCGGGGGAACACGGACGCGGCATGGCGGACGATCCGGGCCGCGCTGCCGTCGTGGTCACCGCCGGGACCGGACCTGCTGGCGCCGCTCGGTCTGCTGGGCGACCCCGTGCTGGGCCCGGTGGTGACACGGGAGCGCGGTCTCGAGCTGCTGGCCACACCTAGGGCCGGCCGGTCCGGCCGGCCGCCCCGCCCGGTGCCGGACCTGGACCCGCCGGGACTGTGCTGGCTGGCGGAGCCCGCGCGGTGGGACACCCCGTACGACTCCTACCGGTGTCTGTGGGTGGAGGGCGCGGAGCCGGAGGCACTGCCCGGCCTGATCGGGGAGGACGGGAGCACGGGCCTGACGGCTCCGCCCGTCCTGCCCGACGGGTGGTTCCCCTACGACTACCGGCAGCGGGACGACTTGGCGCCGTGGGAGGACCGGGCCGTGGTCGCGGTGGGCCGGACGGAGTCCGGGTGGGCGTTCGGCGTCGACGCGGCCCCGCGGAGATCGACGCCCGACGGCTTCTTCGTCTCCCCGGCCGCGGCCGCCTCGCGCGACGGCCGGGCCGTGGTGCTGTGGGCACGCCGCGCGCGCGACGGCGACGGCGGACTGTTCCATCTGTCGGTCGCCGAGCGGGGCGAGGAGCTGTACGCGTACACGCTGCGCGGCACGGACGTCGAACGCTCGGGTCCGGTACCCGACGCGCTCGACCCGGACCGCCTCCTCCACGACGTCGGCGAAGCCGACCGCCAACGCCGCCTGCTGGCGGCCGTCGAGGAGGAGTTCGCCCTCTCCCTCCCCCGGCACGCCCTGACCGAGGGCATACTCCCGCAATTGACCACCCGCTCCTGGTCCCGCGCACCACGTGAGGGCGAGCCGTACGCGTACGCCACAATCACCTTCGGGACGGATAAATCGCGTTGACAATGCCAACGCGCGTCCGCAGTGGTGTACGCTCCCTGCAAGTCATCCGGGCCCGTTCGCCGAGGGCGGGTCCGACACCTGTCGCTCACCCTGGGAACCAACGCACGTGGTACGCCGAAGCCAGAGCAGCAACCCCCGATCGGTCGTCGTCCTGACCTCGGGCACGGACTGGGGCACCCGTGCCGCCGGGCAGCGGCGGAGCAGTGGGGCGGAGTCCGAGATACCCCGGCGGCAGCCTGCGAAGATCAAGGCCTTGCAGCAGGCCCTCCACCTGGCCCGCGCGGCGATCGGCAAAAGGAACTGGCATGCGGCGCGTTACGCGCTCAGCCGGGCCCGCGCCCTCACCGACGCCCTTCCCGGCAACGTGGCCGTTCGAGAACGCGAGCAACTCTCGGAGCTCCGCAAGAAGTACGCGGCCCGCAATACGCCGGCCGCGAAGAACGCCAAGCAGGCGAAGTCGGCACCGGCCAAGCGGGTAGGCGGCAAGAAGTCCGCCCCTGCCTCGAAGAAGTCCCCCGCGCGGAAGCCCGCTCCCACGCCGGTGCGCGACCTCAGTGACCGTTTCATCAACCGCGAGGCCCTCGGCTACGGGGCCGAGGACTCCCGGACGCGGTGAGGGCTCGGGCGCCGACATGTCGTACGGCTGCTACCTCGAAAACGGAGACCTCCTGGCCGTACTACGTCGCGTACTTGCGTGACCGGTACAAGCTCGAAGTCGTCCTGCTGGTCCTGTGCGTGGACACGGCGACGGCGGCATGGGCGACCAGACCTTTGCGCACTGGTCTGGGGCGCGCCACCCAGGTGACCGTGCCTCACGTACTGGGCCCGGCGAACGTTCCGCGTATGAACCGGGTCCAGGACCCCTCGGCCGATCTGGACTTCGCCGCGTTCTGCCTGTGGATCCACAGCAACGACCCGGACATCGAGGGCATACTGACGGTGGTGGGCGAGGCACTGGCCCAGGACACGGACCGCGAAGCGCGGGACGACCTGGCGGGTCTGATCGAGGACGGCTTGGGCAGTGAGCACGCCCGGAAACTCTGGAGGAACCTGATGGAAACCCTCTTCACCCCCAGGCAAGGCACCATCGTGGGCGACGCCCGCCTCGCAGGACAGGAGGAAGGACGGCAGGAAGGACGCGTGGCCGGAAAGGCCGAACAGCTGCTGCGCCTGATGGAGCGCCGCGGCTTCTCCCTGACGGATGAGATCCGACAGCGCGTCATCACCTGCGCGGACATGCCGCTCCTGGATCTCTGGTTCGACCGCGCCATCGACGCCACCGCCCTCGACGAGATCTTCGCCGCCCCCTCCTCCACAGACCGCGTCCCCGCCCCCGCCCAGAGCCCGGAGCACGCCTCGGTTCCCGGCCGTGGGCCCACGGACCGCACGCCATCGACCGACTGACGCCAAGGACGCACACCGTTCCAGGGTGCGGCCCGCTCGGCTCATGGCCCGGTCCCCGACACCTCGTGAACGGTCCCGCCAGAGCCGGCCGCCCCGCCCATTGGCGCTCGGCGGGGAGAATGCGCCGTCCGAGTTCGGCGGACGGCGCGCCCGGGTCGCACAGCTCGGCGCGGAGACCGCGCCGCTGGACGGTGGGCACACGGAGGATCACGACGGGCCCCACAGTTCCGCGACCGCGGGCCTCCAGTCCGGCTCGTGGTCGTAGGGACACCGGAGGACCTGAAGCAGATCAGCCTGGCCGGGCGCCTCCTCGGGCGTGTAGAGGGACCGTAGGGGGCCTCGTACAGCTGGGCCGGCCTGTGCCTGTCGAGCCGCACTTCTGCCGGCGGCCGGCGAAGCCCCCTGTCACCGTGCAGGTGTGAGTCAGCCACGGCCCCCCGACCAATCTGTCCCCGACCGAAGGCGACCCCGGGCTCAGGCTCCCACGGTCCCGTCGACGCCTTCGCGCAGGAAGTCCGCGTGCCCGTTGTGGCGGCCGTACTCCAGGAGCACGTGCACCATCACCATCCGCAGCGACACCTCCTCGCCCCATCGTGGCTGGTACCCGGCCCGGTCCAGGGACTCCGCCTCCCGTTCGACACCGCGTGAGTACTCCACCTCGGCCTCCCAGGCCGCGAACGCCTCGGCCCTGGTCGACGCGCTCGCGTCGTACGCCGCCTGGAAGTCGATCCTGTCGGACCAGACCATGGGTGCGTCGTGATCGTCGAACACCCGGCGGAACCACGCGCGTTCCACCTCCGCCATGTGCCGCACCAGGCCGAGCAGCGACAGGGTGGACGGCGGCATCGACCGCTGCCGCAGCTCCTCGTCGGTGAGCCCTTCGCACTTCATGGCGAGGGTCGCGCGGTGGTAGTCGAGAAACGCCCGCAGCATGTCGCGTTCGCTGCCGAATGTGGGCGGTGCTGGGCGGTGGTCGCCGGTCACTTGGTCGCGCTCCTCGTCGGTGTCTGCGTGGAGGGGCCAGTATCCACTCCCCTCGCCCGTCACCCGGCGGGCCGCCGAACGCGGGAATCCTGCGCACCGCCCGCTTCCGCCGGTTCGTACGCCTACTCTCCGTGCGGGGCGTGGCACTCGTGCCCGCACGCATCCGGCCGCCACGCTGGCGCCATGAACCACGCGACATCCCACGCGCAAGCGACGATCAGGCACAAGGTGCTCACCGTTTTCAACAGGGCAGAGGCCACGAGCGCCCGAGGGCTCACGCCCAGCCGGGATGTGCCCGTTCGGGCAACGGGTTGTGCCCTCGGTTTCGTCCGTCCGGCTCTGGATGCCGGGCCGGTCGGGTACGAGACTGGGAGGCTCGGTACATCAGGTCACCGGAGGATGACATGCGTGCTCAGCGGACCGCCCAGCAGGCCGGCGACGAGAAGCTCCGTTCCGGCGGCGAGAGCGCGCGGCGGTCGTCCTCCGCCGTGAGCCCGACGGCGATGTCGGCTCTTCAGCGTTCCGTCGGGAACGCCGCCGTCTGCCGCATGCTCGAGGAACGGCGGCCCGATTCCTCGCCGGTGGTGCAGCGGTCGGGAGTGCACGAGGTGCTGAAGACTCCCGGGCGGCCCCTGGATCCGGCCGTCCGGGCCGAGTTGGAGCCCCGGATGGGCGCCGACTTCTCCGGTGTCCGCGTTCATGACGACGCCGCGGCGCGGGCCTCCGCGACCGAGGTCGGCGCCCGCGCCTACACCTCGGGGCACCACATCGTCGTCGGCGAAGGCGGCGCGGACAAGCACACCCTGGCCCACGAGCTCACCCATGTCATCCAGCAGCGGCAGGGCCCGGTCGCCGGCACCGACAACGGCAGCGGTCTGCGGATCTCCGACCCCGCCGACTCCTTCGAACGGGAAGCCGAGGCGAACGCCCGCCGGGTGCTGGCGGACCATGACCACGCCCCGGTCCAGCGGATCGCGGGCGGACCCCTCGCGCCGTCCACCACGATCCAGCGCATGCGGGACGACGATTTCGATGAGCTGATGAACGACAGGGACATCGACGCGTCGAGCGACGACATGGATTACGAGTTCGCGTTGGAGGACGCGCTGCGTTTCGCCCCCGCCGGAACCAGTACGGAGGAGAACCCCTTCGAGGAGGCGGTCGAGAAGGCCTCGGACGGCGCCTCCCGTCTGAAGCGGGCCAACGAACGCAGTACGGCGCGCGGAGTGCCGGCGAAGAGCGCCCTGGTCGGGAGCAAGCCGCAGACGCCGTTCGGCACGGTGTCGCTGAACCAGGGATACCAGGGAGACCTGGGGACCGTGGTGAAGAGCAAGAAGGACGACTACCCCGGGACGGAGGGGCGGGACTGGGAGAAGTACTCCCATCTGCTGCCGCATCTGAGCGCCGCGCAGAGAGTGGCCCTCGCGGACGCGGTGGGGACGGGTTCGCTGGCCGCCGGCTCCGCGAGCCTCTTCCAGGAGGACAGCAAAGCGCGACGTGCCGCCGCCGTGTTGTACGGCGTGGCGCGCAATTCCGAGGAACTCCGCTTCCCCGGAGCGGGCAAGGTCCTGCGCGCCGCGTTGCGGAAGAACAACGGAAGCTACTCCGTGGAGGAGTTCTACGAGAACTTCCCGATGGCGAAGCCCGGTGGCGCGGGGTCGTTCCGCGGGGATCCCGAGCTGTCGTCGCCGACGCTGGCCACGCTGGAGGCGATGTCCGAATCCTCCGAGGAGGAATGAGGGGACCGGCTACCGGCCGACCTCGCGATGCGTCCCGTCGGGGCGCGGAAGGGGTTTCAGGGTGACCTCGATACGGTGGGTGGCGTCGTGGCTCACCGAGCCGCCCAGGCGGGCCTCGACGACGCCCAGGCGCAGGCCCGCTCCGCCCTCGCCGGCGCGGTGGAACTGGACCGAGAACTCCAGGCTGACCTGCTCCACATGGAACCGCCAGTCGCTCTGCGCGCCCTCGGCCTGGGCCCGGGCCAGTTCCGCGCGTACCGTGCCGATGGCCTCCGCCAAGCCGATCGGTTCCGCGTTCGCCATATCAACACACCGCCACTTTCGGTTGATTGACCGGTACACCCTGCTCACAAGTCTAGGGACGTCCCACGCTTTGCACGTAATGTGAATCGGTATGGGGGAACTGCGTGCGGACTGGAGACTCAGACTGCGACGCGAGGACGCACACGGGCCGATCTGCGGCGCCGGCGTGCTCGTCGACCAGTACACGGCGCTGACCTGTGCGCATGTGGTGCGCGAGCCGGATGCCGTCATGTGGCTGGAGTTCGCGGAGAACGGCGGGCTGCCACCGGTGTCCGCACGGGTCCTGCCCGGGGGCTGGCTGCCGGCGGCCGCCGATGGTGAGGATGTCGCCGTGCTGCGTCTCGACAGCCCTCGTCCGCAGGCGCGGCGTGCTCCGCTGGACACCCGGCTGTGGGGCGGTATGGAGGTGTACGCGACCGGTTACGCGGAGGGCTTCGACGACGGTATGAGTCTGTGGGGGCGCATCGGCGGAGCGAGCGGGGAGCGTGTGCAGCTCGATGCGGTCACCAGGTCGGAGGTGGTGCGGGCCGGGTTCAGCGGTGCCGGTGTGTGCACCCGGCCGGAGGAGGGGCGGCCCGCGCGCGTGGTGGGCGTCGTCGTGAGCTGGCGGGGGGACCTGGGCGAGGCGCTGCCGGAGGACAACCGGCTCTCCTTCTCGTATCTGATCCCCGTCGAACGCATTGCCGAACTCTCACCGCCCATTAAGGAGTTGAGCGCGCCGGGGGCCTGGGATCACGGGTTCGAGGAGCGGTTGGGCCGGTGGTTCGACGATCCGGACGAGGACCCGGTGAAGATCACCGTGGTGGCTCCGGGGAGCGGGAAGGAGCGCTCGCTGCGGCAGCTGGCGCACCGCGCCCATGTCGTCCATCGGGGCGGGGCCAGCAGGCCGGACCTCATCGACCACGCTCTCGATCAGGTGACGTTTCCCGCCGGTGAGTACCTGGCGTACTGGGACTGGCTGCGCGGCGCCAGGAGCCGGCCGGAGCGGGCGGGCGACCGTGCGCCCGTGCGGCCGGTCACGGTGCTCGTGGACGGGCTCGACGAGGAGGCGCAGCCCGGGGCGCTCATCGAACTTCTGGCCAGGTTACGGGTGTTCGGATTCCGGCTGCTGCTCGTCTTCCGTCACGAGGGCGGGCCCGGCTGGACCGCGTCCCGTGATCTTCTGCTGCTGCCCGCGCTGCTGCGGCACGCGGACGGCCTCCTCGACCGCCTGCAGCGCGCGGAGTTCGGCCGGGCCGTCCAGCGCGACATCGTCAACAGCGCCTCCCTCGGCTCCGTGACCGAGACCGCCGACCGGCACCGGGCCACGCGCCGGCTCCTCGATGACGTACGGGATCCGCAGCAGCGGCTCAACCGGCTGCGCGCGCTCATCAGGACGCTGCGCGCCGATCTGAGCAAGGCAGCCCGAGGATGACCGGCTGTCCGCACCGGCGCTTCTCCGGCGGCCCCTGTGGTGGCGCGGTACTGCCCACCGGCTACTGCGGCGCGTGCGGGCGGGCGCAGGACGGACCAGGTCTGCCGGAACTACCGGCGCAAACACGCGAGTTCGGGCCACGTGAACTTCTCGAACTGCCCGAGCGTGAGCCGCGTCCCGCCGGGGAGCGGCTCATCCGGGCCGAGGCGCCGCTGCGTATCCGGATGAGCTGTTCGGCCGCGGGCTGCGGAATCGTCTTCGCGCCGCCCTACACCGAGGGGCCCGTGCCGATCGAGGGGTTCTGCCCGGCGTGCGGGGCGCGCTACTCGTACCGGCCCGAACTCGCCGAGGGCGATCTGCTGCGCGGCCAGTACCGGGTCATGGGTCCCATCGCGCACGGCGGTCAGGGCTGGGTGTACCTCGCCGAGGACACCCATCTGGGTGACGTCGTCGCCGTCAAGGGGCTGCTCAACCGGTACGAGCAGGACGGCGCCCGGCTCGCCGACGTCGAGCGCCGCAATCTCGTCGCCATACGGCATCCCCGTATCGTGCAGATCCGCGACTTCGTCGCCCGCGGGGACGACGGCGGGCAGGTCACCGGCGGCTACATCGTCATGGACGACGTAGGCGACGGCACGCTCGCGAAGGTCGCCGAGGAGGTGCGGCGCGGGGAGTCCGTGCTCGACATCGAGCATGTCGCGGCGTACGGCTGTCAGATCCTCGAGGCCTTCGTGCATCTGCACGCCGACGGTGAACGGGTGTTCGTGTACGGGGACATGAAGCCGTCGAACGTCGTGCACCACCGGGACGGCATCAAGGTCATCGATCTCGGCGGGATGCGCGAGCAGGGGCAGAGCCTGCCGCCCGCCCATGTCACGGCCGACTACATGGCGCCCGAGACCGGGACGTCGGCCGCGCCCACGGTCGCCCACGATCTGCACACCGTCGGCGTCACCCTGCGGGAGCTCGCCCGCTGGGCCGTGACCGAGGTGCCCGGTCTCGGCACGGCCTCCTTCGACCGGGTGGTCGACCGTGCCGTACGCACCGATCCCGGCCGCCGTTTCGCGGACGCCCGCGAGATGGTCGGCCAACTGCGGGGCGCACTGCGGGAGATCCGCGCGCTGCGCGGCAAGAGCGATCCGCCGGAGCCCTCCGACCACTTCCGGCCGTCGGCCCGGCTGCTCGGCGCCCGGCTCGGTGCGGTGCCCGGCATCGAGCACTGGCTGAACCGGGCGCACCGCGACCGGTACGCGCCGCCCGTGGCACCGATCCTCGACCTCGGCGCGCCCACCCCCGCCGAGATCGCCGCCTGTCTGCCGGTGCCGAGGCCCTATCCGGGCGATCCGCAGGCCGCGCGGTTCGAGGTGAGCAGCGGCTACGACCCGGACCGGCTCCTGGAGCAGGAGGACGAGCGGCCGCACTCGGTGGAGATCAGTCTGCACAACGTGCGTGTCCTGCTGGGCCGGAACACCACCGACGACTGGCAGCGGGCCCAGGAGGAACTCGACACCGCGGACTCCATCCCCGGACCGTCGGCCGTACGGCGGTGGCGGCTGGAGTGGCACCGCGCCCTGCTCGCGCTGCGCGGCGCCGAACTCGACGAGGACCCGCGCCAGGTCGGCGAGGCCCGGGACCACTTCAACAAGGTGCATCTCGAACTGCCCGGCGAGTACGCGCCCAAGCTGGCCCTCGCCTACTGCGCGGAGTGGCTCGGCGACGCGACGGCCGAGCCGACGGCGGAGGAACTGTACGAGGCGGTGTTCGCCCGTAATCCCGCACACGGCGGCGCCGCCCTCGGGCTCGCCAGGCTGGCACTGCGGGCGCGTGACCGGCGGACGGCCATCGACGTGCTCGGCCGGGTGCGGGCGGGGACGCTGGACCACACCGTCGCCCGGATCGCGTCCCTGCGGATCCGCGCGGCCCGGCTGCCCGGGGACGGTGATCCGCTGCCCGTGCCCACCGAGGTCGACGCGGCGCTGGCCGAGCTGCGGGGCATGGAGGGCCGGCGTCCGGGCGACGGGGAGCCGGGTCTGTCGGAGGACGAGGCACTGCGGCTGAGCACCGAGCTCCTCGAGTGGAAACTGGACGCGGTGCACGGCCTCAGTGACCGTCCCGGCCTGCCGGGAAGCGGTGCCGGACGGCTCACGGCCCGCGCCCTGCGCCGGCTGAGCGCTCCGGAGCGGGCGTTGCGCGAGCAACTGGAGACGCAGTACAAGCGGCTGGCGACACACCACCAGGCCGAAGCGCGCCAGGACCTCGTGGACCTGATGCACGCGGTACGGCCACAGACCGTGATCTGACGCATGGGAGGGGAACGGTGCCCGGCGACGAAGGTGAAGGAGCGGTGAAACAGGAGATGAGCAGCCACACCACCCGGCCGTCGAAGCCGGGCATCCGGCTGCACGTCGATCTCGGCGGCGATCCGCGCCCGCACCGCAGCGCGAAGATCGAGGCGCATCTGCGGGTCGACGTGGCCGCCGACGGCGCCCCCACCGACCTGCCCGCCGTCCAGCTCGCCGTGATGATCGCGGTGGACGTCGCCGAGTCCAACCGGGCGGCCGTCCGGCACGCCCTGCCGGCGGCACTGCGCGCGCTGCCCGACCGTATCTCCTTCACCGTGCTGGGCAGCGGGCCGGCACCGGTGCGGTGCTTTCCGCGCGACGACGACGAGTGGGCCGTCGCCGACCAGGGGGTACGACGCCGGGCCGCGTTCGTCGCGGGCTCGCTCCCGCTGCACCGGGAGGGGCCGCGTCCCGCCGGGTATGCCGCCTGGGTGGCCGGCGCGCGCGCCCTGCTCACCGGCCGGCCGGTGTCCGTACGCCATCTGGTGCTGATCACCGACGGCAGCAGCTTCTCCACCGAGGACCGGCTGGAGGAGGAACTGGACGCCTGCGCGGGCCAGTTCACATGCGACGTGTTCGCCGTGGGGGTGGACTGGAAGCCCGACCCGCTGCTCAAGCTGGCCGAACGGCTGCACGGTACGGCCGAGTTCATCGACGAAGGGCTCGGGCAGACGATCACGGGGGCCATTCAGCGGCTGCGCCGGGTGCACACACCGCAGTTGCCGATCGAGGTGACGGTACGGCCCTCCGTACGGCAGGTGTCGCTCGCCGAGAAGACGCCCCGGCCGCACCGGCTCGGCGGGCTGCCCGAGAGCGGCCGGCCGCACCGCTGGAGCTTCCCGACGTACCAGTGGGAACAGGGCCGGCGCGACTATCTGCTCACCCTGGTCGCCGACTCGGACGCCGACCCGCTGGAGACGGAGCTGCAGTTCGCCATGGTGTCCATCGGGGACGTGCACGCCCCGGTCACCGCTCGCTGGCATCATCCCGAGCACTCCCCGCTCCAGGAGCTGGCGGGCGCCGACAGCGTACGTACCCTCAACGCCACCGCCCGGATGCGCAGTGCGCTGCGCCGGGGGCTCATCGCCCTTCAGGAGAACCGGCGGGATGTCGCGCTGGAGCGGTTGGGGCAGGCCGCCCGGCTGGCGGTGCGGCTCGACGCGGAATGGGTGCTGGACGAGATCCGCACGGTCGCCGATATCGAGGACGCGGCCGAGGGGCGGGTCAGGCTGCGCAGCGTCGACGCCGGCACCCTCGGCCCGATGATCCTGCGGGCCGGGTCCCGGCCCGCAGGGCCGCTGGCCGACCCCGCCACCGCCCGGCCGGGACCGCGCTGCCGCGGCTGCCGCACCCCGGCGGGCCCCGAGGCCAGGTACTGCATCACGTGCGGGGAGAAACTGCTGTGACCGCCGCGTTCCGGCTCCGGTACTCCCCCGCCGCGCTCTGGCGCCGGTGCCTGAGCGGGCTGCGGACCCGGCGGCTGCTGGAGCTGCATCTGGTCGTGCTGCTCGTGCTCACGGCGGTGGCGGCGACCGCCCTGTTCCTCTCCGGCCGTCAGGCCCAGCGGAGCGCCGACGCCCTGGCGGCCCGGGAGGCACCGGCCGTCCAGGGACTCGCCGCCAGCCGGCTCGCGGCGCTGCGGGCCGACGAGGAGATCGCCAGACTGGTGAAGAAGAAGCTGATCGGCGTCGCCGGCTCGGGCGAGGCCTACCGGTCCCAGCTCTCGGCCGCCGACCAGGGCCTGTCCCGGATCGCCGACCGCACCGACCAGGACCTCGGCACGATCAAGGGGCTGCTCGCCACCTACAGCGACTCCCTCGCGCGCGGTACGTCCCTCTACCGGGACGATCCGCTCATGCGGACACAGCGGCTGCGGCAGGCCGAGTCGCTGCTCACCCGCGAAAAGGTGGGGGTCGCGCCGCGCCTGAAGGTGCTGCAGAGCGCGCAGTTGGAGCACGCCGAGGCAACCGCGGCCATGGGATGGTGGCAGCACGCCGGCTGGTGGACCGCCGAGATCGCGTTGTCCGGCGCGGTGCTGACGCTGCTCTCGGCGTTGTTCGTGCTGCGCGACCGCTGCGGCCGGGACTGGAATCCCTATCTGCTCGCCGCCCTCGTCCTCACCGTGCTGCTGGCCGTGGTCCCGCTGATGACGGCGTACTCCACCCAGAGCGCCCTCGACGGCGTGCTCGAGGACTTGCGGCAGATCACGGAGACCTCCTGGCAGGGCGGCGCGACGGAGGCGGCGCAGCGGAACGTCACGGAGATGTCCGAGGAGGTCCGGCGGCAACTGGCCGGCGGCACATGGACGGACTCGGTGTACCGGGGTGCGCTGGTCGGCAGTCTGCTGGCCGTGGTGCTGCCCGTGCTGGGGCTCGGACTGCGGCTCGACCGCGACTACTGGAGGCGATGGTGACCCGGCGGTTCACGATGCTGGTGTTCGGGGTGGTCATGCTGCTGATCACGGCCGTCGGCCTGGTGGTGGTCTGGTCGCAGCACGACGACGAGAAGCCGGTGACCATCCTCGGGACGTGGACGGCGGAGCAGGCGGACCATTTCGAGACGGTGCTGCGCGGCTTCGGCATCCCCTTCCACTACCAGGGCACGGCGGCCCTGCGGGAGGTGCTGCTCTCCAAGGTTCAGGCGGGTGACCCCCCGGACATCGTGATCATGCCGGGGCTCGGTGAACTCGCCGAGTACGCCGGACGGGACCTGCTGGAGCCGCTGGACAAGCTCTACGATCCGCAGGAGTACGAAGCCCCCTGGATGCCGCCCGCCTCGTCCCCCGGCCCCGTGTACTGGGTCCCGGTCAAGGCCGACCTGAAGAGCATCGTCTGGTACCGCGAGGGTGACACGCCGCCCACCTCATCCGCTCCGCTGGTGAGTTGGTGCATCGGCATGGGGGACGACGGCACCTCGGGCTGGCCGGGCACCGACTGGATCGAGGACCTCGTACTGCAAGGGGCAGGCCCGGACGCCTACGAGAAGTGGGCGCTCGGGAAGGGCAAGTCGAAGTGGTGGAGCGGCGATTCGGTGCGCACCGCCTGGGAGGCCTGGGACGGTCTGCTCCGACAGGACCCTGAAGCGGCCCGTCGGGCACTGCTCACCGACCATCGTGGCGAACCGGGCGGCAAAGGGCTGCTGTTCGACGACAAGAGGGCGTGCGGGCTGGAGCATCAGGGCTCCTTCGCGCTCTCCCTCTACGAGACCGCCGCGCCCCGCGCCCGTCTGACCGACTCCGCTCCGCTGCTGCCCGAGGGGGACGGCCAGGTCCAGGCGCACGAGGTGACCGGCGACTTCGCGGCCCTGCTCAGCGACCGCCCCGAAGCGCGGGACCTGATCGAGAAGCTGGCCTCGAAGAAGGGCCAGCAGGAGTGGGTCGACCGGGGGCGCGTCTTCTCCGCGAACCGTCAGGTGACACCGCCGGACGACGCGGTCAGGGGCGAGATCGCCCGGCGGCTCGCCCGGGGGCCGCGCTGTCTGGACGCCTCGGACGTCATGGCACCCGCCGTACGGGACGCGTTCTACGAGGCCGCCCTGCTGACCGTCGCCCGCGCTGCCTCCGGCCGGAACGCCGGCATCGGCGACCTCCTGCGGGACGTACAGAAGGTCCAGGACGCCCAGTCCGCGCAGGGCGGGGTGGCTCCGAGAACGGTGTGCAGCAGAAAGTGACCACGCTGGGGAGCGCCGCTGAACGGCGGGCGGACGGCCGGTGCTGGGCCGCGCTCCGACAGCTGGCGGTGGGCCGTCGGACACGGTTTGGTTGCGGCGTGCAACCGTTCGAGGGGTTCGTGGGTCTTGGCGGGTGACCGTCTTGGTCGTATTCATGAGGAGACGTCATTTCCGCCATGCGCAAGACCCTGACCGCCGCCGCCGTCGTCACCGCCGTGCTGGCGGGTTCCGCCGCCTGTGGCACCGTGGAGAACCTGTCGGCCGGGCAGAAGCTGGACCAGGCCTTCGAGGAGCTCGGCAAGGAGCGTTCGCTCTCCTTCGAGCTGGACCTGGACACGGACGCCGCTTCGCTGAAGGCGCTGGACGCCGACGCGGAGCCGGGTGAGGAGATGCCCGACGAGATCGCCGAGTGGCTGGCCGAGGCGCGGTTCTCCTTCTCCGTGCAGTCGAAGAAGCCGCTCGAGGACTCCGGTGAGAAGGACTTCACCGGCATGGCCATGAAGGTCAGCGGCGCGGACGGTGCCGCCCTGCTCGAGTACCGGCTGGTCGGCGACCACTTCTACGTCCGTCTCGACGCCGAGGCGCTCGGGAAGATGTCCGGCAGCCCCATGCCGCCGGCGGACGAGCTGCCGGACAGCGCCGGAGCGTTCAAGAAGGTGCTGAGCGGTGAGTGGATCAAGATGTCCGTGAAGGACATGGAGGGGGCCCGTGAGCAGATGCTCGGAGAGGGGGGCCCCGACGAGCCCTCGGCCGAGCCGACGCTTGACGCGGGGACGCAGAAGAAGCTGGTGAAGGCGCTGCGGGGGGTCATCGCCCAGGAGGTCGACTTCAAGACGTCCGGGGGATCGGACGGGACCGAGCACATCACGGCCACGGCGCCGTTCCGGACGTTGCTGACCGAGCTGTTCGATGAGCTGGGTCCGCTGGCGAAGGAGCTGCCGCCGGGGGCGGAGATACCGACGGCCAAGGACCTCAAGGACGCGCCGAACGAGAAGGTCACGGCCGACTTCACGCTGAAGAACGGCGAGCTGACCGAGGTGTCGGTGGACCTCGCCAAGCTGGCCGAGAAGGCGAAGGTCAAGAAGTTCGCGCTGGTACTGCGCCTGGGCAAGGGCGAGAAGGCCACGGCCCCGGCGAACGCCACCGAGGTGAACATCGACGAGCTCATGGAGGGCTTCTTCGGCGGCTTCGCGGCCAACGAGCTCGGCGAGGAGGAGTTCATGGAGGGCGCCGAGGGCTGGCACCGGGGTCCATGACGGGGCGCCGTCTCGTGCGAGCGCATGAGGGAAGGCCCGGTGTCCGGCTGCGCCCGGACCGCGGGCGACGCGGTGGCCGGCACGGTCGCCCTCCCTCTCGGGGCGCTGGTCACGGCGGTGTTCCAGGGGCTCGGCGGCGTCTGCCGGCCCGACTCCGCGCCGGGGCGCCCCGAGCCGCCGCGCGCCGCGCACCCGGCGTGAGAGCGGGAGTGGTCAGCGACGGCCGCCGAACTCCCAGTCGTGGACCTCGACGACCGCGTACCGGGCGGCGGTCAGCACGGCACGCGCGGCGTCCCGGTCCGGTGCGCGGACCAGGGCCGCGGTACCCAGCCAGGCCGTGCCGTCGTCGGACAGCAGCGGCCCGTACGCGATGGGTTCGGCCGGGCCGGACGGGACGTCGAGGTCGGCGGGCCGTCCGGCGCCGAGGCCCAGCACCAGGTAGCGGTGTCCGCCCGTCCGCCCGCCGGGGAACTCCCACATGGTCCGGCCCAGCGTGTTCCGCCAGCGTCGCAGCAGCACGTCGCGGTACGCGCCGGCCTGATAGGAGGGCTCGTCGAAGGCGAAGGCCCGGGCTGCGGCGGCGTCCGGCAGGTCCACGATGTGCACGCTGCCGGTGAGCGTCTCGCCGTCGTCGGCGAAGGTCGGCCCGCGGGCGATCAACTCCCTCTCGTAGCCGTCCATGTAGGACCAGTGCGCCTGCGTCGATTCCTCTCGCAACGGCGTGGATCCGGGCCGGTCGCGGTGAAAGCAGAAGAATTCCATGGGTGGGAAGCGTAGATCAGCGCGGTTCTGTGACCGTCTTCCAGTGGACGGTGCGGTCGCACCAGTGGGACAGGAGGGTGTGGTCGTGGGCTACGGCCAGGAGGCCCGCGCCTGTCGAGGTGCGATAGGCCTCCACCACCGCGACCAGTGCGGCCGTGGTCGAGGCGTCCAGCATCGCGGTCATCTCGTCGCAGATCAGCCAGCGGGGACGCAGGACCAGCGCGCGGGCCACGCAGGCGCGTTGCAGCTGCCCGTCGCTGACCTCGTGGGGGCGGCGGGTGAGCAGGTCCGGGGTCAGGCCGACGGTGTCGGCGAGTTCGGCCACGCGGTCCTCGGCCGAAGCGCGCCGGCCCGTCGCTCGCAGCGGTTCCGCGATCAGGTCGGCCAGGCGCAGCCGGGGGTCGGCGGAGAGGCGGGGCTGCTGGAAGACCACGCCGACGGCGGTGCGCAGTTCGCGTGGGGCGCGGTGGCGCCAGTGGCGCACGGGGGTGCCGTCGAGGACGACCTCCCCGGAGTCCGGCCGGTGGAGCAGGGCGGCGACCCTCGCCAGGGTGGACTTGCCGCAGCCGCTGGGGCCGAGCAGACCGACGGCCTCACCCGGGGAGACGGTGAGGGTGACCTCCCGTACGGCGGGGGCACGGCGGTCGTATCCGGCGGTGATGGAACGCAGTTCAAGCACGGATGTTCTCCGGGGTGGGTGCCGGGGCCGGGTGGTGGCAGGCGATCGACCCCGTGAACGGCGGCAGGGCCGTACAGGCGTCCGTGGCACGGTCGCAGCGGGCGGCGAAGGCGCAGCCTTCGGGGAGGTCGCCGAGTTCGGGGGGCATGCCGGGGATGGGGGTGAAGGACCGGTCCGGCAGGGCCTGCAACAGGCCCCGGCTGTAGGGGTGCCTGGGACCCGACGTGCCGAAGAAGTCGCTCGCCGCGGTCAGTTCGACGATGCGGCCCGCGTACATGACCGCCACCCGGTCGGCGATGCGTTCCGCGGCCGCGAGGTCGTGGGTGATCATCAGCAGGGCCCGGTCGGCGTCGACGTGGCGGCGCAGTTCGTCGACGGTGCGGTCCACCAGGTCGCGGTCCAGCCCGGTGGTGGGTTCGTCGGCGAGGAGCAGCGGTGCGTCGCCGATCAGGGCGAGGGCGGTGGCGGCACGCTGGGCGAGACCGCCGGAGAGTTCATGGGGGTACCGGTCGAGGTGGCCCGGTGGGAACCCGGCCCGTTCGGCGGCCTGTTCGGCGGCGGCGCGCAGGGCGGCCCGGCCCCGTACGCCGGTGAGCCGGGCGACCGTCTCCGCCAGCTGGGAGCGGATGGTGCGTACCGGGGTGAGGTGTGCGGCCGGGCTCTGCGGGATGAGGCCGATACGGCGGCCCCGTACCGTGCGGGCGAGGACGCGTTCGCCGGCGGTCAGCAGATCCAGGTCGCCGAGGTGCGCGTGGCCCGCCGTCTGGGCGTTGGCGGGGAGCAGGCCGAGGAGGGCGGAGGCGAGGACGGACTTGCCGCAGCCGCTCTCGCCGATCAGGACGAGGCATTCGCCGGGCGCCACGTCGAAGTGGGCGTCGGTGACGGCGGCGATCCGGCGCCCGCCCGGCAGCAGGAACCGTACGGACAGGCCGCGCACCGACAGTACGGGGGCTCGCTCGGTCACAGCGACAGCTCCGATCTACGGCGGGGATTGATCCGCTCGCGCCAGACCCCGGCGAGGCCGGCGATGGCGAGCGTGGGGATGATCAGGAACAGGCCGGGGAAGAGGGTCGGCCACCACTGTCCGGCGAGCAGGGAGCCGCGGGCGCCCTGGACGAGGGTGCCGAGGCTGGCCGTGTGGGTGGGCAGCCCGAGGCCGAGGAAGGACAGCGCCGACTCGTGCCACATGGCGTGCGGCACCATGAGTACGGCGGCGAGGCCGGCCTGCGGCAACACACCCGGCAGCAGATGCCGTACGACGACCCGCCATCGGGAGGCGCCGCCGGAGACCGCCGCGTCGATGAAGGGACGGGAGCGCAGCGAGAGGACCTCGGCGCGGACGATCCGGGCGGTGGACAGCCAGTGGGTGAGGCCGACGGAGATCACCACCGGCCAGACGCCGGGCCGGAACATGGCGACGATGAAGATGCCGAGCAGCAGGTGCGGCACGGAGGAGAAGGTGTCGACCAGGCGCATGACCGTACGGTCGACCCAGCCGCCGAGCGCGCCGGCGGTGGCGCCGACGGCGGTGCCGATCACGGTGGCGGTGAGCGCGGCCACCACGCCCACCAGCAGGGACACCCGGAGCCCGTAGACGCAGCGCAGCAGCAGGTCGCGGCCCACGTCGTCGGTGCCGAAGGGGTGGGACCAGGACGGCGGCAGGAGTTTGGCGGCGAGGTCGACGGCCTGCTGGTCGAGCTGGACGAGCGGGGGCAGCAGCAGCACCGCGAGGGCGGTCACGGCGACGAGTCCGGCGGAGACGTACAGCCGCAGGGTGTGGGTGGAGCGGCGGGCGGTGCCCTGCGCGCGCCACACCGTCTTCTCCACGGCAGTGGTGTCAGCAGACATGTGGGTCACATCTCATTCAGCTTCACCCTCGGGTCGATCAGTCCGTAGAGCAGGTCGGCGAGGAGGTTTCCGGCGAGGACGGCGGCGGTGGCGAGGGTGGTCAGCGCGGCCAGCAGCGGGAAGTCGACGGAGGTGGCCGCCTCCACGGTGGCGGCGGCGATGCCGGGCCAGCTGAACACGGTCTCCACCAGCAGGGCGCCGGTGATGAGTTCGGGGACGCGGGAGCCGATCAGGGTGAGTACGGGCAGCAGTCCGGAGCGCAGGGCGTGGCCGAGCAGGACCGTGCGTTCGCTCAGGCCGCGGGCGCGGGCGCCGCGCACGGGGTCCTCCGCGAGGGCGTCGCCGACGCCCTGACGGACGTAGAGCGTGAACCAGGGCAGCTGGGAGACGCCGAGGACACCGGCGGGCAGGATCAGATGGCTGATGACCTGGCCGGGGGTGACCTGTTCGCTGCCGGTGTCGGTGAGACCGCCGGCCGGGAGGACGTCCAGGTTCAGGGCGAACAGCCAGACGGCGAGCAGGGCGATCCAGAAGACGGGGGCGGCTTCCAGGGCGTAGGCGAGGGAGGTGATCGTACGGTCGAGGAGCGAGCCGGGGCGGCGGGCCGCGAGGACGCCGAGCACGGTGCCGAGCAGCACGGCGAGGGCGAACGCGACGGCGCACAGCAGGGCGGACCAGACGAGGCGTTCGCCGATCACCTCGGCGACGGGCTGGCGCATCACGGTGGACCGGCCGAGGTCGCCGCCGAGCGCGGAGGTCAGCCAGTCCCACCAGCGGGCGGTGAACGGCCGGTCCACGCCCAGGTTCTCGCGCAGCCGGTCCAGGGTCTCCTGGTCGGCGCCGAGTGCGGCGGTGCCGGCGTACGCCTTGACCGGGTCGAAGGGGGAGGCGGCGGCGACGGCGAACACGCCGAAGGTGACGACGAGCAGCACCGGCACGGCGAACAGGGCCCGCCGTGCCGTGAGCCGGGTCATCTCTCCCCAGGGGAGTGCGCTCATGTGGCGGGCTGCCAGTCCTCGATGTTCCACCAGGGGCCGCTGGCGAAGCCGTGCTCGTGGGGTTCGGTCTGCGTGGTGAGGTCCTGCCAGCGGTCGGCGAGGACGTACATGTGGTCGATGTGGGTGAGGAAGGTGTAGCCGGGGTTCTTCACCAGTTCGCGCTGCAGGGTGTCGTAGGCGGCCTTGCGGTCGGCGGGGTCCTGGGTGCGGCGGCCGGTGTCGAGGGCCTCGTCGACGGCCGGGTTGTCGTACAGGGCCATGTTGTTGAAGCCGTCGCCGGCGAGGGTGGAGTGCAGAAGCGTGTAGAGGCCGAAGTCGGGGTCGCCGGTGCTGCCGAAGCCGGCGAGGACGGCGTCGTGCCTCATCCGGGGTTCGATGACCTCCCAGGTGGCGCTCTCCACCTTGACGTCGACTCCGGTCTTCTTGGCGTCGGAGGCGTAGGCGAGGGCGTGGTCCTGGCGGACCTTGTCGCCGGAGGGGTAGTAGAGGGTGAAGCGGGCGGGGCGGCCGTCCTTGGCGCGGATGCCGTCCTCGCCGGCCTTCCAGCCTGCCTGGTCGAGGATGCTCTTCGCCTTGTCGAGGTCCTGGGCGCGCTTGACGTCCTGGGCGTACCAGGGGTCGTCGACGGGCAGCGGGCCGTAGGCGGGGCGGCCGGCGCCGTCGAGGATCTTGTCGACCATGGTGGTGCGGTCCACGGCGAGGTCCAGGGCGCGGCGGATCGCGGTGTCGCCGGCGACCGGGTTGCCGGTGGGCAGGGTGACCGCGCGGAAGTCGTACGACGTCGCCCGGTACGTCTTCCTGCCGTCGTCGTCCTTGAAGGTGGCGGCGAGGTTGGGCGGGAGGGTCGCGCCGTCGAGGTCGCCGGAGCGCAGCCGGGTGGCGCGGACGTCGTCGTCGGCGATGATCGCCATGGTGAGCTTTTTCACCTTCGGGGCGCCGCCCCAGTAGTCCGGATTGGCCTTGAAGGTGAGTTTTTCGCCCTTGCTCCAGCCGGCCAGGACGTAAGGTCCGGTGCCGACGGGCTTGGTGTTGAACGAGCCGGTGTTGGGGTCCTGTCCGCCCGCGATGTGCTCGGGGACGACGGGCAGCACGGTGCGGGCGGCGAAGGCCGCGTAGGGGTAGTCGAGGGTGAAGACGACCTTGTCGTCGCCGTCGGCCCGGACGTCCTTGATCGCGTCGAGTTCGCTCTTGGCGGTGTTGTTGGTCCTCCCGTCGAGGACGGTGTCGTACGTGAAGACCACGTCGTCGGCGGTCAGCGGTTCGCCGTCGCTGAACTTCACGCCGTCGCGCAGGGTGTACGTGTAGGTGCGGCCGCCGTCGGTGATCTCGGGGAGCGCCTTCGCCAGGGCGGGCTTCAGCTCCATGCCCGCGTCGCGGGCGAGGAGCCCGTCGAAGATCTTGGAGTTGCCGTCCTTGCCGTAGCCGAGCAGGGGGCTGAGGGTGTCCGGTTCGGAGGGGACGCCGATCACGACGGACTCGGCGGAGGTTCCGCCGTCCGCGCCGCTGCCGCCCGGCGCCGAGCAGGCGGCTGCCGCACCGGCCATCGCGACCGCGGCGGCGGCGCCCCGTATTCGTCGGGTCGTCATCGAGACTCACACTCCTGTTGCCTGAAAACCGTTGTTGCATATTAATTGCAGCAAGGTTCTGCCCAGGACGGCGGGCCCCCACTCCCCCGCGCCGGCGGGCCGCGCCACCCTGTCAAGTACGCAGGTGTGCGCCGGGGTGCGAGCCGCCGGGCGCCGTCCGCGCGCCCCCTGTGGCCGCTTGTCACCGGGCCGGACGGGGAACTACTGTCACCACGCCTTGGTGACGGGAAATCGGTGCGATACCGGTGCGGCCCTCGCCACTGTGATCGGGAAGTCCGGCTCCGGTCCTCACGGACAGCCACTGGGTTTCACAACCCGGGAAGGCGGAGCACGGGCGGTGGTACCCGTCAGCCAGGAGACCGGCCAAGGCGCGTCAACCATCCACGAGGTGCTGGAGAGGGTCTGCTGAGCCATGCACATAGCCGAGGGTTTTCTGCCACCGGTGCACGCGGTCGCCTGGGGCGTCGCGTCGGCGCCGTTCGTCGTCCACGGAGCCCGGTCACTCATCCGTGAGGTGCGGGAACATCCCGAGAGCACCCTGCTGATGGGCGCGTCGGGAGCGTTCACGTTCGTCCTGTCCGCGCTGAAACTGCCGTCGGTGACCGGGAGTTGCTCCCACCCCACCGGCACGGGACTCGGTGCGATCCTGTTCCGGCCGCCGGTCATGGCGGTGCTGGGCACCATCACCCTGCTGTTCCAGGCCCTGTTGCTCGCCCACGGCGGGCTGACCACCCTGGGCGCCAACGTCTTCTCGATGGCGATCGTGGGCCCCTGGGCCGGGTACGGCGTCTACAGACTGCTGCGCCGGTTCGACGTGCCGCTGATGG
Organism: Streptomyces sp. NPDC048584; assembly: GCF_043199595.1. Taxonomy (NCBI): domain Bacteria; kingdom Bacillati; phylum Actinomycetota; class Actinomycetes; order Kitasatosporales; family Streptomycetaceae; genus Streptomyces; species Streptomyces sp. NPDC048584. The sequence continues at coordinate 854,087 of NZ_JBICWF010000001.1, forward strand.
TCGCGGTGTTCTTCGGCGCGTTCGTCGCCGACCTGTCGACGTACTGCGTGACCAGTGTGCAGCTGGCGCTCGCCTTCCCCGACCCGGGCAGCGGATTCTGGGGCGCGCTGGGCAAGTTCGGCTCCATCTTCGCCGTGACGCAGATCCCTCTCGCGGTGAGCGAGGGGCTGCTGACGGTGCTGGTGATGCGCATGCTGGTGCAGTCCAGCAAGGGCGAACTCACCCGGCTCGGCGTGCTGGTGACGTCGGTGGCCGGGCGCAGGGCGGCGAAGCCGGCCGACGCGGAGGCGGTGGCCCGATGAGCCGTAACACGAAGATCAACACGCTGCTGCTGGTGCTCGTCGCCGCGCTCGCCGTGATCCCGCTGGTGTTCGGGCTCGGCGATCACAAGGAGGAGCCGTTCGCGGGCGCGGACGCCGAGGCGGAGACCGCGATCACCGAGATCGACCCGGACTACGAGCCCTGGTTCTCCCCGCTGTACGAACCGCCGTCCGGGGAGATCGAGTCGGCGCTGTTCGCCCTTCAGGCGGCGATCGGGGCGGGTGTCCTCACGTACTACTTCGGGGTGCGCCGCGGACGCCGGCAGGGCGAGGCGCGGGCGCTGGAACGGCTGCGCGCGGAGTCGGACAAGGAAGCGGACACGGACGCGGACACGGACGCCGGGACCGTATCCGAACCGCGACGGGTCTGACGGCGGGTGCTGCCGATCGACGCGGCGGCGCACAGCAGTCGCTGGCGCCGCCGTCATCCCGTGGACAAGGCCGTACTGGGGCTGGGCCTCACCGTGCTGGCGATCTCCCTGCCGCCCTGGCCGGGCGCGGCGCTGGTGCTGGTGACGGCGCTCGCGGTGCTGCTCGGCCCGGCCGGGGTGCCCGGGGGGCGGCTGTGGCGGGCGTACCGGGTGCCGCTGGGCTTCTGCGTCACCGGGGCGCTGACGCTGCTGGTGCGGGTGGGCGGTCCTGGCGGATTCCTGTCCTGGGCCGAGGACGGGCCGCTGCGCGCAGGTGAGCTGCTGCTGCGTACGTCGGCGGCCTCGCTGGGCGTGCTGTTGTTCGCGTTCACCACGCCCATGTCGGATCTGCTGCCGCGGCTGGTGCGGGCCGGGGTGCCGGCACCGCTGGTGGACGTGGCGCTGGTGACGTACCGGATGAGCTTCCTGCTGCTGGACTCGGTGCGCCGCGTCCGGGAGGCGCAGGCGGCCCGGCTCGGGCACACCACCCGGGCCGCGACGTGGCGTTCGCTGGGCGGGCTCGGCGCGACCGCGTTCGTCCGGTCCTTCGACCGGGCGGCGCGACTGCAGACGGGACTCGCGGGACGCGGCTACGACGGCACCCTGCGCGTACTGGTCCCCGAGGCCCGCGTCTCGGCGCGGTTCACGGCCGCGAGCGTGGCGCTCCTCGCGACGCTGGTCGCCCTCACCTTCGTACTGGAAAGGCCCCTGTCGTGAGCGAGAACGTCCTGGTGGCCCTGCGGGGCGTGTCGTTCACGTACGAGGACGGCCCGCCCGTGCTCAGCGGTCTGGACTTCGAGGTACGTGAGGGGCGTGCGCTGGCACTGCTGGGGCGCAACGGCAGTGGGAAGACGACGCTGATGCGGCTGTTGAGCGGTGGACTGCGGCCGGACGGGGGTGAGGTGACCGTCGAGGGGCGGGCGGTGCGGTACGACCGCAAAGGGCTGACGGCGCTGCGCACCACCGTGCAGCTGGTGGTGCAGGACCCCGACGACCAGTTGTTCGCCGCCTCCGTGGGGCAGGACGTGTCGTTCGGGCCGCTCAACCTCGGCCTGTCCGATACGGAGGTACGCGCCCGGGTCGCCCAGTCGCTGGCCGCGCTGGACATCACCGCCCTCGCCGACCGGCCCACGCATCTGCTGTCCTACGGGCAGCGCAAGCGGACGGCGATCGCGGGCGCGATCGCCATGCGGCCCCGCGTGCTGATCCTCGACGAACCGACGGCGGGCCTCGACCCGGACGGCCAGGAACGCCTGCTGGCCACCCTGGACGGGCTGCGGGCGAGCGGTACGACGGTCGTCATGGCGACCCACGACGTGGACCTCGCCCTGCGCTGGGCCGACGACGCGGCCCTGCTGACCCCGTCCGGCGCGCACACCGGTCCGGCGGCCGGGATGCTGGCCCGCACGGACCTCCTCGCGGAAGCGGGACTGCGGCTGCCGTGGGGGGTGGCGGTGGCACGGCTGCTGCGGACGCGGGGGCTGCTGACCGGGCCGGCCACCGGTCCCCGCTCCCCGGAGGAACTGGCGGCTCTGGCCGCCGAGACCGCCGACGGCGGTGACGCGCACGTGCCGTGAGGTCACCGGGGTGCCGACGGCCCCTCGAGGGAGCTGCCGGGACCCCCGGGCCCGCCGGCCGGCACGGGGGCGACGTGCCGGCACCGGTGACCGGAGCGGACGCGGGACCCCGGTCCCCGGGAAGGGTGCACGGCCCCGGCCGCCGGAACCGCCGACGCGCACGTGCCGTGACGCCGACGGCCCCTCCGGGACATGCAGGGACCCGGTAGGCGCAGGGCCGGAGGGCCGGGCGGTCCTGGTCAGCGGGGCCCGGGCGGTGCCTCCGGGAGTTGTCGCGGGGCCGGGGCGGACAGAAGGCGGCGGGGGTCCGATGCCCGGGTGATGGCCGACTCGACGGCGGCTATGCGGTCGCCGAGGAGGGCGAGCGCGGCGACCGCGCGGGTCAGGGTGTCCTCGTCGGGGCCGCCCAAGGTGAGGGTGCGGGTGTGGGCGGACTTCACCTCGGTCCAGCGGGCCGCCGTTTCGGCGGTGAGCGTGCCGCGGAGTTCGGCGAGTTTGAGGAGGCTCGCCTCGGCGCCCGTGGTGAGGGTCTGGGCCTCGGCCGTGTAGTGGTCGTCGATGACGGCGGTCAGCTCGGCGGCGTTCATGACGGGCTGGATCCGCTGGGCGATCTTGTTCATGTTGCGGTAGGAGCCCTGGAGCCGGAACGGCGGCTCGGTGCGGGCGTCGTCGGACTGGGCGGCGGAGGCGATGTAGGCCGCGTTCACGGCGAGGACGGTTCGGCGGGCGGTGAGCAGATGGCGCAGCACCGCAAGGACGCGGTCGAGTTCGGTGGGCGCGTAGGGATGGGTGAGGCGGTCGGGGCGGGCCGTGGGGTCGTCGCCGGCGAGGCGGATGAGGAGGTCCAGGTCGGCGCGGTCGCGGGCGGCGAGCGGGGCGAGGACCGGGTTCGCGGTGAGGGCGTTCTCCACGAAGCTGAGCGCGAAGACGTCCTCCTTGCCGGTGAGGACGTCACCGAGGTTCCACACGTCGGCGCGGTTGGCCAGCATGTCGGGGACCCGGAAGGCCTCACCGGACTCGGTGTAGGGGTTGCCGGCCATACAGACGGCGAACCGCTTCCCGCGCAGATCGTAGGTGCGCGGCTCGCCCTCCCACACGCCCTCCATCCGGCGCGTGGCGTCGCACAGCGGAATGAACTTCTGCAGCAGTTCGGGCGAGGTGTGCTGGATGTCGTCCAGATGGAGCAGTGTGTTGTTGCCGGCGGCCAGCGCGAAGTTGATCTTATCGATCTCCTGGCGGGCGGTGGCGTTCGGCGCCTCGGCCGGGTCGAGCGAGGTGACCGCGTGACCGAGCGCGGGGCCGCTGATCTTCACCAGGACCAGGCCCAGCCGGTCGGCGACGTACTCCATGAGGGTCGTCTTGCCGTAGCCGGGCGGGGAGACGAGCAGCAGCAGCCCGCCGGTGCCGGTGCGGCCGGACTCCCCCGTGGTGCCGAGCTGTTTGGCGAGGCTGTCGCCGATCAGCGGGAGGTAGACCTCGTCGACCAGTCGGTTGCGGACGAAGGTCGACATCACGCGCGGCCGGTGGTCGTCCAGGCGCAGCCGGGTTCGCTCGGCGGTCACCAGCGCGGTACGGCGGCGCTGGAAGGCACGGAAGGCCGGCACGTCGCGCAGCCTGAACTCCTCGGTGCGGGCGAGGAACCCGTCCAGGCGGAGGGTGAGGCGGCGGTCGGTGATCCGGGGGTGGGTGCCGAGCAGGCCGTCCACGGTGACGGTCAGGGGCGCGTCGCAGGTGTGGCGGGGGACGTCAGGGCAGAGTTCGGCCGCCACCGCCTCCGCGAGGTCGCCGGCGGTCGGTTCGTCTCCGGTGGTCGCGGCGTACGCGGTCAGCCAGGCCTCGACCAGCTGGCGGCGGGCGGTGAGTCCGGCGAGGCGGGGGAGGTCGTCGTCGTAGGCGTCGGCGGGGGCCTTGCGGCGGAACGTGTCGAGGAGCGTGCGGGTGCGGGCGCTGAGGACGAAGCCCTCGGGTCCGGTGGTGAGTTCGTCGAAGAGGTACGCGGCGGCGGCCTCCGGGCGGGCGCCGGAGCCCCACTCCCCCATGGCCTCCGCGAGTTCGGCGCGCAGCGCGTCGAGGGCGGGCGGCGGGCCGAAGGCGTCGCGGACCCGGGCGAGGGAGCCGGCGCGGCGGGTGAGGTCCGCGCGCTCCTGCGCCGTGGTTCCGTGCGTCCAGTACAGCAGGGCGTGGGCGCGGGCGGCCGGCTCGTGGCGCAGCAGGCCCGCGCTGTCGTACAGGGGCAGTACGGCGGTGAGGATCGCGGTGGCGTCATGGTCGTGGACGCCCCGCTCGTACCCCTCGTCGTACGCCTCCTCGGCGGTCCGGCGGACCAGGGCGCCGAGGTCGTCGGCGGCGGCGAGGGCGCCGGGGCCGGGTTCGTGCAGCAGCCGGCCGGCGAGGTGTTCGGCGCGGTAGACGCCGGGTGACTCGGACGGCAGGTGCCGGTTCCACAGCGGGCGGTCGGCGAGGAGGGCGGGGTCGGTGACGGGGGCGCGGTAGTCGGTGCCGGTGAGGGCGAGCGCGAGGCCGTCGCCGTGCGGGACGACGGTGAGGTCGAGGGGCTGGGTGGAGACGGCGAACCGGTGGCCGCCCAGCCGGATGGCGCGGCCGCCGTCGGCGTACAGGTCGGTGCGGTCGCGCAGGGCGCGGGCGGCCTCCTGCCGGGCGGAGCGCAGCCGTCCGTCGAGTTCCTCCGCCCGTACCCGGTCGCCGAGTTCACGCAGGTCGTCGGTGGTGCGGCGGACCTTGGTGACGAGCGGGTCGGAGGCGAAGTAGGTGCTGACCGCGTCGGTGTCGGCGAGCCCGGCGGACCGCCGGGTGATCGTCTCCAGTACGCGCTCGGCGGCGGACGCGAGCTGTTCGGCCCTGCGGGCCCGCGCGTCGGTGAGGCCCTGTTTGCGGGCGGAGAACGCCTCGTAGATTTCGGTGCGCCGGTCGGCCAACTCGCCGAGGACGTCGTCGAACTCGGCGAAGCGGGACTCCAGCGTCTCCAACTGCGCCAGCACACGGGTCAGTTGCTCGTCACAGGCCTCCGGGGTGTCCGCCGCCGCGAGGGAGCCGGTGACCGTCTGGCCGAGCAGGGCGAGTTCCGCGGCGAACCCGGCGCGGGCCTCGCGGTCCAGCAGGGAGCGGCGGCGGGTGTCGAGGGTGGCGCGGGCCCGGTTGACGCCGCCCATCGCCCCGGCGACCCGTTCCAGTACGGCCGTACGGACGGTGGCGTCGGCGATGTCGAGCCCGGCGACCACCTCGGTCACCGTGCGCAGCCCGTCGGCGAGTTCGTCCAAGTGTGCGGTGACCGGCACGGCTTCGGCGGCGGTGCTGATCGACTCGGCCTCGCCGACCAGCCGTTCGACGTCCGTGTGATGGGCGGCGAAGGCGTCCTCGCGGGCCAGGAAGGCGATCGCGCGCTGCCCGAACGAGGTCAGGTCGGACTCCGCCCCGGCCGCGAGTTCGTCGATACGGGCGTGGTCCGCGTACCGCATCTCCTTCAGGGTCAGCAGATGGCCCTGGGCGTGGCGGAGTTCGGTCAGTCCGGTGACCCAGGCGGCGGCCGCGCGCGGCTGCTCGCCGCGCAGCCGGCGCACCACGGAGGCGATCCGGTCCGCGGCCTCGTCGAGCGCTTCGGCGGCCCGGACGGTGAGGTCGCGCACGGTCTCGAACTCGGCCAGCACCTGCTCGGCCGTGGCACGCATCTGCTCCAACGGAGCGCGGGGGTCACCGAGTTCGGGGTCGCCCAGCCAGTGGTGGGTGTCGAGGGCGCGGACGCAGGCGGTCGCCAGGGCGGAGTACACCTCGGTGGTCGGGGTGGTCTCGGCGACGGAGCGGGCCAGGGACAGACAGTCGGAGATACCGCGCACCAGGTCGGCGTTGCCGACCCGGGCCAGCGGGCCCTCGCCGACCGGCTGGGCGGCGGCGTGGGTGTCGGAGACGTAGGGCGACCGCCACAGCTGTACGGGGTGGACGCGGGCGGGTTCGTCGCCGTCGGGGCGGAGCAGGGCGAGGAGTCCGTCGTCGAACAGGGCCCAGCCGTGGCAGGCCATCGGGGTGGCGACCGTCTCGCGGATGAGGTTGTACGACAGCAGCAGCGCGCGTCCGCGTGCGGGCGCGTGGAAGACGTACAGCGCGTCCTCGCCGTGCGGTGAGCGCACCTCGCGGGCGAACTCCATGCCGGAGGTGTCGAGTTCGTACGTCTTGTGCGGGCCGGCCGCGAGGCAGTAGCCGCCGGGGAAGACGATGCCCTGGTCGTCGGGGAGACGGCGGCAGCCCTGTCCGATGCCGTCGAGCCGTACGACGGAGCGGGTGAGGGTGTTGAAGACCAGATAGCGGTGCGCGGTCTCCTTGTAGGGGAGGATCCGCAGCAGGATCAGGGGGCCGACGCGGGCGTGGGCGATGTCGGCGTCGGCGAGGGACTGCAGGGGCTCGTCGACGGGTTCGCTGTGGATGCCGTCGGGGGTGGCGGTGTCGTCGTCGGTCTTGACGGTGAGGGTGCCGCCGAGGGTGTCGACGAAGATCTCGCCCTGGACGGAGACGTGCGAGTGCCGGCCGAGGACGTGGTCCTCGCGGGTGGACGGCGTCCACTCGATGTCGGCGGGCGGGACACGGGCGTGGTCGCGGTCGCCGCGCGCGTCCAGGAAGGCCGCCCGGCCGTCCTCGGTGACCGTCCAGCGCAGGACGCGGATGTCGCCGGCCTTCTCGCCGGTCTGGAAGACGGCGAGCAGCTTGCCGTCGACCCGGCGCAGCCGCAGCAGGCGGGCCTGGCGGTAGTAGCGGTGCAGGGCGACGAACTCGCGGACGAAGGCCGGGTCGTCGAGGAGGCCGGGAACGGCGTCGTCGGGGAGGCGGTTCAGGTCGCGGTCGTGCGGGGCGAGGACGTCGGGGACCGCGATGTCGCCGTCGGGGCGGGGCCGGACCTCGTAGCCGAAGAGGAGGACGTCGCCGACGGCGACGATGTCGCGGGGCACGCTGCCCCGTTCGGTGCGCAGCCGCTCGGTACCGGTGAGACGCAGCTCGGGCGCGCCGAACTCCGCCGCCCGGCGGTGGTTCAGCTCCTCGACTCGGCCGGCCAGTTCGGCGGCCTGCGCGGCGAGGCGGTCGCGCAGCACCTGGTAGGCGCCGCCGTCGACGGCGGTCGCGTCGGGAGAGGACGTGCCGACGGGCTCGCCGGCCCCTTCCGCGCCGGCCGCGCCGCGGGCTCCGGCCTGCGGTGACGCCCCGCGGGCGGCGTCCGGTCCGGCGTTCCCACCGGGTCCGCCCGAACCGGATGCCGTCCGGGTCCGGCCCCCGCCGGACGTGCCCGGCGCCGGGCGCGCGCCGGAACGGCTCGTACCGGGCGAAGCCCCGGAGCCGTTCGCTCCGGGTGCCCCCGTGCGGCCGGGCGCGGTGCTGGTGCCCGGCGTCTCGCGCGGGACCGGGTTCATGGGCTCGTGGGTGCCGGTGCTCATGGCTGCCTCTCGGAAGGTGCGGCGGGGGTCGCATCTCGGAAGGTGCGGCGGGGGTCGCATCTCGGAAGGTGCGGCGGGGGTCGCATCTCGGAAGGTGCGGCGCGTGGCTGCGCCTCGGAAGGTGCGGCGCGGAAAACGCACCTGGGAAGGTGCGGCGTGACCGCTCCCCGGACGGTGCGGCACTTCGCCACATCTCCGAGGACGCGGTGCCGGGTCGCGTTCCAGAAGGTGCGGCACCACCGCGCCCCGGAGGTGCGGCACCACCGCGCCCCGCAAGATGCGGCACCGCCGCGCCCCGAGGTGGGCCGGGAGCCGCCGTCCCCTGTGCGGCGGCTCCCGGCCGGAGGGTGGTCAGGCCCTGCTGCTGCCGTTCAGCGCGGCCAGCGGTGTGTCCGAGAGACCCAACTCCCCTGCTTTTTCGATCAGTTCCTTGAACCGACCGGTGTTGTCACCGCCCTGCTGCATCAGCCGCATCAGCAGGGCGGAGACCGTGAGGTTCTGCACATCGGCGGTGGAGACCGAGCCCAGGATGCGGCTCAGGTCGTCGGTGAAGCTCGCGGAGCCGTCCAGCCAGGGCCCGGCGAGGGCCTTGGCGGTCTCGGAGTTCTGGACGAAGCCGTCCACGCTCTTGCCGAGCGCGATCGAGTTCACCAGGCGGTCGAAGAAGACCGACTCGCCGCCGACGATGTTGATGTCGGCGTTCTCCAGTCCGGTCGCGAGGACCGTGGCCTGCGCCTCGGCGACCTGCCGCTGCACATCCAGTCCGGCGAGCCGGATGGCCTTCTCCGCCTCCAGCCGCAGCCGGTACTCCTCGTGGCCGCGGGACGCCTCGTCGAGGGCGGCCATCGCCGCCGCCTTCTCGGTGAGGCCGGCCGCCTCCGCGCGCAGCCTGCCGCTGATGGCCTCCGCCTCGGCGAGGGCCTTGGCGCGTGCGCCCTCGGCCTCGGCGCGCAGCCGGGCCTGGGTGGCCTCGGCCTCGGCGCGGCCCGCCTTCTCGATGACGTCGGCCTCCTTGTCGCGGACCTGCGCGGCCGCCAGTCCCTCGGCGGCGGCCTCCGCCTGGACGCCCTCGGCCAGCCGCACCTTGGCGCGCGCGTCGAGGTCGGCGGTCTTCAACCGGGCCTCGGCGAGGGTGAGTTCCTCGGAGGCGCGGTGCGTGGCGGCCTGCTCGGCGGCCTCGGCGGCCTTGATGTCCTTGACCAGCTTCTCCTGCGCCTCGGCCTCCGCCGCGATGATCACGGCCTGCCGCTGCCGCTCCGCCTCCTCCACGGCCCGCAGCTTCTTGATGGACTCCTCCTGCTCGGCGACCGTACGGTCCACCGCGACCCGCTCCCGGACGACCTCGGCGATCTCCCGCTTCTCCGCCTCGACCTCCTTGTCGGCGGCGATCCGGGTCAGTTCGGTCTCCCGCTCGCGGGCGATGACCTCCAGCAGGCGGTCCTTCTCGATGCGCTCGCTCTCGACGGCGATGACCCGCTCACGGTTCTTGGCGGCGACGGCGACCTCACGGGCCTGGTTCTCGCGCTGCACGCCGAGCTGCTCCTCGGTACGCAGGAAGGCGCTCTGCGCCCGCAGCCGCTCCTCCTCCATCACCCGCGCGGTCTCGGCCTCCTCGCGGGCCCGTACGGTCTCGATCTCCCGCTTCTGCTTGATCTCGGCGTCGGCCTGCCGGCGCTCCAGCTCCAGGATCGCCTCGCGCGCGTCGACGTCCTGCCGGGTGATCTCCTTCTGCTCGTTGCGCTGGGCCTCGTTGGTGCGGACGTGTTCCACGGCCGTCAGCTCGGTGATCTTGCGGATGCCCTGGGCGTCGAGGACGTTGCCCGGGTCGAGCTGGGTCAGCGGCGTCTGCTCCAGGTAGTCGATCGCCGCGTCCTCGAGGTGGTACCCGTTGAGGTCGACGCCGATGACCTCGATGATCCGGTACCGCAGTTCCTCGCGCTTGGTGTAGAGGTCGGTGAAGTCCAGCTGCTTGCCTACGGTCTTCAGCGCCTCGGAGAACTTCGCGTGGAACAGTTCCTGCAGCGTGTTCCGGTCGCTGGCCCGCGCGGTGCCGACGGCCTGGGCGACCTTGATGACGTCGTCGACGGTCTTGTTGACCTTGACGAAGAACGTGATGCGGATGTCCGCGCGGATGTTGTCCCGGCAGATCAGGCCCTCCTTGCCGGCCCGGGTGATCTCGATGGTCTTCACCGAGATGTCCATCACCTCGGCCTTGTGCAGCACCGGCAGCACGACCGACCCGGTGAACGTCACATCGACCTTGCGGGTCTTGGAGACGATCAGCGCCTTGCCCTGCTCCACCTTGCGGAACAGTTTGGTGACAAGGAGCAGACCGACGAGCACGAACAACAGGGCGACGCCGACGAGTACGGCGATGCCCACGGTGGCGGCATCCATGGGGCACGTCCTTCTTGGGCTGGGACTTCCGGTCCGGAAGTGGGTCGAGCGGTGCCTCGTCGCCGAGGCGGATGAGTATCCGGTGGAGGAGGAGACGGCTCGATCGGCGCCGCGGTTCTGCGCGCCGGGCGCGGACGGATGCCATCCGTTTCCGGCGCACCCTCCTGCTCACCGCTCACGTCGTGGGGGCAGCACCGCTCCCCTCCGGGTTCCGGCGCGGACACCTGCCGGTGCCCGGCACCGGAACCGTCCGCGGTGCTCCCCGCGGACCATGCTGCCTGCCCGGCGGACGACCGCGCATTGCCGGTATCCGGCAATGTTCATTAGGGTCTTGGTGCCGATGTGACACAGCCGACGCGTTAGGGAAGCGTCAAGAGTGGGGGGAAACGCGTGACGGAACGGGAGATCCCGGAGCAGTATCTGGACGGCTATGCCCATATTCTGGCCGAGGTCGCGGCCACCGGCCGGCGTCTCACCAGGGACGAGATAGCGTCCCGGCGGGCTTTGGGGGAACGGGCGGCGGAAGCGGGTTTCGGTCTGCGGTCCCTCGTCAGCGCGCATCTGTCCGGCGCGCGCGGCGCGTGGCCGCGCGGCGCCGCGGACTCCGCCGACGGCGCGCTCGCCGCCGTACAGCAGGTCGTGGACGCGTTCGCCGAGGGGTACGAGCGGGCGCAGCGGCTGGCGGTGCGTCAGGAGGAGGCGGCACGGCGGGAGTTCATCGACGACCTGCTCTACGGCCGCAGCGATCTGGGGCGGCTGGCGGAGCGCGCGGAGCGGTTCGGGCTGCGGCTGTCCCACGAGCACGCGGTCGCCGTCGCGCGGGGGGTGGCCGCCTACGACGAGGGCGATCCGGTGCCGCGGCAGGTGGAGCGCGCGCTGATCTCCCGGTTCGGTGACCGCAGCATCCTGCTCACCACCAAGGACGGGCGGCTGCTGTGCATCGCGCCCGGCCGTCAGACGGAGGTGCTCACGTACTTCGCCAAGCAGGCGCACGCCGCCACCGACGGCGGCCAGGTCGCCATCGGACGCCCTCAGTCGGGTCCCGGCGGGGTCGTCCAGTCGTACGAGGAGGCCCTGAGCTCGCTGGAGATAGCGGAGCGGCTGGGGCTGGACGATCCGGTGCTGCGCGCCGCCGATCTGCTGGTGTACCCGGTACTGGCCCGCGACCGGCAGGCGATGGCCGATCTGGTGCACAACACGCTGGGGCCGCTGACCACGGCCCGCGGCGGCGCCCAGCCGCTGCTGGACACGCTCACCGCGTACTTCGACTCCGGCTGTGTCGCCGCGGAGGCGGCCCGGCGGCTGTCGCTGAGCGTGCGCGCGCTGACGTACCGCCTGGAGCGCATCCACAAGCTCACCGGCGCCAATCCGTCGGACGCGGCCCACCGCTACATGCTGCAGACGGCGGTGATCGGCGCGCGGCTGCTGGACTGGCCGGCCGGCGAGCTGTGAGGGGGACGGTCCGGATCAGTCCTCGACGAGCGTGATGTTCCGGTGCTCGACCGCGTGGACCACGGGCAGCAGGACGATGCCGCTGGGGCGCATCTCCATGAGCGTGGCCTCGACGTGGGCCTTGCCCGCCTTGAGGGTGCCGGCGGGTACGGATCCGGTGTTCTGCCAGCGGTGCACCTCGCCGTCGCAGACGGCGCGGGTGCCGCCGACGGAGTGGTGCAGGATCTCCGAGGGGCGGCCGACCGCGGAGCTGACGAAGACCGGGCCCTCGCCCTCGTTGCAGCGGTAGGTACCGGAGAGGGTGATGGAGCCGTCGGCCATCCGGCCCTCCTCGTCGACCGTCACGGACTCCGAGGGGGCGGCGGCTGCCGGGGCGGGTGCGGCCGCGGCGAAGCCGAGCAGCAGCAGCGCGGAACCGGCGGCAGCGCCGAGGACGGGGCGTACAGGCATGGGAAACCTCCCGAATTGAGCGGAATGAGGGACTCCACCTGTACCGGCGCGCGGGACCGCCGCCCGTCTTCGTCACCCCTTCGGTGGCGAGTCGGCCCCGGCCGTCGGGGAACCGTCCCGGGATTGTCCGGGGGCTGTCACGTTTCCCGGCGGGCGGTTCCGATGGGTCCGCGGCGAGGGCATGGTCTCTGCATACGACCCATACGGATCGTTCCACCTATGTGGAGGTGCGCCATGTGTGCCCACCAGCCTTCCTGCCCCCGGGCCGAATCCGCCGTCCCCCATGTGGTGGCCGCCCACCCCGAGCAGGGGTGGAGCCTGCGGTGTGACGGTGTGATCGTCTTCGACGACACCGGTGAGCTGCTGCCCGACGGCAGGGTGATCGCCCCGCACCGCGTCTCGGTCGACGGACTCACGGTCGCGGCCTGAGCCGGACCGCGGAGCGGGGTGGAACGGCTCACGGCAGCGGCTCGCAGCCCGCTCAGGGCAGCACGGCGAAGCCGTCGAGTTCCACCATCGCCTGTGCGTCCCACAGGCGGGCCGCCCCGATCACCGCCATCGCCGGGTAGTCGTGTCCGGCCAGTTCGCGCCAGATCCGGCCCAGTTCGCGGGCGTGGCTGCGGTAGGCGGCCACGTCGGTGGCGTAGACGGTGACGCGAGCCAGGTCGGCGGGGGTGCCGCCGGCCGCGCGCAGGGCCGTCAGGAGGTTCGTGAGGGCCCGCGTGAACTGTGCGGGCAGGGTGTCGCCGACGACCTTCCCGTCGGCGTCGAGCGCGGTCTGCCCGGCGAGGAACACCAGCCGGGAGCCGGTGGCGACGACGGCGTGGGAGAAGCCGGCCGGCGGGGAGAGTTCGGGCGGGTTGACGCGCTCGGCGGTCACCGGTCCTCCAGATTCCTGTACAGCTCCTTGGCGATGATGCCCCGTTGGACCTCGCTCGCCCCCTCGTAGATGCGGGGGGCGCGGACCTCGCGGTAGAGGTGTTCGAGCAGGTGCCCGCGGCGCAGGGCGCGCGCGCCGTGCAGCTGGACGGCGCGGTCGACGACGTACTGCGCCGTCTCGGTGGCCAGCAGTTTCGCCATCGCGGCGCGCCGGGGCACATCGGCGGCGCCCGCGTCGTACGCCGTCGCCGCCGCGTACACCATCAGCCGGGCCGACTCGGTGCGCAGTTCCATCTCGGCCACGTCGTGGGCGACGGCCTGGAGGTCCTTCAGCTTGCCGCCGAAGGCGTCCCTGTGGGCGGTGTGGGCGAGGGTCGCGTCCAGGGCGGCCTGGGCCATGCCGACCGCGAACGCCCCGACGCTGGGCCGGAACAGGTTGAGGGTGTCCATGGCGACCCGGAAGCCCCGGTCGACCTCGCCGAGCACGTCGTCGGCGGTGACCGGTACGCCGTCGAAGGCGAGGGTGCCGATGGGGTGCGGGGAGAGCATGTCGAGGGCGGTCCCGGTGAGTCCGGGCCGGTCGGCGGGGACCAGGAAGGCGGTCACCCCGCGCGCGCCGGCGCCGGCGGTGGTCCGGGCGAACACGGTGCAGAAGTCGGCCTCGGGGGCGTTGGAGATCCAGCACTTCTCGCCGGTGAGCCGCCAGCCGCGGGCTCCGTCGGGGTGCGCGGTGAGGGACAGTGCCGCCGCGTCCGAACCGGCGCCCGGCTCGCTGAGCGCGAAGGCGGCGACCGCGGTGCCGTCGCGGACCCCGGGGAGCCAGCGGTCGCGCTGGGCCGGGGTGCCGTGGGCGTGTACCGGATGGGCGCCCAGACCCTGGAGGGCGAGGGCGGTCTCCGCCTCGGTGCAGGACCGGGCCAGGGACTCGCGCATCAGGCACAGGTCGAGGGCGCCCGAGGTGAACAGGCGGGACAGCAGGCCGAGTGCGCCCAGTTCGGCCAGGAGGGTGCGGTCGACCCGCCCGGGTTCGGCCTTCTCGGCGAGTGGCTTCAGGCGTCGGGCCGCCAGTGCCCGCAGCTCCGCGCACCAGGCGAGTTGTGCCGGTTCGAGCGAGAATGCGGTCATCGCCGGTCCCTTTCCCTCGCCGCTGGGCCGCTCCCGAGGTTATCGCGGACAGTTGACTGCCGTCACCAACACGATACGCTCCTGATGCGAGCCCACCACGCCAAGGGGGCGAACCGCCATGAACCCACGGGCCACCGCGCACGTCGACACCTTCGCCCGCGACCATCTCCCGCCACCCGACGAGTGGCCCGAGCTCCGCTTCGACCTGCCGGAGCTGTGCTACCCCGAGCGCCTGAACTGCGCCGCCGACCTCCTGCACGGCCCGCCCGAGGGCCGCCCGGCCTTCCACACCCCCGACGGCGCGACCTGGACGTACGGCGAACTGCGCGCCCATGTGGACCGGCTCGCGCACCTCCTCACCGGCGACCTCGGGGTCGTCCCCGGCAACCGGGTGCTGCTGCGCGGCCCCACCACGCCCTGGCTGGCCGCCTGCTGGCTGGCGGTGCTGAAGGCCGGCGCGGTCGCGGTCACCGTGCTGGCGCAGCAGCGCCCGCACGAGCTGAGCACCATCTGCGAGATCGCCGAGGTGCGCCACGCCCTGTGCGACGTCCGGTCCGTCGACGACCTCGTCAAGGCCGAGATCCCCGACCTCTGCCTCGCCACCTACGGCGGTGACTCCCCCGGTGACCTGCTGAACCGTCCGGCGCCGGCGACGCCGTACGAGGCCGTGCCGACCGCGGCCGACGACGTGGCGCTGATCGCCTTCACCTCCGGCACCACCGGACGGCCGAAGGGCTGTATGCATCTGCACCGGGACGTGCTGGCGATCGCGGACACGTTCTCCCGGCATGTGCTGAAGCCGGTCGCCGACGACGTGTTCACCGGCAGTCCCCCGCTGGGCTTCACCTTCGGCCTCGGCGGTCTGGTGGTGTTCCCGCTGCGGGCCGGGGCGAGCGCGCTGCTCCTCGAACAGGCGCACCCGCGCCAGTTGCTGGCGGCGATCGCCACGCACCGGGTGTCGGTGCTGTTCACCGCGCCGACCGCCTACCGCGCGATGCTCGCCGAACCGGACGGGCACGACATCACCTCGCTGCGGCGCTGCGTCTCGGCGGGCGAGAACCTGCCGGCCGCCACCTGGCGGGCCTGGTACGAGCGCACCGGGCTGCGGATCATCAACGGGATCGGTGCCACCGAACTGCTGCACATCTTCGTCTCCGCCGCCGACGAGGCGATCCGCCCCGGCACGACGGGAGTCCCGGTTCCCGGCTGGCAGGCCCGCGTACAGGACGCCGACGGCGCCCCCGTGCCGGACGGGGAGCCGGGACTGCTCGCGGTGCGCGGTCCCGTCGGCTGCCGCTATCTCACCGACCCGCGCCAGCGGGAGTACGTACGCGGCGGCTGGAACATCACCGGCGACACCTATGTCCGCGACCCCGACGGCTACTTCCGGTACCTGGCCCGCGCCGACGACATGATCATCTCGGCCGGGTACAACATCGCGGGGCCCGAGGTCGAGGACGCCCTGCTGCGCCACCCGGACGTGGTGGAGGCCGCGGTGGTCGGCCGGCCGGACGAGGCACGCGGCCAGGTCGTGCGGGCGTACACGGTCCTGAAGGAGGACGCGGAACGCGACGCCGAGGCACTGCGTGCCTTCGTGAAGTCCGAGCTGGCGCCCTACAAGTGCCCGAAGGAGATCGTGTTCCTGGACGCCCTGCCCCGCACGGCCACCGGCAAGCTCCAGCGGTTCCGGCTGCGTACGCCCACCGAAGCGGAAGAGGGGCGGGCGTGATCCCCGGCGAACCGCGCCCTTCCGCCCACGACTTAAGATGATCAACGTGTCCGACCAGCAAGCGCTTCACGCTCCGAGATCTCTCATCGTCACGCTCTACGGCGCGTACGGCCGCTCCGTGCCGGGCCCGGTGCCCGTCGCCGAGCTGATCCGGCTGCTGGCCGCGGTGGGGGTGGACGCCCCGTCCGTCCGCTCCTCGGTGTCCCGGCTCAAACGGCGCGGTCTGCTCGTCCCGGCGCGCACCGCGCAGGGCGCCGCCGGTTATGAACTCTCCGCCGACGCACGCCAGTTGCTCGACGACGGTGACCGGCGGATCTACGCCACCGATCCACCGGAGGACGAGGGCTGGGTGCTCGCCGTGTTCTCCGTCCCGGAGTCGGAACGGCAGAAGCGGCACGTCCTGCGCTCCCGGCTGTCCGGCCTGGGCTTCGGCACGGCCTCCCCCGGCGTGTGGATCGCCCCCGCACGACTGTACGAGGAGACCAGGCACACCCTGGAGCGGCTGCGCCTGGACGTCTACGTGGACTTCTTCCGCGGCGAGCACCTCGGTTTCGCGCCCACCGCCGAGGCGGTCGCCCGCTGGTGGGACCTGGCCGGGATCGCCGAGCAGCACGAGGCGTTCCTGGACCTGCACGCACCGGTGCTGCGCGCCTGGGAGCAGCGCGCGGACACGCCGGCCGAGGACGCCTACCGCGACTATCTCCTCGCCCTGGACTCCTGGCGCCATCTCCCGTACGCCGACCCGGGGCTGCCCGCCGCCCTGCTCCCCGGTCACTGGCCGGGCATCCGCTCGGCGGCCGTGTTCCGGGGGCTGCACGAGCGGCTGCGGGACGCGGGGGCGGCGTTCGTGGGGCTGTGAGGGAGCTCAACTTCCGAAACCGAGGCGGGGTTTGGGGGCGTCCGTGCGGCCGGTACGGGGCTGCCGACTGCCGGCGAGATAGGGTGCGGGCCACGCCACGCCGGGTCCGTCGTAGCCCTGTTCGGCCGCGGCGTGGAGCGTCCAGTGGGGGTCGTAGAGGTGCGGGCGGGCCAGCGCGCACAGGTCCGTACGCCCGGCGAGGATCAGGGAGTTGACGTCGTCCCAGGAGGAGATCGCGCCGACCGCGATCACCGGGACGCCCGCCTCGTGCCGTACCCGGTCGGCGAACGGCGTCTGGTAGGAGCGCCCGAACTCCGGCTTCTCGTCGGCCACCACCTGCCCCGTCGACACGTCGATCGCGTCGGCGCCGTGCGCGGCGAAGGCACGGGCGACGGCGACCGCGTCCTCGGCCGTGACGCCGCCCTCCGCCCAGTCGGTGGCGGAGATCCGGACGGTCATCGGCCGGTCCCCGGGCCACACCGCGCGTACGGCGTCGAAGACCTCCAGCGGGAAACGCAGCCGCTTCTCCGGTGAACCGCCGTAGGCGTCGGTGCGGTGGTTGGTCAGCGGGGAGAGGAAACCGGAGAGCAGATAGCCGTGGGCGCAGTGCAGTTCGAGCAGATCGAAACCGGCCCGCGCCGCGCGTACCGCGGCGGCGGTGAACTGCTCCCTCATGTCGGTGAGCTGGGCGCGCGAGAGTTCGCGGGGTACCTGGCTGCCGGGCTTGTACGGCAGGGGTGACGCGGCGACGAGGGGCCAGTTGCCGTCGTCGAGCGGCTCGTCCATGCCCTCCCACATCAGCTTGGTCGAGCCCTTGCGCCCACTGTGGCCGAGCTGCACGCCGATCGCGGTACCGGGTGCCTGCGCGTGCGCGAAGTCGGTGATCCGCCGCCATGCCTCGGCCTGCCTGCCGGTGTAGAGGCCGGCGCAGCCGGGCGTGATACGGCCCTCGGGGCCGACGCACACCATCTCCGTCATCACCAGCCCGGCCCCGCCCAGCGCTCGCGCGCCGAGGTGGACGAGGTGGAAGTCGCCGGGGACGCCGTCGACCGCCGAGTACATGTCCATGGGGGAGACGACGACCCGGTTGCGCAGGGTCAGGCCGCGCATCCGGAACGGGGTGAACATCGGGGGTGTCCCGGGCGGGCAGCCGAACTCGCGCTCCACCGACCCGGTGAAACGGGCGTCGCGCAGCCGCAGGTTGTCGTGGGTGACGCGGCGGCTGCGGGTGAGCAGGTTGAAGGCGAACTGGCGCGGCGGCTGGGCGAGATACAGGGGCAGGTTCTCGAACCACTCCAGGCTGGCCCGCGCGGCACGCTGGGTGGAGGCGACGACCGGTTTGCGCTCGGCCTCGTAGGCCGCCAACGCGTGTTCCAGTGACGGCTGTTCGTCCAGACAGGCGGCGAGGGCGAGCGCGTCCTCGACGGCGAGCTTGGTGCCGGAGCCGATGGAGAAGTGGGCGGTGTGGGCGGCGTCGCCGAGAAGTACGACGTTGTGGTGCGACCAGCGCTCGTTGACGACCGTACGGAACGTGGTCCACGCCGAGTTGTTGGACCGCAGCGGGCGGCCGCCGAGCGCGTCGGCGAAGATCTTGGCGCAGCGTTCGACGGAGTCGGTCCCGGCGGTGTCGTCCGGTTCGTCGAATCCGGCGGCCCGCCACACCTCCTCACGCATCTCGACGATCACGGTGGAGGCGTCGGCGGAGAACGGGTAGCCGTGCAGCTGCATCACGCCGTACTCGGTCTCCGCGATCTCGAAACGGAACGCGTCGAAGGGGAAGTCGGCGGCGAGCCAGATATAGCGGCAGCGGTGCTCGGTGATGTGCGGGCGAAAGACGTGGGCGAAGGCCTCGCGGGTGGCGCTGTGGACTCCGTCGGCGGCCACGACCAGGTCGTATGTCTCCGCCAGACGGGCGGGGTCGGGGGCCTCGGTGCGGAAGCGGAGGTCCACTCCGAGGAAGCGGCAGCGGGCGTGCAGGATCTCCAGGAGACGGTGGCGTTCCAGGGCGGCGAATCCGTGTCCTCGGGAGGTGTGGCGGGTGCCGCGGTGGACGATGCCGATGTCGTCCCAGCGGGTGAAGTCCCGTTGCAGGGCCGCGTAGACGTCGGGGTCGGCGTGCTCGATGCCGCCGAGGGTCTCGTCGGAGAGGACCACTCCGAAACCGAAGGTCTCGTCCGGAGGGTTGCGTTCCCAGACGGTGACCTCGCGGTCGGGGGTGAGGCGTTTGAGCAACGCTGCGGTGTAGAGGCCACCGGGGCCTCCGCCGATGATCGCGATGCGACGGGGGTTCGTGCCGACGGACGGGTGCGGCGCCGTGGGGGCCGGTCGCGCCCGCGCGGCGGTAGCCTCGGATGCGACACGGCCCCGCGCCCCCGAGGGAGTCGCGGTCCCCTTCGTGGGAAGCATCTGTCACCTCCCCTGCCACTTGGGAGCGCGCTTCTCCGTGAACGCCGCGTGGAACTCCGCGTAGTCCTCTCCTGTCATCAGGAGGGCCTGGGTCGCTGCGTCCAGTTCGATCGCTGTCGCGAGCGGCATGTCGAGTTCGGCCGTCAGCAGGGCCTTGGTCTGGGCGTGGGCCAGGGCGGGGCCGTCGGCCAGGCGGCGGGCGAGGGTGTGGGCGGCCTCGTCGGCGCCGCCCTCGTCGGCGAGGGCGCTGATCAGGCCGATGCGCTCGGCCTCCGGTGCGCGCACCGTGTCGCCCAGCATCAGCAGCCGGGTGGCGTGTCCGAGACCGACCACACGGGGCAGCAGATAGGCCGCGCCCATGTCGCCGCCGGAGAGGCCGACCCGGGTGAAGAGGAAGGCGAAGCGGGCGCTGGGGTCGGCGACCCGGAAGTCGGCGGCCAGGGCGAGGACCGCGCCGGCGCCCGCCGCCACGCCGTGGATCGCGGCGATCACGGGGAACGGGCACTCCCGTACCGCTCGCACCACCTGGCCGGTCATCCGGTTGAAGTCGAGGAGCTGGGCCGTGTCCATGGAGAGGGTCGCGCCGATGATCTCGTCGACGTCGCCGCCGGAGCAGAAGCCCCGCCCCTCGCCGGCCAGCACCAGGGCCCGCACGGCCCGCTCACGGGACAGCTCGGCGAGCAGATCGCGCAGGTCGGCGTAGGCGCCGAAGGTGAGCGCGTTGAGCTTGTCGGGGCGGGTGAGGGTGACGGTGGCGACGCCGTCGGCCAGGTCGACGCGCAGATGCTCCCAGCGGGCGGTGCGGGCGGCGGAGCCGGTGAATGGACTCATGAGGGCGGCCTCCTACGGCGGGCACGGCGCTGCTCAGTGAGGTCTGTCCGATGAATTTATCATCGATCGGTGACTGTCGTCACGCGCGCGCGATAAGCCGTTCGGGGGCCGTCACGTCCGTCACGGATCGTCGACATACGGGTAACGGCGGGACCGGGTGTGCGCGGCGGGGCGTGGACGTGGGTAAGCCGCACGTTGCCGGGGCGGGACGTCCCGGACGGTGCCCGGCCGATGGGCCGCACCGGGTGCGCCGTACCATTGACGGCTGAACTGCAGGAGCACCCGCTCCATGAACGGACTCGCTGTGCACGAACCTCCCGCCGCTTCCACCTCCTGGCGCGTCGCACTGCCGCACACCACCGCGGCCGTGCCCGTGGCGCGTGCGCTGGTGCGTACGGCGCTGGCCGAGCGGGATCACTCCGCCGACTGCGACACGGCGGAGCTGCTGACGGCGGAGCTGGTGGCGAACGCGGTGGAGCACACGGCGGGGACCGGCCCGATAGAGCTGGTGGTGCGGCTGCTGCCGACGGGCTGCCAGGTCGAGGTGCACGACGCCGACCCGGAGCCGCCCGGCGACCTCACCCGACCGACACCCCTCGGCATGCCCGACCCCTGGCAGGAGCACGGGCGCGGACTGCTGCTGATCCGCACCCTCAGCTCGTCCTGCGGCCACCGCCCCACCGAGTCCGGCAAGGCGGTGTGGTTCCGCCTGCCGGGCCCGCGCCGCCCCGTCTGAGCCCTAGGCCAGGGTCGCGACCAGAACCGCCTTGATCGTGTGCATCCGGTTCTCCGCCTCGTCGAAGACGACCGAGTGCGCGGACTCGAAGACCTCGTCGGTCACCTCCAGGGAGGTGAGACCGTGGGCCGCGAAGATGTCCTGGCCGACCTGGGTGCCGAGGTCGTGGAACGCGGGCAGGCAGTGCATGAACCTGACGTCCGGATTGCCGGTGGCACGCAGGACGTCCATGGTCACCGCGTACGGGGCGAGGGCCTTGATGCGCTCGGCCCAGACGTCCTTGGGCTCGCCCATGGAGACCCATACGTCCGTGGCGACGAAGTCGACGCCCGCGACGCCCTCGGCGACGTCCTCGGTGAGCGTGATCCGGGCGCCGCTCGACGCGGCCAGCTCCCGGGCCCGGTGCACGATCTCCTGGGCCGGCCAGTAGGACTTCGGGGCGACGATCCGTACGTCCATGCCCAGCAGGGCTGCGGTCACGAGGTAGGAGTTGCCCATGTTGAAGCGGGCGTCGCCGAGGTAGGCGAAGGCGATGTCCGTGAGCGGGCCGGTGCTGTGCTCGGTCATCGTGAGGACGTCGGCGAGCATCTGGGTGGGGTGCCAGTCGTCGGTCAGCCCGTTGTAGACGGGCACCCCCGCGTACGCCGCGAGTTCCTCCACCTTGGCCTGGCTGTCCCCCCGGTACTCGATGCCGTCGTACATCCGGCCCAGCACCCGGGCGGTGTCCTTCACGGACTCCTTGTGCCCCATCTGCGAGCCGGACGGGTCGAGGTACGTCGTCGAGGCGCCCTGGTCGGCGGCCGCCACCTCGAACGCGCAGCGGGTACGCGTCGACGTCTTCTCGAAGATCAGCGCGATGTTCCTGCCCCGCAGACGACGCTGCTCGGTCCCGGCCCGCTTGGCGGCCTTGAGCTCGGCGGCCAGCTCCAGCAGGCCGAGGAACTCCGGCGCGGTGAAGTCCAGCTCCTTGAGGAAGTGGCGGCCGGCGAGGGCGGTCGGGACAGTCGCCATGGGGTGCTCCAGGGATGGGGGACACGAACGGGTGGAAGTGTATACGAAGTTTAGTATTTCTATACGGCGCTTTACAGGGCGTCTCGCTGGACGGGACAGCTCATGCAGCGCGGCCCGCCCCTCCCCCGGCCCAGCTCGCTGCCGGGGATCTCTATCACCTCGATGCCCTGCTTGCGCAGATGTGTGTTGGTGGTGGCGTTGCGCTCGTAGGCGACGACGACGCCCGGTTCCACGGCCAGCACGTTGCAGCCGTCGTCCCACTGCTCCCGTTCGGCCGCGTGCACGTCCTGCGTGGCGGTCAGCACCCGGATCTCGCTGAGCCCGAGGGCGGCGGCGATCGCGCGGTGCATGTGCTCCGGCGGATGGTCGGTGACCTTCAGTTCCTTGTCCCCCACGCCCGGCTCGATGGTGTACGAGCGGAGCATGCCGAGGCCGGCGTACTGGGTGAAGGTGTCGCCGTCGACCATCGTCATCACGGTGTCGAGATGCATGAAGGCGCGCCTCTTCGGCATGTCGAGCGCGACGATGGTCTGCGCCGAGCCGGCCGCGAACAGCTTGTGCGCGAGCATCTCCACGGCCTGCGGGGTGGTCCGCTCGCTCATCCCGATCAGTACCGCGCCGTCGCCGATGACCAGGACGTCCCCGCCCTCGATGGTGGACGGGTAGTCGGCCTGCCCCTCGGACCAGACATGGAAGGGCTCCGTACGGAACAGCGGGTGGTGCCGGTAGATCGCCTCGAAGTGCACGGTCTCCCGCTGCCGGGCCGGCAGGCGCATCGCGTTGATGGCGACGCCGTCGTAGATCCAGGCGGAGGTGTCGCGGGTGAAGAGGTGGTTGGGCAGCGGGCCGAGCAGGAAGTCGTCGAGTTGCATGACGTGGAAGCGCACGGAGGTGGGCTCCGGGTGGGCGTCGAGGAACTCCCGTTTGGTCATGCCGCCGATCAGCACCTCGGCGAGCTCGGGTGCCGGGAGGGTTTCGAAGGCGGCCCGCAGATGGTCGGTGGCGAGCGGGCCGTACTCCTTCTCGTCGAAGACGCGGTCCAGGACGAGCGTGCGGGCCTCGGGGAGGGCCAGGGTCTCGGCCAGCAGGTCACCGAAGAGGTGGACGGTGACGCCCCGGTCGCGCAGGACGTCCGCGAAGCCGTCGTGCTCGGCGCGCGCCCGGCGCACCCAGAGCAGGTCGTCGAAGAGCAGGGCGTCCTTGTTGCTGGGGGTGAGCCTTTTGAGCTCGAGATCGGGCCGGTGCAGGATGACCCGGCGGAGCCGGCCGGCCTCGGAGTCGACGTGGTAGGTCATGACTCCATCCTGACCATCCGGGCGCGTGTTCACCCCTGTCCCCCTTCTTCCCGGGCCCCGGAATCCCGCTTCCGTCAGGGCAGCGTCTCGGGCCGGGCCAGCTGTCTGCGGGCCCTCTCCCCCGCCGCCGTCTGGGCGACGAGCCGGCCGGCGAGGAGATGCGGGTCGCCGGGATCGCGGGCCAGGCCGTCGTCGTACCCGGCGAGCGCGGCGGCGGCGTTCCCGGCGGCGAGGTGCTCGTCGGGGGTACGGGGGTCGGCGGGCGGGACGGCGAAGACATGGGTGCGGACGTCGGGCCAGGGGGCGCGGTCGGGCCGGAACCGGAGCCCGGCCGTGGCGGCCGGGTCCACGTTGCGCAGCCGCCATTCGGTGCGGTGCAGGGCGGCGGCGGTGCGGGCGCGGGTCAGCGCGGCCGGGGGCACGGGCTCGCGCAGCCAGCTGTCCAGGGTCCGGGCGAGACCGGTGACCAGGGCGTGCCCGGTCTCGGTGAGGCGTCCGTCGGTGAGGAGGGTGCGTACGACGAGCCGGCTCTGCGTCCGGCGCAGCGCGAAGTGGTAGGCGGCCGCCTCGGCGTGCTCCGGGTCCGTCATACGGTCCCGCCAGAATCCGGCGACGCCGGTGAAGGCGTACGCGCCGTGCAGCAGGCCGGTGAGGTGGCGCGGGTCCGGGCGCCAGGGGGCGTAGTAGCGCTCCGCGCGGTCGTCGTCCACCAGCGGGAAGAGGTGGATCAGCGCGGCGAGCTTGCTGTGCTGGAACTCGTGGACCAGCGCCTCGGCCAGGGCGAGCGGCGAGGAGGGACGGGCGATGACCATCGCGCCGTAGGAGTCACCACTGGACGCGGAGACCCGTACGTCGGGCGGCGGCGGGGGCAGCAGACTCGTGCGCGCCCACGGTACGACGGCCCGGATCACGGAGGGATCGAGCCGGCCGGGCCCCGTGCCCCTCCCGTTCACGAGGATCGCCACGGCCTCGTCGAACAGCCCCTGCCAGGCCAGCGCCTCGTCGGCGTCCAGCCGGGCGGGCGGCACGGGGTCGTCGAGGTCGCGGTAGGGGTCCAGGTCCTCCAGCGGTACGGCGACGGGGCCGACGGCGAGGGTACGCAGGGGAAGCCAGTGGGGGTCGTCGGCGGGCGGCGCCCCGGTCACCGGGACGGGGGCGGGGCGGCGGGTCAGGCTCCGCCGGCTGCCGTCGGGACCCGGCCCGCCGAGGGTGAGCACGCCGGCGCGGGTACTCGCCCGGCCCGCCGACGGACCGGGCGCCGCGTCCGCGAGCCGGACCAGTCCCAGTCCCGGCAGATGCAGCGCGCCGTCCTCCAGCGGGACCCGCAGGGACGCCTCCGTCCCGGCGTGCAGCGCGGCGACGACCGCGAGGGTGTTCATCCTGGCGGCCTCCGTCCACAGCCGGGGCCCGGTCGCGGTGCCGTGCGCCCGGCGCAGCGTGTGCGCGATCCAGGTGCCGGTCGTCGGCGCGAGCAGCAGCCGCTCGACCGGCCCGGGCGCCCGCTCGGCCGCCTCCTTGAACACCCGCCAGGCGTCGGCGATCGGGCCCAGCGGCGTGGGCAGGTCCCGGAGCCGCTTGAGCAGGGTGTTCAGCAGCAACAACCGGCGGGCGCGTTCGCCCTGCTCGAGGAAGGCGACCCCGTCGGCGGAGTGCCCGCCGGCGGCGAACTCGTCGAAGAGGGGGGCGGGCATGCGGAAGGGGGTGGGGCGCTCGCTGGTCGTCACCGGGACCTCCGGGTCGGTGGGCGGGCATCCGGGAACGCGTGGGCGCCCGGCACGGCGGGGCCGCTACTCGGCCCGGGCGGGCTCGCCCCCGCCCCGCATGCTGTCACGGGAGCGGAGTACCTCGGTCAGCAGGCGGGTGTCGGAGTGGAGCGGCGCCAGGCCCTCCACCGCGGTCAGGGGCAGGGCCGCGAGATCCGCCAGGTCCGACTCGCGGACCGGCACACCCCCCGTGGCAGCCGGCTCCTGGACGGCCGCTGCGGCGTCGCGCTGAGCGGGCGGCTGATGCAAGATGCGTCCCCCTTCTCGCACGGCGGCACCCGATGCCACCGTGGGCCCATTCCATCACGAACGCACCCACCGGCGTCGAATCGCCCGAACACGCTACCCCATCACGACCAATGGTTCGGTCATCGTACGAGGCGATGAATTCGGTCCGGTGTCCGCGGAGTTCCGGCAGCGGGCCTACAGCGGCATGGGCGCCAGATCACACTCGATGCGGCGGTGCGTGCGTGCCGCGAAGAGCCAGGGGTGGTCCGCGCGGACCACCCGGGAGAATCCCGCCACCGCCCTCCTCTGCTGTTCGCCGGCCTCCGGTCCGCGGCCCAGGCCGCGCAGGTCGAGGGCGAGGTTCGCGGCGCAGGACAGGGTCAGCGGATGGTCCGCACCGGCGACGGCCGTGAGCCCCGCCAGACCGGCCTCGTCGATCTCGTGAGCCCGCTCGAAGTCCAGCCGCGCGTAGGCGGTGCTGGCCTGCCCGATCCCCGCCGCCAGCGTCATCAGGTGCCGGGGCCCGAGTACGGCGGTCATCCTGCGCGCCACGTCGTCCTCCCGTTCCCGCGCCGCGTCGAGATCCCCCAGGGCACGCAGGGTGGCGACCAGGTTCGCCCCGGTCAGCAGGGTGTACGCGTGGTCCTCCCCGAGGAGCGCCGCATAGCGCCGTACGGTCTCCTCGCCCACTTCCCGGGAGAGTTCGAGGTCTCCGGCGAGACGCTGGTCGACCGAGAGGTTGACCGCCGTGGACAACGAGTCGGAATGCCTGCGGCCGTACCGGGCCACGAAGCGGCGCAAGGTGTCCTCGGTGAGCTCCCGCGCCTCGTCGAGGGCTCCGTCCCGTCGTCGGCAGACCGCCAGATTGCGGGCGGCGCGCAGGGTGAGCGTGTTGTCCTCGCCGAGGGCGGCACGGGCCCGGAGATGCACGTCCTCCTGGAAGTCACGGGCGCCCGGGTAGTCGCCGCTCTCCCGCATGTCGATGGAGAGGGCGTTCAGGGTGTTGAGGGTGAGGAAGCTGGTGGGGCCGAACAGGGACTCGCGCTGCCGGGCGTTCTCCTGGTCCAGGACCAGCGCCTCGTCGAACTGTCCGCACAGCCGCAGGTCGACGCCCCAGCTGTGGGTGGCCCGCAGGGTGATCTCGTCGTCGGCCCCGAACTGGGTGCGCGCCAGCGCCGTGGCCTCCTCGCTGAGGTCCCGGGCCTCCGTGAACCGCCCCTGGTGACGTCGGGCGTCGGCCAGCGCGCAGAGCGAGTCGACCAGTTCCTCGGGATCGACCTCGATGTGCCGGGAGACCTCCAGGGCCCTCTCGGCGAGCGGAATGGCCTCGTCGATCTGGCCGCGCTGAAGCAAGGTGAACGAGAGGCTCTTCGCGATGCGGATGACATGGCCGTCCTCCTCGCCGGAGTCGGCGAGCCAGGCACTCCATGCCTGCCGGGCGAGGTCCGCGGCCCCCTCGTGGTTGCCCCAGTAGTAGAGGAAGAAGACGGTGTCGGTGACGAGTTCCCGCACATAGGTGTCGGAGCTGCCGGCCGCCTGGGAGGCGAGGATGTGCGGCAGCAGGGCCTGGTAGGCGGGCCATTCCTGCGCCGAGGCGTGATGGCCCAGCTTGGCGGCGGACAGCAGCTGGTGGGCGGCCTCCCTCATGGCCTGGCGCTGTCCGGGGCTGAGTTTGGCCAGGAGCACCGTCTGCAGCAGACGGTGCATCTGCAGGGTGTCCGTCCGGGGGTCCGTCTTGACCAGGGAGAACTGGCTGAGGTCACGCACGGCCCGGCTGAGCTTGACGGACTCCCGCAGCAGGGGGTCGACTTCGGGCGTGATGTTGACGCCCCGGCCACCGCGCAGGATGGAGCGCGGAATGGGTTCGGGGGCCATGCTGGCGCAGATGTCGAGGAGTTGGCGGGCGCCGGGGTTGTTCTCCCTGATCCGCTCCAGCGAGATGTCCCAGGCCGCGGCCACGGAGACCGGATAGTCGGGGGCCGGGTCGAGTTCGAGGATGTCGGGGCTCCGCCG
Organism: Streptomyces sp. NPDC048584; assembly: GCF_043199595.1. NCBI lineage: Bacteria > Bacillati > Actinomycetota > Actinomycetes > Kitasatosporales > Streptomycetaceae > Streptomyces > Streptomyces sp. NPDC048584. Next base: position 881,003 of record NZ_JBICWF010000001.1, read on the forward strand.
GGCGAGAAGGTCGAGGTACTCGTCGACGAGCATGCCGGTGACCGCGTGCCAGGCGCCCGCCTGTTCCACCGCGAGCGGCAGGTCGCCGAGGGCGTGCGCCAGCCGGTCGGCGTCCTCCGGGGACAGATCCGGGGAGCGCTTCTGCAACAGCTCCACGGACTCCTCGCGCTCGAAGACGTTCACCGGCAGCGGGGTGGCGACCCGCTCCCAGCCGCGGTTGCGGGAGGTGACGATCACCTTCCCCGGCCCGTTCGTGGGGAAGTACTGGCGCACCACGTCGATGTCCTCGGCGTTGTCGAACACCAGGAGCCAGTCGTCGTACGGCACTCCGGTGCGCAGCGCCTCCAGGACGGCCCGCACCGCCGAACTGGCGGGGCCCTCCTGCCCCGGCTGGACGACCCCGAGCCGGGCGGCGAGACCGGCGAGCGCGGCCAGGATGAGACTCTCCCGCTCCGCGGGGATCCAGCAGATCACCTTGTAGCGGTGCTGGTTGCGGTAGAGGTACTCGAGGACGAGCTGGCTCTTGCCGACGCCGCCCAGTCCGTGGAGCGCGTGCGGGAGCACGGCCGCCGTGTCCTGCGCGTCGAGTTGTTCCTCGACCGCCTGCAACAACGTCCTGCGGCCTACGAACGACGTGTTGCGCAGCGGAACGTTCACCAGGAGGGCGGGGGTCGAGGTCGTCTGCATGCCAGGCCTTGTCTCCGTGGGGTCACCGGACGGTCGTGAGGTCGCCGCGTCCGTATACGCGGATGATGCCCGGTCCGGCGCCGGATCACGTGACACCTCGACCGGTTGCCGGGAATCGCCGGGGACGCCGGGCGTGGGTCCGAGGTCCGCCTCGATTCTCCGGGCGCGTTCGGCGTAGGGCCCCGACAGCGCCCGCATCACCGCGAGTTCGGACTGCTGCCAGGCCCTGGCGGACGCGTCGGGCAGACCCGCTCCGGCCGGGTCCCGCAGTGCCGCGCGCAGTGCCACACCGTGCGCTCCCGCGGCCGGCAGCTCGCCGAGGATCGAGACGGTTCTGGCCAGCTGGCTGCGGGTGGTGGTCGCGAGGAGGGCCTCGCGGACTCCCTCGGCGAACTCGGGCCGTCCCCTGCCGTCGGCGCCCCAGTGGATCAGGCCGCCCATCAGGATCTCGGCCAGGTGTTCCGGACCGGCTTCCGGCACGGTCCGCCGGCGCACCTGCTCGACGAGGTCGAACTCGAACGGGACGGCGGCCAGCCGGGTGGCGAGACGCCGGGCGACCGGTGTGGCGATGGTGAAGAAGCGGCTGACCGCCGTCGCGGCGGCGCGCGGGGACCGCGGGGCGCGCAGTCCCGGCGCCGGGGCACTCCGCCCGAGCGTTCCCGCCAGGACGGCCGGCAGGGTGCGGCACTCCCCCTTCTCGCCCGTGACCAGGTCGGCCCACGCGGCGAGCGACCCGGGCTTCAGGGACAGCACCGGGACGGGCAGGACGCCCTCGCCCGTGGACGGCAGGGGCCGGAGGGGGTCGGGGCCCTGGGGCGGCGGGCGCAGGACGACGCGGTCGTTGGCCGCGCCGAGGCCGCCCGCCTCCAGGACCGCCGGGTAGGGGTGGAGCGAGGATCGGTGCCGCATATGGGGCGGCAGCAGATGGGTCAGGGCCGTGGGTCCGGCCCGCCCCAGCCGGTCGAGCAGTGTGTCCGCCGCGGAGCCGGCCCAGCCGTGGGCGAGACCGTCCGTGACGACCATGAAGAGGCGGTCCCCCCTACCGGCGAGGAGTTCGCCGAGGCGGGCCGGGGTCCGCGCCCCGCTCCAGCGCAGCGACACGGGACCGGTGCGGGCGAGCGTCACGGCCACGGTCCGTACGCTCCGGAAGGCGCCGCTGTGTTCGGCGGCCGCGGCGAGGCTCGCCGTCTCCTCGTGCCAGACGGCCATGGTGGGGGCGTCGTCGACGAGGAGGACCAGGTCGAACGCGCGGGTGCTCGCGGGCCGGAACCAGGGCAGCCACAGCCCGTCGGTGATCCCGCGCTCCGCCGTGGCCTCTTCGTCCAGTTCCACGGCGGTGTGCGAGGGCACGCGGCGCGCCAGCCGGTGCAGGGCGACCGCCAGTTGGGCCGAGCGGCGGCCGGAGCCCGGTGAGCGTCGGGTGGACCCGGGCAGCACGGGCGGGCCGAGCCGGATCCGGCCGGTCCCCTCGGGGTCGGGTACGGGCAATGGCGCCGGGGCGGCGCCCTGCTCGTCGTCCGGTGGGGCGGACCGCTCGGCGGCGGTCTCGGAGGGTCCGGACGGCGGCGTGTCCCGCGCCGGCTCCCGCTCCCCGTCGGGCTCGGCGCCGGCCGCGGTCGGACCCTCACCCGCCCGCGCCCGGTACGCGGCCAGCCACACGGCGTCGGCCAGCTCCTGCCAGTGCGGGACGACCGTGGTGTCCGTGCCGGCGGACGCTCCTTCCTCCGCCTCCGCACCGGGTGCCCGTTGTCTGGGGGAGCCGTTCATCAGCGGCCCTTGGCCAGGTCACGCAGGAGTGTCTCGATGAGCTTGCGGCCCTCGCCCTCGGCGCGGAAGCCGTCGACGGTGGTCAGCCGTGCCGCGTTCAGCAGCTGGTCGAGCGAGTGCGTGCCGCCGGCCCGGACGCGCCGCACGAACAGGTCGACCATGGCCTCCGCGTCCGGCGGCAGGCTGCCCAGATGCCCCGACACGATGGCCAGAAGCTGTTCCCGGGTGAGGGCCCGCATCTCCAGGGGAAGACAGCGCCTGCGGAAGGCGGCCGGGAACTCGCGCTCGCCGTTGCTGGTGATCAGTACGACGGGGAACTCACGGCACTCCACCCGCCCTCCGGACACCGGGGCGAACTGTTCGGGGTCGTCGGTGTGCACCCGGGCCGAGCGGGCGGCGTCACGGACCAGTTCGGGGATGTCGTAGCTGCCGTTCTCCAGCACGTGCAGAAGATCGTTGGGCAGGTCGATGTCGCTCTTGTCCAGCTCGTCGACCAGCAGCACCCGCGGGCGGTCGTAGGGCAGCAGCGCGGTGCCCAGCGGTCCCAGGGTGATGAAGTCGCCGAGGGCCGGGGGCGGGCCGCCGTCGGCGGGCGTGCGCTGTTCGGCGCCCTGCCAGGCGGCGATGGCCTGGGCGCGTCCGATGGCGTCGTAGGCGTACAGGCCGTCGCGCAGGGTCGTACGGCTGACGATGTTCCACTGCAGGACCCTGCCCAGGCGGAGTTCCCGGGAGAGGAGGTACGCGAGGGTGGACTTGCCGATGCCGGGCGGTCCGGTGATGAGCAGCGGGCGGCGTAACAGCAGGGCGGCGTTGACCGTGTCGATCTGTTCCGGGCCGAGCTGCGGGACATGGTCGCCGGGGCCCAGCCGGCGCAGCGCGGCCTCGGGGTCGTCGGGCGGCGGGAGCAGGGGCGGGCCGCCACCGAAGCGGCGCCACGGCGGGGGTCCGGGCAGCCGGGACGGCTCGCCCGGGGCGCGGCCCGTCGCTCGGAACACACGCCAGTCGGTGCTGTCAGGGGCGTCCGGCCCGCTCATAACCCGTCCTCCTCGCTGTCGTGGTCGTCGAAGCCGTAGTCGTCGGCGGTCTGGATGTCGACCAGCCGGTGGGGGTCGTCCCAGAGGAAGGCGATGTGCCGCCCCAGGAGCAGGGGCCCCGCCACATCGAGTCCGGCCGTGCGCCGCAGCCGGTGGATGGCGATCGGGATCTGGGTCGGGGTGGGGACGGAGGAGAACACGGCGGTCACCACTTCGCGGCGTTCCTCGCTGAACTCGCCGCGGCGGTCCCAGACGGCGAGGCCGAGCCCTTCGGCGATGGCCGCCTTCACCGCCTCGGTCGACGCGCCCCCGTCGGGGGCGTCGAGCACCGCGGCCGTACGGCTGGGTTCGGAGGCCAGCGCGGCCTGCCAGACGTCCGGTCCGGTACGGTCCGACGTCCGCCAGCCGTGGACGGTGATCCCCCGGCTGCGCAGGGTCTCCCAGCGCTCCAGCCACTGCGCCCGGACCAGCAGGTCGTCGGCGCGCATGCGTTCCAGGCTGCGCAGATGGACGCCGTACTTCAGGCCGAGGGGCTCGGGCCTGCCGTCCACGGATCTGACGGTCAGCCCGGCCATGTCGTGGTTGAGCAGGTCGTAGGGGAGGACGAACTCGACGTAGGGCGGTGTCCGTCCCGACAGGGCGGGGGGCTGGGCGTTCGGCGCGGGCGTGAGACGTACGACCTGGCGCAGCACGCGTTCGACGGCCTGGCCGAGACGGTCCAGGCTCGTCGTCTCGGGTTCCGCGGCACGGGGCTGCCAGCGGCCCGGGACGGTGTTCAGCCAGGGGCGCACCACGACGTCGTCGGAGCCGTCGCGGGCCGGTTCCACGGCCACGACCAGGCAGCGCGGGATCGTCGGGTCCGCGGTGGTCTCGGCCCGCTCGGCCCGCCGGCGTTCCAGGGCGGCGAGCAGGCCCGCCCTGCGGGCCCAGCCGCTCGCCCATTCATGCAGGGCGAGGCGCCGGTCCGGCGACGGCGTCAGCTCCGCGGCGTGCTCGATCAGGAGGACCGCCGGCGGCAGTCCGTCCGGCTGTACGTTCAACTCCGTGGCGTACGTGAAGAGCTGGACCGGTGAGAGGCCGGGCGGCAGGTCGAGGTGCAGGTCGCTCGCCAGCACGTTGCGCAGCGCGCCGGCGGGGAGAGCGCCCTGCACGGTACGCAGCAGCGCGCAGGCGGTGTCCAGGTCCTGGTGATCGACGGGGCCGGGCAGGGGGTCGGTGTGTGTCTCGCCGGGGCCCAGCAGTTCCTCGAACGCGGTGGCGGCCGGGGCGCCTTCGAAGACGCGGACGACGTCGACGAGGATGTGCTCCCCCTCACGGACGCTCAACGCCGCGCGCACCAGCGCGACGACGTCCTCGCGCAGTTTGGCGCCGCGCAGGTCGACGTGCTGGTTGAGCTCCTCGGACAGCATGCCGGCGAAGTACGAGCGTCCCGCCTGGTCCTCGAGGCAGCTCAGCCCGCACAGCGCCTCGGTCAGACGGAACAACAGATCCCTGCCCGGCGCGCGCCCCACCCCGTCCCATCCCGACGCTGTCTCCACCGACCTTCCCCCGCGAGCCGGTTCACCTGACGGACCAGCGAAGCTAGCACGCGAACTGCCGCGAACCAAGGGACGCCGACATACACCGGCCCGGTCCGGACAGGTTCTGGCAGAACCTGTCCGGACCGGTCGACAACACGCGTCCGCCCGCTACAGCCGCGGGTCCACCGGCTCCGATTCCAGGGCCAGTACGGCGAAGACCGGCTCGTGGACGCGCCACAGGGGTTCGCCTTCGGCGAGGCGGTCCAGCGCTTCCAGACCGAGGGCGTACTCGCGCAGGGCCAGGGAGCGCTTGTGGTTGAGGAAGCGGTTGCGCAGGCGGGCCAGGTTCTCCGGGCGGGTGTATTCGGGGCCGTAGATGATGCGCAGGTACTCGCGGCCACGGCACTTGATGCCGGGCTGCACGGGGCGGCCCTTGGCGTCGTGGACCAGGGCGCCGGCCGGTTTGACGACCATGCCCTCGCCGCCCCGGCCGGTCATCTCCAGCCACCAGTCGATTCCGGCACGCACCGACTCGGGGTCGGCGGTGTCGACGTGGAGACGGCGGGTGGTCCCCAGCAGGCTGGTGGCGTCGTGCTCGACCAGGCGGTCGACGAGGGCGAGCTGTTCGTCGTGGGGCAGGGCGGTGAGGCTTCGGCCCTGGACGGCGAGGATCTGGAACGGGGCCAGGCGGACACCGTCCAGGCCGTCGGTGGTCCAGCAGTAGCGGCGGTACGCCTCGGTGAACGCCGAGGCCGAGTCGGCGCGTTCGCGGTGGCGGGCGAGGAGTTCCTGGACGTCCACCCCGCGGGCCGACGCGCCTTCCAGGGCCGCCAGGGCGTCCGGGAAGACGGCGCCGGAGGCGGCGCCGACCGCCGCGTACTGGGTGCGCAGCAGGCCGGACGCCTTCAGCGACCACGGCATGAGTTCGGCGTCCAGCAGCAGCCAGTCGGTGGCGAGTTCGTCCCAGAGGCCGGCCTCGGTGACGGCCGTGCGCAGCCTGCCGAGGATCTCCTCGGTGACGGAGGCGTCGTCGAAGAAGGGCCGGCCGGTACGGGTGTAGAGCGAGCCGGTCTCACCGCCGGTGGTGCCGAAGCGCGCCGCGGCCGTGCCGGCGTCGCGGCAGACCAGGGCGACGGCGCGGGAGCCCATGTGCTTCTCCTCGCAGACGACCCGGGCGACGCCGTCCTGGGCGTACTGGGCGAACGCCTCGGCCGGGTGCTCGAGATAGCCGTCGAGGTGCGAGGTGGGGGTGGGTGCCATGGTCGGCGGCAGATACGGCAGCAGACGCGGGTCGATCGCGAAGCGGCTCATGACCTCCAGGGCAGCGGCGGCGTTCTCCTCCCGGACCGCTATCCGGCCGTGGTGCCGGGTCTCGACGAACCGCCGGCCGTGCACGTCCGCCAGGTCCAGCGGACGGCCCTCGTGGCCGCCGGGGGCCTCGGTGCGCAGCGGGCGGGCCGGCTCGTACCAGACCTGCTCGGCCGGTACGTCGACGAGTTCCCGCTCCGGCCAGCGCAGGGCGGTGAGCTTGCCGCCGAAGACGGCGCCGGTGTCCAGGCAGATGGTGTTGTTGAGCCAGGTCGCCTCCGGGACGGGTGTGTGGCCGTAGACGACGGCGGCCCGGCCCCGGTAGTCCTCGGCCCACGGGTAGCGCACGGGGAGGCCGAACTCGTCGGTCTCGCCGGTGGTGTCGCCGTACAGGGCGTGGCTGCGGACCCGGCCGGAGGTGCGGCCGTGGTACTTCTCCGGCAGTCCGGCGTGGCAGACCACCAGCCGGCCGCCGTCGAGGACGTAGTGGCTGACGAGCCCGTCGATGAACTCCCGTACCTCGGCGCGGAACTCCTCGCTCTGCTGGTCCATCTGGTCGATGGTCTCGGCGAGTCCGTGGGTGTGCTGGACCTTGCGGCCCTTGAGGTGACGGCGGAACTTGTTTTCGTGGTTGCCGGGCACGCACAGCGCGCCGCCGGACTTCACCATGGTCATCACCCGGCGCAGTACGGCGGGGCTGTCCGGGCCGCGGTCGACGAGGTCGCCGACGAACACGGCGGTTCGGCCGTCCGGGTGGACGCCGTCGGCATAGCCCAACTTGGTGAGCAGTGACTCGAGTTCGGACGAGCAACCGTGGATGTCGCCGATGATGTCGAAGGGGCCGGTGAGGTGGGTGAGGTCGTTGAAGCGCTTCTCGGTGACGACGGTGGCGTGCTCGACCTCCTCGACTCCGCGCAGGACGTGCACCTTGCGAAAGCCCTCGCGTTCCAAGTGGCGCAGGGAGCGGCGGAGTTCGCGGGCGTGGCGCTGGATGACCCGGCGGGGCATGTCGGCCCGGTCGGTGCGGGCCGCGTTGCGTTCGGCGCACACCTGCTCCGGTACGTCGAGAACGATGGCGATGGGCAGTACATCGTGTGCCCTGGCCAGTTCGATGAGCTGCCGCCGGCCGTCCTGCTGGACGTTGGTCGCGTCGACGACGGTGCGGCGGCCGGCGGCCAGCCGCTTGCCGGCGATGTAGTGCAGCACGTCGAAGGCGTCGCGGGACGCGCTCTGGTCGTTCTCGTCGTCGGCGACCAGGCCCCGGCAGAAGTCGGAGGAGATGACCTCGGTCGGCTTGAAGTGGCGGCGGGCGAAGGTCGACTTGCCCGAGCCGGAGGCGCCGACGAGCACCACGAGAGAGAGGTCGGTGACGGGCAGGGTACGGGCTCGCGGCCGCGGGGGCTGCGGGGTCTCGGTGACGGTGGTCATGCGGCCTTCGCCTCCTTCACGGTGCCGGCCGTGAACACGGCCATCTGGGTGGGCGGTCCGACCTCGGGGTCGTCCGGTCCCACGGGTACGAAGCCGACGTCGTAGCCGTGCCGTTCCGCCACCTCGGCGGCCCAGGCGCGGAATTCGTCGCGGGTCCACTCGAAGCGGTGGTCGCCGTGCCGGACATGGCCGGCCGGGAGGGTCTCCCAGCGCACGTTGTACTCGACGTTGGGGGTGGTCACCAGGACCGTACGGGGGCGGGCGGCGCCGAAGACGGCGTACTCCAGGGCGGGCAGCCTGGGCGGGTCGAGGTGCTCGATCACCTCGCTGAGCACGGCGGCGTCGTAGCCCTTGAGGCGCTTGTCGGTGTAGGCCAGCGATCCCTGGAAGAGCTGGACGCGTGCGGCCTGCCGCTCCCCCATCCGGTCCAGTTTGAGCCGGCGGGAGGCGATGGTGAGCGCGCGCATCGACACGTCGACGCCCACGATCTCGGTGAAGGACGGGTCCTTGAGCAGCGCCTGGACGAGCTGGCCCTGGCCGCAGCCGAGGTCGAGCACTCGGGCGGCGCCGGTGGCGCGGAGCGCGGTGAGGATCGCCTCCCGGCGCCGCACGGCGAGCGGGGCCGGCTTCTCCTCGGTGCCGGTCTCCTCGGCGACGGCGTTGTCGATCTCCTCGACGTCGCTGTCGTCGGCCTCGGCCAGCCGGACCAGCTCGAGGCGCTCCATGGCCTGCCGGGTCAGGGACCAGCGGCGGGAGAGGTAACGGCTGGTGATCAGCTGCTGCTCCGGGTGCGCGGGCAGCCAGCCCTCGCCGGCGCGCAGCAGCTTGTCGACCTCGTCCGGGGAGACCCAGTAGTGCTTGGCGTCGTCGAGGACGGGGAGCAGGACGTAGAGGTGGCGCAGGGCCTCGGCGAGGGTGAGGGTGTCCGCTTCGAGGGTGAGGCGTACGTACCGGGAGTCGCCCCAGTCGGGGAACTCCGTGTCCAGCGGGACGGGTTCGGCGGTGACGCTCCAGCCGAGCGGCTCGAAGAGCCGGCGGACGAGTCCGGGGCCGCCTCGCGCGGGGAGCGTGGGCACCTCCACGCGCAGGGGGCGCGGCTGCGCGGGCAGCTCCGGACGGGCGGCGCAGACGCCGCGCATCGCGCTGGAGAAGACCGCGCTGAGCGCCACGGCGAGCAGGGAGGACGCCGCGTACGGGCGGTCGTTGACGTACTGCGCGAGTGCCGCGTCGGGGGCGCCGCCACGGCCCTTGCCCTTGCCGCGCCGGACCAGTGCCACCGCGTCCACCTCCAGCAGCAGCGCCACCGTGCAGCGCTCGGCGTCCGCCTCGGGATAGAGGACGTGGGCCGTGCCGTAGGACGTGGAGAACGCCTGCGCCTTCTCGGGATGCTTGTGCAGCAGGAAACCGAGGTCGGTCGCGGGGCGCTCCGCGGAGCCGGTGGTACTGATCGTCAGGAACACGGTGGTTACACCTCGACATACCTTCTGAGCTGGGGATACGCGCCGGATTCGGGCGTGTGGTGCCAACGTACCGGGAACGGTCGGGGGTGTTCCGGGAATTTCGGTGGGGGGTGGGCATGGGGCGGGGCCGTCCGTCGCGTGGGGACGGACGGCCCCGGTTCCCGTGGGTGGGGGTACGGCGCGCTACGACAGCTGGGACTGGACCTCGGCGGAAATCAGTTCCAGGTGGTCGAGGTCGTGCAGGTCGAGGATCTGGAGGTAGAAGCGGGTGGAGCCGGTCTCGGCGTAGCGGCCGATCTTGTCGACGACCTCGGCCGGGGAGCCCGCCAGGCCGTTGGTCCTGAGTTCGTCGGCCTCGCGGCCGATCGCGGCGGCGCGGCGGGCGACCTCCTGGTCGTCCTTGCCGACGCAGGCGACGAGCGCGTTGGAGTAGACGAGGTCGCCCGGGTCACGGCCGGCCTCCTTCGCGGCGTCGCGGACCCGGCCGAACTGGCGTGCGGTGTCCTCGACGGAGGCGAAGGGCATGTTGAACTCGTCCGCGTAGCGGGCCGCGAGGCGCGGGGTGCGGGTGGCGCCGTGGCCGCCGATGAGGACCGGGACCCTGGGCTGGGTGGGCTTGGGGAGCGCCGGGGACTTGGTGAGGTCGTAGTGGGTGCCGTGGTGGTCGAAGGTCTGGCCCCTCTCGGTCGCCCACAGGCCGGTGACGATCTCCAGCTGCTCTTCGAGGCGGGCGAACTTCTCCTTGGGGAAGGGGATGCCGTACGCCTTGTGCTCCTCCTCGAACCAGCCTGCTCCGAGGCCGAGTTCGACACGGCCGCCGGACATCTGGTCGACCTGGGCGACCTGGATGGCGAGGACGCCGGGAAGACGGAAGGTGGCTGCGGTCATGAGGGTGCCGAGGCGGATGCGGGTGGTTTCGCGGGCGAGGCCGGCGAGGGTGATCCAGGCGTCCGTGGGGCCGGGGAGGCCGGTGCTGTCGCCCATGGCGAGGTAGTGGTCCGAGCGGAAGAAGGCGTCGAAGCCGAGGGATTCTGTGGCCTTGGCCACGGTGAGGAGGGTGTCGTAGGTGGCGCCTTGCTGGGGCTCGGTGAAGATGCGGAGGTCCATGGGTCCATCCTGCACGTTTGTGCGCGGGGCGGGGTTTGCGGGCGGGGGGTGTGGCGCCGCCCGGCGCCGTTGGGGTGCTCCCTGGTGGTGCGGGCCGGGGGAGGTTGCGCAGCCCGGCGCCGACGGGGTGCCGTCGCGCCCACCCGTGCCGCCCTGCGGCACGACTGCCCGCGGGAGCGGAGGGGGTGGGGGTGGGATCGCCGCCGTGCGGCACGACCCCCGCGGGAGCGCAAGGGACGGGTGTGGGGGCGGCGCCCTGCGGCACGACTGCCCGCGGGAGCGGAGGGAGAGGTGGGTTCGCCGTCCTGCGGCGACCCCCGCGGGAGCGAAAGGCGGGAGGGTTCGCCTTCCTACGGCACGACTGCCCGCGGGAGCGCAGGGGGTGGTGGTGGGATCGCCGCCGTGCGGCACGACCCCCGCGGGAGCGGAGGGGGGTGGGGGTGGCGGCCTGCGGCACCGTGCGGGAGGTCAGCTGGGTTCTCGTTCTCGGGTTGTCAGGGTTTGCAGCATCTGTTGGGTTCTGTCCCGGGATTCGTCTGCCGCGTCTATGGCTTCCATGCACTGCCAGTAGGTCGACTCGTCCTCCGCCGAGCAGGCCAGGCCCACCAGGACGATGCCCACCTCGCCCAGCAGGCCGCCCAGGTGCAGCAGGACCGGGCGGGGGTCGCCCAGTTCGGTGAGGTGTGCCGCGCGCAGTTCCCCCGGGGCCAGTTCCGGCCTGCCCAGCACTCCGCAGCCGCGGCCCGCCAGTTCGGTCAGCCCCAGTGCCTCACCTCTCAGTTCGGGCGGCCCGGCGACGGCGAGGCGGCTCCCTATCGCCTGCGCCAGTGCCTGCGCCTGCCACACCTCCGTCAGCAGTTCCCGTACGTCGCCGCTCACGGCCAGGGCGTGTCTGCTTGTCACGATGAGCCGCACAGCGTCCATGCGCTGCCCCCGTCTGTCCGACGCGCTGCCCACGCGTCCGCATCCGTTGCACTCCCTTGTTCACTACCCAGAGTTAAGGCATCTGATACTAAAAGCCAGTGGAAGACCGAAATCTTCGGACAATGGCATGGGTGAATGTCGATTGATGGTTACCCAGAGTCGCCATTCGGAGTCTCCGCCGGGAACCTTCGCTCGTTGCGGTCGATCTTCGCGGACAGTGCTTCCAGTGGGTCGACGCCCAGCACCTCGCAGAACTGGAGGAGATACGCGAGGACATCGGCGACCTCGTCATGGACGCGGTGCGCGGTGTCCGGGTCGTCCAGGACACGGACCGACTCCTCCGGCGTCAACCACTGGAAGATCTCCAGGAGTTCGGACGCCTCCACGCTGAGCGCGGCGGCGAGGTTCTTGGGGGTGTGGTACGGCTGCCAGTTCCGGGTGGCGGCGAACTCGGCGAGCCGGTGCCGGAGTGCGGCGAGGTCGTGGGGATCAGTCACGGTTCAGGTGTACCACCGTCACTCCGCTCACCCCCGCCGCCCAGGAGGCATCGCTCGACGCTCCCATCAGCCGGATGTGCCCGCGCTCGCACATCCGCGCCGCCAGCCGCAGCAGTTCGCCCCGCTGTCCCGGATCGAGCGCCCGGTCGAGCTCGTCGGCGAGGACCGTGAGGGTCTGGAGCGCGGCGGGGACCTCACCGGGCGCGTCGACCTCCAGCACACCGGGGCCGGTGAGCAGCACCAGGGCGAGGGCGGTGTAGCGGAGTTCGCCGTCGCCGAGGCGGCGCAGTTCCGTACGGCTGCCGTCGCCCCGGTCGAGGAGGGCGCGGACCAGGCGCCCGGTGTCGTACGGCTCGGCGAGCAGGTCGGTGACGGGGCCGGCGCATCCGGCGCGCACCGCGTCCACGAGCAGGGCGTGCCGGCGTCCGCACTCGGCGCGGGTGCGCCACAGGACGTCGGCGAGGTTGTCGCAGCCGCCGAGCAGCCGGCCGGTGCCGGCCGGGACGGGGCCGCGCATCCGCTCGGGGCGGGGGTCGCAGGGGAAGACGGAGCGCAGGGCGACGACCATCTGCTCGGCGGCGGCGAGCACCCTGCGCTGTCCGGGGGTCTTGCCGGCGACGCGCAGCGGCAGCAGCGCGGTGCCGAGCCGGTCGTCGGGCAGCGGGGCGCGGGTCACCGGCGCGGCCCCCGCCGTGTGCCAGGCCGCCTGCACGGTGCGCCGACCGGGGTCGCGCAGGGCGGTCTCCAGCAGGGTCGTCCCGTCCGCGGTGAGCCGCTCCCCCGCGATCCGCAGCGCGGGTTCGGCCTGTACGGCGACCTCCAGCCGGACGGGTCCCTCGGGGCCGTCGGCCGTACAGCCGATGCGGAAGCCGCGGCGGCGCTGGGCATCGGCGCGGGCCCGCTCCGGAACGCAGGCGCCGGGTTCCGGGAAGGCCTCGCCCAGTTCGGCGCCGCCGCCGAGGCGGGCGAGGGCCTCGTACGCCCGTAAGGCGCTGGTCTTGCCGCTTCCGCTGGGGCCGGTGAGCAGGGTGAGCGGGCCGAGGGGGAGGCGGGCGGCGCGGTGGGTGGCGAAGGCGGACAGCCGCAGTTCGGTGATGCGTGGGAGCGGGGGGCGGCTGCTGCGGGGCGGTGGGGCCGTGGTCATGGGCGGGACGCTACGGGGCCGGGGGTGAGGCGAACCGTTCCGCTTGGCGTCCCGTCCCACGATCGGAGGACGTGCTCAGGCTCCCGGGGTTCCCAGACCCTCCATCAGGCCCGTGACCTCGGTGCCGGCGGGGGTGAGCAGGAAGACGTTGCGGTCGACCCGGTGCATGCCGCTGGCGAGGCCGAAGACGACGCCTGTGCTGAAGTCGAGGACGCGTTTGGCGGTTTCGGATTCCGCGCCGGTGAGGTCGAGGAGGACCGGTATGCCGGACATCAGGGTCTCGGCCACGTCCCGGGCGTCGGCGAAGACGTTGACGCGGAGGACCACGAAGCGGCGGCGGGCCTCCGTCTCCGCTTCGGGGCGGGTGCGGTGGGTCACGGCGGACGGCCAGGCGTCTCGGCCTCTCAGGGGGACGACCTGGGCTAGGCCCTGCCACTGTTCGTCGGTGACATCGTGGCTGTTCACCGGCATGCTCCGTCCCCTGTGGTGCTGGCTGTCTGCATCGGGCAATTCTTACGCATGGTCACCCGATCGGCCCAATATGACACGCTCCGCCATCGTGGGGGTGGGCGGGGGTGCGGGCGGGTGGTGTTTTCGCCCCCGCCGCCCCTTCCCGTCCCGGTCCTGGGGCTCCGCCCCGGACCCCGCTCCTCAAGCGCCGGAGGGGCTGAATCCAGCGGAAGAACCTCGTTGACCCGCGCCGCCCGGGCCGGTTGCATAGGCGTATGGCTGGTGACGTGAGTGGGGTTGCGGGACAGGTGCTCGCTTTCGGGACGCAGGCCGAGTGGGAGGCCTGGCTCGAGGAGCATCAGGGGGACTTCGACGGCGTGTGGTTGCGGATTCCCAGGAAGGGGTCCGGGATCACCGGGGTCGACTACCCGACGGCACTCGAGTCCGCGCTCTGCTACGGGTGGATCGACGGGCACAAGAAGGGGCTCGACGACACCCACTGGATCCAGCGCTTCACCCCCCGCCGCCCGCGCAGCCGCTGGTCGGCCGTCAACCGCGACAAGGCCCTCGACCTCATCGAGCGGGGCCGTATGCGCCCCGCCGGTCTCCGCGAGGTCGAGCGCGCCCGGGCGGACGGCCGCTGGGAGGCCGCCTACGCGAGCCAGAGCACGGCGACCGTCCCCGACGACCTCCGGGCCGCGCTGGACGCGACACCCGGAGCCGCCGACTTCTTCGGCACCCTCGACAGCCGCAACCGTTACGCGATCCTGCACCGGATCCAGGAGGCCAAGCGCCCCGGGACCCGCGCGGCCCGGATCGAGAAGTTCGTCGCGATGCTCGCCGAGGGAGGGAAGATCCATCCGTAGGGGGGATCGTCCCGCGCCACTCGGCCGGGCTCCAGGCGTCGCCCACCCGAGCCGGCCGGCCCCGGTTCGAGCGACGCCCCCTGGCCCCGGCGGATCAGCCCCCCACGACCGCCTCCGCCCCCGCCACCCCGCACACCCGCGCCGCCCCGTACGTCGCGATGTGCACGGCGCCCCGCGGCGGTGACTGCGGTACGCCCATCTCCACCACCACCGTGGAAGGGTCGGCGGCGAGCAGGGTGTCCACGGCCGTACGCATCCACGGGTGCCGGTGTTCATCACGGACCACGGCGACGACGCGCCGCCCCGCCGCGGCCTCCAGCGCCTGCCTGCCGGCGTCGGGACCCGTGAAGGAACCGGTGACCGTGCCCGGCAGCAGCCGCTCCAGCTCCGTTCCGACTCCCCACGGCGTCTCGTCGCCCACGGCGATGTTCGGGGCCGGGTTGAAGGTGGCCACGTACACCGGTCCCGTCACCGGCGCGGAGGCGGCGGCGCGGGTGACGGTCACCGCGCGGCGGGCCGCGGTGAGGCCGATCTCGGGTTCGGGTGCGACGGCCGCGGCCGGGGAGCGCCGTACGCCCGCGGTCCAGTCGGCCAGCGCACGCACCCGCGCGGCCGCGTCCGCGAGCCGTTCCTCGGGGAGTTCACCGGAACGTACGGCGCCGACCAGGGCGTCCCGAAGACTCTGGACGGTGCCCTCGTCGCACAGTCCGCCGCCCACGCAGATCGCGTCGGCGCCGGCCGCGATGGCGAGGACCACCCCGTGTTCGAGACCGTATGTGCCGGAGATGGCGCGCATCTCCATGCCGTCGGTGACGATGAGGCCCTCGTAGCCGAGTTCGCCGCGCAGCAGATCGGTGAGGATGCGGCGGGAGAGCGTGGCCGGGCGGTCCGGGTCGAGGACCGGGACGCGGATGTGCGCGCTCATCACGGCGCGGGTGCCGGCCGCGATCGCCGCCCGGAACGGCTGGAGTTCACGCTCGTGCAGCGTGGTGGCGTCGAGGTCGATGTGCGGGATCGCGTGGTGCGAGTCGACGCTGGTGTCGCCGTGGCCGGGGAAGTGCTTGGTGCAGGCGGCGACGCCGGTCGACTGCAGGCCCTCGACGTAGGCGGCGGTGTGCCGGGCGACCAGGGCGGTGTCGCCGCCGAAGGACCGTACGCCGATCACCGGGTTGTCCGGGTTGGCGTTGACGTCGGCGGACGGGGCCCAGTTGAAGTTGACACCGCATTCGGCGAGCCGGCGGCCCAGTTCACGGGCGACGCCACGGGTCAGGCCGGTGTCGTCGACCGCGCCGAGGGCGTGGTTGCCGGGGAAGGAGGAGCCTGTACGGACCTCCAGGCGGGTGACGTCGCCGGACTCCTCGTCGATGGCGACCAGCAGGTCGTCCCGCTCGGCGCGCAGTTGGGCGGTGAGGGCGGTGACCTGCTCGGCGGTGGCGACGTTGCGGCCGAAGAGGGCGACGGAGGCGA
The DNA here is from genome assembly GCF_043199595.1 of Streptomyces sp. NPDC048584. NCBI lineage: Bacteria > Bacillati > Actinomycetota > Actinomycetes > Kitasatosporales > Streptomycetaceae > Streptomyces > Streptomyces sp. NPDC048584. Next base: position 896,662 of record NZ_JBICWF010000001.1, read on the forward strand.
GGCCCTCGGAGAGCCGGCGGCGGATCCAGTCGGGCGCGGTGGTGCCGGCGAAGCCCGGCTGCAGTACGGCGAGCGCGTCCCGGGTGAGGGTGTCGGTGCCGGTGGTGAATGTCGTCATCGGGTGGCGTTATCCCTTCACGGCGCCCGCGGTGAGGCCGCTGACGGCCTTGCGCTGCAGGAAGACGAAGAGGATCAGGATCGGGATGGCGAACAGGGAGGAGGCGGCCATGGTCGCGCCCCAGTCGTCGCCGAACTGGGTCTGGAAGCTGGACAGCCACAGCGGCAGGGTCTGCGCGCCCCCGGACTCCTTGCTGAGGACCAGGACGAGGGGGAACTCGTTCCACGCGGTGATGAAGCCGAACATGGAGGTCGACATCAGTCCCGGCGCGAGCAGCGGCAGGATGACCCGGCGGAACGCCTGGCCGCGGGTGCAGCCGTCGACCATCGCCGACTCCTCCAGCTCCTTCGGCACGGCGGCGACGAAGCCGCGCAGCGTCAGGATGGTGAAGGGGAGGATCATCATCATGTAGAACGCCGTGAGCGGCACCAGGCTGTTCAGCATCGAGCTGTCGCGCACGATCATGTAGATCGCGATGACCATGACCTCCCAGGGCGCCATCTGGGCGAGCATGAATCCGATGATGAAGCCGCGCCGCCCCTTGAACCGCATACGGGCCAGGGCGAAGGAGCCGGCCAGCGCGATGATCAGGGAGAAGAGGACGGCCAGGCAGGTGACGGTCAGCGAGTTGCGGACGAACGTCCAGAAGTGCTCGGCCCCCGTCGCCGTCCTGAAGTGCTCGAACGTGATGTTCGTCGGGAACCAGACGGGGGTCTCCGAGATGATGTCTCCGGTCGGCTTGAACGCCGTGGAGAACATCCAGTACACGGGGAAGAGGCAGACGGCGAACATGACGACGGCAGTGACGTTGGGCCACACGCGGCCGAAGAGCGAGCGCTTCACAGCTCGTCCTCCTCTTGCTTGAGCACGATCCTGAGGTAGTAGGCGGTCAGGCCGAGCATGATCAGGATGGTCAGTACGGCGATGGCGGCACCCATGCCGTAGTGCTGGTTGCCGACACCCTCGACATAGGCGTAGACGGGCAGGATCTCGGTGAGCCGGTCGGGGCCGCCGCCGTTGAAGGTGAAGACCTGGACGAACGCCTTGAAGATCCAGATGATCTCCAGGAACGTGGTGGCGTAGAGGAACGGCCGCAGGAACGGCAGGGTGACCGTGGTGAAGCTGCGCCAGGCGCCGGCGCCGTCGAGGGAGGCCGCCTCGTAGAGTTCGGCGGGGATGGTGGTCGTCGCGGCGTAGAGGTTGATCGCGACGAACGGGACGGACATCCAGACGATCAGCAGGGTGACGACGAAGAACGTCGACATCTGGCTGCTGGTCCAGCTGTAGTCGGCCATGGAGTGCCAGCCGAGCTTGTCCAGGACCCAGTTGACGACGCCGAAGCGCTGCGCGAACAGCCACTGGTAGACCGTGGTGGCGGCGACCACCGGCATGGCCCAGGCGAGCACCAGGCCCAGCATCAGGGTGAACCGCATGCGCTTGCCGAGGCGGGCGAGCAGCAGACCGGCCAGCGCTCCGAAGAGCATGGTCAGGGCGACGTTGACCGCCGTGAACAGGATGGAGCGTACGGTGACCCGCCAGAAGTCCTCGCCGGTGAGGACCTGCTTGTAGTTCTCGATGCCGTTCCACTCGGTGACGTGCTGGATCAGCTGCGCCATGTTGAGGTTCTGGAACGACAGCAGTACGTCCTTCAGCAGCGGCCAGCCGAGCAGCAGCACGGTGGCCGCGACGGCGGGCAGCAGCAGGAGGTACGGGACGAGGGCGCCGGCACGCGACGCGGCTCTCGGTTTCGGCCCGCCGGATCCTGTGTCGTCCGACTTGCGGACGTCCGCCGGGCCGGAGGGCGGCCGTTCGGTCTGCACGGTCATGCTCGCGATCTCTCTTCTCGGCGTGCTCAACGCGGGGCGGGGGCCGTCGCGTGGCCGGCCCCCGCCCCGGTCGGAGCGCGTGCGCTGTTACTGCTGCTGCGCCAGGCGCTTGTTGAACTCGCCCTCGACCTGCTTGGCTGCCTCGGCCGGGGACTTGCCGTTCAGGACGGCGGTGAGGTACGTCTTGATCGGGTTGGGCGCGTTCTCGACGGCGGCCCACTCGGGGATCAGCGGCGTGGTGCCGCCGACCGCGGCGGCCGGCGCCGCTGCCTCGGCGGGGGCGTTGCCCTTGAGGTTGCTCTGCAGCGACTCCTTGTTGGGGATGACGCCGTTGAGCTTGGCCAGCTCGCCCTCGTACTTGTCGGAGAGGGCGAGCTTCAGGAACTCCTTGGCGAGGTCCTGCTTCTTGCTGCCCGCGGCGACGGCGAGGTTGGAGCCGCCGAGGAAGACACCCTCGGGCTTGTCGGCCGTGACACCGGGGATGGTGAAGTAGCCGATCTCCTTCTCGATGGCCGGGTTGGCCTTGATCGCGATGCCGGCTTCCCAGCCCATGCCGATGAAGGAGCCGGTCTTGCCCTTGGCGAAGACCTCACCCTGCTGGGGGGTGGCCTCGTCCTTGTCCTTGGGGGCCTTGGACAGCGCCTGGAACTTCTTGTACGTCTCGGCGGCCGCGGCGACCTTCGGGTCGTCGAGGTTGGAGACGTACTTGTCGCCGTCCTTCTTGACCAGTTCGCCGCCCTCGCCGATCACCAGGCCGACGAAGTGGTACCAGTTCTGGCCCGGCAGGTAGATGGGCTCGGCGTCGGTCTTCTCACCGATCGTCTTGAGCGCGTCGTAGAACTCGTCGCGGGTCTTGGGGGTGTCCTTGATCCCCGCGTCCGCCCACACCTTCTTGTTGTAGAGGACGACACGGTTGGCGAAGTACCACGGCGCCGCGTACTGCTTGCCCTCGAAGACGGACGAGTTGTTGAGGGACTCGGTCCACTCGCCGCCGATCTCGGACTTGAGGTCGGCGAGGTCGGCGAGGCCGCCGGTCTTGGCGTAGGCCGGGGTCTGCGTGTTGCCGATCTCGAAGACGTCGGGCGGGTTCTCCTCGGACAGCGCGGTGGTCAGCTTCTGCTGGATGCCGTTCCACTGCTGGACCTCGAACTTGACCTTCGCCTTGGTCTTCTTCTCGAATTCGGCGCCCAGGTCCTTCTGCCACTGGTCCGGCGACGAGCCGTCCATCACCCATACGGTGAGCGTCTCGCCGGCGTACCCGTCCGCACCGGCCTTCTTGCCGTCGTCACCGTCGTCGCCGCCGCACGCCGCGACGGAGAACAGCATGCCCGCGACCCCGATCGCGGCTATCAGCTTGCGCTTCACGCGCCACCCCTCCTCAGGAATGCCTTCCACACCCACGCCCTCGGCGGTGACCCCCACAGCGGCGCAACAGCTCGGCGGGCTGGGACCCGGCTTCCTCTAAATGGTTTAGACCAGCAAGGGGAGCTTGGCCTAGACCTATGGCTCTGTCAAGGGTCGTGAACTCACGCCTGGATAACGGCTTCGTCACCCCTGGCGAGGGCCAGAACTCCGCACAAACAGGGACGGGTTGACGCTTGGACTAGACCAAAGCGAGAACGCACCGTTATAACGGGATCGCCGAGCGTGCGGCGCCGAACCCGGCCGTCCGCCGACGTGCACCGCGGCCGGCACCTGCCGTCCGCGCGCCGCACACCGCAGCCGGAAGGCAGGTCATGAGCACGGACGTCAGCAGCGCCCAGGCCGACACGGGGGCGCCGGGCCGTATCGGGCGCGTTCCGAAGTACTACCGCATCAAGCAGCGGTTACTGCAGATGACCGACGAGCGCGCGCCGGGCGCACCGATGCCGGCCGAGCGCCTGCTCGCCGTCGAGTTCCGCACCTCCCGCACCACCATCCGCAAGGCACTCCAGGAACTGGTCGGCGAGGGCCGCCTCGACCGGATCCAGGGCAAGGGCACGTTCGTCGCCCGCCCGAAGGTCTACCGCACGCTCCAGCTGACCTCGTACACGGAGGACATGCGGGCACAGGGGCTGCGCCCGACCTCCCAGGTGCTGGACATCGGGTACATCGCGGCCGGCGCGGAGCTCGCGGCGCTGCTGGAGGTGGAGCCGCGGGACAAGGTGCTGCGCATCGAACGGCTGCGGCTGGCCGGCGGGGAGCCGATGGCGATCGAGGCGACCCATCTGTCCGACCGGCGCTTCCCCGAGCTGCGCCGCAACCTCGGCCGGTACACCTCGCTCTACACCACGCTCGCCGAGGTGTACGGGGTACGGCCGGCGGAGGCCGACGAGACCATCGAGACCTCGCCGGCGACACCCCGGGAGGCGGGACTGCTCGCCACGGACGTGGGGCTGCCGATGCTGCTGCTGTCCCGTCACTCGCGGGACGAGACCGGAACGCCGGTGGAGTGGGTCCGCTCGGTGTACCGGGGGTCGCGCTACAAATTCACGGCGACGCTGACGCGGCCGGGTCCCTGACCGGGCGGTTCCCTCGCACCATGCCTCCATCTCGGGGTGGTTCGGGCGCCGCACCGAAAGGGCATTCCTTGACACGGCCCATTGGTCCAGTCCAACATCCCAATGGTCTGAACCAGTCGTGGCGGGTTCCTCCCGACAACCGCCGCTTGCGCAACCCTGCACGGAGGCACCGCATGGCCGAGAGCAGCCACCCGCGACTGCTGCGGTGGGCGCACTCCGTGCTCCAGCCGGGCTTCGAGGGAACGACGGTGCCCGACTGGGTGCGCCGCCGGATCTCCGAAGGGCTCGCCTCGGTCGTTCTGTTCGGGCGCAACATCCACGGCCCCGAGCAGGTGGCGGCACTCACCGCCGCCCTGTACGCCGAGAACCCGGAACTCGTCGTCGCCGTCGACGAGGAGGCGGGCGACGTCACCCGGCTCGAGGCCCGTACCGGGGCGTCCCGGCCGGGCAATCTGGCGCTCGGCACACTGGACGACATCGATGTCACCGAGCAGGTGGCGCGGGACGTCGGCCGGGAACTGCACGCTCTCGGCGTCACCTTGAACTACGCGCCGAGCGCCGACGTCAACACCAATCCGCTCAATCCGGTGATCGGCGTGCGTTCCTTCGGAGCGCGCCCCGATGTCGTCTCCCGGCATGCCGCCGCGTGGGTGCGGGGGCTGCAGTCGGCGGGGGTCGCCGCGTGCGCCAAGCACTTCCCGGGCCACGGCGACACCGTGGTCGACTCCCATCTGGGGCTGCCGCGGGTCTCGGCCGACGCGGGGACCCTGGCGCTGACGGCGCTGCCGCCGTTCATCGCCGCGATGGACGCCGGGGTGCGGGCCGTGATGACGGCGCATCTCCTCGTACCCGCCTACGACGACCGGTGGCCGGCGACCCTGAGCCGCCCCGTCGTGGGCGATCTGCTGCGCGGTGAACTCGGTTTCACCGGGCTGATCGTGACCGACGCCGTCGAGATGGGTGCCGTGGCCGACCGCTACGGCGTACCGGGCGCCGCCGTCCGGGCCGTCGCCGCCGGTGCGGACGCGGTCTGCGTCGGCGGCGGGAGCGCCGCCGAGGAGACCACGGCCCTGCTGGCCGACGCGCTGGTGGACGCCGTACGGGACGGGCGGCTGCCGGAGCGGCGGCTCGCGGAAGCGGCCGGCCGGGTGCGGGAGTTCGCGAGGTGGGCGGGCACGCTGCGCCGCGACGCACCCGGGCCCTCGTCCTCCGGCGCCCTGGGCACGCCCGGTCTCGGTCTCGCGGCGGCCCGGCGGGCCGTCCGGGTGCACCAACAGCCCGGCCGTGACACCGGGTTCCCGCTCGTGGGCACGCCCCATGTGGTGGAGCTCTCCCCCGCCACCACCCCCGCCATCGATCCCGCGACCCCGTGGGGTGTGGCGGAACCGCTGCGGACGATGTGCCCGGGCACCACGTCCGTACGGCTGGGTGAACAGCAACTCCAGAGCGGCGAGGTCGAGTTGCTGGACCGGCTCGTACTGCGGCCGGCGGACGGCCGTCCGCTGGTCGTGGTGGTCCGGGACGCCGCCCGCTACGGCTGGATGTCCCGCGCGCTCACCGGTCTGGTCCGCAGCCGGCCCGACGCCTTCGTCGTGGAGATGGGCGTTCCCGCCGGCCGGCGCCCCGGCGCGGTGTATCTGGCGACGCACGGCGCGACGCGGGTGTCGGGCATCGCCGCCGCCGAGGTGCTGACGGGGCGCACGGGTCTGTCGTAGCACCGGCCGGCCACCGACTCCATCCCTTCCCACTTTCCGCATGCCGTGAGAGATCCCGATCTTCGGAGTACCGCATGACGACGCACCACCGCTTTTTACATCGCGCCGCTTCCGGGCGCCCCTACTTCAGCGCCGACGGTGAGGCCTATCTCGCCGGGACGCAGCTGCGGCATCTGAGCAAGGACCTGCCGCTGCGGGTGCTCTCCGAGGAGCAGTTCGCGTCCTGGCAGAACCACGGCTATGTCGTGGTGCCGGAGGCCATCACCCCCGACGCGGCCAAGCTGCTGCTGGAGTTCGCCTGGGACTTCCAGGGCCTCGACCCGCAGCGCCCCGAGACCTGGTACGAGGAGCGCACGTTCCGCTCGGACCTCGACCGTGACCTGTTCGTCTACGGCTTCGTCGAGGCCTACCATCACCAGCTGATCTGGGACAGCAGGCAGGCCCGCCGGGTCTACGACGCGTTCGTGGACGTCTGGGACTGCGAGGAGCTGTGGGTCACCCTGGACCGGCTCAACCTCAACCCGCCCAATGTGAGGAACCGTTCCCGTTCCCTGATCGATCCCACGGACGAGGGGTTCGACATCGAACTCCACTGGGACGTGGACACCACGGCGAGCGTGCCGCCGCAGCGGGTGCAGGGCATCATCGCGCTCACCGACACCCAGCCGGACGAGGGCGGCTTCCAGTGCTCTCCGGAGCTCTTCCACCGGTTCGAGGAGTGGAAGGTGGGCCAGCCCGCCGACCGGGACCCCATCCGTCCCGGCGCCGACCGCACCGAATTCCCGGTTGTACGACCTCAGTTGAAGGCCGGCGATCTGCTGATCTTCAACGGGATGCTGGCGCACGGCGTAGCCCCCAACAGCTCGGCCGACGGGGTGCGCGCGGTGCAGTACCTGTCGATGATGCCGGCCATCGAGGAGCACGAGGAGCTGCGCCGCTCCCGGGTGGAGTCCTGGCGCACGCTGAGCACCCCGGAGTGGAACGGGACCCTGCTCGGCGACGCGGTGAAGCATGAGTCCCTGCGCTACGGGCCCGCCGAACTCGACGAGCTGGGACGCAAGTTGCTGGGCCTGGACGCCTGGCACGAGCGGACACGATGAGGCGGGGAACCGACATGGACCGGATATGCCTGAGCCTCCCGACCAACCGGGAGTGCTCCGCGACCATCACCGCCATGGGGGCGGAAGCCGCCTACGCCGCACAGAACTTCGGCGTCGAGGTGCGGCTGCTGATCCTGGACTCCTCCGACGAGCGGACCCGCGAGGCCCACGCCCGTACGGTCACCGCCCTCCCCGAGGTGCCGGGCGTCGTCGTGCACCACCTCGACGAGGCGGCCCAGCGGGACTTCCTGCGCCGCGCCGTCGACGGGGCCGCGCTTCCGGAGCCGGATCGGGTCCTCGACCTGATGCTCCCGGAGAAGCTGTCGTACGGTGCCTGCACCAACCGGGCGTTCCTCCTCGCGGCGGCACTCGGCTGCCGTTCGGTGCACCGGCGCGACTCCGACTGCGACTACCAGGTCTTCGACGGCGAGCCCGTCTACCCGATCCACCACGAGCTGGCCTCCCTGAGCAGGCCCGCCGCCGAGGCGAGTGGCCAGGTGACGGAGGTGTCGCTCGACCCGGCGATCGCGCACCGGCCCGTGTCGATGGTGGGCGCCTCGTTCATCGGCGAGCTCTCCGTCGACATCGGCGGCATCCAGGAGCTGGACAAGGAGGTGTACGACGAGGTCGTGGGCCTGTGGGCACCCGGCCACTGGTCGGCCGAACAGAGGCGTGAGCTGGTCGAGGACTCCTTCAAGGGCGCCGGGATGCTGCCCTTCACGGGCGACCGCTCGACGCTGACGCTGGTCGACCCGATGCGGGTCGACATGTCCAACATCGCGTTCGACCGGGGCGTGTACGAGCGGCTGCCGCTGCCGCCCGCCACCGACACGATCGGCAGCGACTACTTCCTCATCCACGCCGTGTACGACGCCGCCCTGCCCGGTGTCCTGCACAACCGGCACATCGAGAACTACTACACCGGCGAACGCCGCACCCATGCCGGATTCCTGGCGTACCAGACACGGTTCGTGAAGTTCCTGCTGTCCATGCTCTATCTGCACCACGTCTACGAGCGGATGGCCGGCGCGGGCGACACGCTGCTGGACGAGAGCGGACGCCTCGACCCGGTGCCGTTCGCCGCGTTCCTCGCCGAGAGCGTGCGCCTGGACCGTACGGAGAACGAGCGGCGCCTGGACACGGTCGCGGCGGCCTACGGCCGACTCGGCGGAAAGTACGCCGAGTTCGCGCGGGTGATGACGGCGGACCGGGAGCGGCTGCTGGACGAGGCCGCGCTGGACACCGAGGACTTCGTGGTGCTGATCGGCGCCTGGGAGGCCCTCGTGCACGCGAGCCGGGGCGCGCTCCGGTGAACGCGGCCCTGCGCGCCGCCCTCGCGGCCGGCACCGAGGACGCGCTCGTCTACGACCTCGACGGGATCGCCGGCCAGTACGACGCGCTGACGGCCGAACTGCCGGGTGTGGACGTGCGGTTCGCAATGAAGGCGTGCCCCGTGGAGGAGGTGCTGGAGCGGCTGGCGCGCTGTGGCGCCGGTTTCGACGCGGCGAGTCCCCGGGAGATCTCCGGGGCGCTGGCGACGGGTGTGCCCGTGCACCGGATCCACTACGGCAACACCGTGAAGTCGGACCGGGACATCGCGCGGGCGTACCGGCTCGGTGTCCGGGACTTCGCCACGGACAGTGTGGAGGACGTGGCGGCGCTGGCCGAGCACGCGCCGGGTGGCCGGGTGTTCTGCCGGCTGGCGACCAGCGGCGAGGGCGCGCTGTGGGGGCTGAGCCGTAAGTTCGGATGCTCGGCGGACGACGCCGTACGGGTGCTGACGGCCGCGCGGGACGCGGGGCTGGTCCCGTCGGGGCTGTCGGTGCACGTCGGGTCGCAGCAGATGACCGCCGAGGCGTGGCAGCAGGCGTTCGTGACGCTCGCCGACGTCCTCACGGCGCTGCACGGCCACGGGATCGTGCCGGACCATGTGAACCTCGGCGGCGGTCTGCCGGCGCTCGGCTACTTCGACCGGCGGGGTGAACGGCTCGACCCTCCGCTGGACAAGATCTTCGCCGTGCTCCGGGAGGGCATGGAGCGGCTGACCGAACTGTCGCCCCGGCCCCTGGAGTTCGTCATCGAGCCGGGGCGCCATCTGGTGGCCGACCACGGCGCGATCCGGGCGCACGTCGCCCGGCTGACGTCCCGGTTCGGGCCGGACGGGGAGCGGGAGCACTGGCTGTATCTGAGCTGCGGCAAGTTCAACGGCCTGTACGAGATGGACGAGGTGCGCTACCCGCTCGTCTTCCCGAGCCATCCGGACCCGGCCGCCGCCGGTCTGGTGCCGGTCGTGGTGGCGGGTCCCACCTGCGACAGCGACGACGCCTACGCCCATGAGCACCGGCGGGTGAGGGTGCCGAGTGCGGTCGCGTCGGGCGACCCGGTGTGGGTGATGTCCGCCGGCGCGTACGCCGCCAGCTATACGACCGAGGGCTTCAACGGCTTCGGCCCGCTCCCCCGCGTCTGCGTGGGCGGTGACGGCCCCGACGTGCGGATACGCCGGATCGCCGAGGACGACTGGCCGCGCATCGCCGCCCTGGAGGCCGAGGTGTACGCCTCGGCCTCGCTGTCCGAGGGCGTCGAGGCGCTGCGGTCCCGGGGGCGGGTCTCCCCGGGGACGTGTTTCGTCCTGGAGGCCGGTGACCGGGTCGCCGGCTATGTGCTCGCCCTGCCCTACCCCCGCTTTCGGTACCCGGATCTGTCCCGGCCGGAGGAGCGGGCGTACGACTCCCGCAATCTGCATCTGCACGACCTCGTGATCGCGGACGATCTGCGCGGCAGGGGGCTGGGCAGCAGACTGCTGCGGCAGCTCACGGTGACGGCGGCGCGGTCGTCCTTCGAGTGGATCTCCCTGGTCGCCGTCGGCGGCACGGGCGGCTTCTGGTCCGGGCACGGCTTTGGGCCCGAACCGGCGGTCGAGCTCCACGGAGAGTACGGCGACGGCGCCGTCTACATGTCCTGCCCGGTCCAGTACGACCGCTCCGGCGGCCCGGAAGAGGGGTCCTGAACGCCCATGCTGCCCACCCTCGGCGATTTCCGCCGTGACCAACTGGCGATCGCCACCCTGTTCTTCTTCCTCGGCTTCCAGTACGCCACCTGGGCGTCCCGGCTGCCCGCTCTCAAGGACCGCTTCGATCTGAGCGGCACGGAAGTGGGGCTGCTGCTGATGGCCGCCGGGGTCGGGGCGGCGGTGTCGTTCCCGCTGGTCGCACCGCTGATGGCGCGGCTGGGGGCGCGGCGGCTGGCTCTCTTCTCCGCGCTGGGCCTCGCGGCGGTGCTGCCCGTGCTGGCCGTGACGGACAGCTATCCGCTCGCTCTGCTGGTGATCCTGGTCGACGGAATCGCCGTCGGCTGTCTGAATGTCGCCATGAACGCGCAGGGTGCGGCGCTGGAGGCCCATTACGGGCGGGCCGCGATGGCCCAGTTGCACGCGACGTTCAGCGGAGGGTCGCTCGGGGGCGCGCTGCTGGCCTCCGGGGTGAACACCGTCACGCACTCGGTGACCGCGCACTTCGCGGTGGCGGCGGGGGTGGGGGTGCTGCTGCTGGCGGGGTCGAAGCCGCGGGTGCTGGCGGACGCGCCGTCCTCCCCGGACACCGCCGTGAAGGAGGAGAAGAAGGGGCTCAGTAGTGTGTCCGGTGCCTCGCGCGCGGCGCTCGTCCTGGGCTGTGCCATGGTGTTCGGCACGGTCGTCGAGGGGGCCATGAACGACTGGTCGGCGCTCTATCTGACGGAGGAGACCGGCGCGTCGGGCCGGCTGGCGCCGCTGGGGATCGCCGTCGTCTCCGTGATGATGGTGCTGGCCCGCCTCCTGGGCGACGGCTGGCGGAACCGCTGGGGCGACCCGGTCATGGTGCGGGTGGGCAGCACGATGGCCGGCACCGGTCTCGCCCTCGCCCTGCTGGCCGGCGGTACCTGGCCGGCGCTCATCGGCTTCGCCTGCGTCGGCCTGGGCATGGCGACGGTGACGCCCTGTCTCTATGTCGCCGCGGCCGCGGAGGGTCCGGGCGCGCTGGCTCTGGTCGCCGCGATGGGCACCACGGGCCTGCTGGCGGGCCCCGCTCTGATCGGTTTCATCGCCGGCCGCACCGATCTGACCACCGGCATGGCGGTGGTCGCGGTCTGCGCGGTCCTGGTGGCGGTGTGCTCCCGCTGGGTCGGCTGGAAGACGGAACCCGCGAAGACCGTGCCGGTCGCCGCGGAGTAGCGCACTCGCTCCGGAAACACGGGAGAGGGCCCGGGTCACGACGACCCGGGCCCTGTCTTCGTCGTCGTCTCGGCCCGCCGCGCGGCAGGCCGCTCGACGCGGGTGGCCTGTGCCCCGTCGTACAGGCCCGATCGGTCACCACGGCTCGTGGAGAGCGTGGTCGCGACGCCGACGAACCGCACCGCTTCTGCCGGGTCACCGGCGGTACGCTCCGGCTGGACTCCGACCCGCTGTTCCCCGACGCCCGCGAGGGCGAGGACGACGGCACGCGTGGGGGGGGGCGTACTCCACCGTCGCCGGGGACGACACGGCGTCGCGGCCCTGACGGGTCAGCCGGCGTCGTCCGGTGTTCCGGGTGACCGGGCGATCTCCTCTTCGGCGGATTCGATGATCGCCAGTACGGCGGCCGCGGCCGCCTCGGGATCGCGGGCCTCGACGGCCCGCACGACGGCGCGGTGCCCCGGCAGCGAGGCCTCCACCGCGCCCGGGGTCCGGGTGCTGACGACGAAGCTGTGCTCCAGCGCGATCTCGACGGCGCGGCCCAGTGAGCCGAGGAGGCGGTTGCCGCCGGCGTCGAGCAGTGCCCGGTGGAAGGCGATGTCGGCCTCGACATAGCCGCCGCGGCCCGGCGCCGCCGCCGCGGCCTCCATGGCGGCCAGGGCCTCGTACAGGGCGCGCACGTCGTCGGGGCCGGCCCGCCCGGCGGCGAGCCGGGCCGCCTCGGGCTCGATGATCCGCCGCAGTTCGCCCGTGTCGCGCAGCAGGGCCGTGGCGTCCCCGGCCTGTTTCCAGCGCAGTACGTCGCGGTCCAGGTGGTTCCAGTGCTCCGGCGCCAGCACGCGCGTACCGGTGCGCGGCCGCACACGCAGCATCCCCTTGGCCACCAGGGACTTGACAGCCTCCCGCAACACCCCGCGGCTGACGCCGATCTCGGCCGCGAGGACGTCCTCGACCGGCAGCGGGTCCCCCGGCCCCCACGCGCCGCCCACGATGCGCCGGCCGAGCTCGTCGGCCACGCGCTGGTGCAGGGTCCGGAAGTCCACCACGATCTCCGTTCGCCCTCTGGACGCCATTCATCGAATCATTTAATGATTGAGTCACAGGGTAGGGCCAACGGGCACGCGCCCGCCGGCGCCCTACCCCGCAACGGCCGGCACCGACGCCACGGGAGTCCCTATGACCGACGGTACGAGGACGGACCGCCGCAGTCAGGCATGGTTCGGCGCGAAGGGCCGCAGCGGGATGGTGTACCGCTCCTGGATGCGCAACCAGGGGTTCGGACACGAGGTGTTCGACGGGCGTCCCGTCATCGGCATCGCGACCAGTGCCTCGGAACTCGCCCCGTGCAACGCCCATCTGACGCGCGTCGCCGAAGCCGTCAAGCGGGGGGTGTGGCAGGCGGGCGGTCTGCCGTTGCAGTTCCCCACCATGGCCACCGGCGAGACGCTGATGCGCCCCACCGCCATGCTGTACCGCAACCTCATGGCCATGGAGGTCGAGGAGCTGATCCGGGCCAACCCGCTCGACGGTGTGGTGCTGCTGTCCGGCTGCGACAAGACGACCCCGGCCATGCTGATGGGCGCCGCCAGCGTCGACCTGCCCGCCGTCATGGTCACCGGCGGGCCCATGCTCAACGGCAAGTACCGCGGGCAGGACGTGGGATCCGGCACGCATGTGTGGAAGTTCGAGGAGGACCTGAAGACCGGCCGGATGACCGAGGAGGAGTGCTTCTTCGCCGAGGGATGCATGGCCCGTTCGAACGGGCACTGCATGACGATGGGGACCGCCTCGACGATGGCCTGCCTGGCCGAGGCGCTCGGCATGCAGCTGCCGGGCTCGGCCGCCTGGCCCGCCGTCGACTCCCGGCGGATGGAGACGGCGCAGGAGGCGGGGCGGCGCATCGTGGGGATGGTGGAGGAGGAGCTGCGCCCCTCGCGGATCCTGACCCGGGAGGCGTTCGAGAACGCCGTACGGGTCAACGCGGCCATCGGCGGCTCCACCAACGCCGTCATCCACCTCATCGCCATCGCCGGACGCGTCGGCGTGGAACTGGGCCTCGACGACTTCGACGAGCTGGTCCGCGCGGTGCCGACGCTGGTCAACCTGATGCCCAGCGGCACCTACCTCATGGAGGACTTCTGCTACGCGGGCGGGCTGCCCGCCGTCCTGGCCGAACTGCTGGCCGGCGGGCTGCTGCACGGGAGTCCGGTCACGGTCACCGGGCGCACCGTCGCCGAGGACACCGAGCACGCCGAACGCTTCGGCTCCGACGTCATCACCCCCCTCGGCGCCCCCTTCCAGCCCGCCGGTACCGGAATCGCCGTCCTCCGCGGCAACCTGTGTCCCGACGGCGCCGTGATCAAGCAGTCCGCCGCGTCACCGCATCTGCTGACCCATCGCGGCCCCGCGCGCGTCTTCGACTCCCCGGAGGCGTACCACGAGGTGGCCGACGACCCGGACCTCGACATCGACGAGAACACCGTCGTCGTGATCCGCAACGCCGGCCCCAAGGGCTACCCCGGTATGCCCGAGGTCTCCAACGTGCCGCTGCCCGCCAAGCTGTTGAAGGCCGGTGTCACGGACATGGTGCGTGTGTGCGACGGCCGGATGAGCGGCACCGGCTACGGGACGGTGGTCCTGCACGTGGCGCCCGAGGCCGCCGTCGGCGGACCGCTCGCCCTGGTGCGCGACGGGGATCCCGTCGTCCTCGACGTCCCGAACCGCAGCCTGCGCCTGGACGTGGACGACGCCGAACTCGCCCGGCGCCGGGCGGCGTTGACGCCGCCCACCGAGCGGCACACCGGCGGCTACACCTGGCTCTACACCCAGCACGTCGAACAGGCCGACCGGGGCGCCGACTTCGGCTTCCTGCGCGGAGGCCGCGGACACGAGGTCCCCCGTGACTCCCACTGAACCCGTCCCCCCCTCGCCTCCAGGAGAGCATCGATCGTGGAACCAGCGGCGGCACGCCCCCGTCCGGTCCTCACCGCCGGCTCCGTCCTTCCCGAGGACGCCGGCCGGGCCGCCCTCGTCGCGCGCGTCCACGACCCGGAGGGGGACGGGCCGTGTGTGGCCGCGGTCCGCGGCGAGCACGTCGTCGACCTGACGGCTCACGCACCCACCGTCTCCGACCTGATGGAACGCGACGACGCGGCGGCCGTCGTCCGCGATGCCGACGGCGGACGCGCCTGGCTCCTGGACGATCTGCTGCGGGCCGTGCCGGGCCGCCGTGACATGCCGCGGCTGCTCGCCCCGGTCGACCTCCAGGTGATCAAGGCGGCGGGCGTCACCTTCGCCCGGAGCCTGCTGGAACGCGTCATCGAGGAGCGCACGGGCGGCGATCCGGCGCAGGCCGCGCGAGTGCGGGCCCGCGTCGGGCAGGTGGTGGGCGGCAGGCTCGACGGGGTCCGCCCCGGATCACCGGAAGCGGCCAGGGCCAAGGAACTGCTCGTCGCCGAAGGGCTGTGGTCGCAGTACCTGGAGGTCGGGATCGGGCCGGACCCGGAGGTGTTCACCAAGGCCCCGGTGCTGTCCGCGGTCGGCACCGGCGCCGACATCGGCGTACTCGGTTCGTCCGTGTGGAACAACCCCGAGCCCGAGGCCGTCCTCGTCGTGGACTCGCGCGGGCGGGTACGCGGCGCGACGCTCGGCAACGACGTCAACCTCCGGGACGTCGAGGGACGCAGCGCCCTGCTGCTGTCCCGGGCGAAGGACAACAACGCCTCCTGCGCCATCGGCCCGTTCGTCCGCCTGCTCGACGACGGCTTCGGCCTCGACGCCGTACGCGGGCTCCACATCGGCCTGCGGATCGACGGCCCGGACGGCTATGTACTGCGGGGAAGCAGTTCCCTGCGCGAGATCAGCCGCGACGTGCTCGACCTGGTGGCCGCCACACAGGGCGCGCACCATCAGTACCCGGACGGCTTCGTCCTGTTCACGGGCACGCTGTTCGCCCCGACCGAGGACCGGCGGACGCCCGGCGGGGGCTTCACCCACGAGTACGGCGACGTCGTACGGATCTCCAGCCCGCCGCTCGGCGCCCTGGTCAACACCGTCGTGGCCAGCGAGGAGGCCGCGCCGTGGACGTTCGGAGTGGGAGCGCTGATGCGCAGCCTCGCCCGGCGCGGCCTGCTGTGATGCCGGCCGGGGGTGCGCGCCGCCCCTGACGTGCGCCGCGCAGCCCCCGGTTCAGGTGATCTGCGGCTCCTTCACGATCGTGGCGTACAGGCGCCGCGTGTGGTCCACGTGGCGTTCGGCTCCGGTCAGCGCGACCCTGGCCGTCAGGCGCGGATCCGTGCTGGAGGCGGACAGCCGCAGCTCCAGCTCGCCCGGTTCGACGATCCGCCGGCCGTCGCGGCCGGTGAAGGAGGCGAGGTCCGCCGGGACCGTGACACCGAGGCGCCGGGCCTCGCCCGGCTCCAGCGCGACCCGGGCGTAGCCGACGAGACGCTGCACCGGCTGGACGACGGAGGCGACCGGGTCGTGCAGATAGAGCTGGACGACCTCGGTGCCGGGCCGCCCGCCGGTGTTGCGGACGGTGAAGGAGAGGGCGAACTCGCCGTCCGTCGGCGCCTCCTGGACCAGCACCAGCAGATCGGTCCAGTCGAACCGCGTGTAGGACAGGCCGTGGCCGAAGGCGAACGCGGGGGTCGGGTCGATGCTGGACACCTGGGTGGCGTGCGCGAGCCGCGCCCCGAGGTAGGTGCCCGGCTGGGAGCCCGGACCGCGCGGCACGCCGACCGGAAGACGTCCGGAGGGGCCGACCCGGCCGCTGAGCACCCCGGCGATCGCGTGCGTGCCCTCCTCACCCGGGAAGAAGGACTGCACGATCGCCGCGGACTCCGCCACGGCGCGGCCGAGGGCGTACGGCCGTCCGGCGAGCAGCACGGTGACCACGGGGGTCCCGCAGTCGAGCACGGTGTCGAGCAGTTGCTGCTGCGCGCCGGGCAGGGCCAGCGTCGCGACGTCGCAGCCCTCGCCGCTGGTGCCCCGGCCGAAGAGTCCGGCGCGGTCACCGAGCACCACCAGGGCGACGTCCGCCTCGCGCGCCGCCCGTGCGGCCTCGTCGAGGCCGGAGAGATCCCCGTCGTCGACGCCGGTGCCACGGGCGAACGTGACCTCCGCGTCGGGGAACTCCGCGGCGAGGGTCTGGCGCAGGGTGGGCAGCTCGATGCCGAGGGGTGTCCCCGGGTGGCGGACTCCGATGTGCTGGGGGAAGGAGTAGCAGCCGAGGACGGCGACGGGTTCGTCGGCGTTGGGGCCGATCAGGGCGATACGGCGTGGACCGGCGAGCGGCAGGGTGCCGTCGTTGCTCAGCAGCACGACGGCCTCCTCCGCGAGCGTACGGGCCAGTGCGCGGTTCTGTGGCCCGTCCAGGTCGATCCGGCCGCGCAGGGTCTGCGGATCGTCCGGGTCCGCCCCGTCGAGCGCCTCCGGCACGAGGCCGCGGTCCGGGTCGAGCAGGCCGAGCATCACCTTCTGGGTGAGCACCCGGCGCACGGCGCGGTCGACCAGCTCCTCCGGGACGCGGCCGTCGGTGACGGCCTCGGTCAGGGGTGCGCCGTAGGTCCTGACGTTGGGCAGTTCGACGTCGATGCCGGCGCGCAGTGCCGTACCGGCGGCGTCCGCCCAGTCGGCGGCGACGCCGTGCAGGGTCTTCAGGAAGGCGATGGCGAAGTAGTCGGCGACGACGGTGCCGTCGAAGCCCCAGGTGTCGCGGAGGAGTTCGGTGAGCAGGGTCTCGTCGGCCGCGGAGGGCATGCCGTCGGTGTCGGTGTAGGCGTTCATCACGGACCGGGCTCCGCCGTCCCGGACCGCCATCTCGAAGGGTGGCAGCAGGACGTCGGCGCGCTCGCGCGGACCGACGGAGGAGGGGGCGAGGTTGCGTCCTGCCCGGGAGGCGGAGTAGCCGGCGAAGTGCTTGAGGGTGGCGACGATCCCGGCGGACTCCAGGCCCTGGACGTAGGCGGTGCCGATGGTGCCGACGAGGTACGGGTCCTCGCCGATGGTCTCCTCGACCCGGCCCCAGCGGGCGTCGCGGACCACGTCGAGGACGGGTGCGAGGCCTTGGTGGACGCCGACGGAGCGCATGTCGCGACCGATGGCGGCGGCCATGCGCCGTACCGTGTCGGGATCGAAGGTGGCACCCCAGGACAGCGGGACGGGGTAGGCGGTGGCGCCCCAGGCGGCGAAGCCGGCCAGGCACTCGTCGTGCGCGAGAGCGGGGATGCCGAACCGGTTCGACGCGACGATGCGGCTCTGGGTACGGGCCAGGGAGAGCGCGCCCAGGGCGGGATCGACCGGGACCGTGCCGAAGGGCCGGGTGAGCTGGCCGAGTCCGGTGGGCAGGAGCGCCTCGAGATCGACGGGCTCCTCCATGTCGTGCTGGTGCGGGGCGACTTCACCGCCCTCGTCGGAGGCGCCCACCCACACTCCGTACAGCTGGGCGGTCTTCTCCTCGAGGGTCATCGCGTCGATCAACGCGTCGACCCTCGCGGTGACGGGGGCCGTGGGGTCGTTCCAGAGGGGGTTCGCGGGGGTGTTCTCTACGGCCACGTCGGCGTTCGCTTTCCGGTGGGCGAGTGGGTCCGTGCCTGCGCCGGTCATCGGCCGAACCCCGCGGTCAGACCGCTCAGCAGCTGGCGGCGTCCGAAGGCGTACAGCACCAGGACGGGCAGGGTGGTGAGGACGACGGCGGCGAGCACGGCGGGGACATTGACCCCGTACTGGCCCTGGAAGGTCCACAGGGCGAGCGGCAGGGTCCGGCGTTCCGGGCTCTGGGTGAGGACCAGCGGCAGCAGGAACCCGTTCCAGATGGTCAGTGAGTTGAAGATGGTCACGGTGAGGATGGCCGGCCGGGTGAGCGGCGCCGCCAGCCGCCACAGCGTCGTCCATTCGGTGGCGCCGTCGACCCGCATCGAGTCGAACAGTTCCTTGGGCACGTCGCGGATGAAGTTCGCGAGCACCAGCACGGACAGCGGGATGGCGAAGGCGATCGACGGGAGGATCAGCGCCGGCAGACTGTCGTACAGACGCAGTTTGATGATGATCAGGTAGACCGGGATCACCGTCGCCTGCAGCGGGATGGCCAGCCCCATGAGGAACAGCCCGTTCACGGCACGCAGGACCCGCATGCGCCAGCCGCGGACGATCGCGTAGGCCGCCATGAAGGAGAACACGACAGCCGGCACCACGGCGCCGGCTGTCACCACGACGCTGTTCAGGAAGTAGCGCAGGAAGTCGGACTCGACGACCAGCCGGTAGTTCTCCAGTGTCGGGTCGCCCGTCGGCACCAGCGGGTTGCTCGCGTAGTAGCGGGTGCGGTCCTTGAAGCTGGTGATGAGGGTCCAGTACAGGGGTACGGCGACGATTGCGAGCCAGAGCCATCCGGCCAGCCCCCCGCCCCAGTTGGGCCGGCGGACCGACGGGCGGGAGCTGGGCCGCTCCTCCCGGTGGGCGGCCTTGTGCGGTCCGCGCGTCAGGGTCGGCGTGGTGGTCATGTCAGGCCCCCTCGAGTTGGCTCGCGCCCGCGTCCCGGCCTCCGAGACGGCGCAGCAGCAGGGCGAGGGCGAGGCCCACGAGGACCAGGATGACCGCGATGACGCTGGCCGGTCCCATCAGGCTGGCCTGGAATCCCCGCTTGTACATGTCCAGTGCGAGAACCCGGGTGGCATCGCCGGGGCCGCCCTCGGTCAGGACGAAGATGAGGTCGAAGAAGGTCAGCGACCCGACGACCATCAGCGTGGACGAGGTGATGACGGTGTACTTCAGCTGCGGCAGGGTGATGCTGAAGAACTGCCGGACCCGTCCGGCGCCGTCCAACTGGGCCGCCTCGTAGAGGGACTTGGGGATCTGCTGAACACCGCCCTGGTAGATCAGGGAGTGGAACGGGACGAACTGCCAGGAGACGACGAAGACGACGACCCCGAACGCGAGCCACGGCCGGCCCAGCCAGTCCTGGCTGAGCGCCTGGATCTTCAGCCCGGCACCGAGACCGAAGTTGGGGTCCAGCAGTGCCTCGTAGGCGATCGCGATCGCCGCGGAGCTGAGCATCAGCGGGACGAAGTACACCACGCCCAGCACCGCGCGGTAGCGCTGGCGGCCGGCCAGGAACGTGCCGAGCAGGATGCTCAGCGGCGTCTGCACGATCCAGGACACCGCCATCACCAGGAACGTGACCCACAGGGCGTGCGGCAGTCCGGGGTCGGTGAGCACCGCACGCCAACTGGTCAGTCCCGAGGGGCGGATGGCGCCGATACCGTCCCAGGTGGTGAAGCTCAGGGCGAAGACGCCGATGAGCGGGACCACGGCGAAGCCGACGAAGACCACCAGCGCGGGCACCGCCAGCCACGGCAGGACGCTGCGCGGCTCACGACCGCGCGGCCGGCCGGTGAGTGCGCTCATGCGCCGGTGACCGCGTTGAGGTTGCCGGCGAACTGCTGGGGTGAGATGGACAGCTGGAACAGCTTGACGATGTTGTCCAGCAGGGTCTCGGCGGCCGTCGGACTGAGCGCCTGGTCCCAGGACTGCACGAACACCTTGGCCTTACTGGCGATGTCGTACGTGAACTGGAGGAAGTCGGCGTTCTCGGAGGCCGCCAGCAGTTTCTCCGTGCCCAGCCGGATCGGGACCGACCCGTTGCCGATCCACTTCTTCACCTCCTCCTCCTGGAGGATGCCCGTGGCGAAGAAGTCCTTCGCGGTCTTCTTCTGCGCGGCACTCGCCTTCGAGGAGATGGACAGGTACTGGGCGGGATTGCCGACCGTGTCGCTCTGATCGCCCTTGCCGCCCTCGACGGGCGGGAAGGTCATGTAGCCCAGCGAGCCGCTGGAGACGAAGTCCCCGCCGTCGGTCTGCTGGATGCCGTACGACCAGGCGCCGTGCAGCATCATGGCGGCCCGGCCGGTGTAGAGCAGTGCCTGATCGGCGTTGGAGTCCGCGGTGATCGAGGAGAAGCCCTTGACGAACCCGTCGGCCTTGACCAGGTCCTGGAGCTTGGTCAGCGCCTTGATGGCGTCCGGGTGGGACCAGGCGTTCTTCTCGCCCTCGATGGCGGCCTGGAAGACCTCGGAACCGCCGATGCGGTCGAAGAGGAACTCGAGCCACATCATGTTCGTCCACCGGGACTGGCCGCCCAGGGCGAACGGCGCTATGCCCTTCGCGTTGAACCTGGGCACCAGCGCCATGATGTCGTCCCAGGACTGGGGTGGTTCCACCCCGACCTGGTCGAACACCCTGTTGTTGTAGTAGAGGATGATCGGCTGGACGGTCTCGCACGGCATCGCGTAGATCCTGCCGTCGACGGTCGCCGCGCCGAACGAGGACGGGAACAGTCCCTTCTTGAGCTCGGAGTGCTCGTCGAACCACGAGGTGAGGTCCTCGACCTGGTCCGCCTCCGCGTAGGCGCGCAGTGTCCCGCCGCCCCAGCCCCAGATGACGGTGGGCGCCTGTCCGGCACCGATCGCGGTCTTGATTTTCGTCTTGTACGCGTCGTTCTGGTAGGTCGTGTCGTCGATCTCCCTGTCGGGATGGGCCTTGTTGAACGCGTCGACGGCGCCGGCCCTGACTCCTTCCTGCGGCTGCCCGTTCAGGTACCAGTACGTGGCACCGCCGCTCTTGCCGGGTCCTGACGAGCCGCCGCAGCCGGCCAGGGCCGCGGAGACCGGCACACCGGCCGCCAGACCGAGGAGGGTACGTCGAGAGAGCGCCATGATGTTCTCCGCACTCGAGAGCCGTCGGCTTCTCGTGAGTCATGGTGAAAGGTTTTCGAAAATTCCTTCTTCTTGCTCTGGTGGAGCAAGCTAGGTTTCGACCTGATGCGGTGTCAATACGTGTGCAGTCACATAGCGGTGCGGGCGGAAAATCGGTACAGCCTGGGTGATCAAGCCGAACCGGAGGAGCCCGCCAGGCTTCGAAACTGTTTCGAAAGGGTCCGGATCAAGGCGGTGATGACGTGATGGCGACGGGCTGACAGACTGTCGGTGCAGGTCATACCGGCCCAGCCGAGAGGAAGCGATGCGACCGAACGCCAGACGCACCACGTTGGCGGACATCGCCCAAGCGGCCGGGGTCTCCGTCGCGACGGTGTCCAAGGTGGTCAACGGCCGCGGTGACGTGGCGCCGCACACCCGTGTCCGTGTGCAGGAACTGCTGCATCGGCACGACTACCTCGCGCCCGTGTTCCGGCACACGGAGGCCGTCGAGAACCCGACCATCGAGGTGCAGTTCCAGGGCGGCCTCAAGTCGTACGTCGCGGAGACCCTGGAGGGCATCGTCGACTCGGCCGCCGCGTCAGGGGCCTCGGTGGTGGTCAGCAAGGCGTCCAGCGCCCCGCACTGGGCCCGGGACCTGGTCTCGGCCGGGCGCCGCGCCGTCATCGCGGTCACCAGCGTGTACACCGCGGCCCATCTCGGCGAGCTGGCCCGGTCCGGGCTGCCGCTGGTCGTGCTGGACCCGCTGCATCTGCCGGACAGCCGGGTCAACAGCGTCGGGGCGACCAACTTCGCCGGCGGTCTGTCCGCGACCCGGCACCTGCTCTCCCTGGGCCACCGCCGCGTCGCCTATCTCGGCGGACCGGCCATGGCCGTCTGCAACCAGGCACGTATGCACGGCTACCGCGCCGCCATGGAGGCGGAAGGAGCGCGGGTACCGGACGGCTACGTCCGGCCGGGAGAGTTCACGTACGAGACCGGACTGCTCGGCGCCACGGCGCTGCTGGACCTGGAAGAACCTCCGACGGCGGTCTTCGCGGGGAACGACGAGATCGCGCTCGGCGTCATCGAGACCGCTCGCGCCCGGGGCCTGCGCGTTCCCGAGGACCTGAGCGTGGTCGGCTTCGACGACACGAGCCTCGCCCAGATGTCCTCACCGCCCCTGACCACCGTGCGCCAGCCGCTCCGGGAGATGGGCGCCGCGGCCCTGCGCACCGCCCTGCGACTCGCCAACGGCGAGAAGGTCGAGTCCCACCACATCGAGCTCGCCACCGAACTCGTGGTACGCGCCTCGACGGCACCGCCCCGCGAGGAGACGCCCGCGCACGGGTGAGCACGGACGACGGCGTGCCGGTCCCGGGGCCCGCGGTGCGCCGCGGGCCCCGGGACCGCCGGTCAGGTGTCCCGCCCCAAGGCCGTCGGCAGGAACAGCAGACCCGGCATCACCACCCGGCGCGCGTCCAGCAGGACGGCCCGGAACACCGTGGCGAGGAAGGCGGTCTGGGCCGGGTCGAGCCTGTCCTGCGCCCTCGCCCTGCCTCTCGGCACGGCCAGGGCACGGCCCAGGCGTGACAGTTCCGTCAGGATTCCGGCCGGCTCCAGCAGCGGGGCGGGATCGACCGGCTCCCCCACCGACAGCAGGAGTCCCCGGGCGACCCGCTCCAGCTCGGGATCCTGTTCCGCCGCCGCCCGGTACAGCCTGGACCGCCCGAAGATCACCAGGCGCTCCAGCTCGTCCGGCTCCATCAGCGCCGTCACCGTCGGGATCCTCCCCCACAGACCGGCCCGGCCCCGCTCGCCGCCGAGCCAGGGGATGATCATGGGGTCGACGTGGACGGCCCGCAGGGCCCGTTCCCCCACGTTGTACGCCAGGTCGACGGCGAACCCCGCCTCCTCCGGGTCGTTGGCGCTCCTCGCCGCGCTGAGCAGCGTCGCCCCGAGGAGCGGCAGGAGGTCCACCTCCCTCTCCTCCCAGTCCTCCTTCATACAGACGTCGATCCAGTCGTCCAGGGCCCGCGCCGCCTCGTCGGACAGGCCCCCGGTGCCACCGGTGTCCAGATGGTGCGACGCCGCCCGCACGACCCGCTGCCCGGCGGGCGTCTCCCCGGCGCCGACGATCTCGAGGTCCGGGTCGAGACACAGCTCCCGATAGCGCTCGAAGGACGTGTCACCGGTTCCCGCGGCGACGGACAGCACGGAACGGGGCAGGTCGGGCACCGTACCGCGCTGGTTCCGCGGGACGGTGCGCACCTGCGTCATGCCGTCGTCGGGGCGGTCGGTCAGCGCCTCCACCTCTCCGACGAGCCGCTCGTTCTCATGGTGCTTGGACGACCGGCTGAGGAAGGACACGATGATGTCGTTGCTCTCCAGCCGGGCCAGATACTCGTGCCGGCCGTGGCGCGGTCCGCGATGAGTGATGCCGAGCACGAGCAGACGGACCGGCTGGCCGATGCCCAGGTGCCGGAAATGGCTGAGCGCCGACGCCGAGGTGGTGCACGAGACATGTCCGCCGGAACCCACCTGGGCCCAGACCGGCCGCCGCGGCCGGACCAGGCACTCGTGCAGCTGCTTGCCCGTCAGCTCCGCCCAGGCCGCGTGCGCCGTGGGCAGCCACCGCAGGGCGCCGGAGCCGCTCTCCTGGCACAGCACGCCCGCCGGACGCCGTTCCCCGCCGTCCCCGTGGATCACGGCGACCGGCAGCACCCGCCGCTCGGCCGCCTCCCGCAGGCGCAGTCCGCTCACCGTCGTCCCGTCCGCCGTACGGTGCAGCCACAGCGCGTGGTCGCCGACGACGGGCCGCTCCCGGTCGGTCAGCGCCTCGGCCACCGGGACGGCGGCATCGGCCGGCAGACCGGGAACCAGTTCGGCGGGGTGCAGGGCGAGCAGGGCCCCGCCGCTGCGCAGCACGAGCCGGCCGTCCGCCAGCCGCCCCGCGGGCCACGCCCGCGTCTGCCACACCTCGCCGGGGCCGGACGGCAGTCGCGGCTGGGCCGAACGGGACACCGTCAGGGCGCCGTCGGGCCCGGCCTCCTCGACGGTCACGGGCAGCGCGCCGTCGGTCATGGCCAGCAGGGCCGAGACCCGTTCCGGGCCCCCTTCGAGCTCCCCGCGGATCCAGGCGTCGTCCGCCCAGCCCTCGTCGGCGAGCAGGACGGCCCCCGCCGGCACCCCGTGGACGAGGAGGACGCCCGACTCGTCGCACCCCAGCAGTACGGCGTCGCCGCGCTCGGGGGCCCCGGTCCAGGGAACGAGACGGTTGTCCGGGGTGAGACGCACCGTGTGGCCCTCCGCGTGGCGTTCCGCCGCCGCACGGGTGACCGGATACTGCAACTCCCGTTCGGCGCCGCCCAGACGCAGCGCGCCGCACTCCGGATCGCCGCCGAGCACCGCCAGTACCGCCGGTACGTCTCCCAGCGCCCCGCGCAGTCCCGGACGCCAGTCGTGCAGGACGACACAGGCGGGCTCCGTCAGCCCGCGGTGGTGGGCGGACACCCGCACCGTGTCACCGGGCCGGAACAGGTCCCAGCAGAGCCCCTCGAGGGACTCCGGACTGCCGCTGTGCAGGGTGTGCATCAGGCCGCCGGGCAGCTCGACCAGACGGCCGGGCGACAGCTCGAGCCACAGCCCGTCGGCCCCGTGCGCCCCGTCGACGTGCCGTGCCGGGCCCGCGACGGTGTACCAGTGCGCCGTGGCCGCCCGGCCGGTCCCGGCGCCGGGCGTGCCGGGACGGTCGGTGAGGTGACCGGCGGGAAAGCCGAACCGGCGGCCCTGGTCCGGCGGGTACCGCAGGGAGGGACCGGCGGCGGGGACCACCGGCGGCACGCCGCCCCCGCGGTCCAGTGACTCGGGCACCACGGACTCGGGACGCCCGTCGGGCCAGCGTCCGGTACGGCTGTCGTGCGGCACCTCGCGGGCGCCGGCGTGCCGCCCGGCGATCCACCGGGTGTCGCGGTCCGCGAAGGACAGCTGCGCCGGATCGATCGGCGTCCCCTGTGCCTCCTCCTCCCCGGCCGGGGGAACCACCGGGGTCAGCCGCGCCTCGAACGTGCCGGGGTCGACGGAGAGCCACGACACCGAGGATCCGCCGGCCCCCGGGGCCACGATCTCGAAGTCCTTCCCCCGTACGCGCAGCCGACCGGTCTTCGGGTGCCGGTGCCGCATCACCTGGGCGACGGAGCCGGCGACGGCGTCCCCGGACTCGGCCGACGGTGCCAGCAGTTCCACGTTGGGCAGCCCGGAGACGACGAACAACGGCTGGCTCAGCTGTCTGGCGTCCGGCCGCCGTCCGCTCAGGAGGGGGTTCTTGGGGAACACCACGGCCTCCCGGCCGTCGACCGCGTAGGCGGAGTCGCCCGGCAGCGCCACACGGAGCCGGAACCGGTCGTCGGAGGTCCGGGTGACGCGCACCACCATGCCCGGTTCCACGTCGCTCCATCCGGCGATGTCGGCGCGGCCCAGGACGACGTGGATGCCCGCCCGCAACTCCAGCCGGATGTCCGGCTCGTGCTGCGTCACCGTGGCGAAGCACGAGGGGTCGCGCGCGGTGAGCCGGCTGAGCAGCGCCTTGGCACGCCGGGCCGGCGAGTTGGTCAGCCGCCCCTCGAAGGCGCCGTCGCTCTCCCGCCGGCTGCGCAGTTCGACCAGATAGGGCGTGCCCTTGAGGGCCTTCTCCCCGCCGCCGTCGAAGATCCGGCGCAGCAGGTTCTCCCGGTGGGCGAACGTCCGGCGGGTGACCCGTGCGGTGATCGGCTCCGGCCGCTCCGTCGGGCCGAGTTCCAGCGTCAGGTCGAGCGTGACGTCGTTGCGGCGGGGCTGGATGAGCCCGGCCCACATGAAGACGTGCTGGCCCCGGTGGAGCGCGTCCTTGGCCTTGCCGTCGATGACCGGCCGGAGGTGCAGGAACTCGACGTCCCGCCCGTTGCTGCGGTCCCAGCGGCCGGTGTCCAGCTTCCCGAGCACCCAGACGACATCGGGGCCCGAGGGGTAGTGGCGCAGGACGGACGCGGCTCCGGCCCTGGTCATCCGGAGCCGGGGAGTGCGTACCTCCCCCGGGCGCTCGCCCGCGTCGTCCCCGCCGAACGACCCGCCGCGGGACTGGACCTCGACGACGTGCGCCTCGTTCGCCGCCCGGTCGAGGCGGACCTTCAGCCGTGCGACGATGCCGAGGCCGGCGTCGTCGCGCAGTCCCCGTTCGACGGACCAGCGGATCGCGTGCCCGTGCAGACGCAGCCAGAACCGGTCCCTCGCCGTGCCGTGCTCGCCCTGCCGGGGCTTCGGGGTGACGGTCAGCCGGGTGATCTCGTCGCCGTGGAAGAACGGCAGTTCCTGGGCGGACCGCAGCGGGTGGTCGTCCAGCATGACGTCGTTCACATGCACCCGCAGGGTGCGTCCGTAGCCCCACTCGAAGAGGAGCCACTCGAAGGGGTGGCGCCCCCGCCCCGGCCGCTCCGGCCGCTCCACCCGCTCCGGGCCCACGAAGTACAGGGAGGTATCCGTCTCCCGGCCCTCCACGATGTTCTGCGCCTTCATGAAGTCGCCCAGTCCCAGCGGCGGGACCTGACGGTAGGAGGCCGTGTGGGTCGCGGCACCCGCGGCCGGACCGGAGGCCGGCCGCACCACGACACGGACGTGCTTGGGAGAGTAGGCCCGCCCCTCGACATGGGGCCGCTCGTCCGGTTCGAGGGGTACCGGCGGCAGGCTGACGCGGCGGGTGCCGCCGTCGACGGGGACGGGGAGGAGCACGGCCGTCCCGTCGCGCAGGTCGGCGTTCCAGCCGTACCGCTTCATGACCACCGGCCACGCCTTGTCGTGCAGACCGTCGGCGTCGGCGGTGCGCGCCTCGGTGAGGACGAAGATCCGGCGCACCTCGCACAGATCCGTACCGCCGACCGGCCGGATCCGCAGGTTCACCGCGTCCACCTGCCACGCCTGGTCGGTGTCGTGGGCCCCCTCGGTGAGGCCCCAGGCCGAGCGGCCGCGGTCCAGCCGCACCTCGGCACGCTGCCGGAGCACGGGCTCCCGGCCCCCTCCCTGCTCGCCCCACTCGCGGAAGGAGGGGCCGAGCGACACCCGCGCGGACGCGAACTCGTCCCGGCCCCGCTGCCGCGGCGAGGACAGTTCGGCCAGCTCGCCCGGCCGGCCGTGGGTCTGCCAGTAGGTGGACCGCCGCGCCGACACGTCGAGGGAGGCACCCACATAGGTGTGGCCGCCCTTGGCCGTCCTGGTGACGCGCCACAGGCAGCGGGTGAAGACCCGGCGCCGGCACGGGGTGAAGACCCAGTGCCGGCCCGACCGGAAGGCCCGGACCTGGTCGCCGCCGGCGCTGCGGGACTCGGTGAAGGCATCCCACGGGACGTGCACGTCGAGCACGCGGTGGCCCACCCGCAGCCACACCCGCGGCGCCTCCCCCGAATGTGCCGCCGGCGCCGACAGCAGCACCCCGTCGAGGCGCTCCCTCGCCTCGAGCACCGCGCCGGCCTCGGCGGCCGCCCGGTCGTCCAGCCCGGCGAGCAGGTCGTCGGTGGAGACGGCCCCGCGCACATCGCGCGGGCCGGCCGGCCGGGGGTCGCGGTTGCCCCAGGTGACTCTGGTGACGACCGCCTCCCGGCCCCGGACCGCGCGCCGCCAGTCGTCGGTGTCGCGGGCGGGCCGCAGGATGACGGACTCCGCCTCGACGGCGACGAGGGCGTTCCCGTCGGCCGTCCACGCGCCGTACGAGCCGTTGCGGGGCGCGGCCGACGCGCCCGCGCGCAGCCGGACGAGGTGGCCCTTGCGCAGGCCGTGGAGCGCGTTGAACGCCTCGAGGGTCGCCTGCTGCCCGACCAGGTGCGGATTCTCGCGGGCCTTGACGCGGCCCGTGCGCATCGCCTGCTCGTCCCAGCCGTCGATCGACTGCTCGACGGTGTCCGCCACCTGGGGAGGCATGTCGTACACGACCACGTCGGGGAAGCCGGGGATGTCGTGCTCCACCCGCCACCCGCCGTCCTTCCTGGTCACCGGGACGGTGTCCGCGAGACACAGGTCGCGCCAGCGCAGGTTGCGGGTGTCGACGCCGTCCACCGCGGTGTCGGAGTGCCCGCTCGCGGGCCCGTCGCCGGGCGGCCCGGTGACGAGGGCGAGCCGGGGCGGGTGGTCGCCCTCGGGCTCGACCACCCGTACCCGGCAGCGCAGCCCCTCGGGGTCCTGCGCCTCGGCGATCTCCTCGTGCAGCCGGGCGGCGGACTCCGGTTCCCAGCACCGCTCCGGGAGGAGGTAGGTGTACCCGGGCTTCGCCGAGAACCGCCACGATCCGGGTTCCGCGCCGGTGTCCCCCATCAGGGTCAGTACGCCCGTCGTCCCGCCGTCGTACGGCAGGCGGGCGGCGAGGAACTCGGTGAAGCCGCGGTCGACGGGCTGCCAGCCGTGCTCCTCGTACCGTGCCACCGTCTCGACGACCACCTCGTCTCCCCCGCCGTCGGCGAACCTTCTGGAGAGGTCCGGGTCCCATTCGGCGAGCGGTCCGTGGTCCTCCTCCGTGAAGGCGGGGGCGTCCGCGAGGACCACACTCGCCGTCGCCTGCTCCGGGCGCAGGGTGACGCGCACCCGGCGTACGTCACCCGCCCGGTGTATCACCGGAAGCCGCTGCGGGACGCCCTTGATCTCGATGCCCGTGTAGTGGTCGTGGCCCAGCTGGAACCGGACCGGGTCGCCGGTCCGGGCCCCCTCGTAGGCGTAGGCCTCCAGGGGGCGCTCCATACCGCAGTTGACCAGCAGCCGCCCGCCGTCGGCGGTCCGTCCGCACACCACGCCGAGCAGGCTCGGGGACTTGCCCATGGTCGCCTTGCGGACGGCCTCCTCGCACCGATCCGGGTCCTGGTAGAGGTCGTAGGTGTCCGGCTGGTCCGGCTCGACCGGCAGATGGTGGAACACCACCTCGTCACTGCTCCGGTACGCGAGCTGGGCCACCACCGTACGCACATCGGGAAACCCCTTCCCGGGACCGGACCCGGCCGCGTGGCGCGCGGACATGCCGAGCGGTACGGTCCGTGACCGCAGGACGGGGGTGAGGGCCGAGTTCTCCCAGGACCTCTCGATGAACTCGCGGTTGTTCCCGCTCTCCGGGACGGCGTCCCGTGTCAGGGTCCGGACCAGCCGGTCGAGCTGACGGCCGAGCGCCTGCCCGGTCTCCCGGTACATGGCCCGCTCCCAGACGTCCGGCAGGGCACGGCCCGCTCCGGCCCCGGTGAGTCGGCCGTCGTAGGACAGGCTGAGCAGGCGGGTGCGTACGGTGGTGTCGGTGTGGGATGCCAGCCGGTCGAACAGCAGTCGCTGGTCGGTGGGCGTGCGCAGGCCGAACTCCGTGAAGACGTCGAGGAGTTTGCTCAGTACCCGGCTCTCCTGTTCGTCGTCGCCCCGGATGACGTCGAAGATCTGCAGCAGATACCAGCGGATCAGCCGCGCGAGTTCCCTGGGCTCCCGGATCCGGTCCATCCGGCCGGCCCAGATCTCGACGAGGCGGCCGAGCTCCGGGTCGGCCGGCCCGCCACGCGACTGCGACAGGGCCTGCAGCAGTCGCACCGAGGCCCCCGCGAGCCCGACCGCCGAGCTGTCGCCGTCGACCTTGGCGACCCAGGAGTCGAAGAGTTCCCGGTCCTGACGGGTCGCCAGATCGGCGGCGGGCGTGAGCAGTACCTCCTGGAAGGTCTTCGGTCTGCGGCCCATGTCGCGGTCGCGCGTCACACGGTCGGCGGTGACGTCCCTGCGCAGCAGCAGCCGCAGGAGCAGCAGCGCGTTGCCGAGGTGATGGCGCCGGAACCATGGGTGGAGTCCGCGCGCG
This sequence comes from Streptomyces sp. NPDC048584, assembly GCF_043199595.1. NCBI lineage: Bacteria > Bacillati > Actinomycetota > Actinomycetes > Kitasatosporales > Streptomycetaceae > Streptomyces > Streptomyces sp. NPDC048584. The sequence goes on from NZ_JBICWF010000001.1 coordinate 926,654, forward strand.
GCCTGGTCCAGCAGCCTTTCGGCGAGCGGCGGTTCGCCGTCGAACCAGCGCCGCTGGGGGGAGTGGTCCTGCGGGCCGGTGGCTCCGGAGAGCGCGTCCAGTACGGCGGACACCAGCACGTTCAGCGCTCCCCCGTCCTGGTGGAGCAGTTGGGACTGACGGTAGAAGCGCTGGGCGGGGTCCTTCCAGGACCCGGGGTCGGCACCGGCGAGCGCCCGGTGCGCGAACACCTCCGGATGCAGTTCCGGGTACACCCCGCGCAGGGCGTACGTTCCCGTCCGGTAGGCGGCGAGGGCGAGCGGCACCAGCACGGTCGGGAGCGGCGCCTCCTCGTGCTTCTCGGTGCCGTGGGTGAGGTTCAGCATGTACGCCCCGAGTCTGCCCTCGGCGAGGACCTCGGCGCCGTGCATCACCAGGTCGGCGAGGAAGCGGGACTCCTCGACGCCGTGCCGCATCAGCCTGACCGCGGTGCGCAGGGACGACAGCAGCCGCAGGAGGACGACCGGATCGTGCACCGCGGGGAAGCGCCCGCTTCCCGCCGAGGCGTTCGCGCCGGTCCGCGCCCGGTCCAGCCACGGCGAGAAGGCCCAGGCGGACACACCCGGGAGTCTGAGCGTGTCGAGGTGGCCGGTTCTGACCACCTGGCCTCCGGTGGAGCCGTTCTGCCCGGCCGGGATCCGCGGTCCGGTCCGCAGGTGCCAGAGGTCGGTGAGCTGGCGTGCCCAGGCGCCGCGTTCCCGGTCCGCGACGGGGCCGCCGAACCGCACGGGGTAGCGGGGCTGGCCGCCGGGCGCGCCCCACCGGTCCACCAGGACCGCCGCGGCCTGTGCGGGGTGCAGCCGGGCCGCCAGGTCCCAGAGGGCCTGCTGCCACAGGACGGCGGACAGGGCGGGGGGCGCCGGTTTGCCGGCGGGCAGACCGAGACGGCCGAGGACGCGGTCGGCCCCGGTCACCGGCCGGATGTCGCCGCGCAGTCTCCGCAGCCGGCGCAGTCCGTCGAGTGTGACGGCGTCGGTGTCCAGGGCGGTGACGGTCCGCTCCGCGTCCTGGCCGGTGCCGAGGTGCAGCAGTCGTGCCGCGGCGGCCATCAGGTCGGGTTCCAGGTCGGCCCAGCCGACGGCGGGCCGGCAGAGCGCCCTCAGCAGCCGGTCGCGCTCGGCTCCGGTGGAGCCGATGCCGCCCCGGGCACGCAGGGCGAGCAGGAACGGCAGGCGTCCCCATTCGTGGCGGGCCGCCCGGCTGGTGAGCTCGTCCAGCCACGAGTTCTCGGCGCTCAGGTCCGAGGCGATGTCCTCGGCCGCGCCGGGCAGCCGGGCGAGGTGCGCGGTCACGGCCAGCAGGAGGGTTTCCCGCGGGTAGTGCGTGAGTTCGCGGAACGGCTCCTGGGTGGTCCTGGGCGTGGCGTCGCGGCCCCAGACCTGCACGGCGTGGCGCAGCCGTGCGGCGGCGCGGGACGGGCGCTCCTCCGCGCAGGCCCGGACCGCGGCGGTGAGGGCCTCGCCGACCGGGCCGCCGCCCGCCGTGCCGACCACCGTCCCGAGGAGGTGGTCCATGCAGAGGTCCGCGCTCTCGCCGCCCGAGGTGGCGAGGGTCAGCAGCCGGGGAACGACGTGCAGGGCGGTCCAGGGTTCGCAGCCGTCCAGCGCTTCCAGGGCGTCCGGAAGGGTCTCGTCCAGTGCCGCGGGGGCGTCCAGGACGTCGAGTACGGCCAGGTAGGCGTGGGCGGCGTGCGGTGTGTCGCGCATCGCGGCGCAGAAGTACCAGTCCTCGATCATCGTCTTGCCTTGTCGGTCTCGGAGGAGCGGGTGGCGGTGGAAGGCGCGCGGCCCACCGCGGTCCGTATGGCTTCGGTGCGCAGGGCCGCGTCGAAGCCCGGCGGTGGCGGGTCCGTTCGGTTCAGCCCGAGCGCGTGGCGTTCCAGTGGAGGCAGCAGAAGCAGCCGGCCCAGGGTCTCGTTGTCGGCGCCGACGGCCCGTAGCAGCGGCCACGGTGCCGTGGTGGCGGGCAGCAGGCCGAGGACCTTCCCGGCCTGGACGTCGAGCCCGGCGCGGGCCGCGGCCGGGGCGCTGTCCGGGTGGGCGGCCAGCCAGGCCGCCAGCGCGGACGCGTCGGGCCGGGCGTGGGCCCAGCCCTCGCGGAACCGGCGTACCAGGCGGCGGACGGGCGGGGACAGCAGCGGGTCGTCCCAGGCGAGCAGGTCGCCGTCGGAGAGCTTCGAGACCTGCTTCAGGAGGGCCAGGGCGATGGTGTCGGCCCGTTCCGAGTCGACGTCCAGCGGCAGGTCACCCGGACGGGGCACCGGCCGGCCGGCTCCGAGCGCCCCGATCCAGGCGCGCATGTCGTCGTCGTACTCGGCGGCAGCGCTCAGGGAGGCGCGGTGGCCGGGCAGCCGTTCGTCGGCCGCCAGACGCTCCAGCGCTCGTCCGTACCGTCCGGGATCCCGCCGGCGCAGGTCCGACAGCGCCTTCGCGTCGGCGGGGTGGACGTCGTCGTCCGGGCGGGCCGTCCCGTCGTCCCGGTACCGCTTGCCGGGGCGGTGGCGGCTCAGCGCGGTGACCGGCGTCCCGAGACGGTTCTCCAGGTCGTCCCGCACCTGTGCGAGGACGCCGGGCCCCTTGTCCTCCAGGAGGGGGGACGGCCCTCGCAGGACCACGACGATCGGCCGTTCCAGGCGTCCGTCCCGGTCCCGCAGGCGGTGCAGCCACTCGCCGATCCTCTCCTGCCACCGGTCGGGGGACCAGGCGGCCAGCTCGGTGCGCAGGACCCAGCCGTCGTCGGCCCTGCGGTCGACGTCGGCCGGGGACCCGGGGTCGAACCGGGTGAAGTTCTGCCGGAAGTCGTGCCATTCGCCCCGGGTGGACGTCGCGTGCTGCTCCCAGTAGGCCTGCGGCCGCGGGGGCCGCTCCACGTCGGTGGCGAACCACCGGCGGGCGGGCAGCCCGTTCCTCCGCAGCAGCACGGTCCAGGCCTTCTCGTAGTGGTTCAGGTCCTGTGCGAGGTCGTGGTCGGGGACGTCGAGGAGGACACCGGCGAACGGCCCGCGCTCCAGCCCCCACACCACGTCGAGTCGCGCCCTCCTGCCGTCGGTCCCCCAGGCGGTCGTGGTACCGCCGGCCGTGGGACGCGGCAGGAGGGGATAGGCGTGTGCGGGTCCTCGTACCGGCTCCGGCGGGGCTTCGCGCAGACGCAGGTCGCCGCTGCCGGTGTAGAGGGCGGGCACGGCGAGGTTGCCGACGATGTCCGTCCGGGCCCGGACCTCTGCGAGGCCCTTCGCCATCGCGGCGTGGATCTCGCCGTTCTCCGCCAGCCCGGTGACCAGGCCGATGAGGAACTCCTGCCCCAGGTTCTGCCTCACGGGTGCCTGCATGGCCACCACGGCGGGGACGCCGCGGGCCACGATGTGGTGGGCGGCGGTGCCCCAGCCGCTCCGGGAGGCGTTCAGGCCCGCGGTGTCGCAGGCGATCAGGACGACCAGCTGGGTGCCCGACGCCTGGAAGAGCTCGGCCAGTTGCCGGGCCGGTACCCAGTCGGGGCCGGTGTCCCCGGGCGTGTGCAGGACGATGCCGCATGCGTCGTCCCGGTCGGTCCAGCCGTGGGCGATGACGCACACGATGTGGGCGGTGGTCCGCAGCCGCTGGGTGAGCTGCTCGCGGGTGGCGGCGTGCAGCAGTTCGGCTTCGCCGATCTCCTTCAGCCTGCGCACCGCCTCGCCGGCCGCCTCCGCCGTCCAGTCGATCCCGCTCCGGGGTGTCCCGGCGGCCCGGTCCTCCGGGCGGACGGCGTCCGCCGCCGTGACCACCAGCGACCGCAGGCCGGTCCGGAGCCCGGGGGAGGCGGCGGATTCGAGGACCCGGGAGACCACGAGCCGGTCCGGGTCGCTGACGAGGTGGGCGTCCCGGCCGGCACCCGGCGGATCCGAGGCCGACAGGGCGAGCGTCGTCCGGGTCAGTTCCCAGGGCAGCGCGGAGAACACCAGGTTGGCGCACCTGATCCTGATCCGCAGCGGGACGTCGTCCCGCAGGGCGTCGATGTAGGCCTGCTGCAGGGCCTGTTCGACGCCCTCGGGTAAGAGGAGCGGCCGAAGTGCCCAGCCGAGGTCCTCGGTGTCGCCCACCTTGTTCCGGAACCCGGAGACCAGCGCGCCGAGGTTCTCGCCGGTGCCCCGCCCCGTGACCCCGCCCCGCCTGCCGGACAGTTCGACGGATGCCGTCCAGAGTTCCGTGCCGTCCGCCAGGTCCTCCACCCTGGCGTTCGTCAGCGTCAGTTCGACCTCGTGTGCCTCGCCCACCGTGTGAACCCCCGTGTTCGTTCGTTCAGCCCGCGAGGAGCAGCACCGCCGCCTCGACGACCAGTACGGCTGCGGCGGCCTGCCACTGGAACCGGCGCAGCCGGTCGCCCGGCCGGACCGGTCGGCCGGGTGCCGGGGCACCTCCGCCGGCCGGTGCCGGGACCGGTGGCAGGGCGGCGTGCGACACGGCCAGCCAGGCGATCTCGCGGGCGGGGATCGCCAGACGTACATAGACGGCGGGCCAGGTGCCGTCCCCCGACGCCTGGTCCTCGCGGAACAACTCCACACTCTTGAGGACCAGTTCACGCCGGTCCACCTCGGGGTGGGTGTTCATGGAGTGGAAGAATCCCGATACACGGTATCCGCCGCTTTTCAACGCGACCACCAGTTTGGGGCGTTTTCCCGCCGGGACGTCGTTGTAGAGCAGCTCGTACCACACGTCGTCGAAGCTCTGGATGCCTCCGCCGGTCGGAGAGCGGACCAGACCGACGGCGAGGAGCGCCAGCGCCGTGGCCGCGAAGAGCTCCGCCGCGAGTCCGATCGCGGTGAGCTCCGGGTGCGCCGTGACATAGCGGGCCGAGTCGGCCAGCAGCCCGGTGGGGCTCGGCAGGCTTCCCGGCCGTATCTCACGCAGGGCGATCAGCAGCGCGGTCGCGGCGGCCGTGCTCAGGGCTCCGACCAGCACCACCCGGGCACTCTCCACGAACGGGCTCTCCACGCGGGAGGGGCTGCGGCGGCGCAGACTCAGCTCGAAGGCCAGCCCCGGCACCACGACGACCAGGAAGACGAGGACGGCCGTGAAGGATGTGGGCAACCGGCGTCACCCCGCGGAGTCGTCGGACTGCTGGGCGGCCTCGGGCGGCGGTGCCGCGGCGGCGGAAGCCGGAGTCCCGATCTCGAAACGCGGCGACACCTCGTTGTGCTGGGGGTCCTCGTGGGAGGGGTCCGCGCGCACCACGCCGTAGGAGTCGCCGGCGCGGCCGACGGACAGCCGCACCGGCCTCGGGGGCGCGGAGGACGGCGGTTCCTCGTCCTCGTACGCCTCGTGGAAGGAATCTGCTTCGGACATACGGCCCACCCCCGTGGAACGTCCAGTGCGGAGGAACAACATATAGCGCCCGCCGGTCTGTGTCCGGTGGGCGGGGATGTTCCATCCGTTCGGGCGGCTCGGCCCGCCGCCCGAACGGATCCGGTACGGCTACTCCGGCACGGCTCCCAGTGTCTTCAGTACGCCGTACACGCCGACGCACAGGATGGCGGTACTGCTGAGGACGAGGGCCGCGGTGAGCCAGGGGTTGGCGCGGAAGCGCTCGGGCACTCCGGTGCGGCGCAGGCGCCAGACGGCGACGACCACGGCGAGCAGGAAGACGCCGCCGCCGATGCCGCCGATCTGCACCATCAGCACCGGCGACTGCATCCAGAGGAAGAAGCAGGTCCACAGCAGCGGCAGGCACCAGGTGAGGACACGGATGGTGCGGGTGCGGGCGCGGACGTCGCCCCAGTCGATGACGCCGAGCAGGCCGAGGGTGTTGGTCCACAGCCGGGGCACGGAGGCGGTGGAGCCGATGAGGGTGGAGAAGAGGACGGCGAACGCGCCGACGAGGAACAGGTACTCGGCCCAGGGGCCCATGGTGTCGGTGTAGACGCGGGAGAGCGTGGTGATCATCTCGTTGCCCTCGGGCACCAGCCCCTGCGGGTGGAGCACGGCCGCGCCGATGACGTAGAAGGACAGGGTGCACAGCACGCAGACGGCGAGGCCGGTGAGGGCGTCCAGGCGCATCACCTTGATCCAGCCCTCGGCACGGCGGGCGCGCTCCTCGCTGCCGTCGTCCGGGCCGGTCCAGCGGGCGTAGCCCTTCTCCAGGCACCAGTAGGTGTACGTGGTCATCTCGTCGGCGCCGACACCGGTGATGCCGAAGACGGCGAGCGCGATGCCGACGGTGCCGGCCGGGATCTCGAAGCCGAAGCCGCTGCCGAGTTCGCTGCCGCCGTAGCCGAACTCCGTGCCGGGCAGACCGACCGCGAGGCTGACGGTGACCAGGGTGAAGACGACGACGGAGACGAGGCAGGCGCGTTCGACGAGACTGTACTTGCCGGACTGCAGCAGCAGGATGGCGGCGACCGTGACGACGACCGCCCACAGTGCCAGGGAGCCCCAGCTCAGTGGTTCGCCGATGACCGGCCACAGCACCGAACAGGCCGCCGCCGTACCGCCGATGATGCCTCCGCGCTGGAACATCTTGGCGAAGTCCATGCCGATCCAGAGCCAGTTGATCCAGCTCAGCCGGCCGATGCGCGGGCCGATCTCGCGGTAACCCTCCAGCGCGGTGCGCCCGTTGAGGATGGTCCACTGGGCCAGTTCCATCTGGACCCAGACCTTCACCGCGGTGGAGACGATGACCAGCCAGAGCAGGGCGAAGCCGGCCTGGGCGCCGAGTGCGGTGGTGGTGATCAGCTCGCCGGAGCCGACGACGGCGGCCGACAGGACGAAGCCGGGGCCGAGATGGCGGATCCGTTCGCGGAAGGCGGTGGGTGCCGGGCGGGCGTCCTCGGGGCGCAGGGCGTACGGATCGGCCTGCGCGTGCTCCGCCGCTGGGGCGGTGGCGGTGGTCGACATGGCGGTGTTCCTTTGCTGGTTCCGGCGCCGTCGCCGGAGCGGAAGGCAAACAGGGCGGGTAACGGCATGGGGGGGTGGGGTGGTGGTTCGGCGGCGGGGTCAGCCGGCCGTGTGCCGCGGGGGCTCGCCGGCGAGGACACGGAGTACGTCCTCGGCGACCATCAGGCCCATCGCGCGGTTGGCCTCCGGGGTGCAGGCGGCCATGTGGGAGGTGAGGGTGAGCCGGGGGGCGCCGCGCAGGACGTGGCCGGCCGGGAGGGGTTCGACGGCGAAGGCGTCGAGCGCGGCGGCGGCCAGATGTCCGGAGTGCAGGGCGGCGGCGAGCGCGGTGTCGTCGACGAGGCCGCCGCGGGCGGCGTTGACGAGGATCGCGCCGGGTTTCATCGCGGCCAGCCGGGCGGCGTCGAGGAGTGGTTCGCCGGCGGGCGGGAGGTGCAGGGTGACGACGTCGGCGCGGGCGAGGAGCGCGTCCAGGGGGACGGGTTCGGCTCCGGCCGCGGTCACGGCGTCGTCGGGGACGTAGGGGTCGTGGGCGAGGACGCTCATGCCGAAGGCGCGGGCGTAGCCGGCCACAAGGCGGCCGATCCGGCCGAAGCCGACCACGCCGATCGTCCGGCCGTGCAGTTCGGGGCCGAACAGCTTGGGCCAGTCGCCCGCGGTGACGGCGGTGTGGGAGGCGCTGATCCGGCGGGCCGCGTCGAGGACGAGTCCGAAGGTGTACTCGGCGACGGCTCGGGAGTTGGAGCCCGGCGCGAAGACGACGGGGATGCCGCGCTCACGGGCGGCGGCGACGTCGATGGTGTCGGTGCCGACGCCGTGCTTGGCGATGACCTTCAGCCGCGGGGCGGCGTCCATGACCTCGGCGGTGACCGGGTCCATGCCGGCGACGAGCGCGTCCGCGCCGGGGATCCGGGCGAGGAGTTCGCCGTACGGCAGGGCACGGTCGTCGTAGGGGCGGACCGGGCCCGCGCCGCCGTCGGCGAGGAGGGTCCAGGGGTCGGGCGAGTGGCGGGCGAAGGTGGGTGTGGTGACGAGGGTGGTGGTGCTCATGCCCGGCCGCCCTTGCGCGCCGCGTCCAGGTGGGTGGCCGCGATCTGCTGGAGATGGACGACGTCGGCGGCGACGGAGGCGAAGGTGAAGCCCTCGTCGAGCCGGCGGGCGGCGCTCGCCCCGTCGCCGTTGTGGATGCCGGCGGCGATGCCCGCGGCCCCGGCGGCCTCACGGATGCGGGTGAGGGCCTGCTCGAAGGCTTCGGCCACCTCCGGGTCGGTGGAGGTCCGGCCGCCGATGGCCAGCCGCAGGTCGGAGGGGCCGACGTAGATCCCGTCGAGTCCCGGGGTCGCGCAGATCTCCTCCACGTTGGCGAGCCCGTCGGCGGTCTCGATCATGGCGAGTACGGCGGTCTGCTCGTGGGTGTCGGCCGGGTCGGGGCCGATGCGCAGCTGGGCGCGCATGGGGCCGTAGGAGCGGCGGCCGTGCGGCGGGTAGCGCACGGCGGCGACCGCGTCGGCGGCGTCCTGCGCGGTGTCGACGAGCGGCACGATGACGGCGGCGGCGCCCGCGTCGAGCGCGCGGCCGATGTACGTGGGGTCGTTGGCCTCGACGCGGACCATGCCGACGGCGGTGGAGCCGCGGGTGTCGGTGGCGATGAGGTTGTTGAGCAGGCCCTGGTAGCCGAAGAGGCCGTGCTGGGCGTCGAAGGCGAGGTAGTCGTAGCCGAGGCGGGCGAGACGTTCGGCGGCGACGGGCGAGTCGAGCAGCGACCAGTAGCCGATGAGGGGGCGGCGGTCGCGCAGGGCGGCGGTGAAGTGCGCGGCGGTGGTCATGAGGGGTCTCCGGACGGCGGTCTCGGGGGTGGTCAGCGGTTGTAGGCGGGCATGGGTCCGCGCAGGGCCGAGCCGACGGCGTCGCAGGCGGCGGTCACGTCGGCGGGCAGCGGGCCGGCCTGGGCGGCGGCGATGTTGGCGCGCAGATGTTCCGGCCGGGAGCCGCCGAGCAGGAGCGCGTCGGTGGAGGGGCGGTCCAGCAGCCAGCGCAGGGCGAGTTCGGTGAGCGGGAGGCCGGCCTCGTCGGCGATCGCGGTGAGCTGGGCGACGGCGGCGAACAGGTCCTCGTTCCAGTACCGCTCCCGGTACATGGCGGCGAGCCCGGAGTCGCCGAAGCGGCCGGTGGCGGGGTCGGCCTCGAAGCGGTGCCGGCCGGTGAGGAGGCCGCCGCCGAGCGGGTTGTAGACCATGGTGCGCAGCCCGCTCACCGCCGCGTACTCGGTGTACTCCTCCTCGATCCGGCGGGCGAGGAGGTTGTGCAGCTGCTGCGCGACGGCCGGGCGGGGGGCGCCCACCTCGTCGGCGGTGCGGGTCAGCTCGGCGATCTGCCAGGCGGCGAAGTTGGACACGCCGAGCGCGCGGACCTTCCCCTCCGCGACGAACCCGGCCACGGCCGTGAGGGTCTCCGCGAGCGGGGTACGGCGGTCCGGCTGGTGCAGGTAGAAGAGGTCCACGTGGTCGGTGCCGAGCCGCTTGAGGCTGCCGTCGAGGGCGGCGCGCAGGCCGGCCGGGGAGAGCGGGGCGTGCTCGCCCTGGTCGGGGTGCGGGATGCCGGCCTTGGTGGCGAGCACGATCCGGTCCCGGCGGCCGGGCAGCAGTCCGGCGAGGATCCGCTCGCTCTCGCCGCCCGCGTAGCCGTTGGCCGTGTCGACGCCGGTGAGGCCGGCGTCGAGGGCGGCGTCCAGCATGGCGGCGGCGCCCGCGGGGTCGACGGTGTCGCCGAACGTCATGGTGCCGAGGACCAGGCGGGAGAGCGGTACGGGGACGGACGGGAGCTCGGTCCCCCGGGGGCTTTCGGGCGGGCCGGTGCGGGTGCCGGTGCTCACGAGCGGTTCCTTCCGGTGCGGCTGCTTCTCAGTGGGTGAACGCTCGCATGACTGCGCGTTATGCGCAAGAGTCTCGCGCGAATCGCGCAAGCTATGCCATCATCGGGGCACTGCAAAGCCGAGTTCCCCGAGGAGGTCCGTATGTGCCGTCCAGGCGGCGTCCCGGTCGTCGCGCTCGCCGACGACCTGTCGGGGGCGGCGGAGGTCGCGGCCCTGCTGCGGCTGCCCGCCCGGCTGGTGTTGAACCCTGCCGAGCTGGGAGTATCCGGTACCGGCGGGGAGGCCGTGGTGGTGGACCTCGACTCGCGGTATCTGGACGGTGCGGCCGCCGCCGACGCCGTACGGGCCGTGCTGGGCGCGGCGCGGGAACCCTCGCCCGCCACCGGGTCCGATACGGACACGGACCTCACCAGTTCTCGCGCGTTTCGCGCAGTCAAGTTTCCCGAGGCGTACGGCAGTCCGCTCTGGTTCAAGAAGTGCGACTCGCTGCTGCGCGGTCCGGTGGGGGCCGAGGCGGCCGCCTTCGCGGAGGGCGCCGGGGTCCTGGTGATCGCGACGGCCCTGCCCGCCGCGGGGCGCGTGGTGCGCGGCGGTGTGGTGCTGGCCGACGGGGCGCCGCTGCACGCCTCCCCGGCCTGGCACGCCGAGGAGCGTGCCGCGCCGCGGTCCGTCGCGGAGGCGATGGCGCCCCTGCCGGCCACGGACGTACCGCTGGAGACCGTACGGCAGGGTCCCATCGCCCTGGCCGGCCGTTTCCGGGAGGTGGCGGCGCACGGCCGGCACCCGGTCTGCGACGCGGAGACCGACACCGACCTCACGGTGATCGCCACGGCGGCGGCCCTCCTCGGCCCCGGCACCCGTCTCCTGGGCAGCGGCGGCCTGGCGGCGGCCCTCGGCCGCCTGCTCGCCGCGCGGCGGGCGGACGGCGCACCGGCGCCCGCTGCCACCCGGCGGATGACAACGGAACCGCCCACGACGGGAGCGGCGGCGCCGGGAGCACCGTGGGCGCCTTCGGCGCCGGCATCCGTGACGCCGCCCGGGACAGCCGGGCCCACGGCCACCGGAGCCGCTTCCGCCCCGGCGGCGGGTACCGGGCCGGTGTCACCCGTGCCGACGGTGGCCGCAGCGGCCACCATGCCGGTGCAGGGCGGGACCTGGTCCCGGGGGTCCGTCGAGGGGGCGGCCGGAGCCGTGAGGGTCACGCCACCGTTGCTCGTCGTCGCCGGGAGTGCGGAGCCCGGGGTGGTCGAGCAGGTCGGGCGGCTGGTCGCGGCGGGGGCCCGGCATACGGCGCTGACGCCCCGGCAGCTGGCCGGGGGCGAGGGCGTCGTGCTGCCCCCGCTCGCGGCCGGGACGGTGACCGTGCTCTCCGTCGACGGGTCCGGCGGCGTACGGCCCGGCGCCGCACGCGCCATCGTGGCCGGGCTGGCACGGACCGTCTCCGCCCTGCCGGGGCGCCCGGACCTCGTACTGACCGGGGGTGAGACGGCCCGCCGGGTGCTCGACTCGCTCGGCGTCACCACCCTGCGGCCCGTCGGCGAGATCCACCACGGCGCCGTGCACTCAAGGACCACCGACGGCCGCTCGGTCGTCACCCGCCCCGGGAGCTTCGGCGGCCCGGACTCGTTCGTTCGTATCGTGGCGGCACTCCGCCCCTCTCAGCAAGGAGTCACCCAGTGAACGCCCAGCAGCCCCTCCCCCTCATCGGTGTCACCATGGGCGACGGCGCCGGTATCGGGCCCGAGGTGATCGTGCCCGCCGTCCTGGACGCCGCGACGCTGAGCCGGTGCCGGCCGGTGGTGATCGGTGACGCCGCCCGGCTGCGGGAGGCGGCCCGGATCCTGGGCGCCGGCTGTGAGATCGTCACCGTGCCCACGCCGGCGGCGGCCGAGACCGCGCCGGGCCGGATCAACGTCGTCGACCTCGGCCTCCTCCCCGCGGACCTGCCCTGGGGCACCCTGTCCGCCGCCGCCGGGAACGCCGCGTACGAGTACGTCAGGCGGGCCGCCGAACTGGCCCTCGCCGGCGAGATCGACGGCATCTGCACCGCCCCCCTCAACAAGGAGGCCCTGCACGCCGCCGGGCACGTCTACCCCGGGCACACCGAACTGCTCGCCCACTTCACCGGGGTGGAGGAGGTGTCGATGATGCTCTCCACCGAGAAGGTGAAGGTCATCCACGTCACCACCCACATCGGTCTGATCGACGCCGTCAACCGGATCGAGCCCGGCCTGGTCGAGCGGACCGTGCGGCGCGGCCACGAGGCCCTGGTCCGGGCGGGGGTGGCCGCACCCGTCATCGGCGTCTGCGGCATCAACCCGCACGCCGGCGAGAACGGCCTGTTCGGTTACGGCGAGGAGGAGGAGAAGATCGTCCCCGCGCTGGAGACGGTGCGCCGCGACGGCATCGACGCACGCGGCCCGCTCCCCGCCGACACCGCGTTCTTCCTGGCCGCCCGGGGCGACTACGACCTCATCGTGGCGATGTACCACGACCAGGGCCACGGCCCGGTCAAGGTGCTCGGCATCGAGGCGGGCGTCAACCTCACCGTCGGCCTCCCGGTGATCCGCACCTCCGTCGACCACGGCACGGCCTTCGACATCGCCGGTACCGGAAGGGCGGAGGCCGGTAGCATGATCGAGGCGCTGCGGCAGGCCGCCGAGATGTCCACCGCCCGCTGAACCCACGTACCGCGAAGGACACTTGATGCCGCCCAACGGATCCCAGGCCCGGCGCGAGGAGATCCTGCGACTCGCCACCACCAGCGGCCTGGCCAGCGTCGAGGAGCTGTCCCGGCACTTCGGCGTCACCGCCTCGACCATCCGCCGCGACCTCGCCCGGCTCACCGCCGACGGCCGGCTGGCCCGCACCTACGGCGGGGCGATGGCGCTGACCGCGCATCCGGAGGCGTCGCTGCGCCAGCGCACCACGGAGGCGTACGCGCAGAAGCGGGCCATCGCCCGGTGGGCGGCGGCGCGGATCCAGCCGGGCGAGACCGTGCTCCTCGACGCCGGTTCGACGGTCGGGGCGCTGGCGCACGAGCTGCGCACGGCGCGGGACCTCACGGTCGCCACCACCGGTCTGACGGTGCTGCACGAGCTGGCGGACGTCGAATCCGTCCATGTGGAGTGCCTCGGCGGCACGTTGCGGCCGCTCAGCCAGGCGTTCGTGGGGCCGCTGACGGAAGCGGCCCTGGAGCGGATGACGTTCGACCGGGTCTTCCTGTCGGCGGACGGGGTCACGGCGGACGGCGGGATCTGCGAGGCGGACCTGCGGCAGACCCGGCTGAAGGAACTGATGTCCCGCCGGGCCGCTCGTACGTACGTCCTGGCGCACGCGGCGAAGCTGGGGCGTGCGCCGTTCCACGCGTGGGCCACGCTGCCGGCCGGCTGGACGCTGGTCACGGACACGTCGGCGACGGACACACAGGTGGCGGCGTTCAGGGAGCGCGGTACGCGGGTGGTGCTGGCGGAGCCCGTGGAGGACCCCGCGCCGGACGGGGTCTGAGGGCGGGGCTCCGCGCCGGGGTGTTCCGGTCAGCGGGCGAAGGCCGCCAGGGGTGACGGGCGGAGCGGGGCCAGGGGCACGGGGTCTTCGCGGAGGATGACCTGGAGCGTCTCCTTGAGGCGGCGGGACGGCTCGATACCGAGGTGGTCGGTGAGCTGGCGGCGGGTGCTGTGGTAGGTCTCCAGGGCCTCCGCCCGGCGGCCGACGCAGTACAGGGCGAGCATCAGCAGTTCGGTGATGCGTTCCCGCCAGGGGTGCACCACGCCGATCGCCCGCAGTTCACCGATCGCGTCCTCGGTGAGACCGCAGCGCAGTTTCAGCTCCAGTTTCGTCTCGTGGGCGGCCAGGTACTCCTCCTCCAGCTGGACGGCCGTGCTGTGGCACAGCGGACTGGTGCCGGTGTCCTGCAGCGGCTTGCCCTGCCACAGGGCGATTCCGGCCTCCAGCAGCGTGATGGCCGCCATGGGGTCCCGGTCGGCCGCGGCCCGGGCCTCCGCTATCCGGCGGCGGAAACCGTTCATGTCGACCCGGTCGGGGTCGACCTTCAGGACGTACCCGGCGGAGTGGGTGACCAGGGCCGGCGCCGGCTCCTCGGAGTGGGTGAGCCGGCTCAGGGTGCGGCGCAGCCGGGACACCTGTGCCTGGAGCGCGTTGTGTGCCGTATGGGGCGGGTCGTCGCCCCAGAGCTCGCTGTACAGCTGCTCGTTCGTCAGCAGCCGGCCGCCGCTGACGAGAAGCGAGGCCAGCAGGATCCGTTGACGGGAGCCGGCGATCGGAACGTGGTCGTCCTTCGTGATGATGCCTACGGGGCCGAGGAGCGTGAATTCCATGGCGAAAGCCTCACACGCTGCGGCTGTCCGATTCTTGAGGCCGTCTCATGCGGCTCTGGACTCCCGCTGGAGTCGAGATTCAGCCAACACGGTCATGTGCCCGTTCACGTCGGACTGATGATCGAGGGCACTAACGGAACTACGCGCGTGGTGTCACCATCACATCGCTGGCAATACACGGGGAGAGGTCGGTCGGTGGAGATCAAGTTGTTGGGCACCCTGACTGCCAATTTTGGGAACGACGCATGGACACCCAGCGCGGCGAAGCACCGTCAGGTGCTGGCCCTGCTGGCGCTCCGCGCCCGGCGCACGGTGCCGGTGTGGGAACTGGTCGACGAACTCTGGGGCGACCAGCCTCCGCGCAGCGCCCAGGCGACGCTTCAGACGTACATGATGCAGTTGAGACGGGGGATAGCCGCCGTGTCCGGCAAGGGCGGCATGGTCCGGGCGAAGGAGATCCTCGCTACGGCGCACGGCGGCTATGTGCTGAACGCGGCGCCCGACGAGGTGGACGCGCTGACGCACGAGAGTCTGGTCTCCGCGGGGCTCGCCATGGCCCGCAAAAGGGACCACCGGCTCACGTCCGAGCTGCTCAACCAGGCGCTGGGGCTGTGGCGCGGCGATGTGCTGTTCGACGTGCCGCTGGGTCCGGTGCTGCGGGTGGAGGTGCTGCGGCTGCAGGAGTCGCGGCTCAGCGCGTTCGAGATCTGTGTGGCGGCGGATCTGGCGCTCGGCCGGGGCATCGAGGTCCTGGCCAGGCTGACCGAGCTGACGGCGCGCTATCCGCTGCACGAGCGTTTCCATCTGCAGCTGATGCTGTCGCAGCACCAGGCCGGCCGGATGTGGCAGGCGCTGGAGACCTACCGGCGGCTGCACACACGGCTGGTGACCGAGCTGGGCCTCGAGCCCTCGGAAGCGGTCCGCGAGGCGCACCAGCGGATGCTGCGCGGCGACGCACCGGTGCCGGCCGCGGTCGTCGGCGACTGGGACTGGGGCATGCGGGCGGAATTCGGCCACGAGCCGCTGCACAGCAGCGGACCCGCCTGACCCGGTCAGCGGACCGTCAGCGGCGTGTGAACGGGCCCGGTTAGCGTGCCGCGGCGGCGGGAACCGACCGCCGTCTCGCGGTGCGGCGATCGGGGGTCACGGGTGAGATCCGAGGATACGACCATGGCGGGGCCGGCGCTGTTGCTGGTGAGCCATGGGAGCCGGGACCGGCGGCACGCCGCGACCGTACGGGCGCTGGCCGAGCGGATCCGGCGGGGGCGCCCCGGTGTGACCGTGACGACCGCGTTCCTGGAGTTCGACGCGCCGGGCGTGGCGGGCGCGCTGGCGGAGCTGCGGCGGGCCGGCACCGGGGCGGCCGTCGCGGTGCCGCTGCTGCTGACCCGCGCCTATCACGCCAAGACCGACCTGCCGGCGGCGCTCGCGGGCGCCGAGGGGCCCGCGGTGCGCCGGGCGGCGGTGCTCGGCGGCTCGCCGCTGCTGCTGCGGGCGGTCGAGCGGCGGCTCTTCGAGGCGGGACTGACCCCCGCCGACCGGTCCACGACCGGGATCGTCCTGTCCGGCGCCGGTTCCCGGGACCCGGAGGCGATCGAGTCGGTCGGCGCGGCCGCCCGTGAGCTGCGGCGCGCGGGCTGGTGCGCGGTACGGCCGGCGTTCGTCACCGGCCCGACACCCCGGCCCGGCGACGTCGTACGGGAACTGC
Source organism: Streptomyces sp. NPDC048584 (assembly GCF_043199595.1). Taxonomy (NCBI): domain Bacteria; kingdom Bacillati; phylum Actinomycetota; class Actinomycetes; order Kitasatosporales; family Streptomycetaceae; genus Streptomyces; species Streptomyces sp. NPDC048584. The sequence goes on from NZ_JBICWF010000001.1 coordinate 942,476, forward strand.
GGGCGCGGGGCGTCGGCCGGGTGGCGGTCGCGCCCTACGTACTGGCACCGGGCCTGCTGCCCGACCGTATCGCCGCGGAGGCGGCGGCGGCCCGGGCCGACATCCTCTCCACACCCCTCGGCGACACCCCGGAACTGGCCCGCCTCGTCACCGAACGATGGCTGGAAGCCCACGCCCCCCTGGACGCGCCCGTGGGGTGAGGCCCACGCGCCCGGTCCGGGCGCTGGAGGTGGCGCACTCCGGTGGTACATCCGCCGGGCCGCGCCCGCCTCCCGGCGGGGACACCCCGCCCGGCAGCACTGGAGCGCGCACACCCGGCGTGTCCGGTGTGACGGGTGGGGTCATGTCAGGGAGTGGAAGGCTCGGCGGTACCAGAGGAGGGCGTCTGTCGGGGTCTTCTGGGTGGGGCCGTTGCGAACGGCGGTGAGGGCGCCCACCAGGAGGGTGTGGTCGCCCACCGGGATCGTGCGGTGGGTCAGACAGCGGAAGGCGGCCGTGGCGTCGGGGAACCAGGGGAGGTCGGTACCGGGCCAGGTGGTGACGCCGGTGCCGGCGAAGCGGTCGATGTTCTGCCGTGCGAACCGGTCGGCCAGGAGGCGGTGCCGGTCGGCGAGGATGTGGACGACGAACTCCCCCGACTCCACGAGGGCCTGGTGGCAGCTCGAGGTGTGGGCGACCGCGACCTGGAGGAGCGGCGGGTCCAGGGAGACCGACGTCACCGAGCTGGCCGTGCAGCCCCGGCGTCCGCCCCGGCCGTCCGAGGTGGTCACCACGGTCACGGGCGAGGCCAGTTCGGCCATGGCGTCCCGGAACTGCTGGGCGCTCACCAGGGGCGCCTGCTGGGAAGTGGGTGTCGACGTCATGGTCGCCCTCCTGGGGTCGCGGCAGCGGTGAGTGGCCGGGGCGTACGGGTGGCGCGTGGCGCGGATCAGCCGAAACGGTTCGGGGACATGAAACCGATGGGCACCGTCGTCTCCTCGCCCCGCACGATCTCGGCGAGGGCCTCCCCGATCCCGGTGGCGTGTTTGAAGCCGTGCGCGTTGTCGCCGCCGGCCACCACGACGCGCGGGTCGTCCCCGGGCCGGCCGATGACGAACTGGCCGTCCGGTGTGCGGGTCAGCATGCAGACGGCGACCTTCGACGGCAGCGGTTCGAGACCCGGAAGTTTCGCCGGCAGCAGGGCCGTCAGCGCGGACCAGTCGACCGGGCCGACCGAGCGGTCGTAGGCCTCGGGGTCGAGGGGCAGGGCGTCGGCCCGGTCCTCGATGCCGAGCTTGACGTCGTGGCCGCCCTCCGCGCCGTTGCCCCACAGGATCGTGCCGTCGTCCAGTTCCCGCATGAAGACGGGGAACTGCTCCAGACCGAAGGTGTCGTCCCCCGGCTCCAGTGGCCTGAACCAGGTGATGGGCATCCGCACGGTCCGCAGCGGAAGTCCGCCGATCAGTGAGGACAGCCAGGAGCCGACCGTGAACACCACCTGCCGCACCCGCAGTTCGCCCTGGGAGGTGCGCAGCACCACACCGCCGGGGATCAGGTCGTAGGTGGTGATGCGGGTGTCGGTGAGGACGCGGGCGCCGCACTTCTCGGCCCGGCTCACCGCCGTCCGGATGGAGAGTTCCGGCCGGATGATGCCGGCGGACGGCTCCCGGACGCCGATGTGGCCCTCCGGGACGCCGACATGGCGGGGGTAGTGGAAGCGCAGCGCCTGGCCGGTGAGGGTGCTCACCTCGATGCCGTGGTGGTAGGCGGCGGTCAGCGTGCCGCCGGCGACCCGGCCGTCCTTCGGACCGATCAGCAGGCCGCCGACCGGGAAGAACAGCTGCTCGTCGGCGGAGTCCTCCAGGGTGCTCCACAGTTCCCGGGAGCGCCGGGCCAGCGGGACCAGGCCGGGGTGCTCCAGGCAGGTGACGCGGAACATCCGCGAGCCTCCGTGCGAGGACCCCAGCGAGTGGCCCGGCTGGTGGCGCTCGATGCCGATGGCGTCCACGCCGCGCTCGGCGAGCTGCCACAGCGCGCACGCCCCCCACGCTCCCAGACCGACCACCGCGACCTCCGCGTCCCACCGCGTCATGCGTCCTCAACTCCTCACCCGTGACTGTGACCGCGACGCCCCAAGACGACCACGGCGCGGCCGGCCTGATCGTGAGTAGCCGCCACTCACTCCGTCCCGCGGACCACCTGTCGGGCGGGCGACGCCAGTTGAGTACCCGGCACTCAGGCGGGCGGGCGGCGGTCCGCGGTGAGCTGGGCGGGAGCTGCGGTGTGCGACGGAGGTGCAGATGCGGTTTCGAGTGCTGGGCGTTCCCGAGGTCCACGACGACGTCGGTGACCGGCGGGTGCCCCTGACCAGTCCCAAACAGCGGCAGCTCCTCGGGGCGCTGCTGGTCCGTCCCGGGGAGCCGGTCGCCATGGAGCGGCTGATCGAGGAGCTGTGGAGCGGGGGCGCGCCCGGCAAGGCGGTGAACGCCCTGCAGGCCCATGTGTCGCGGCTGCGGCAGCTGTTGATCGAGGCGGAGCCGTCGCGGGCCAACACCCCGCGGCTGGTCGCCCGTGACACGGGCTATGTGCTGGAGGCGCGGCCCGAGGAGCTGGACAGCGCCCGGTTCCTGCTGGGCGCGGCGAAGGCGCGGGCACTTCTGGGCAGCGATCCGCGCACCGCCTGCGCGCTGTTCACTGATGCCCTGGGCCTGTGGCGCGGGCCGGCGATGGCCGGCAGCACCAGCGGTCCGCTGTGCGCGGGGGCGGCGGCGGAGCTGGAGGAGGAGCGGCGGTCCGTCCAGAAACTGCTGTACGACGCCCAGTCCCGCCTCGGTCTGCGGCACCGGGTCTCCCCGGTCCCCGTTCCGGCCGGGGACCGCGGGGAGCTGGTGCGGCTGCGGGCCCGGGTCGACGAACTCGTCGACGAGCAGCGGCTGCTGCGCTCCCAGGTCGAGGAGCTGTCGCTGCTCCTGGGTTCCCGGGCGCTCAGCCGCCGCTGACGGTCCTGGCTCAGCCGGTGAAGGCGGGGGCGACCTCCTGCGCGAACAGTTCCATCGCGCGGGCGGCACGGCCGTAGGCGAGGCCGCCGGGGTTGAACTGCAGGCTGACGGTCAGGTCCGCGCCGAACTCCTCGCGGGTGCGTTCGAGTTGCGCGCGTACCTGGTCCGTGTCGCCGGCGAACACCTTGTTCGCCGCGAGGGAGGCCGCGAAGTCGTAGTTCCTGGCCTTCTCCAGGAATTTCTCGTAGCCCGGGTAATCGGCCCGGTTTCCCTTGGCGAGCGGTTCCACCGCCTTCGCCATGTGGTCGATGTAGGAGCGTTCGTAGAATTCTCCGGTGCGGCGGGCCTCTTCGGCGTCGTCCGCGAGATAGCAGGTGTATTTGATCTGAATGCGGCGGGCGGCCGGGTCGTGGCCGGCCTCGTCCCAGGCGGCCCGGTATTTCTGCAGCATTCCGGAGAGCTGTTCGGCGCTGGTGACCGACGGCACCACCTGGAGGTGGTGGCCGGCCGTGCCGGCGGCCGCGCACGATTCCGCGCTCGTCGCGGAGGCGATGAACACCGGCGGGTGCGGGGCCTGGTAGGGCCGGGGCAGCAGGGTGACGGGGCCGAAGCGGTGGAAGCGGCCCTCGAAGACGACGTCCTCCTCGCTCCACAGCCGTACGCACGCCTCGACGCCCTCGTCGAACCGGGCGCGGCTCTCGTCCATGGGGATGCCGAACGCCTCGAACTCCGTGGGCAGGAAGCCCCGTCCGAAGCCGACGTCGAGCCGCCCGTGCGAGAGGTGGTCGAGCATGGCCAGCTTGCCGGCCAGCTTGACGGGGTGGGTGAAGGCCGGGACGACCGCACCCGTCGTGATGCGGATACGGCTGGTGCGGGCGGCCATCGCGGTCAGCAGGGTGACGGGGTCGGGGCTGTAGCCGCCGTACCCGGTGAAGTAGTGCTCCACGGTCTGGACGTGCTCGTAGCCCAGCGCCTCCGCGAGTTCGACGAGGCGGAGGGTCTCGTCGTAGTAGGCCGTGGCGCTCTTCTGCGCGGGATCGATCACCGGAAAGAAATTCACGCCGAATTCCATGAACGCTTCGCCCCTCGTGTCGGCTGGATGTACGGCCCTCTCGTGCGGTCCGTCGTGAATCATCGGCCCGGCCTTTGCGGCGGAGCAAGCTTTCTCCGGAAGATTGACGGGCTGTCAAACTCGTGTCAGGTGCGCCGACTTGCTCTCTCCGCCGCGCGCCGACAAACGTAGGGTCACTCGTGTCGCCTTGTTCGGCGACGGGAAAACCATCCCCGAATCTGCCGGAGGGTACTTATGCGCGGGGCCTACAAAGTTCCGTACGCGAGTCGCGGAAGCATCCTCGGAGCGACGGAGGCGGCGGCTCTGGGACAGCTGCTCGAATCCGGTGAGTCCCTGTCCATGGGTTCCTGGCGGGAGCGGTTCGAGCGGCGTTTCAGCGAGTACGCCGGCACCCGGTACGCGCTGAGCGTCACCAGTGGGACCGTCGCCCTGGAACTCGCCGTCCACCTGCTCGACCTGGCGCCGGGGGACGAGGTCGTCGTCACCCCGCAGACCTTCCAGGCGACCGTGCAGCCCCTGCTCGACCGACAGGTCCGGGTGCGGTTCTGCGACATCGACCGGGAGTCCCTGAACATGGACCCCGCCTCGCTGAAGAGCCTCATCACGGACCGGACCCGGGCGATCCTGCTGGTCCACTACGGCGGCTGGCCCGCCGAGATGGACGAGATCGTCACCATGGCAAGGGAGCGGGGCATCCTCGTCGTCGAGGACTGCGCGCACGCCCTGGGGGCCCGCTACGACGGCCGGCGTCCCGGATCGCTCGGTGACATCGGCTGCTTCAGCTTCCACGCGTCGAAGAACATCACCACGCTCGGCGAGGGCGGCATGCTCACCTTCGACCGGGACGACTGGGCGGAGCGGGTCGACCGGCTGCGCTCCAACGAGATCGACGGCGTGTTCGTCGCCGGCGACGCGTCGCCCCTGGACGCGCCGGAGCTGCTGCCCTGGATGAAGTACTCGTCGTCCGTGTACCGGGACGCCTGCCTGGGCGTGCGCCGCAGCGGCACCAACGCCACCCTGTCGGAGGCGGCCTGTGTGGTCGGGCTGCACCAGCTGGACCGGCTGGAGGACCTCGTCGACCGGCGACGCGCCATCGCGGCCCGGCTGAACGCGGTCGTGGACCGGCATCCGCACGCGCGGGCCGGCCGTCCCCGCCCGGGGGTGCACCACGCCCAGCATCTGTACACCTGCTTCGTGTCCGGCCCGCGCGGCACCCGTGAGGCGCTGGTACGCGGACTCGACGCACGGGGTGTCGAGGTGCAGCTGCGCTACTTCCCGCTGCACCTGCTGCCGGAGTGGCGCTCGCGCGGTCATCTGCCCGGCGAGTGCCCGGTGGCGGAGGAGCTGTGGTTCACCGAGCACGTCAACCTGCCCTGCCATCCGGGGCTGACCGACGAGCAGGTGGACCACCTGGCCGACGCGCTGGACGCGGCCCTGGACGACGCGCGCACCGTGATCGAGAACGCCGAGAGCCTCACGACCGTACCGAGCATCAAGGAGACCTCGCATGCCGCTCATTGACGTCAAGCTCTACGAGGGCCGCCTGGACGGCGCCACCGAGACGGAACTGATCGCCCGGATCACGGACGCGGTCGCCGAGGTGTTCGGCGAACAGGCGCGCGCGGCGACCTGGATCGTCCTCCAGGAGGTGCCGGCCACCCGCTGGGGCATCGCCGGCGTACCGGGGAAGCCGCCGCTCTCGGCGCGGGGGTGAGCTCCGGGAGCGACGGCCACACCGATCCCCCGGCGGTCCGCGTGAGCGGGCCGCCGGGGGATTCTCAGTTGGCCACGGGGGTCTTGCTCAGGCGCCAGCCGCGGCTGCGGCTGCGCTCGGCCCAGAAGTCGGCGTAACGGCCGTCCTGGGTGATCAGCTCCTCGTGCGTACCGCGCTGGACGATGTGGCCGCCGTCCAGCACCAGGATCTGGTCGGCGGCGCGCACCGTCTGCAGCCGGTGCGCGATCACCAGCAGGGTCTTGTCGCGGGTGAGCTCCGACAGGGCCTGCTGGACGGCCCGTTCGTTCGCCGGGTCCAGGGACGACGTCGCCTCGTCCAGCAGCACGATCGGCGCGTCCTTGAGCAGCGCCCGCGCGATGGAGATGCGCTGCCGTTCACCGCCGGACAGGCCCGCGCCGCCCGTCCCGACCTGTGCGGACCAGCCGCCGGGCAGCCGCTCGGCGATCTCGTCGACCCGCGCCTGCTCGGCGGCCCGGCGCACCTCGGCGTCGGTGGCGTCGGGGCGGCCCGCCCGGATGTTGTCCTCGATGGTGCCCTCGAAGAGGTACACGTCCTGGAACACCACGGAGATCCGGGACATCAGCTCCTCGGCCGGCAGCTCCCGGACGTCCACACCGCCCACCCGCACCGCGCCGCCGTGCACGTCCCAGAAGCGTGCGATCAGCCGCGCGATCGTCGTCTTGCCGGAGCCGGAGGGCCCGATCAGCGCGGTCATCGTGCGCTCGGGGATGCGGAAGCCGACCCCGTCCAGCACCTTGCGGCCGTCGTCGTAGGAGAACTCCACCGCGTCGAACTCGACGCCGGTGCCGGCCGGGCGGGCCGGGTGCTCCGGTTCGGGCAGCGGCTTCTCGTCCAGCAGCCGCTGCACCCGGCCGAGGGCCGCGCTCGTCGAGCGGAGCGCCGAGCCCAGGTTGGCGGCCTCCGCCATCGGCTCCACGAACCGGGCGGCCAGCACCAGCAGGGCCAGCAGTTCGGGTACGTCGAGCGAGCCGCCGAGGGCGAGATAGGTGCCGTACACGAGGATCACCGTGAACGCGGCCTGCACGGTGAGGGTGAAGCCGACCTGGCCCGGGACGCCCGCCACCATGACCTGGCGTCCGGCGTCCCGCTGGGCGGACAGCGCCTCGTCGAGGCGGTCGCCGCCGGCGGCCCCGGAGCCGGGGAAGGCGCGCAGCACCGGCTGGACGTCGGCGTACTCGATGACCCGGTTGGCGCCCTCGGTCATCGCCCCGGCGCGCAGCCGGTCGGCGGCGGCGGTGCGGTTGGTGCTCCAGCGCAGCACCAGCGCGATGAAGGGGGCGGTGCAGGTCGCGGCGAGCGCGAGCCGCCAGTCGAAGAGGTACATCAGGACGACGACCGCGGCCGGGGTGAGCAGCCCGTTGATCAGCGGGCGGAACAGATAGCCGGGGACGCGCATGATGCCCATCACGGACTGGGTGGTGAGGTTGCTCAGCTCTCCGGTCCTGGTCGGGCCGAACCAGCCGAGGGGCAGCATGGAGACGTGGTCGCCGATGCGGTGGTGCAGGACCCTGGAGAGGGCGGCGCCCGCCTTGAAGCCGGTCTTGGTGGCCAGGTAGTGGGCCACCGACTGGGCCACGGCCGCGGCGGCCAGCGCCCATACCCAGGGCCAGGCCTGCTCCGGGTCGTCGCCGAGCAGTCGCTCGAGCACCGGCACGATCAGGACGAACGCCACGGCCTGGAGGACCGCCCCCACGACCTGGAGGGCGAGTACGTTGCGCAGCAGCCGGCGCTCGGCGGGGCCGACCACGGCCATCAGTTGACGGATCATCAGACGGCCTCCTCGACCGCGGTGCGGTTGCCGGTGACGGCCTCGGCCGCGGCGGCGGGCTCCTCCGCGCCGCCGGGCCGCCATACGGTGCTGCGCTCGTGGGCCTGCCACATGCCCGCGTAGGTGCCGCGCAGGGCCAGCAGTTCGGTGTGCGTGCCCCGCTCCACGACCCGGCCGGCGTCCAGGACGACGATCTGGTCGGCGTCCTTCACCGTGGACAGACGGTGTGCGATCACCAGCAGGGTGCGGCCGTACGTGAGCTCCGACAGGGCGTCCTGCACGGCCGCCTCGGACTCGGGGTCCGCGTACGCGGTCGCCTCGTCCAGGACGAGGACGGGGGTGTCGGCGAGCATCGCGCGGGCGATGGACAGGCGCTGGGCCTCGCCGCCGGAGAACCTGGCGTCCTCGCCGACCACGGAGTCGTAGCCGCGCGGCAGTTCGGTGATCCGGTCGTGGATACGGGCGCGCCTCGCGGCGTCCATGAGCTGTTCGTCGGTGGCGTCCGGGCGGGCGATCAGCAGGTTGGCGCGGACGGTGTCGCGCAGCAGCCGTACGTCCTGGAAGACGAACGACATCCGGCGGTAGATCTCTTCGGGGGCGAGGTCCCGCAGGTCCTTGCCGCCGACGCGGACGGTGCCCTCGTCCGGGTCCCAGAAGCGCGGCAGCAGCGACGCGAGCGTGCTCTTGCCGGCGCCCGAGGGGCCCACCAGCGCGGTGGTCGTCCCGGGGGCGAGGGTGAGGTCGACGCCGTCGAGGACGCGGTGCTCACCGTCGTGGGAGAAGGTGACGTTCTCGAAGGTCACCGCTCCCGGGCCCGCCTTCGCGGGGTGCACGGGCAGGGCCAGTTCGGGGGTGGCCAGCACCTCGCCGATGCGGTCCGCGGCGGCCTTCGCGGCCCGGACCTCCTCCTCGGCGAAGCTGATCGTCAGCACCGGCGTGGTGATGCCCACCGCGAGCAGCGCGAACGGGATCAGGTCCTCCGGGGCGGTGCGTCCGGCCGTGATCAGCGCGGTGCCGCCGAGCAGGACCGTGAACAGCATCGTGGGCGCCGACAGCACGATCTCCGACAGGGCCCTCGGGGTGACCAGCGAGTCGACCCAGCCGCGGAAGAACGCGGCGAACCGGTCCGCCGCCTCGGTGTAGCGGCGGTGGGCCCGGCGGGTCTGGCCGAACGTCTTCACCACGGCGATGCCCTGCGCGAACTCCACGGCCGAGCCGTTGATGTCCGTCATCGCGGCGTCCAGCGCGGGCAGGTTCTTCTTGAACGCGGCACCGGTACGGCCGAACAGGCCGATGCCGAGGACCAGCGGGATCATCGTGATCAGCGCCATCCGCCAGTCCACCCAGAACAGGTAGGCGAGCGTCGACAGCGGCACGATCACCGCGGCCGTCAACTCCAGCAGGGAGTGCGCGACCAGGTGGTGCAGGGCGTGTACGTCGTCCTGCACCGCCTTCTTCACCGCGGCTCCGCCCCGGCCGGAGAACCAGCCCAGCGGGACTCTGTCCAGCCGGCCGATCAGCAGCCTGCGGACGGACAGCTGCAGGTCGTTCTCCGCGAGGTGGCTGACCACGCTCGCGGTCACCAGGAACAGCAGCCGCACCAGGAGACAGGCGCCGGCCAGCGCGGTGACCGTCCAGGCGCGGTCGCGGTCCACCGGGCCGTCCGCGAGCAGCACCCGGGCGAGCTCGGCGACGGCGACGAACGGGGCGATGTTGAGCAGGGCGGCGACGGCCTGGCAGAGCACCGCCAGAGCCAGCCGCCTGCGGACGGGCTGCAGTAATGACGGAAGCGCGGCGGGTTCCGCGGGCATCGTCGTCCTCCAGATCGGGATACGGGGGGATAGGGGTGGGCGGGGGTGTGAGCGCTACGAGGGGTTACTACCCAGTGGGTAATACTAGATGCTACTACCCACTGGGTAATAAACTCTGCCCACCATACGATGGACCGGGCGGGCCGGGTCAAGAAGTACCGGGACGCCTGGACACAGAGGAGTGGATACATTGCGTGCCATGCCCAGCTCACCCGCACCCGGTGGCCGTGGGCGGCGGCCCGCCGACCGGCCGCCGATCACACCCACGGGCATCGTCGACGCGGCGCTGCGGCTCACCGAGACGGACGGGCTCGACGCCTGGTCCACCCGGCAGCTCGCCGCCGCGCTGGAGGTCTGGCCGCGTGCCGTCTACCACCACGTCGGGGACCGTGACGCGGTGGCGGACGCCGTGGCCGACCGGGTGGTGGGCATGATCCCGCTGCCGCCGCAGGAGCTCGAGTGGCGGGAGTGGTTCAGCACGCTGCTGCTGGAGGGGCGGCCGCTGCTGCGGCGGTACCGGGGGGTGGCACGGCGGCTGGTGCGGATCGGGCCGATCATTCCGTCGGCGCTGGCGATGATGGACCGGGGGATCCTGGTGCTGCAGCAGGCGGGGTTCGCGGACGGGGCGACGGCGGCGTACCGGTATCTCACGAACTCGGCGTTCACGCTGGTGATGGTGGAGGACGACCGGGCGGAGAACCTGCCGGAGGCGCGGGTACGGCTGGCGGGTGCGCTGGCCGCGCACCGGGACGACCCCACGCGGCGGGGTCTGGCCGCGGTGGGCGCGGCGGTCACGAGCCGGGGCACGGACGATCCCGCCGCTGTGGCGGCACTGGAGGACGACTTCTACGCGTACACGGTGGCCCGCTCCCTGGACGGCGTCGCCGCAGTCCTCACCCGCCCGGACCGCGGCGGCCTGCCCGGCTGAGCGGCCTGCCCGCTCCGGTGGGGGCTCGGGCCTGATGCCCGCGCCCCCACGCACACCGCACACCGCACCCCGCACCCCGCACCCCGCCCTCCGCCCTCCGCGGGCAATCGTGCCGCTGGGGCGGCACGGGTGGGCGCGACGGCACCCCGCAGGCGCCGGGCCGCGCGAACACCCCCTCCGCTCCCGCGGGCAGTCGTGCCGCACCCCTCCGCCCTCCGCGGGCAATCGTGCCGCTGGGGCGGCACGGGTGGGCGCGACGGCACCCCGTAAGCGCCGGGCCGCGCGAACACCCCCGGACCGCACCAACGCCGGACACCCGTACGACACCAGGGCCCGGCCCTTTCACCACCGCACGGGTGGGCGCGACGGCACCCCGTCAGCGCCGGGCCGCGCGGACACCCCCCGCCCCGCGCCTACGCGGAGCAGCCCGCGCCGGGCCGCGCGAACACCCCCCGGCAACACCCCGACGCGGGGCCCCCACAAGCACCGGGGTGCGCAGCGGCCGGCGAGGTCAGTAGTACAGGAGGGCCTGGGCCCAGTCCTCCTCCGGGCCGAAGAGGCCGCGCGGCTTCAGTGCGTCGGGGTTCGACGTCAGTACCGACGTCGGTACCAGGGAGCCCGGCGCCAGCGCCTCCACCCGGCACGGCACACCAAGCGTGCGGGTCACCGCCTCCGTGAGCCTCCGCTCCACCCCCGCCGCCTCCGACTCCACCTGGATGTGCAGCAGGTCCCGCCCCGCCCGCGCCCGCCAGAACAGCACGCCGTCCGACGCCGGCAACCCGAACACCAGGTCCTCCACCTGCTGCTGATCCACCGTCCCCGTACCCACCGGCCACGCGAACCCGCCCCGCCCCAGCACCCGCACCACCGGCAGCCGCCACCCGCAGGCGCAGTCCGTGTACTCCACCTCCACCTCGTCGTCGAGGTTGTACCGCAGCAGCGGCATCGCCTCGCGGTACAGCGGGGTCACCACCAGCCGCCCCCGGCCCTCCTCCGACAGCTTGCCGCTCGACGGGTCGAGGACCTCGCACAGCACCCGGTCCGCCCACAGATGCAGCCGGCCCTGCGGGCACTGCCCGGCCAGTGTCCCCGTCTCCGTGGAGCCGTACTCCTCGACGACGGGGGCGTTCCACAGCGCGCCGATACGGGCCCGCCGGGCCGGGGACAGCGGCTCGCCGCCGACGAACAGGGCGCGCAGGGAGGGGAAATCGGTCGCCGGGTCCAGGCCCGCCGCCCGCGCCGCCGCCGCCCACAGCAGGGCCTCCGTCGGGTTGGACCACGTCAGCGTGACACCCAGGCGGTGCAGCAGCCGTACCGTACGGGCCGCGGGCGTCGCCGCGGAGCGGCTGTCGGCGGGGACCACGGTCGCGCCCTTCGAGCGGGCCGCGGCCTGCGCCAGATGGCCCGTGATCATGAGGGCGTAGGGCGTGCGGACCAGGAAGACGTCGCTCGGCTCGATGCCGACCCACTTGCGGGCGTAGCGCTCCGCGAGGTCCGCCCAGTCGCCCTCGGTGTAGTAGGAGGCCGTGGGCTGCCCCGCCGAGCCGCTCGACTCGTGGTAAGTGGCAAGTTCCGTACGGTTCACCGCGAGCAGCCCGAACGGGTACGCGTCGCGCAGGTCCTGTTTGCTCGTCGGCTCCAGGGAGCGCAGGTCGGCCGGGGTGGCGGGGGCCGAGCGGCCGCTCTCGCGGGCCCGGTAGAAGGGGGAACGGGCGGCGCGGGCGAGGAGCGGCGTCAACTGCCGTTCCTGGAGCGCGCGCAGTTCCTCGATGCTCTTCCAGTCACCGATCTGCGGCCTGGTCACTGTCATGGCGGGTGCCTCCTCGGGACGTCGCCCACGCCTGTCGGGCCAGCACAGCAGCCGGGGAGCGGGACCTCGTGAGTGCGCGCCACTCATCCCCCCGCGGTCGCGTCGCACACCCGAAGGGGCGCTGTCCGGGGCGGGCGCCGGGTGAAGCTGAGTGACTGCTACTCAGGTGGGCCCCCCTGCCCGGATGGTGTGCTGACCGGCATCCACCGTGTGCACACAGCCAAGAGGAGAGGGGCCGGGGTGAAGGTCGAGGACATTCATCTGGCGGGCGTGGGCTGCTACGTTCCCGAGCTCGTGCCGACCGACGTGGCGGTCAAGGAAGGCCGTCTCGACGCCGGAGTCCGGGAGGCGTCGGGCATCGAGTCCGTCGCCGTCGAGGACACCGTGCCGGCGCCGGACATGGCGATCCGCGCCGCGCGTACGGCACTGGCACGATCCGGGCAGCAGCCCGACGACTTCGCCGCGCTGCTGCACAGCAGCGCCTACCACCAGGGGCCCGACGGCTGGTCGGCCCCGCACTACGTACTGCTGAACACCCTCGAGCGGAACATCCCGGCGATGGAGATCCGGCAGGGCTGCCTGGGCATGGTGGCCGGCCTGGAGGCCGCCGCCTGCCGGCTGTCCCTGGACCGCTACACCGGCGGCACGGGCCCGGACAGCGTCCTGCTCACCACCGGGGACAACTTCTCCACCCCGATGGTCGACCGGTGGACCTCCTCCAAGCTGTTCCTGTTCGGGGACGCCGGCTCCTCCCTCGTGGTGTCGCGGCGGCCCGGCTTCGCCAAGGTGCTCGCCGTCGGCTCGCTGTCGGACCCGCGCATGGAGGCCCTGCACCGGGGCGGCGAGGCGCTGCTGCCGCCGAGCGTCACCGCGGGCATCCCGCTGGACTTCGACTCCCGCGTCCAGTACTGGCGCAAGCAGTGGGCTTCCGGGGTGAAGCCGCCCATCGGGCACTTCGGCGACCAGGTCGCGGCGATCGCCGAGCGCACCGCCGCCGAGGCCGGTGTCGCGCTGTCCGACATCCGCCGCTTCTGCCACGTCGGCTTCAACGAGGACCCGCTGCTCACCATGTTCCTGGAGCCGCTCGGCGTCAGCCTGGAGCAGGGCACCTGGGAGATCTGCCGGCGGATCGGCCACACCGGGGTCAGCGACTTCGTCATCGCCCTGGAACGGCTGTGGCTGGACGGCGAGGTCGGCCCCGGCGACCACGTGATGCTCATCGGCGCCGCCACCGGCATGGAGGCCGGGTGCGCCGTACTGGAGATCACCGCGGAGCCGACGGCCGAGCAGCGCGCGGTGACGTCGGGCGGGGAGGCGTGATGCTGGAGCACTGCACCGCCTGGCCGGCCGACCGCGCCGAGCGCTACCGCCGTGAGGGGTACTGGCGGGGCGAGAGCCTGGTACGGCTCCTCGCGGACGCCGCGCGCACCCACGGCCCGAAGACCGCCCTGGTCGGCGCGGGACGACGGATCAGCTACGCCGAGCTGGAGCGGGAGGTCCGGCGGCTCGCCGCCGGCTTCCGGGACCGGGGCATCGGCGACGGCGACCGGATCGTGGTCCAGCTGCCGAACACACCGGACTTCGTCCGGGTGTGCTTCGCCCTGTTCACCGTCGGCGCCCGGCCCGTCTTCTCGCTGCCCGCGCACCGGGACGTCGAGATCCGCCATCTGTGCGAGCTGTCCGGGGCCGTCGGCTATGTGCATCCGGGGCTGCTGCGGGGCTTCGACCACGCCGCTCTCGCCCGTCGTATCCGGGGTGAAGTGCCCACGCTGCGGCATCTGTTCGTGTGCGGGGACGACCCGTCCGGTACGGCGGACGATGCCGTCGTACCGCTGTCCGAGGTGGACGGCGACCCGGAGGCGGCCGGCCCCTTCCCGGTGCTCGATCCGTCGGACGTGGCGTTCTTCCTGCTGTCCGGTGGCACGACCGCGCTGCCCAAGCTGATCCCGCGTACCCACGACGACTACACCTACCAGGTGCGGGCCGCCGGTTCGGCGACCGCGCTGACCGAGCGGGACGTCTATCTCGCCACCCTGCCGGTGGCGTTCAACTTCACCTGGGGCTGCCCCGGCGTCGTGGGCACGCTGCGGGCCGGCGGCACGGTGGTGTTCGCGGAGGACCCGACGCCGGAGACCTGCTTCCCGCTCATCGCGGCCGAACGGGTCACCGTCACCTCCGTGGTGCCCAGCGTCGTCCAGCTGTGGCTCGAGGGCGCCGAATGGCTCACCGACGATCTGTCGAGCCTGCGCACGGTGCAGATCGGCAGCGCCAAGCTGCACCGCAACATCGCCGAGCAGATCCAGCCCACGTTCGACTGCCGTCTCCAGCAGGTCTTCGGGATGGCGGAGGGGCTGTGCACCTTCACCAGGGACGACGACCCGGCGGAGACGGTGCTCGCCACCCAGGGGCGGCCCATCTCGGCCGCGGACGAGATCCGCATCGTGGACGAGGACGGCAAGGAGCTGCCGGCGGGCGGGATCGGCGAGCTCCTCGCCCGCGGCCCGTACACCCTCCAGGGCTACTACCGCGCGCCCGAGCACAACGCCCGCGCCTTCACCGAGGACGGCTTCTACCGCAGCGGCGACCTGGCCAGGCTGACCGAGGACGGCAACCTCGTCATCGAGGGCCGGATCAAGGACGTCATCATCCGCGGCGGCGACAAGGTGTCCGCGGCCGAGGTCGAGGAGCACCTCCAGGCGCTGGACGGGGTGGCCCGCGCGGCCGTCGTCCCGGTGCCCGACGACTTCCTGGGCGAGCGGACCTGTGCGTGCCTGGTGCGGGCCGAGGGCGCCGAGGAGATGCTGCTGCCGGACCTGAAGCGGGCCATGCAGGCGCGCGGGCTCGCCGAGTACAAGCTGCCCGACCGGCTCGTGTACCTCGAGGAACTGCCCCTGACCGGTCTCGGCAAGACGGACAAGAAGGCGCTGGCGGCGCTGCTGCGCGGCGAGACCCCGGCCGAGGCGGGGGCGTTCGTGCCCGCCCGCGAGCGTACGGGCTGAGCACCGCCGCCGCGCCCTGTCATCCCACGACCGAAGGAAGGCCCGTACCGCCCATGGACACCAGTACATCGACCGGGGACCAGGAGCTGCGCACCCAGGTGCGTGACGCCGTCGCGAAGCTCCTCGGTACCGCGCCGGGGGAGATCCCGGACGACGCCAACCTGATCCTGCTGGGGCTCGGTTCGCTCGAAGTCATGCGGCTGAGCAGCCGCTGGCGGCGCGGCGGCTTCCCCGTGGACTTCGACTCCCTGCTCGCCGACCCGACCGTGGCCGGCTTCAGCCGCTCCCTCGCCGAGGCCAGGGCGCGGTCCGAGACGACCGGAGGTGCCGCGTGAACGCGCCCGAGCCGCTGCTGGTGCGCGGCGCCCACCTGTGCACGGCCGACGACAGCGAGCGGGTGCTGACCGAGGGGTCGCTGCTGGCCGTCGACGGCCGGATCACCGCCGTCGGCACGGTGGCCGAGGTGGACGCCGCCGTCACCGCGCTGCCGCCGGAGCAGCGGGCGGCGCTGCGCACCGTGGACGCCCGCCGGATGCTGGTGCTGCCCGGCTTCGTCAACGCGCACTGGCACGAACTGTTCTCCACCCGGCTGCCGTTCAACGGGGCCATGCGGCCCGCCGACGACCGCGGCGACCAGGCCGGGTTCCTCGGCAACGGTGGCGACATGCACCGTATCTCCGCCGTCTTCGACTCCTTCCACGACCTCATCGCCGGGCTCACCCCCGACGAGGGTG
This sequence comes from Streptomyces sp. NPDC048584, assembly GCF_043199595.1. Classification (NCBI taxonomy): domain Bacteria; kingdom Bacillati; phylum Actinomycetota; class Actinomycetes; order Kitasatosporales; family Streptomycetaceae; genus Streptomyces; species Streptomyces sp. NPDC048584. The sequence continues at coordinate 958,332 of NZ_JBICWF010000001.1, forward strand.
AGGCCATCGCCCGCTACTCGATGTGGACGCAGCTGCGGGCGGGTGTCACCACCCTCGGCGACGTCGGCTCGGTCAACCGTCCCGAGGCGCTGGCGGCCGCCGCCGTATGGCTGGGCATGCGCTGTTCGGTGAGCACCTGGGCCACGGACGCCGTGTGCCGGCCCGGGGAGAGCGCGTTCATCCGCAGCCGTGACACTGACGCCGTGCTGGCGGAGATCGAGGCGCTGGTCAAGACGTGCGCGGCCGACGGCACGGGACTGCTGCGGGCCCGGCCCACCGCCGTCTACGGCACCAACATGACCGACGAACTCGGGCGCGGGCTGGCCGAGATCGTACGGGGCCACGACACCGGGTTCGCCTCGCACATCGGCGCCCAGCGCCACGAGGGCGAGTTCGTGCGGAAGTACTTCGGTGCCACGCCGGTGCGCCGGTTCGCCGCGCTCGGCCTGCTGGACGAGCGGCTGATGTCCATCCACACCGGGTTCGCCGACGACGAGGAACGGCGGATGCTGCTGGAGGCGGGGGTCCATCTGAGCCACTCCCCCGCCAAGTACGGGCCGGCCGGCGAGTCCGCGATGACGGAGACCCGGCTGATCCCGGAGCTGCGCCGCGAGGGCCTCGACGTGTCGCTGTCCACCGACGGGCAGCCGCTGGTCTTCCCCGGGATGCCCGAGCAGATGCGGGCCGCCTGGCAGACCCACAACGAGATGTACGCCGACCCGACCCTGGTGCGGCCCACCGACGCCCTGGCGATGGGCACGCGGATCGCCGCGCGCGGACTGCGCTGGGAGGAGGAGATCGGCAGCCTCGCTCCCGGCAAGCAGGCGGACCTGGTGATGGTCCCGTTGGAGGACTGGCGGTATGTGCACACGCCCCGCCCGCTGGAGGCCTTCCTCGCGGTGGGCGGCTCCGGCGACGTCGACACGGTCGTCGTCGGCGGCCGGGTGCTGGTGGAGTCGGGCCGGGCCACCGGCTTCGACGAGGAGGAGCTGCTGGCCGGCTACGAGACGGCGCTGCGTTCCTACTCGGAGCGCTGTCTGAAGGTGCCCGGGGAGAGGATCGACGAGGTGTTCGCCCGCACCACGCGGCGCGGCGCCGGTACGGGGGCGGCCCGATGACCGTACTCACACACGCGGCGGACCAGGACGGGCTGGGCCTGGACGGCCGGGTCGCCGTGGTGACCGGCGCCGCCGGCGGCATCGGCGCGGAGATCGTCGCCCAGCTCGTGCGGCACCGGGCGGCCGTCGCCCTGGTCGACCGGGACGGGGCGGCGCTCGAGGAGCTCGCCGAGCGGCTGCGCAAGGAGGCCGCGGCCGATCCGGACGCCTCGGAACCGCGGCTGCTGGCCGTGCCGGCGGACGTCTCGGACGGCGGCGAGGTGGCCGCGGCGGTCGAACGGGTGGAGGAGGGCCTCGGGCCCATCACCCACCTCGTCAACGCGGCCGGCATCCTGCGCCCCGGGCCGGTGGCCGGACTGACCGAGCGGGACTGGGACGACACCCTGGCGGTGAACGCCACCGGCGTCTATCTGATGAGCCGTGCCGTGGCCGCCCGGATGGCGCCGCGCGGCTTCGGGGCGATCGTCACCGTCACCTCCAACGCCGCCCGTACCGCCCGTACCGGGATGGCCGCCTACGCGGCGTCCAAGGCGGCGGCGCAGGCGTTCACCAAGTGCCTCGGGCTGGAGCTCGCCGGCACCGGTGTCCGCTGCAACGTGGTCGCGCCCGGCTCCACCGACACACCGATGCTGACCTCCCTGTGGGAGGGCGAGGACGCGGGCCGCCCGTCGATCGAGGGCGCCCCGGAGGCGTACCGCGTCGGCATCCCCACGGGGCGGCTGGCCCGCCCGCACGACGTGGCCCAGGCGGTGCTGTTCCTGCTCTCCGAGCGGGCCGGCCACATCACTCTGCAGGACCTCACGGTCGACGGCGGCGCCACGCTCGGCGTGTGAGCCGTCCGCCGTGGTCCGGGCCGCGTCCGCCGGTGCCGCCGGCGGCCGCGGCCCGGCTCCCAGACGCTCGAAGACCCAGAAGGGCACACCATGACGCAGGCTGCCGTTCCCGAGATCGTCCCCCATGCCATGCCCACCGCCGCCGAGTTGCCGCGGAACACCGCCGGGTGGGTCCTGGACCCGGACCGGGCCGTGCTGCTGATCCACGACATGCAGCGCTTCTTCGTGGAGAAGCTGCCCGCGTTCCGGTCGCCGCGCACCGAACTCGTCCGGCACACCGTCGCGTTGCGTGAGGCCGCCGTCCACGCGGGTGTCCCGGTCCTCTACACCGCCCAGCCGGGCGGCATGAGCCCCGACGAGCGCGGGCTGCTCGCCGACTTCTGGGGCCCCGGCATGAGCGCGGACCCCGAAGACCGGGCGGTCGTGGACGAGTTGGTGCCCGATGAGGGCGACAACGTGCTCACCAAGTGGCGGGCCAGCGCCTACCACGGCGGGGAGCTGCTCCAACTGTTGCGCGCCTCGGGCCGCGACCAGATGGTGCTGTGCGGGATCTACGCCCATGTGGGCGTGCTGCTGACCGCCTCCGACGGATTCGCGCACGGCGTCCAGACCTTCGTCGCGGGCGACGCCACCGCGGACTTCTCCCGGGGCCACCACCGCCTGGCACTGTCCTACATGGCGGCGCGGTGCGCGATGGTGCTGCCGACCGACGGCCTGGTGGCCGCGCTGGACGGCAGCCGGGTGGCGGACGCCGAGCCGGCGGGGGCACGGTCGTGAGCGCGGGCGCGGGTTCCTCCCTGCTGCGCCGGATCGCGGACGGCTCGTACGACGGCCCGTTCGCCCTGCTGCACCGCCCCGAGTCGGGGGCGGCGGACCGGATCGACGTCCTGGCGGGGCCTGTCGACTCGTACGAGACGCTGGCCGGTCTCCCGCTGGAGGAGTCCGGCGGCGACGGGTTCGAGCTGCTCGCCCTGGTCCCGCACCGGCAGATCGGCGAGCGGGGCTTCGACCACGTCGACGACGGTACGCCGCTGGCCGGACTGCGGATCGCCGAGCAGGAGTCGGTCCCGCTGACCGAGGTGCTCACCGCGCTCCCCCGGTCCGCCGACCATCCGCTGCGCCTGGAGGACGGCGGTTTCGCGCAGGACGACCGCCGGTACGCCGAGACGGTGCGCCGGGTCCTGGACGAGGAGATCGCCACCGGGGCGGGCGCCAACTTCGTACTGCGCCGCGACTACGCGGCCCGGCTCGCGGGCTGGTCGGTGCCGGCCGCGCTGGCCTACTACGGGCGGCTGCTGCGCCGTACGTCCGGACAGCACTGGACGTTCCTGGTCCACCTCGGCGACCGCACGCTGGTCGGCGCGAGCCCGGAGCGGCATGTGTCCCTGGACTCCGGGCGGGCGGTGATGAACCCGATCAGCGGCACCTACCGCTACCCCGAGGAGGGGCCGGAGGCGGAGGGGCTGCTGGAGTTCCTCGCCGACGACAAGGAGACCAACGAGCTCTTCATGGTCGTCGACGAGGAGCTGAAGATGATGAGCGCGGTCTGCGCGGACGGCGGCCGGGTCCTGGGTCCGCGGCTGCGCATGATGCCGCACATCGCGCACACCGAGTACTTCATCGAGGGCCGTACGGGCCTCGATCCGCGCGAGATCCTGCGCCGTACGCTGCTGGCGCCGACCGTGACCGGGAGTCCGCTGGAGAGCGCCTGTTCGGTGATCGCCCGGTTCGAGCCCGGCGGGCGCGGCTACTACTCGGGCGTGGCCGCCCTGGTGGGCCGCAGCGCGGGCGAGCGGGTCATGGACTCGGCGATCCTGATCCGCACCATGGACATCGACCGGGCGGGTGCGCTGCGGCTGGGGGTGGGCGCGACGCTGGTGCGCGACTCCGACCCGATGGCCGAGGCCGCCGAGACCCGAGCCAAGGCGGCGGGGCTGCTGGCGGCCGTCGCCGGCACGGCGGACGAGGACACCGCCCCGCCCGCCGCCGCGGACGGCCGGCTGGCACAACTTCCGCCCGTACGGGAGGCGTTGGTGCGGCGCAATGAGCCGCTGGCGCCGTTCTGGCTGACCGATCCGGGAGCGCGCGCCAGCCGGTGGCCGGCGCTGGAGGGGCTCGATGTCCTGATCATCGACGCCGAGGACCACTTCACCGCCATGGGCGCCACCCTGCTGCGCTCCCTGGGCTGCGACGTACGGGTACGGCGGTACGACGAGGACTACGCGCTGCAGGGGCCGGACCTCGTCGTCGTGGGGCCGGGGCCCGGTGATCCCCGCGACCGCGGGCACGCGAAGATCGACATCCTGTACGAGGTCACCGGTCAACTCCTGGAGCAGGACACGCCGTTCCTCTCCGTCTGCCTCGGCCATCAGGTGCTGAGCCGGACGCTCGGCCTGGACCTGGTGCGCCGCCCGGTGCCCAACCAGGGTGTGCAGCGTGCCGTCGACATCTTCGGCGCGCGTGAACTGGTCTATTTCTACAACTCGTTCACCGCGGTCGCCGGCGCCGACGAGATGCCCAGCGCCCCGGTGCGTCCCGGCACGGTCCGTATCGCGCGGGACGCGCCGAGCGGTGAGGTGCACGCGCTGCGCGGTCCCGGGTTCTGTTCCGTGCAGTTCCATCCGGCGTCGGTGATGACCAGGAACGGTGACCGTGTCCTGGGTGAACTGCTCACCGGCCTGCTCGCCCCCGTCCGTCCCTCGCCCGACCAGGGAGTCCCGGCGTGATGTCCGTACCGCAGTCCCCCGTGCCACCACCGGCCGCCGCACGCGCAGCCGGTCAGCAACCGCAGTGGCCCGACCCCGGCGAGGTGACCCGCGTCCGGGAGCGGCTGGCCGGTCTGCCCCCGCTCGTACGCCCGGACGACAGCGACCGGCTGGCCGCGCTGCTCGGCGAGGTCGCGCGGGGGCGGGCCTTCCTGCTCCAGGGCGGCGACTGCGCCGAGATGATCGAGCGGGCCACACCGGCGGCCGTGCACGGCACCGTGGAGACGCTGTCGCGGCTGGCCGGCACCCTGGAACGGGCCTTCGGCCTGCCGGTGGTGACGGTCGGGCGCCTCGCCGGGCAGTACGCCAAGCCGCGCTCCAGCCCGCTGGAGACGGTACGGGGGCTCACCCTGCCGGCGTATCGCGGTGACGCGGTCAACGGCGTGGCCTTCACGGAGCAGGACCGCACCCCCGATCCCCGGCGCATGCTGCGCGCGTACGAGGCCGCCGCCACCACGCTGCGGCTGATCGCCGACCGTCCGGTGCCGGGGCCGGCCGCGCGGGACGTCTTCGTGTCCCACGAGGCGCTGCTGATGGACTACGAACTGCCGCTGGCCCGGGAGGACTCCCGCACGCGGCGCGCGTACGCGGGCTCCGGGCATCTGCTGTGGGCGGGGGAGCGTACCCGGGAGCCGGACGGGGCGCACATCGCGTTCCTGTCCCGGATCGCCAACCCCGTCGCGGTGAAGATCGGCCCCGGCGCCCGCCCGGACGACCTGCTGCGGCTCGCCCGGCTGCTCAACCCCGGCGCGGTGCCCGGCCGGCTGACGTTCATCGTGCGCACCGGCGCGGGCACGGTACGCCGGGTGCTGCCGGAGCTGGTCGGCGCGGTCGCCGACGCGGGCGTGCCGGTCGTCTGGGTGTGCGACCCGATGCACGGCAACACCGTGCGCGTGAACGGCCGCAAGACACGGTACTTCGACGACGTGTACGAGGAGATCGCCGGCTTCTTCGAGGTGCACCGCTCGCTCGGTACGCATCCGGGCGGTGTCCATCTGGAGATGACGGGCGCGGAGGTGACGGAGTGCCTGGGCGGCGGCTCGGGCGCGGTGTGGAGCGCGGGCGTGCGCCCGGCCGACCTCGGCTCCCGCTACGAGTCGGCCTGCGACCCCCGGCTGAACCGCACCCAGACCCTCGAACTGGGCCGGCTGATCGCGGGGCTGCGCGCCCCGTCCCTGGTGGCGGCCGGCTGACGGGCAGGGCGGCGACGCCCTGCCCACGGGGCCCGGCCCGGTGCGTCACGGGCCGGGCCCCGCAGTACCCCGCCCCGGCCGGGGCGGGGCCGTGATCCCGGGTCCCTCGTGATCCCGGTACCGGACCACTCACTCGGCGACGTCCCGGTCGGACAGGGCCCCCACCCGGCCCGGCCCGGCACGCCGCGGGCCGGGCCCCGGAGCACGCCGCCCCGGCCGGAGCGGGGCCGTGATCCCGGGTCCTACCGAGCCACGAGACCGCGCGCGGGACCCGCCGGGCACTCGGCGAACTCCCGGTCCGACGGTCCCGGGTCGCTCACGCGGCGACGTCCCGGTCCGGCGGACCCCTCAGGCCGCCCGGCCCAGCACGTCGCGGGTCGGGCCCTGGAGCGCGCCGCCCAGGTCGGAGCGGGCGGTGATGCCGAGTTTCTCGTACACCCGGTACAGGTGGTTCTCGACCGTACGGACCGAGACGACCAGGCGCTCGGCGATGTCCCGGTTGGACAGGCCGCCGGCGGCGAGGGCGGCGACCTCGCGTTCGCGGCTGGTCAGGGGGGCGGTGCGGTCCGGCTGCCGGTGCTCCCGGGGGGCCGCCCACGGGACCAGCGCGCAACCCGACTCCGCGAGGAGCCGGGCGCTCGCGGCACGGGCCAGCCGGCTCGCCCGGCGCCGGCCGTCCTTGCGGTACACCTCCGCGGCCTGTGCCGCCGCCTCGGCCGCCGGGGCGACCGCGCCCATGGTGCGGAAGCGGGACGAGACGTCCTCGAGGGCCTCGCCGTCCGAGCGGGTCAGCGCGGCGACGTGGTCGGCCTGGAGCCGCATCAGTTCCGAGTTGGCGCCCGCGGCCAGGGTGGCCGCACGGACGGCGGCGCGCGGCGCGTCGGCGACCCGCACGGCCAGGTGCAGTGCCGTCAGCGCGGTCGCCGGGCGGGCGGCGGCCCGCTGGACGACCTCCAGGGCCCGGCAGGCCGCACCGGACCGGTCGCCGGTGTGGGCGAGCACCAGGGCGTGCTCCAGGAGCAGGGCGTCGTCGGCGAGCGGGTAGGCGGGGGCGTCCCGCCGGGCGGCCTGGGCCTCGACCAGGGTCTGCAGCGCCTCGGTGGGCCTGCCCGCCTCGGCGAGCGCCCCGGCGAGCTGGGCCAGGGTCCAGGAGGGGGTACCGAGCCAGTCGCGGCGTACGCGCAGGGCGCTGGCGCCGCGCAGCAGGGTGACCGCCTCGGCGGGCCTGCCGAGCAGCCGCAGCAGACGGGAGCGGAGCAGGGCCAGCTGGAGCTGGCGGAGGTCGTCGCCGCGGGTGGCGAAGCGGCCGGTCTCCTCGAGGGCCTTCACGACCCGGCCGAGGTCGCCCTGGGCGAAGGCACAGCGCGCGGTCACGACCAGGCAGCGCAGGCGGGCGTCGTCGTGCCAGCCGGCGAGGTCGTGGGCGTGACGGTCGATCAGGGCCAGCGCCTCGGCGGGCCGGCCGAGCTCGCTCAGCGCGAAGGCGGTGGGGGGCAGCAGGTGCTGCACCACGGCGGAGTCGGGCGGCTCCCCCGGCAGGAGGGCGCGGCCGGTGCGCACGGCGTCCTCCGGGCGGTCGGCGAGCAGCGCCAGGACCGCGTGGAAACCGTGGCGTACGCCGGTGCCCTGGGCGCCGAGCCCGTCGGGCAGGGCGTCCACGACGGCGGCGGCGTCAACGCCGCGGCCCAGTCCCCAGGCGGCGTTGTCGGCCCGGTCGCGTACGGCGGTGATCAGCTCGTCGCGCGGCACCGCGCGTGTGACGTCCTCCGTCCGCCCGGCGTGAGCCCCCGCGAAGACCTCCTCGGCCTCCCGGTGCCGCCCCTGCCCGGCCAGCGCGCGCCCCAGCAGGAGCGCGGCACGGGCGGCATCGGCGGTGGTCACGCCCGCGGCGGGCGCGTCCGCCCCGTGAATCGGGCACGGCTCGCCCTCCCCGGAAGCTCCGCCGCCCACGGGCCCGCCCGCAACCGACCGTCCACCGGCCGACACGACCGCCGAAGCGTCACCATCGGCCCCCCGCCCGGCAGCACCCCCGCCCGCCGACGGGCCGCCGGCCGACACCGGACCACTCCCGACCGGTCCGCGCGTCCCGCCACCGGCCGACACCGGACCGCTCCCGGCATCCGCCGGCCCGCTCCTCCCGCCACCGGTGACCGGCAGGGACACCCCGGCCGACCGGCCACCGGCCGGCATCCGGCGTGAGGCCCCGTCACCGGCGCCCGTGCCGGGAGCACTACCGCCGGCCGGGGGCTCGTGCGGCTCCTCGCCGGGGACCACCCCGGCGCTCGCGACGTCGTCGCCCGTCGACAACGCTGTCGCGGGGGCGGAGGAAGCCGGCGGGAGGGCGCGGGAGGCGCCGGGCGCCTCCGACGCGGGTGCGGGGCTGTCGCCCAGTACCGCGCGGCACAGGCGTTCCGCGAGGGGGAAGTCGCGGCGGTGGGCCGCGGTGCGGGCTGCCGCGAGGAGTACCGACGGCTCCGGGACACGGCCGGCCGCCATCCGCAGGGTGGCCATGCGGACCACGTCGTCCTCCCGCCGCGCCCCCGTCGCCTCGATGGCGTCGGCGAGCTGCAGCCGCAGCCGCTGGGCGGTCAGCCCGGACATCCGGTCCGCGACGACCGCCCCGGTGAGCGGTTCGGTCAGCCGGATGCCGACCCGGCGCCCGCTGTACTCGATCTGCACGAGCCCGCGTTCGTCGAGCGTCTCCGCCGCGCGGGCCAGTCCGAGGCGTTCGGCGAGCCCGTACTCCACCTGCCCGACCACGGCCAGCACGTTCACCAGTTCCTGCTCCCCGGGTGTCAGGTCGCGCAGCCGGAGGCAGACGATGTCGGCCAGCCGCTCGGGCGGCCGCGCCGGGAGCCCGTCCCAGTGCCAGCGTCCGTCGACGCGGCGCAGCGAGCCGTCCGCCAGCGCGTACTCGACGAGTTCGTGCAGGATCAGGGCGTTGCCCCGGGTGGTGGCCCACAGCCGTTCCAGGGTGGGTGAGTCCACGGGCCCGCCGACCCGGCTGCGCAGGATCGAGCTGACCACGTCCTGGGCGAACGGCAGTACCTCCAGGCGTTCCACGAGGCGCTCCACCCAGAGCTTGTCCACCCCGGCGGGCAGCGCGGCGTCGCGGCGGGCGGTGGCGGCGACCGCCACCCGCCCGGACGCGGTCAGCCGGTACAGCCGGTGGGCGGCCGGCTCGTCCACGAGGTGGGCGTCGTCGAACCCGACGACGGTGCGCCGCGCCGGATCGCTGTGCCGGCGTACGGACTCCAGCCGGTCCAGGCACTCGGCGAGCGAGCAGAAGTTCTCCGCGCAGCCGGTCTCGGGACCACCCGCCCCACCGACCGCCACGACGGTGCGGCCCTCGGCCGCGGCACGTTGCAGGGAGGCGGCGAGCAGGCGTGTCTTGCCCACACCGGTGGTGCCGGTGAGCAGGATTCCGCCGCGGTCCGTCAGCGCGGAGTCGATGGCCCGCAGTTCCCCCTGGCGAGCCGTGACCGCCCAAATCTGTTCGATGTCGGTCGGCATTTCGGTCCTTGTCCACTCTTGGTGAGAAGGAATCGATCACGGGATGTACAGAATTGAAATTCGCCCTTTACGAGAGGCCGCTTTACAGGAAAGTCCCGGGACGGGAGGAACAGGTGGGACGGCGACCCTGAAATGTGTCCCACGGAACACCGCTCACGATAGGAGAGCCGTCGGACGCCGCACTGAGGCGATTCTGACGGCGCGCTGACACGGCAACTGAGCCGTGACCAAGGCTGGGTCGGGTCCCGCCCGCGAAAATCCGGCGGGCGAAGTCGGCCCGTCGGCCGCCGAAGTCGTACGGCACCGCCCTGACCTCGGTAGACATGCTGTTCACGGGGTCATTCCGGCGCCTTACCCACCCCCGTCGCATAGCCCGCGATTGAGTTGCGCGAAGGCTATCTGCCTACCTACGCTCCGAAACTGCGAGCGGCGGCCTGACCGCTCTTTGTTCTCCCGCAGAAACCCGCCCACTCCGGCATGCGCGAAACGGCACGCCCGGAGTGCACGCGTACGTATAGGCACGAGAAAGGAACGGGTCATGGGCAAGGTCACGGCCGACGAGGTGCAAAAGTGGCTGATCGACAAGATCGCGGAGCGGCTCGGTGAGCAGCCCTCGGCCATTCCTCCGGGCCAGTATTTCGACGAGCTCGACATGGACAGTACGGAGGCGCTGATCATCGCCGGCGAGATGGAGAGCTGGCTCGGCTTCGAGCTGGGCACCACGGCGCTGTGGTACCACCCGACCATCGAGGCCCTGTCGGCGCACATAGCCGAGGAGAGTGCGCGGCATGGCGCGACGGCCTGACGCGACGTCACCGCCGAAGCTGCTGTTACGGCACCGGGACGCCGCCCCCGGCGCGGGCACCGTCTACGCGGTGCACCCCGGTGCCCTGCCCGTCGGCCTGTGGACCGGCCTGTCCGCGGCGCTGCCGCCGGAGACCGGGTTCGCCGTACTGGACCTGGGCGCGGTGCCCGAGTACGGGGAGGCGGCACTCGCGCCGGAGAGCTCCCGGCTGACCATCGACCACCTCATCGACCTGCTGATCACCGCCTACCGCGCCGACCGCGACCGCACCGGTGCGGACGACGCCGGCACCGTGCTGGTGGGCTGGTCCTTCGGCGGTGTGCTCGCCCACGGCCTGGCCGAACGGCTGGAGCCGCGGGAGCGGCCGCTGAGCGTGGTGCTGCTGGACAGCATCGCTCCCACGGACGCCTACCAGCACACCGAGGGCGACGAGATCGACCCCTCGCTGGTGCTGCGCTGGTTCGCGATGTTCCTGGGCGCCCGGCGCGGCGCCGAGGTCCGTCCGAGCCCCGTACCGGACGGTGCGGACGCCGAGGCCGCGCTCACCGTGCTGCTCGCGGACGCGATCGGCGCGGGCGCGCTGCCGCCCGGGACGCCGCTGTCCGGTGTGCGCAAGCTCTTCGAGGCCTATACGGCGGGGCTGCTGCGCAACAACCGGCTGACGGCCCCCTACCGGCCGGCACCCGCCACCGTCCCGCTGGTCCAGATCAAGGCCGGCGACAGTCTCATCCCCACGGACCCCACGCTCGGCTGGGAGGAGCTGGCCGGCCGCGGGATCTCCGCCCACTCGGCGCCCGGCGACCACTACACGATGCTGATCCGCCCGGACGCCTCGCAGGCCATAGCCGGACTGGTACCGCCCCTCCGGCCGGCGCACCTCGTCTCGACCCGGAGGCCCTCGCCGTGAACGAATCACAGCAACGCACCCTCGACCGACGACTGGCCCGCGACCCGATCGCCATCGTCGGCCTCTCCGCGCTCTATCCACAGGCGCGCAACCTCCAGGAGTACTGGTCCAACGTCGTCTCGGCGGCCGACTGCACGACGGAGGTGCCGGCGACCCACTGGGACGTCGGCGAGTTCTACGACCCCGACCCCTCGGCGCCCGACAAGACGTACGCCAAGCGCGGCGGCTTCATCCCCGATGTCCCGTTCAATCCACTCGAGTTCGGGCTGCCGCCCAACACGCTCGAGGTCACCGACGTACTGCAGTTGCTCAGCCTGGTCGTCACGCGCGACCTGCTGAAGGACGCGGGCGCGGAGCGGGAGTGGTACGACGCCTCGCGCACCGGTGTGGTGCTCGGCATCACCGGCGCCAACCAGCTGACCCAGCCGCTCACCGCCCGGCTGCAGAGCCCAGTGCTGAAGGAAGTGGTCCGCAGCTGCGGTCTCTCGGACCGGGACGCGGAGGAGATCGCCGCCAAGTTCCGTATGGCGTACGCCCCGTGGGAGGAGAACTCCTTCCCCGGCATGCTCGGCAACGTCGTCGCGGGCCGGATCGCCAACCGGTTCGACCTCGGCGGGATCAACATGACGATCGACGCCGCCTGCGCCAGTTCGCTGGGCGCCGTCCGCACCGCCGTCAGCGAACTGCTGGAGGGCCGGGCCGACACCATGCTGGCCGGCGGGTGCGACGCCGAGAACACGATCTTCATGTACCTGTGCTTCAGCAAGACCCCCGCGTTGTCGAAGTCGGGTGTCATCCGGCCGTTCGACGGCGAGGCGGACGGCACGCTGATCGGTGAGGGCATCGGCATGCTGGCCCTGCGCCGGCTGGCCGACGCCGAGCGCGACGGCAATCGGATCTACGCGGTGCTGCGGGGTCTGGGGACCTCCAGCGACGGGCGTTTCAAGTCCATCTACGCGCCGCGCAAGGAAGGCCAGATGGTGGCGCTGAACCGCGCCTACCGGGACGCCGACGTGTCCCCGGACAGCATCGAGCTGTTCGAGGCGCACGGCACCGGCACGGCGGTCGGCGACGCCACCGAGATCGGCGCGCTCACCGAGGTGATCGGCAAGGACGGCGGGGAGCGGGAGTACGCGGCCATCGGCAGCGTCAAGTCCCAGATCGGGCACACCAAGGCGGCGGCCGGCGCGGCCGGGCTGATCAAGCTGGCGCTCGCCCTGCAGCACAAGGTTCTGCCCCCCACCATCAACGTCAACCGGGCGGGTGCCGCGTTCGGCCCGAACAGCCCGTTCTACGTCAACTCCGCGACCCGGCCGTGGATCCGCGACCCGAAGCGGCCCAACCGCCGTGCGGCGGTGTCCGCGTTCGGCTTCGGCGGCACCAACTTCCACGCCGTGCTCGAGGAGTACGGCGACGGCGACGACGTCGCGGTGCGGTTCCCGGTGGCCAGGGTGCACCTGTGGCACGCCGCCGACCCGACGGCCCTCGCCGACGCGCTGGCCTCGGGTGCGGCGCCCACCGGGGGGCCGGTGCCCGAGGGGCACGCCCGTGTCGCCTTCGCCGCCCGGGGCGAGGACGACGCCCGCGCGCTGCGGGAGATCGCGATCGGTGAACTGCGGTCCCGGGCCGGGGAGTCGGAGTGGGCCCACCCCAAGGGCGTCCACTACCGCCGCTCGGCCGGCGCGACCGGCCGGGTGGGCGCGCTCTTCGCGGGCCAGGGCAGTCAGTATGTGGCGCCGGGACTGAGCGCCGTACTGGCGCTGCCGCCCCTGCGTTCCTCCTTCGACCGTGCCAACCGCCACTATCCGGAGGACACCCCGCTGTCGCGGGTGGCGTTCCCGCCGCCGCTGGTCGACGAGGCCGGCCGCGCCGCGCAGGAGACGGCCCTGCGGGCCACCGCCTACGCGCAGCCGGCGATCGGCGCGCTGTCGGCCGGCCACTTCCGGTATCTGACCGAACTCGGCTTCGCGGCACAGGGTTTCCTCGGCCACAGCTTCGGCGAGCTGACCGCGCTGTACGCCGCCGGGGTCTACGACGAGGACACCCTGCACCGGCTGGCGCGGGCCCGCGGCAGCGCCATGTCACCGGCGTCCGGGCAGGCGGACGACACCGGCACGATGGCGGCGGTGTTCGCGCCGGAGGAGCGGGTCGCCGAGCTGCTGGCGCGGCGCGAGGGCCTGCTGGTCTGCAACCGCAACGCGCCGGACCAGATCGTTGTGGGCGGCGCGACGGCGGAGATCGAGCTGCTGCTCGCGGACGCGGAGAGCGCGGGCGTGCGGGCCCGCCGGCTGCCGGTGTCCGCCGCCTTCCACACCCCGTTCGTGGCCCACGCGGTCGACGACTTCCGTACGGCGGTGGAGGCCGCCGAGATGGCCGCTCCGAACGGCAGGGTCTACGCCAACACATCGGGCGCGGACTACGGCGCGGACGTCGCCGGAAACCGCCGGGTGCTCGCCGAACAGCTCATCCATCCCGTGGAGTTCGCCGCACGGGTGGAGGAGATGTACGCCGACGGGTTCCGCGTCTTCGTCGAGTTCGGGCCGGGCACGGTGCTCGCCGGGCTGGTGGGGCGGATCCTGCGCGGACGCCCGCACACCGCCGTGTCGCTGGACGGCGGCGCCGGCCGGGACGCGGACCTGACGCTCAAGCAGGCCGTCGCACGGCTCGCGGTCCTGGGTCTGCCCCTGGCCACGAGCGACCGTTACGCGGCCGAGGCGGAGCAGGAGGTCCCGGCCAAGGGCATGACGGTGATGCTCAACGGCATCAACTACGTGTCCCCCGAGCGGCGTGCGGCGTACCAGGACGTGCTGGCAAGCGGCTACAAGGTGGCCCTGCCCGCCGCACCGGCGCCCGTCGTCGTGGCTCCCCCGCCGCCGGCGCCGTCACCGCAGGCGGCTCCCGAAGCCGCCGTCTCCCGGCTGCCGGCCGTTGTTCCGGAACCGGACCATCCCCGCACCGCCCAGGAGAACACACCCATGCCGAGCGACCGACTCACCGAGCTCATCTCGGACCATCTGTCCCTCCACGACGAGTATCTGAACGGCCAGTTGCAGAGCGCCGAGCGGCTGACCCGGCTGCTGGAGCGGGCGGACGACGAGGGCAGGCTGGACCATGTGCTGCCCGGGATCAGCTCGGTCAAGGAGCACGGGCTGGCGATCGGCCGCACCCATGTCCGCGCCAACGAGGTGCTGGGCCGGCTGGCCTCCCTGGAGCTCGGCGCCGAGGCGGCGCCGGTCGCGTCGGCGCCGGCGCTTCCCGCATCGGCACCCGTGGCCCAGGAGCCCGCGCTCCCCGCGCCGACGCCCCTTCCCCTCCCGGAACCGGCGGTGGCCCCCGCCCTGCCCGCGACCTGGACGCCCGCACCGGCCCAGGCGCCCGCTCCGGAACCCGCGCCCGCTCCGGCACCCGCCGCCGGGATGGACGCCGGCCGGGTCCGCTCGGTCCTCCTGGAGGTCGTCGCGGACAAGACCGGCTACCCCGCCGACATGCTCGACCTCACCATGAACGTCGAAGCCGACCTCGGCATCGACAGCATCAAACGCGTCGAGATCATGGGCGTCATCCAAGAACGCTTCCACACCACCACCACCGCCGGCCCCGAACAACTCGCCGAACTGCGCACACTCGGCGACATCGTCGACTTCATCGCCGGCACCACCGCCCAGGCACCCGCCCCGGTCGCCACCGGCCCCGACGCCGACACCGTCCGCGCCACCCTCCTCGAGGTCGTCGCCGACAAGACCGGCTACCCCGCCGACATGCTCGACCTCACCATGAACGTCGAAGCCGACCTCGGCATCGACAGCATCAAACGCGTCGAGATCATGGGCGTCATCCAAGAACGCTTCCACACCACCACCACCGCCGGCCCCGAACAACTCGCCGAACTGCGCACACTGGGCGACATCGTCGACTTCGTGGCGGGCGCGGGTGTGCCCCGCACGGCCGGGCGGGAGGCCGCTTCCGCCGGGGCGTCCGAGGACCATCCGCCGGAACCGGAGTCCGACCGACCCTCCCGCATCGGACGGGCGCAGGCCGCGCTCGTCGAACTCTCCGCTTCCGACCCGCTGCTCGACGCCTACCACCCGGACCACGGCGCCCTCGTCGTGGACGACGGCTCGCAGCTGGCCGCACGGCTCGTCGAACGGCTCACCGGCACCGGCCGGCGGGTGCACACCCTGCGTCTGCCGGGAGTCCCGGCGCGCTCGAACGACGTACACGACCACGCCCTCACCGGCTGGGGCACCACCGAACTCGCCGCCCAGATCGAGGAGATCTTCGCCGACCGCATCGCCCTGGTCGTCGACGTCACCGCACAGCCCCGCGCCGAATGGGCCGAAGGCACCCGGCGGCTGGCCCACTCGCTGCTTCTCGCACGGCATGTCGTGGCACCGCTGACCTCGGCGGCCGAGCACGGCCGTGCCGCCTTCCTCACCGCGACCGTCCTCGACGGCGCCTTCGGACTCACCGGCGTCGCCGAGGAGCTGGCTCCGGCCGGCGGAGTGGCGGGCCTGGTCAAGACGCTGGCGCTGGAGGCGCCCGCCCTGTTCTGCCGCGCGGTCGACCTCGACCCCGCGCTCGACGCCGCCACCGGGGCCGCGCTGCTGCTGGACGAGGCCGCCGACTCGGCCCCGGAGCCGGTGCAGGTGGGCCTGGACGGAACACGCCGGGTGGGGCTGACACTGGCCGAGCGGCCGCTCACCGAGGAGCTGCCCGAGGTCGGCGCGCCGACCTCCGACGACCTCCTGGTCGTCACCGGCGGGGCGCGCGGCATCACCGCCACCTGCCTGCTCCAGCTGGCCGAACGGCACCGCCCGGGGCTGCTGCTGCTCGGCCGCACCCCGCTCGACGCGGAGCCCGACTGGGCGCACGGCGTTCCCGACGCCGGGCTGAAGGCGGCCGCCGCGGCCTCCCTCACCGCGTCCGGCGAGAAGCCGACGCCGAAGAGGGTGGGTCGGCTCGCGGCGGACGTGACGGGCGGCCGGGAGATCCGGGCCACGCTCGACGCGCTGCACGCGGCCGGAAGCGAGGCCGAGTACCTCGCCGTGGACATCACCGACCAGGCCGCGACGGCCGCCGCGCTCGCCCCGCACCGGGACCGGGTCACGGGTCTGGTGCACGGCGCCGGGGTCCTCGCGGACCAGCTGATCGCCCACAAGAAGGCCTCGGAGATCGAGCGGGTCTTCGCCCCGAAGCTGGCCGGACTGCGGTCCGTGCTGGCCGCGCTGCCCGCCGGACGTCTGCGTCACGTCGTGCTGTTCTCGTCGGTGGCCGGATTCTTCGGCAACCAGGGACAGTCGGACTACGCGATGGCCAACGAGGTCCTCAACACCTGGGCCGCGTCCGCCCGCCGACGGCTGCCGGGGGCCAGGGTCACCTCGCTGAACTGGGGCGCCTGGGACAGCGGCATGGTGTCCCCGCAGATCAAGGCGGTGTTCGAGGAGCGGGGCATCCCGCTCATCCAGGCGCCCGAGGGGGCCCGGCTGTTCGCCGAGCAGTTCGCGCCCGAGCGGGCCGCGGACACGGTCACGGTGCTCGGCCCGACGACCCCGCTGAGTTCGCGGGAGCGCCCGGCGCCGGCGGCCGTGGCGACCGTACGGCGGTCGCTCACGGAGCTGGCCGGCACCCCGCTCGTCACCGACCACCAGATCGACTCCGTGCCGGTGCTGCCGGCCGCCGTGGCGATCGGCTGGGCGCTCGGCGCGGTGGAGCACGCCGAGGGGCGGCGCGCGGTGCGGCTGCGCGACTTCTCCGTGCACAAGGGGATCGTCTTCGACGGCACCGGCCCCGACGAGTGCCGTGTGGTGATGACCCCGGCCGACGGCGAGGTGACGGTGGCCGTCCGGTCCGTGACGAAGGACGGGGCGATCCGGCCGCACTATGCCGCCACCGTGCTCACCGGGCCCGCCCCGGCACCGGCCGCCCCGCTGACCGGACTGCCCGCACCGGGCGGTGGCGCGGACGCCGCCGGCCTGTACGAGGACGGCACGCTCTTCCACGGACCCGCGCTGCGCGGACTGCGGCGCGTGCTCGCCGACGAGGAGGCGCGGCTGGTGCTGGAGTGCGAGCCCGTCGCGACGGCCGTAGGGACGTCCGCCGCCTCCTGGTACGCGGCCGGTCCCGCGGATCTGCTGCTCCAGGCCGCGCTGGTCTGGGTGCGCCGCTTCCGGTCCGCCGCCGGGCTGCCGCTCGCCGTCGGCGGAGTGGAACTGCACGCGCCGCTGACCTCGCCGGGGACGTTCCTCGTCGTGGTGGAGCCGGTGCGGCACGACGGCCCGGACTCCCGGCTCACCGTCACCGCCTGTGCCCCTGACGGCCGGGTCCTCGCCCGGTTCACCGATGTGTCCGTGGTCTCGGCCCCGCAGCTGGCGGCCAAGTTCGCGGGCTGAGCCATGGCCTGTGCCGGACGTACCGAGCGGGCGGCGGTTCGCCGCCGCCCGCCCCACAGGATCCCCCGTTCGGGAAGGAACCTCCCCCTGTCATGAGCAGATACGCGATCGTCGGGATCTCCTGCCTTTTCCCCGGCGCCCGGACTCCCGAGGAGTTCCGGCACAACCTCCGAAGCGGCACGGACAGCCGCCGCGACGGCGGCGAGGAGGTCTTCGGGCCGGCGCTCGACGAGCGTGACCTCGACCCCCGCCACCGCATCACCTCCCGTCGCGGCGGGTTCGTCACCGGCTTCGAGTTCGACCCCACCGGCTACCGCCTCGACCCCGGCCGGCTCGCCCGGCTGGACCGGATCTTCCACTGGTCCCTGTACGCGGCCCGGGAGGCGCTGCGCGACTGCGGCGTGGACGAACGGCCCGAGACCCTCGCCCGCACGGGCCTGGTGATGGGCAACTACTCCTTCCCCACGCCCGCCTCGGCCGAGGTCAGCGTCCCGCTGGCGCAGGAGGCCGTACTGGCCGGACTGCGCCGCGCGGACGCGCCCGAGCTGGCCGGGCTGCCGCAGGGCCGCCCGCTGATCGACCGTACGGCCGTCGTCCCGGAGAACCTGCGGGTCAGCGGGTCGCCCGCTGCCGTGACCGCCGCCGCGCTGGGCCTCGGCGGACCCCGCTACTGCCTGGACGCGGCCTGCTCCTCGGCGCTGTACGCGCTCAGTCTGGCGTGCGGTCATCTCGCCTCCGGGCAGGCGGACCTGGTGCTCGCGGGCGGGGTCTGCGCCCCCGATCCGACGCTGATCCATCTGTCGTTCTCCGATCTGCACGCCTATCCGGAGAACGGGTTCAGCCAGCCCTTCGACCGCCGTTCCGGTGGCATCGTCACCGGTCAGGGCGCCGGCATGGTCGCGGTCAAGCGGCTGGCGGACGCGCTGCGCGACGGTGACCGCATCCACGCGGTGGTGGACGGCATCGGGCTGTCCAACGACGGCTCCGGACGCCATCCGCTGGTCCCGCGCAAGAGCGGTCAGCTCGACGCGCTGGCGCGGGCGTACGCGGACGCGGGGGTGGACCCGGCCGGCATCGACTACCTGGAGTGCCATGCCACCGGTACGCCGATCGGGGACGCCACCGAGGCGGAGTCCGTCGCCGAGTTCTTCGGCGCGCACGGCGGGGTGCCGCTGCTCGGCTCGGTCAAGGGCAACATCGGGCATCTGCTGACGGTGGCCGGTCTGAGCAGTCTGCTCAAGGTCGTCCTGGCCATGGACGACGGAACGATCCCGCCGACGACCGGCGTGGCGGAACCGCTGTCCTCTCCCGACGGCGGGGTCGGCGAACCGGTCCTGGTGCGGTCCGCGCGGGCGTGGCCCGAGGGGCCCGGTCCGCGCCGGGCCGCGGTCTCGGCGTTCGGGTTCGGCGGCACCAACGCGCACGTCGTGCTCTCGGACGCCACCTCCGCCGCTCACGACGACACCGGGCCCGCCGTGCCGCCGGCCCTGGATGTGGTGGGCCTGGGCGCGCACTTCGGGTCGCTCGAGACCGTGGAGGCGTTCGAACGCGCCGTGCACCGGGGCGACGACGATCTGCGCCCGCTGCCGGAGCAGCGCTGGCGCGGCCTGGACCGTACCGACGGCGGCACCCTGGAGGAGGCCGGACTCACCGCGCCGCAGGGGGCGTTCGTCGACGGGGTCGAGGTGGACCCGGTGGAGCTCCGGGTGCCGCCGTCGGACCTGCGGATCTACAACCCGCAGCACGCGCTGATGACCAAGGTCGCCGACGAGGCGCTGCGCGACGCCGGTTACCGGCTCGGCGCCGGACCGGGCGACACCCCCGATCCGCGCCGGGTCGCCGTGGTGGTGGTGACGGAGATCGAGCCGTACACGCACGCCCGGCTCAGCCGTCACGGGCTCGGGGCGTTCCTGCGCCGCGAGTTCGACGAGGCGGGCCTGGAACTCACCGAGGAGCAGCGGGCGGCGCTCGCCGCGGTCTCCCGGGACGCCGTGGTGGACCCGATCGGCGCCAACGAGGTGCTCAGTTACATCGGGAACATCATGGCCGGGCGGATCTCCTCCCGGTGGAACCTGACCGGACCGTCGTTCACCCTGTCCGCCGACGGTGCCGGTACCGCCGAGGCCCTCGAGGTGGCACGGCTGCTGCTGCTCGACCCGGACCTGGAAGCGGTGCTGGTCGGCGCCGTCGATCTGGCCGGCTCGGCGGAGAACCTGCTGACCTGGCCCGAGCTCGACGCCGGGGCGGGGCTGTCGTTCAACGACGGCGGCCGCGGGCGGCGGGTCGGCGAGGGCGCCGGCGCCCTGGTCGTCACCCGCGCGGACGCGGCCGGGAGCACCGGCCGGGTGCACGCGCGGATCGACGGGACGGCCGTACGGTACGCGCCCGCCGACGGCGCGCTGCCCGGCGCGGACGCCGGGGAGCTGGCCGGGGCCGCGCGGGCGGCACTGGCGCAGGCCGGTGTCGACGCCGCCGAGGTGGGCTATGTGGAGGCCCACGCGGACGGCACACGGGACGCGGACCGCGCGGAGATCGCGGGGCTCGCCCATGTGTACCGCGCGGGCGCCGGCAACACCGCCCTGGGCAGTGTGAAGGCGCAGCTCGGTGACACCGGGTGCGCGAGCGGGATGGCCGGGCTGCTCCGGGCGGTCCTGTGTCTGCGGTACGCGTATCTGCCCGGTACGCGCGGCTGGCTGCGGCCCGCCGACGAGCTCGCCGACGCGTTCGAGGCGTCCGCCTTCCATGTGCCTCAGACGTCGCGGCCCTGGCTGCGCGAACGTGCGGGCACCCGCCGGCACGCGTCCGTGAGCATGCTGGGCGCGGGCGGCTCGCACGCCCATCTCGTGCTGTCCTCGGTGCCCGGCGCCGACCGGCCCCGGCCGGTCGCCGACTGGTACCGGGCGGGCGGTCCCGTTCTGCTGGCCGTCGGCGCGGACACACCGGACGCGCTGGTCGCGGAGGCCGGGCGGTACCGGGCGCTGCTCGACGACGGCGCCGACCCGCACACGCTGGCGCGGGAGGCGGCCGGCCGGCTCGACGGCCGGCGGCTGCGCGCCGTCCTGGTCGGCCACGGCCGCGAGGAGCTGGTGAGGCAGCTGGAGCTGATGGCCCGTGACGTGCCCGTGGCGCACGCCGAGGGCCGGGAGTGGGCCACTCCGTCCGGTTCGTTCTTCACGCCCCGGCCGCTCGGCCCCGAGGGCCGGGTCGCCCTGGTCTACCCGGGCGCCTTCAACAGCTATCCGGGGCTCGGCGCGGACCTCTTCCGCGCCTTCCCCGCCCTGCTGGACCGTTTCGAGGGGCAGGCGGCCGAACCGGCCCGGATGCTGCGCGCCGCGCATCTGTACCCGCGGTCGCGTGAGGCGCTCACCCGGCGCGATCTGATGCTGCTGGAGGAACGTCTCGGCGGTGACGTGCCGTTCATGCTCGCCACCGGCACCAGCTTCGCCATCCTGTACACCGCCCTGGTGCGGGAGGTGCTGGGTGTCACCGCGCACGGCGGCTTCGGCTACAGCCTGGGCGAGTCGAGCATGCTGTTCGCGACCGGCGGCTGGGACCCGGCGGGGCGCAGCGACTCGCTGATCAGCGACAGCCCCGTCTTCCAGGACCGGCTGTGCGGCCCGCGGCGCACCGTGCGTGAGGCGTGGGGGCTGCCCGAGGAGACCCCGGACCCGTCCGTGTGGGCCTCCCATGTGCTGCTCTCCGCCGCCGAACCGGTGCGTGAGGCGCTCACCCGTCACGACCGGGTGTTCCTCACCCATGTCAACACGCCGGGCGAGCTGGTGATCGCCGGTGATCCGGCGCAGTGCCGGGCGCTCATCGAGGAGGTGGGCTGCCGTGCGGCCCGCTCGCCGGTGAACGTGGTCATGCACTGCCCGGTCGTGGACGCCGAGTTCGACGGTCTGGCCCGGCTGAACGACTATCCGACCGGTTCCTTCGGGGACCTGGAGCTGTTCAGCGCGTACGACTACGAGCCGCTGGCCGCCGACCGGCTGGCCGAGTCGCCGCGGCGTATCGCGACGACCCTGCGTTCGACGATCGACTTCCCGAGGCTGGTGCACGCGGCGTACGAGCGCGGCTACCGCTACTTCATCGAGGTGGGCCCCGGCGCCACCTGTTCGCGGTGGATCCGCGACACGCTCGGCGACGCGCCGCACATGGCCGCCTGCGTGGACCGCCGCGGGGTGTCCGCCACGACACCCCTCGCCCAGCTCGTGGCCCGCCTCGTGGGGCACGGAGTGCCGGTGGACCTGTCGGCCCTGCTGGGGCCCGAGCCGGCCGCGCGGCCCGTGCCGGCCGGCCGCCGGCTGCCCACCACCCGGGTGGGTCTGGGCGAGCCCGTCCCCGACCGGGTCGCCCGTGAGGCGGCCGAGGTCCTGTCCGCCCTGCGTCCCGGGGTCGCCGAGCCGTCCGCGGCCCGGCCCGAACCCGCCGTCCCCGTCCTGTCCGCACCGCCGGAGGTGCCCGCCGCCATGCCCGCCGACCCGACCCTCGAGATGTCCGAGGTCATCACCTTCGACGGGGAGCCGGCCACGGTCCTCCCCTGGACCCCGCCCGCCCCGGCGCCGGCCCCCGCCGCACCACCCGCCCGTACGGCCCCGCCCCGCCCGGCCGCCCCTTCGACGCCGGCGGCCGCCCGCACCGGCACAGGGCCCGCCGCGGATCTGGTGCGGGAACTGCGCCGGGAGATCGTCGCCGCGCACGGTGTGGTGATGGAGACCCACCGGGTGCTCCAGGCGGCCGCTCTGGACCGTACGGAGGCTCTGCTCGGCACACCGGCACCCGCCGTACCGCGCGCCGCGCCCGCCCCGGTCGCACCCGCCGCCGTACCGCTGCCCGCGCCGTCCGCGCCGTCCGCGCCGTCTCTGCCGCCGGCACCGCGCGACAGCGCCCCGGACGACGGTGTGGTGTGGGACGAGGCGCAGCTGCTGGAGTTCGCGACCGGCTCGGTGGCCGAGGTCTTCGGCCCCGAGTTCGCCGAGATCGACACCTTCAAGGCGCGGGTACGGCTGCCGGCGCCGCCGTACCACTTCGTCACCCGCGTCACCGAACTGGACGCGAAGCCGGGTGTGCTCGAGCCCGCGAGGATCACCACCGAGTACGACGTGCCCGAGGACGCCTGGTACGCGGTGGACGGCGGGGTCCCGCCGGCGGTGACCGTGGAGTCCGGGCAGTGCGACCTGCTGCTGGTCGCCTATCTGGGCATCGACTTCCGCAACAAGGGCGAGCGGGTCTACCGGCTGCTCGACAGCTCGCTGATCTTCCGCGGCGGGCTGCCCACCACCGGGCAGACGCTGCGCTACGAGATCTCCATCGACCGGTTCGTCCACCAGGGCGACACCACGATCTTCTTCTTCAGCTACGACTGCTACGCCGACGGCGAGCTGATCCTCGAACTCCGGGACGCCTGCGCGGGGTTCTTCAGCAAGGCGGAGCTGGACACCCCGCTCGGCGTCGTCATCACCGACCAGGAACGGGCCCGCCGCGCGGCCCTCCCGAAGGGCACCTTCAAGCCCCTCGCGTACACCGGCAAGAACCGACTCGACGCACACGACCTGGAGTTGTTGGCCCAGGGCCGGCCCGGGAACGTGTTCGGCCCGGAGCACGCACAGGACCCCGGCATCAACCCGGCGCTGCGGCTGCCGGACGCCCGGCTGCGGATGGTGGACGAGGTCGTCGTCGACCGCAAGGGCGGGCCGTGCGAACTCGGCGCGATCAGTGCCGTCAAGCGGCTGGAGCCGGACGCCTGGTACTTCACCTGCCACTTCCCCGACGACCCGGTACTGGCCGGCTCCCTGATCGCCGAGGGCGCCATCCAGATGCTGCAGATCTACCTCATGCACCAGGGCATGCATCTGACGCTGCCGGACGCCCGCTTCCAGACGGTCACCGACCGGCGCATCGACGTCCAGGTGCGCGGCCAGGTCACCCCGAAGGACGCCGAGATCCGCTACGAGGTCGAGGTCACCGAACTGACCCTGCTGCCGCGGCCGACGGTCATCGCGGACGTCCTCATCCACCTCGGGGACAAGCCGGTGGTGCGGATGCAGAACCTCGGTCTGCAGATCGTGGAGAAGCCCGGCACCCCGTACCGGCCCGAGACCGGCGGCGTGCCCGCCTTCCTCGGCCGCCGCAACCGCAGCGGCGAGGCCGCCATGATCAACGAGCTGCATCTGGCGCACTCCGCCAAGGGCCTCCTCGACATGGCGATGGGCCCGGAGTTCGAGATCTACCGCGACAGCAGGGCGCCCTACATCCCCAACGGCGACTTCCAGTTCGTCGACCGGGTCATGTCGCTCACCGGAACCCGCGGCGATCTCAGCCCCGGCTCCGAGATGGTCACCGAGTACGACTCCCCGGACGACGCCTGGTACTACCGGCAGAACTCCTCGCCGTACATGCCGAACTGCGTCTACATGGAGAGCTCGCTGCAGGCGGCCATCTTCCTCGGCTACTACCTGGGCGCGACCCTGCGTGAGCCGCGGGAGCAGTACGCGATCCGCAACCTGGACGGCCGGGCCACCCTGGTCAAGGACATCGACCTGCGCGGCAAGACCGTACGGCACCACTCGAAGCTGCTGATGACGAGCGTGGTCTCCGGCGCCGTACTGCAGAACTTCTCCTACGAACTGTCCGCGGACGGCGAGGTGTTCTACACCGGCGAGTCCCTCTTCGGGTACTTCTCCGAGTCCGCGCTCGCCAACCAGGTGGGCCTGGACAGCGGCACGTACAAGCCGACGTGGCTCGAGGAGGAGAAGCCCGCCCCGGAGCGGGTGAGGCGGCTCGAACTGGGCTCGGACGCACCCGCGTTCCGGGACGACTCCGGCGGCGCGCTGCGTCTGCCGGGCGGGCGTTTCGACCTGGTGGACCGGGTCGACGTGGTCGCGGACGGGGGCCGGCACGGCGCGGGCTATCTGCACGGGCACCGCGGTATCCGGCCCGACGAGTGGTACTTCGACTGCCACTTCCACCGCGACCCGGTGATGCCGGGCTCGCTCGGCGTCGAGGCGGTGCTCCAGGCGCTGCGGCTGTTCGTCCTGGACCAGGATCTCGCCCGCGGTATGACCCGGCCCCGCTTCGCCATGGCCACCGATGTGGAGATGTCCTGGAAGTACCGGGGGCAGATCCTGCGCGACGACCGCGAGCTCTTCTTCGACGTGCACGTCAAGGAGGTCCGCGAGGAGGCGGGCCGGCTGCTGCTGATCGCCGACGCGGACCTGTGGAAGCCGGGGCTGCGCATCTACGAACTGACCGACGTGGCCATCGAGGTCCGTCCGGATGCCGACTGACCGCAGGCACGGCCGAGGAGTTGTGTTGTCCATGAGCACCACGTCCGAGACGCTCCGCTGGTACGGGGGCGGATATCCGAGTACGGAACCGGCCGGGATCCAGCAGGTCCTGGCCCAGCTGGAGCAGCCCTGCTTCATCGTGTCCACGCCGCAGGGCGTCGGCGCCGCCGCCGGCGGCACGGCGGCCGCGGGCGGGGACGGGCCGGCCGTGCTGGCCGCCGCCCCGACGCTGCCGCCGCACCGCCTCGGTTCGGCCGCGTTCCGTGCCGCGCACGGGGTACGGCAGTCGTACATGGCCGGCGCGATGGCGGGCGGAATCGCCTCCGCCGACCTGGTGATCGCGCTGGCCCGGCAGGGTTTCCTCGCCTCGTTCGGCGCGGCCGGTCTGCTGCCGAAGACCATCGAGGAGGCCCTGGCCCGCTTCGCCGCCGAGATCCCCGGACTTCCGTACGCCGTCAACCTCATCCACAGCCCCAGCGAGGAGCGGCTGGAGCGGGAGGCCGTCGAGCTGTTCCTGAAGCACGGAGTGCGCTGTGTCGAGGCGTCGGCCTTCCTGGGGCTGACCCCGCATCTGGTGCGCTACCGGCTGGCGGGGCTGCGCCGGGAGCCGTCCGGCCGGATCGTCGCCGGGCACCGGGTCATCGCCAAGGTGTCCCGGTCCGAGACCGCCGAGCGGTTTATGCGTCCGGCGCCCGCCGCGATGGTCGACGCCCTGCTGCGGGACGGATCGATCACCGCCGAGCAGGCGCAGCTCGCCCATCATCTGCCGCTCGCCGACGACATCACCGTGGAGGCGGACTCCGGCGGGCACACCGACCGCCGCCCGCTCCCCGCGCTGTTCCCGGTGATCCTTCGGCTGCGCGACCAGATCCAGCACGAGCACCGCTACGCCGTCCCGGTCCGGGTCGGCGCGGCCGGCGGCCTCGGCACCCCGGTCGCCGTCGCCGCCGCCTTCGCCATGGGCGCCGCCTATGTGGTGACCGGGTCCGTCAACCAGTCGTGCCTGGAGTCCGGCACCTCCGCGATCACCCGCGAGCTGCTGGCGCAGGCGGAGGTCACGGACTGTGTGATGGCACCGGCCGCCGACATGTTCGAGATGGGGGTCGAGCTGCAGGTACTGCGCCGCGGATCGATGTTCCCGATGCGCGCCGCCCAGCTCTACCAGCTCTACCAGGCGTACGACGGCATCGACGCGCTGCCGCGGGCGCAGCGCGAGCGGCTGGAGTCACAGGTGTTCCGGCGTCCGCTGGACGACGTGTGGGAGGAGTGCGTCGCGTACTTCAGCCGTCGCGACCCCGACCAGCTGCGCCGGGCGGCCGACAGCCCCAAGCGGCGGATGGCCCTGGTGTTCCGCTGGTATCTGGGCATGGCGTCGCGCTGGGCGGTGACCGGGCAGCGGGACCGGGCCGCCGACTACCAGATCTGGTGCGGTCCCGCGATGGGCAGCTTCAACGCCTGGGTGTCCGGCAGTTATCTGAACACCCCGGAGAACCGGACGGTCGCCGACGTCGCCCACCATCTGATGCGGGGCGCCGCCTTCCACACCCGGATCGCCCAGCTCGCCACCGCCGGTGTCACCCTGCCGACGTCGGTGGCGGACTACCGCCCGGTGCCGGTGGAGCCGGCCGCGCTCACGGAGGCCGCCCGATGAACCGCGCGCCGGCCCCCGAGGAGGTCGAGGAGCTGCTCGGGGACCCCGGGGACCCGGGCAACCCGTACGGTTTCGCCGCGGCCGTGGCCCGTGACGAGGCGGACGCCCCTCCCGACGAGCTGTGCCGGACGCTGGTCTCGGCCGGTTTCCACCTCAATTATCTGCCGCGTGAGTGGGGCGGGGCGTTCGACACGTTCGACCGCGGGCTGACCCTGGTACGGGCCGCCGCCCGCCGGGACGTGAATGTGATGCCGGGCACCATGTTCAGCATCATCGCCGCCACCTGCCTCCAGCTGCACGGCAGCGAGCGGCAGCGCGAGCGGGTGGCCCGCATCCTGACCGGCGGCGGCTCGGTGGGGTTCGCCCTGACCGAGGCCGCGCACGGCAGCGATCTGCTGGCGGGCGAGGTACGCCTCGACGGGGACGGACGGCTGCACGGCGAGAAGTGGATGGTCGGCAACGGCCTGCGCTGTGACGCCCTCTACGTGGTCGCCCGCACCGGAGAGCGCGGGCCGGGCGCCTTCTCCGCCTACCTGCTGGACCCCGGCGCCGACGGACTGGTCCGCGAGCCCGCCCCGCGCACCGGCGGCATGCGGGGCGTGGACACCGCGCGGGTGCGCTTCGACGGGACACCGGTCCCCGAGGACGCCCTGGTCGGCAAGGTCGGCGAGGGTCTCGAGGTGGCGGTCCTCGCCCAGCAGGCCGTACGGCTGATGAGCATGGCGGGCAGTCTCGGCTGCGCCGACACGGCGCTGCGGCTGACGCTGGACTTCGCTGCCGGGCGCGAGGTGGCGGGCACGCCCCTCGTCGAGGCGCCGCACTCCCGCCGGGAGCTGGCCGTCGCCTCGGCGGCGCTGCTGGCGGCGGACGCGGTGGCGCTGGCCGCCGCCCGGGGTGTGCACGTCGTACCGGGGACGTTCAGCGTGTGGGCGCCGGCCGCCAAGCATGTGGTGGCCGAGGCGTGCGAGGAGCTGGTGCGGCGCTGCGCCGCCGTCCTCGCCACCCGCTCGGTGCTGCGCGAGGGCGCGCCGGGCGCGGGGCTGTTCCAGAAGCTGCAGCGCGACACGGCGGTGGTACGGGTGATCGACGCCAGCCCGCTGGCGAACCTGCGCTCCTACGCCGCCCAGATCCCCACCCTCGCCGGCCGGCAGGAACAGCCGGACCCCCACGTCCTCGAGCGGCTGTTCGACCTCGGGGCCGAGCTGCCGCCGTACGAGCCGACCCGGCTGGACCTGGTCGTACGCGGCGCCGATCCCGTACTGACGGGGCTGCGCGGGATCGCCGGGCCGGTCCGGGCGGAGCTCGCCGATCCGCGCGCCGGGGCGCTGGTGCGCCGGGTGTCCGACGCCGTCGCCTCGCTCGGCGCCGAGGCCGCGTCGGCGCGCCGGCGCGGCGCCGACCCCAACGCCCTGGCCGACGTCGCCGAGCGCTACGCCTGGCTGCACGCCGCCGCCGCGTGCGTCCACCTGTGGTGGGCCAACCGGCACCGGCCGCTGTACGGCGGCGAGCCGGGCGATTCCGGCTGGCTGACCGCCGTCCTGTCCTTCCTGCTCGCCCGCGCCGCCGGCACCGACCCCCGCCGGCACGGCCCCGATCTGCTGCCCGCCCTCGACACCACGGACGCCCTGCGCCGGGGCAACCGGCTGATGACCGCGCTGCCGGTTGCCCTCGCCCCCGTCACCTCCCGCCCGTACGACCCGATGGAGACCTCCTGATGTCCCAGGCCGAGCTGACCGATCTGGCCCGACGGTTCGAGCAGTACCTCGGCGACCCGCACGACCCGGCGAGCCGGATGCCGTTCACCGCCGTGCTGGAACACGACGAGCACGACACCTTCCCGTACGCCTTCGTCGGCATGCTGCGCCGCTGGGGATTCCTGGACTACGGTCTGCCGGCCGAGCAGGGCGGCAAGGCCGGCAATCCGGAGACCGGCTTCACCCTGATGCGGCTGGTGGCCCGCCGTGACGGCGCCACCGCGATCGCGCTCGGTCTGACGCAGGCCGCCTTCACCCCGGTGTGGATCGCCGGCACCGACGAGCAGAAGCGGCGTCAGATCGCCGACATCCACGGCGGTGTCGGCCTGTCCTGGGGACTGTCCGAGGCCGCGCACGGCAGCGACCTGCTGAACAACGAGGTCGTCGCCGAGCGGGTGCCGGGCGGCTACCGGCTCACCGGTGAGAAGTGGCCGATCGGCAACGCCACCTACTCCGACCGCATGGTCGTCTTCGCCCGCACCGGGCCGCGCGGCGGCGCCGGGGACTACTCGATCCTCGTCGTCGACAAGTGGCGGGCCGAGGCGGAGACGGTACGCGAGACCCACCCGGTGAGGCAGCACGGTGTACGGGCCCTGGACCTCAGCGGGCTGCGGTTCGACGGCGTGTTCGTCCCCGACTCCGACCGGATCGGCGCGGAGGGGCAGGGCCTGGAGATCGCGCTGAAGACCAGCCAGACCGCCCGGCTGGTGATTCTCAGCCTCGCCCTGTCGGGGGTGGACACCTCGCTGCGTACGGCCCTGGAGTTCGCGCAGGACCGGGTGCTGTTCGACCGGCCCGTCGTGGACGTGCCGTACACCGGACGTCAGTTGGCCGAGTCCTTCGCCGAGCTGATGATCGCCGACGCGGTGTGCCTGGGCGCCGTCCGCAGCCTCCAGGCCTCCCCGGCCCAGGTGAGCGTGTGGTCGTCGGTGGCCAAGTACGTGGTGCCGACCCTGCTCGAGGAGACCCTGTCCCGGCTCAACGTGGTGCTCGGGGCACGGGTGTTCCTGCGGACGCATCCGCGCTTCGGCATGCACCAGAAGATGCTGCGGGACCTCCTCGTCACCAACATGGCCGACGGCAACACGGTGGTGAACCTCCGCAACATCGGCCACCAGCTGCCCTCGCTGCTCCGGCAGGGCCTCACCGCCGACCCCGGAGTCCGTGCCGCGGCCGCGGAACGCGTGGCCGTGCTGTACGGCATGGACACCGAACTGCCCGTCTACCGGCCCGCGGAGCAGGAGCTCTCCAGCCGGGGCATGGACGACGCCGTCCTGGCCGCGCCCCACTCCCTGGAGCGGCTGCGGGCGCTCGCCGAGGAGGCCACCGACAAGGACCGGGACCGGTTGCTGCTGGCAGCCGGCATCGCGGAGGAACTCCTCGGCCGGCTGGACCCGTTGCGGGAGCGGCAGGGCAGGCTGCAGGCCGAACTCGGGCGTGGCTACGCCCACTCGGCGGAACTCTTCGACCTGGCGCAGGAGTACTGCCTGGTGCACGCGGCGGCCGCGTGCGTCCACACCTACGTCCACTCGCACGGGACCATGGCCGGTCCACTGCCCAGCGCGGCCCTCCTCGTGCTGCAACTGGAGCGACTGCGCATGCGGTTCGCCCCGTACGAGCCCTACCGGGACCCGGACGCGGCCGCTGAGGTGCTGGACGTGCTGGTGCGGCTGCACGCGGAGAACCGGCTGCTGTCCCACTGGCCGATCACCCTGGCCGACCGGACCGCGCCCGACGGGGACGTCCGCGGCGCCGAGGCCCGCTGACACTCCGATGGCCGACCTGTGGACCCTGCCCGAGGAGCATGTGCCCGAACTGGCGCACCGGTTGGGCGGCCCGGAGCTGCTGTCCGAAGCGGAGCGGGCGCGGCACGACCGGCTCCGTACGCCGGGTGCGCGGCTGCGGTTCCTGGGCGGGCGGCTGCTGTGCCGGACGGCGCTCACCGTCCGCACCGGGCTGCCGGTGGACACCTGGCGTTTCGTCCGCACCCGCCACGGGCGTCCCGAACTCGGAGACGACCACGGCGGTCTGCGCTTCAACCTGTCCCACACCGACGGCCTGATCGCCTGTGTGGTCACCCGGGGGCGGGCCTGCGGCGTCGACGTCGAACGGATGCCCTTCGACCGTGCCACGGCCGGCCCGCTGCGCGACCGTTTCGACGACGTGCAGCGGGCGGCGCTGGACTCCGCCCCGGACCCGCTCCTCGCCCTGGGCGAGCTGTGGGTCCTGACCGAGGCCTATCTGAAGGGGCTGGGCACCGGACTGGCGCACGGGGTGCGGGGGACGCGGTTCGAGCCGTGCGGCTCCGGCCGGTTCACCGTGACCGACGCGCGGTGCCCGGACTCCGGCCGGCGCTGGCGCCTCGACCTGCTGCGTCCCGGCCCCGGCCATCTGCTGGCCGTCGCGGTGGACGGCGGCACGGCCCCGCCGCACCACCACGACCTGGGCGCGGACCCCGCACCGCCCCGCCCCCCGACTTCCCGACCATCGTTGTGAACCCGGAAGGACCTCCCATGCCGCAGCACACCCCGCCGACCGTCGCCGTGATCGGTTCCGGCCCCGCCGGACTGTCCGCCGCCTACCATCTGCGCGACCGCGCCCGGATCACCGTCTTCGAACGCGAGAACCGCCCCGGCGGCCACGCCAACACCGTGGAGGTGGAGGAGAACGGCCGGGTGATCGGCCTGGACACCGCGTTCATCGTCTTCAACCGCCGTTTCTACCCGCAGCTGTGCGGCTTCTTCGACGACCTCGGCGT
This sequence comes from Streptomyces sp. NPDC048584, assembly GCF_043199595.1. Taxonomy (NCBI): domain Bacteria; kingdom Bacillati; phylum Actinomycetota; class Actinomycetes; order Kitasatosporales; family Streptomycetaceae; genus Streptomyces; species Streptomyces sp. NPDC048584. The sequence continues at coordinate 989,304 of NZ_JBICWF010000001.1, forward strand.
GGAGACCGTAGCCCACCCGGGCGGTTTCACCTTCTTCGACCTCGACAGCGGCCTCGAGTTCGGCACCGAGGAGCTGGAACTGGACGAGGCCGCCGTCGAGGCGCGCTACGCCGAGCGTCATCCCGGATTCCCGGGCGTGTGGCGTGAGGTGCGCCGCTTCCACGAGGAGAGCCGCCGTGACTTCGCGCGCGGGCGCGCGGACATGTCGATGGGCGAGTACCTGGACCGGGGCGGCTACAGCCAGGAGTTCCGCCACTCGTACCTGATCATGCTCTGCTCGGCCGTCTGGTCGGTGCCCGCGGAGCTGGTCTGGGAGATGCCCGCCGCCACCGTGATCGCCTTCTTCGTCGGCCATGACGAGGGCGGCCTCGGCGGCCGGCGTGTCGACTGGCGCACGGTGGGCGGCGGTTCGATCTCCTACGTCCGCAAGGCGCTCGCCGCGACCGGCCCCGACCTGCGGGTCTCGGAGCCCGCCACCGCCGTACGACAGGACGCCGACGGGGTCACGGTGACCACCGCGTCCGGCGCCACGACCTTCGACTACGCGGTGGTGGCCACGCACGCCGACGAGGCCCGCGCCCTTCTCGAGAACCCGACGCCCGCACAGGCGACGGCGCTGGAGGGGATCCGCTACAGCCGCTCCAAGGTGGTGCTGCACACCGACCCGTCGCTGATGCCGGCCGGCCGGGAGGGCTGGCTGGCCTGGAACTACGGCAAGGTCGCCGCGGACGGCGCGACCCGCTGCTTCGTCACGTACTACCTCAACCGGCTGCAGGACTTCACGGCGGAGCGGGACTACTTCGTCACCCTGGACCCGCCGCGTCCGGTGGACCCGGAGACGGTGATCGCCGAGTTCGACTACACCCACCCGGTGATCGACATGGCGCTGCGCGACCGGCAGTCGATGATCCACGGGGCGAACGAGGGCACCCGGGTGAAGCTGGCCGGGTCCTACTTCCACTCCAAGGAACTCGGACCGGACCTGATCGGCTCCCACGAGGCCGCGTTCTCCGCCGGGGCGGAGGCCGCCGGCCGGCTCATCGGCGAACTGTCCTGACCGCTCTCACGCCGTCTCTCCCCCGCCCGGGCTGCCGCTGAACAGGCGGGCGGACTTGTCCTCCTGGGCGAGGCGGCGCAGGGCCAGCAGGGCGGGTTCCAGCAACACCGAGACAAGAACGGCGCGTTCGGCCAGCTCCAGCAGGTCGGACGCGCCGTTCATCTGTTTGACGTCCAGCTCCGAGATGCGGTCCGTCAGCCGCGCGTACGGCAGCAGGGACTGCCAGCCGATGCCCGAGTCCACATCGGACAGCGCGTCCAGCACCTCGCCGAGGGTCTGGATGGCCGCCGTACCCGGAGACACCTCCCAGCCCATCTCGGTGATCAGCCGGCGCGCGTCCGCGACACCTTCCGTGTCACCCCCGGCCGTCTCCTCCCGGTCCTGTTTCCGCAGCTTGGTGGCCGGCCGGGCGTCGATCACGATGCCGAAGATCTGGTGCAGGTCGCCCTCCTCGGTGATGGCGCCCAGGATCTCCCTGACCGCGCTCACCGACAGCCGCCGCACACCGACCAGGGTCCGGATCAGCCGCAGCCGCCGCAGATGCTCCTCGCCGTAGTCGGCTTGGTTGGCCGCCGTCGTCAGCTGTCCCTGGGGCAGCAGACCATCCCGGAGGTAGTACTTGATCGTGGGGATGGACACCCCACTGCGGCGGCTGAGCTCCGAGATCTTCATCGAACTCCACTTACGTTCTAGTATCCACTGGATAACGGATAACGGATCGCGCTACTATCCATTATGAGCTTAGCCGGTCGTCTCCTGGAAGGTGGGTGTCGCGATGCCGACCCTCGGCTGGATCACCCCTCACCCCGCACCTGCGAACACGCGCGTCTACGTCATGGCGTCGCGCTTTGAACTGAAGTCCCTGTCGGACGTGCCGAAATTCCTGGTCCACTCCCTGCGCTCCTGGAGCCAGGTGAAGACCGCGCACGGCGTGTACGGCGCCTCCCTCGTCGCACAGCCGCTGCGGCGCACCTTCTTCACCCTGTCGGCCTGGCAGGACCGCGACACGCTGTTCGCCTACGCGAAGACCGACCCGCATCTCACCTCGATGCGGGCGTCGCGGGCGGCCTGCCGGCGTTCGACCTTCGTCTACTGGGAGGCGGGCTCCGCGGAGCTGCCGATCAGCTGGGACGAGGCCAAGCGACGGCTCGACGCCAAGGCAGGCGAGGACGCCGCGCAAAGCGGCCACGCGGCCTGAATCCCCCCGCTCCACTCCCCCTTCCCTTCCGCCCTCGCACGGGCCCGCACCATGGAGGTTTTGTCATGAGCACGATCAAGTCTGGGGAGGGTGGAGCCGTGCCCCGGCTCGCCGCCCGGGGCGCCGGGGAGAACCGGAGGCCCTTATGGGTGGTCATCGTCGCGTGCAGTCTGCCGATGTTCATGGTCGCGCTCGACAACCTGGTGGTGTCGACGGCGCTGCGGACCCTGGCCGTCGATCTGGAGGCGTCCACTCAGCAGCTGCAGTGGTTCGTCAACGCCTACGTCCTCAGCTTCGCCTGTCTGCTGCTGACGGGGGCGGCGCTGGGTGACCGGTTCGGCCGGCGCCGGGTCTTCGTGGCAGGCATCGCGCTGTTCACCCTGGCCTCGATCGGCTGCGGCCTCTCCGACAGCAGCGAGCAGCTCATCGTCATGCGGGCGCTGCAGGGCCTGGGCGCCTCGGCCGTGATGCCGCTGTCGCTGACCCTCCTCGCGGAGGAGGTTCCGGACAAGAAGCGCAACCTCGCCCTCGGCCTGTGGTCCGCGGTCAGCGGTATGGCCGTGGCGCTCGGTCCCGTGGTGGGCGGCGCGGTGGTCGACGGGCTCGACTGGCAGTGGATCTTCTGGATCAACGTCCCGGTGTGCCTGGTGGCGATCCCGCTGATCCTCGCGGTACTCCGCGAGAGCTCCCTGGACGGGACCCGGCTGGACCTGCTCGGCATGCTCCTCGCGACGGCGGGACTCCTCTCCATGGTCTGGGCGATCGTGAACGGCGAGGACAGGGGCTGGAGTTCGGGCATCATCCTGTCGGCGTTCGCCGGCGGTGTCGTCCTGCTGGCCCTGTTCGTGATGTGGGAGCGCCGGGCGCCCCAGCCGCTGCTTCCGCTGTCCTTCTACCGCAAGCGGGCCTTCGTCTTCTCCAACCTGGTCTCCGCGACCATGTACTTCGGCGTTTTCGGGTCGATCTTCCTGCTGGCGCAGTTCTTCCAGATCGCCCCGGTACGCACCCCGCTGGAGGCCGGTGTGCTCACCCTGGCCTGGACCCTGATGCCGATGTTCGTGGCGCCCGTCGCCGGTGCCCTGACCGACAAGGTGGGCGGCGGACGGCTGATGGCGGCCGGTCTCTTCCTCCAGGCGATCGGACTGGCCTGGATCAATCTGGTCGCCTCCTCGGACACTCCGTACTCGCGTATGGTCGGCGCCATGATCGTCGCGGGTATCGGCATGGGCCTCGTCTTCGCCCCGACCGCGGCGGTGGTGCTGGGCTCGGTCGGACCGCAGTACCGCGGTAAGGCGTCGGGTGCCAACAACACCGTCCGTGAGATCGGCGGCGCTCTCGGCACCGCCATCCTGAGCAGTGTGTTCATGCACTACGGCGACGACCGCACCGCCCAGGGCTTCGTCGACGGCATGAAGCCGGGCATCTGGATCGGTGTCGCCGTGGTCCTGGTCGGCGCCCTGTGCGCCCTCGCGATTCCCCGCCCGCGGCCGGACCAGGACACCCCGGCCCCGGTGGGCGCGGACCGGGAGAACGACCGGACTCCCAGCTCGGCGACCCCGTAGATCCGGCCGCCGTTCCTCCGGGAACGGCGGCAGGCCGGTGCAATCCGCTCGAAACCGCGAGGACGAACGTCGAATCGGGGGTCAGGGGATCTGTGATGCAGCTGAAGTCATCCTGTCGCGCCAATGGACTGTGCCAGCCGGGTGTCAGCCGACTGCTGGCGCTGCTGATCACGGCCACGCTCGCCGTGTCGGTCCTGGTCCACAGCTCGCTTCGGGACAGAACCCATCCCGCGACCGAGGTGGTGATGGTTCCGCTGCTGGCCGGAGTGCTGCTGGCGCTCCAGGTGGGCGTCTTCATCACCCAGCGCTCCGGCCGTGACGGCGGACCGGCCCGCAGAGCCGCCGTCGCGCTCGTCGGCCAGATCCTGGTCGTCGCGCTCTCCGCCGAGGTGCTCGACGTGGAGTTCTGCGTCCTGGCCGGCTATCTGGCGGGCACACTGCCCCTGGTGCTGCAACCCCGTTACGCCTGGCCGCTGTTCGCCGTCGTGGTGATCACCGGTCCGCTCGCCGCCACCCGCGCGGACGGCTCGCCCGTCCACCTCGTCTCCATGGGCCTCGGACTCCTGGTCACGGGACTCATGGCCTTCATCCTCTCCAGCACCATGCTGATGGTCCGTCACCTGCGGCAGTCACGCGAGGACTTCGCGCGTGCCGCCGTCCAGAACGAGCAGTCCCGCTTCGCCCGCGATCTGCACGACCTGCTGGGCCACACCCTCTCGGCGCTCGCGATGCGCGCCGAGCTGCTGCACCGCACCTTCCAGTCCCGCCCCGAGCTGGCCGCCGCGCAGACCGACCAGCTCCTGCGTACGGCACGGCAGTCGATGGCCGAGGTCCGGATGGCCGTACGCGGCTACCGGGAACTGCCGTTGTTCAGCGAGGTGCGGGCCGCGGCCTCGCTGCTCGACACCGTCGGCATCGACGTCACGCTCCAGGTGACCGCGCTGCCGTCCCGCGGCGAGGCAGGCACCGCGCTGTCCGCGGTCCTGCGGGAGTGCGTCACCAATATGCTCCGGCACAGTGACGTCTCCCGCTGCGCCGTCCTGCTGACCGCGGGACCCGGCACCGTACGGCTGGAGGTCGTCAACGACGGCGCCACCCGCGCGGGGCGCGGCTCCTCACCCGGCGGCGGCAGTGGCCTGGGCAATCTCCGCCAGCGGGTGACCGCCCTCGGCGGCACCCTGGAGAGCCGGCGCTCCCCCGGCGGGACCTTCCGGGTGGTCGCCGTCGTACCGTCCGCCACCCTGTCCGTACCGCCGGGAGCATCGGCGCATCTGCAAACCAGTCTGGGCAAACTGGCCAACGCGGCGTAACACCGCGCTTCCGCCGGAACACCGACCGCAGCTTTTCCGCGACATGTTCGCGCCTCGCATGTCTATGATTCTGGCCAAGGCCGGGACCATCTGCGGGGGGGATGTGTGTGATACGTGTTCTCTTGGCGGAAGATGTACAAATGGTGCGGGAGGCGCTCGCCGCACTGCTGGAACTCGAGGACGACATCCGGGTGGTGGCCGAGGTCGGTTCCGGGGAGGACGTCCTCGAGGCCGCCGAGGACACCCGTCCCGACCTCGTGATCGTGGACGTCAACATGCCCGGCCTGGACGGCCTCACCGCGGCCGAGCGGTTACGCGACCAGTTACCCGACTCCCGCATCCTGGTGCTCACCGTGCTGGACGCGCCCAATGTGCTGCGCCGCGCGCAGGACGTGCGGGTCGACGGCTACCTCGTCAAGAACGCGCCGGTGGAGCATCTCGTCAAGGCCGTACGCCGGATCATGGCCGGCGAACGCGTCATCTCACCGGAGCTGGCGCTGGCCGCCTGGGAGGGCCAGGCGAGTCCGCTCACGGCACGCGAGGCCGATGTGCTGCGGCTCGCCGCGGCCGGGGCGGAGACGGCCGAGATCGCCGAGCATCTGCATCTGTCACCGGGCACCGTGCGCAACTACATGACGACCATCGTCGCCAAACTCGACGCGCGTAACCGTCTCGACGCCATCCGTATCGCCCGTGACGCGGGCTGGCTCCTCAACTCCTGACATCCCAGGAGCATGTGAGGCACCTGAAACACGGCACTCGCGAACTCCCGGAAAACGGCCGGAAGTCGCACCCGATCGCAGCGTCAGTGGCACGTCAGCGGGCTCTGGGAAGGTACCGGCGCCAGTTGGAACACCACCATCGCTCCGCGAGAGGAGCATCCGCGACGTGCGACGATTCAGCCTCGGACGGCCGGGCAGAGCATCCCGCCTGGCCGTCTGTCTCACGACAGCCGGCCTGACCGCAGCCCTGCTGACAGGATCCGGCAACGCCACCGCATCACCCGAACCCGAGCGGACGACGTCGAAGTTCAAGGGCAACGACGGCGTCACCTACACCGCCACCAACAACCTGCTGCCCTCCGCCGGCGGGCGGGGACGCGAGTGGATGCTCACCTGGGCCGGCTCGGCGGACCCCGCCAAGCCCGACTTCCTCGCGGTCGTCGACGCCACCCGCGACTCGCGGACCTACGGCGAGGTCGTCAACACCGTCACGCTGGGGCCGGGCCTGTCCAACGAGGCCCACCACATGCAGTACGTGTGGCACAAGGGCGACCGTCTCTTCGCGGGCGGCCTGCTGGCGGACACCGTCTTCGTCTTCGACACCAAGGCGCTGCCGGCCCTGAAGCTGGTCGGTGTGAACTCGACGGTCGACACCCCCTGTGGCACCGCGCCGGACGCCTTCCAGGTGCTGCGCGACGGTACCGCGTACGCCACCTACCTCGGCGGACCCGACGTGCCCGGCCCCTGTACCTACACCAACGGTGAGGTCCGGGAGGGCAACGGCGCGGCCGGATCGCCCGGCGAGATCGTCCGCATGGACGAGAACGGCCAGACGATCGCCGAGATCCCCGCCGCCCTCGCCGAGGGCGAGGACCCCGAGCAGTGCGGCAACGTGCCGAAGCTCTCGAAGGCCACCTGCGCCAACCCGCACGGCATCATGGTCAGCGAAGAGCGCAACATCATGGTGGCGAGCGACTTCGTCGAGGCCCGGCACTTCCTGAGCCCCAAGCTGCCCGACCAGGCGAGCCTGGCGCGGCAGACGGTCCGCGTCTGGGACATCACCAACCGGGACGACCCCGAGCTGCTCTCCGTCAGCAAGATGCCCGACGGACCCCGCGCCGCGCGCGAGGACGAGAAGATGTGGCACGAGTCCCGGGTCGTCATGGAGCCGGCGCTGCCCCACAAGAAGCACCACAAGGGCGCGTTCGCCTCGTCCATGCTGGGCGGAGCGATCTTCTACGCCCCGGACGTGACCGTGCCGGACCCTGAGTGGCGGGAGGTCTTCGACGACACCACCGCCTACCGCAAGGCCGGCGCCGACCGGGACGTCACCGGCGCGGGCGACGCGGGAAGCTGGCTGATGGTCAGCCCCGACGACCGCTATCTGTTCCACACGGTCATGGGCCAGTCGACGCCGTACGGCGCCCCGCTCGACAAGACCACGGGCATGGTCTACGTCCTGGACATCCGCAAGCTGCTGGCCGCGGGCGACGACCCCAAGTGCGACATCGACACGATCCACGAGGCCTACCGCGGCGGCCACGAGCGGGACTGCCCGGCGGTCACCTCCGCGATGCCGATCCGTGACACCACCGACGGCGGCCCGCACTGGGGCGCCATGGACAACTTCAAGCAGGTGCGCGGCGGTCACTACAAGGAGACCGAGCAGATCAGCCGTATCGCCACCTCGAACTACTTCATCGCCGGCTCCTTCAGCGGCGACGGCAACCACGAGGTCTGCATGTACGACCTCGGCAAGTCGGGCAAGCTGCGCCAGGACACCCGGTTCCGTGACGAGAACACCGGGAAGCCCTGCGTGGACTTCGACCGTACGTCGTGGCCGCACGGCGACACCGGTCCGGCCCGCCCGCACGGGATCCTGTTCACCGTCAGCGACAGCGTCCTGAAGTGACCGGGTCCACCGAGACCCAGGTGCCCTCCGCCATTCCCCCGGGCGGTGGGCACCTGGCCCATGTTCAGGAGTCGTCGGCCGGGGGAACACTGCCGCTGCTCGCACTCGCCGCCGTCATCGGGCTGGTGTGCGTCGGATTCCTGGTCCGGCGCAAGACGCTGCCGCGCCCGTATCTCTTCGCCTCCGGCGCGCTGTGCGTCCTGGTGATCTCGTTCGTCCTGGGCGCGGCGCTGCGCCCGGTGGACGCGCCGGACCGTACGACGGCGCACGGCGGCACGGCGCACGGCGAGGCCGTGGCGGACCGGCCGTCCCCGCCCGGAACGCCGGTGCTGCGGACGCTGCACCTGGGCGGCAAGCAGGTCGGCGTCCTGGTGGTGCCCGGCCGTCCCGGCCGCAATCTGGTGGGGATCGGCGCGGCCGACGCGAAGGCCGCGGCCGACGGCGACGCTCTGCGGGAGGGGCGTCGCCGGCCGGGCAGCGCCCAGACCTGGGTCTCGGTGGACCTGCCGGAGGGCAGCAGCACCCTACGGGTGTCCGCGGGCGGCGCGAACGCGTCGCTGACCGTCGACACCGGGAGCGGCCGTACGGCGGCGCCGCGGGCGCTGACGACCGCGGACGCGCCCGAATGCGCCGCGTCCGCGGCCGGGGCGCTCGTCGCCGGCGAGAACCGGCCGCTCACCGCCTGCCCGTCCGACACGCTCACCGCCGAGGACGCGGACGCGCTGCGCGCCATGGTCCGCTTCCTCGCCGGCCGTGAGGTTTTGGCCCTGGGCCTGGTCTCCGACGAGTCGCCACGCGGCCGGAAGGCCGCCGCCGCGGTCCGTGCGCAGGCCCGGCAGGAGGGCATCACCGTCACCGGTCCCGGCAAGGACCGCCCGGTGATCGTCACGTCCGGGTGGGCCGGGGCCACGGAGGTCGCCGACGCCGTGGAGGGCGGGACGACCCGTGCCCAGGGCGTCTATCTCGCCCCCTGGCTGCTGGCCCGTTCGGTGCTCACGCCGAGCGCCGGCCAGCTGATACCGCTGCGTTTCACCCCGCGTACGAAGGAAGCCATGGAGTACACCGAGGCGCTGGCCGCGCGGCTGCCCGGCGAGTACCCGTCCGGCAGCGGCTATACGGCCTGGCAGCGGGCCCGCGGCGAGGAGCCGGCCCCGCGGCCCCGTCTCTACGCCGCCTCCACCGCCTATGTGCCCGGAACCATGATCTCCGCGGACGGTGGGGACACCGGCGGCCACCAGCACGGAGCGTCCGGTGCCGACTGGCTGCCGTCGGGAATGATCTCGCCGGTCAGCGGCCCGATGAGGGAGGGATGAGCAATGACCCGGGACCGCAAGCGCGTCGACGGCCAGTGGGCACTCGGCGAGCGGGAACCACTGAACGACAACGAACGGTTCAAGCAGGCGGAGGATCCGCTGCTGGTGCGGGAGCGCATCGAGAAGGTCTACGCACGGGAGGGCTTCGCCTCCATTCCGTCCGACGATCTGCGGGGCAGGTTCCGCTGGTGGGGGCTCTACACCCAGCGGCGGCCCGGTATCGACGGCGGACGCACCGCGACCCTCGCCCCGGAGGAGCTCGACGACGAGCACTTCATGCTCCGGGTGCGCGTCGACGGGGGCGGGCTGAACGTCGCCCAGCTGCGTGAGATCGCGGCGTTGTCGACCGAGTTCGGGCGGGACACCGCCGACATCACCGACCGGCAGAACATCCAGTTCCACTGGATCCGCATCGAGGACGTGCCGGAGATCTGGCGCCGGCTCGAGGCGGTGGGGCTGTCCACCACGGAGGCGTGCGGGGACTGTCCGCGCGTCATCCTGGGCAGCCCGGTCGCCGGGGTGAGCGCCGATGAGGTGCTGGACGCCACGCCCGCGATCCGGGAGATCACCGAGCGGTTCATCGGTGACCCGGAACTGTCCAATCTGCCGCGCAAGTTCAAGACGTCCGTCTCCTGGCTGCCCGACGTCCCCTTCCAGATCCACGACGTGTCCTTCCTCGGGGTGGAGCACCCCGAGCTGGGGCCCGGGTTCGACCTGTGGCTGGGGGGCGGCCTGTCGACCGCCCCGCGGCTGGCGGACCGGGCCGGCGCGTGGGTGCCGCTCGCCGAGGTGCCCGAGGTGTGGGCGGGGGTGGTCGGCCTGTTCCGCGACTACGGCTACCGGCGGCTGCGCAACCGGGCCCGGATGAAGTTCCTCGTCGCCGACTGGGGGGTGGAGCGGTTCCGGGAGGTGCTGGAGAAGGAGTACCTCGGGCGGCGGCTCGCCGACGGGCCTGCCCCGGTGCTGCCGGCCTCGCCGGTCGACCACATCGGTGTGCACAAGCAGCGGGACGGGCTGTACTACGTGGGTGCGGCGCCGGTGGTCGGCAGGGTCTCCGGCACCCGGCTGGCCGCGCTCGCGGACGCCGCCGAGGCGCACGGTTCGGACCGGGTGCGGCTGACGCCGTACCAGAAGGTGCTGGTCCTGGACGTGGCGGACCCGGAGCCGCTGGTCCGCGACCTCGAGGCGCTCGACCTGCGGGTGGACGCCTCGCCGTGGCGGCGGGCCACGATGGCGTGCACGGGTCTGGAGTACTGCAAGCTCGCGATCGTCGAGACGAAGGCCCGTGCGGCGGAGCTGGTGACCGAGCTGGAACGGCGGCTCGGGGACCAGCGGGCGGACATCACCATCAACCTCAACGGCTGCCCGAACGCGTGCGCGCGCACGCAGGTCGCGGACATCGGTCTGAAGGGCCAGCTCCTCCCGGGCCCGGACGGCACGCAGGTGGAGGGCTTCCAGGTGCACCTGGGCGGCGCGCTCTCCCTCTCCCAGGAGGACGAGGCGGCCTTCGGCCGCAAACCCCGAGGCGTCAAGGTCCTGGCGACCGACCTCCCCGACTTCGTGGAGAACCTGGTCCGCACCTACCGCAGGGAGCGCGCCGACGAGTCGGAGTCCTTCACGCAATGGCTGACCCAGGCCGAGGACTCGACCTTCTCCTGACCCACCCCAAAGGCGCCCCCACCTCACCTCAGGTGAAGCCGGGGGCGCCTCCGCACATCCCCGCCCCTCCGCACTCCGCGGGCAATCGTGCCGCAGGGCGGCAGCGACGGCACCCCGCCGACGCCGGGCCACGCGAACACCCCCGCCCCTCCCCCAGCCGCGGGCAATCGTGCCGCAGGGCGGCACGGGCGGACGCGACGGCACCCCGCCGACGCCGGGCCGCGCGAACACCCCCGCCCCTCCCCCAGCCGCGGGCAATCGTCCCGCAGGGCGGCACGGGTGGGCGCGACGGCACCCCGCAAGCGCCGGGCCGCGCAACACCCCTCCGCCCGGCCACGATTCCGGGCCACCGCGCAACCCCGCCGCACGGGCGGACACGACGGCACCCCGCCGACGCCGGGCCGCGCAACCCACCCCCGCCCAGCCCCCACCGCGGGCAAGCAGCCGGCCCGCTCCCCCGAAACGCACGTACGGCCCCCGCCACCCACCCCCAAGGGCAGAATGGCGAAGGCCGCACCCGCTGACCGAGGCCGGCCGCAGGCCACGGTGCAAGGCATCCGCACCGCGCTCCCGCGCCGCAACAACTACGACCCCACGGCCGCCCCCGGGCTCAACGCAACCCGCGGCTGCGCAGCACCCTGCGCTCCAACGGGCTGAAAACCAACAGATCGATCAGCACCCCGACAGCCAGAATCAGCAGGATCCCGAAGAACACCCCCGGCAGATCGATCGCCTCCCGGGAGTTCGCCAGATACCGCCCCAGCCCGACCCCGAGATCCGGCGACGACGCGATCAGCTCCGTCGCCATCAGCGACCGCCACGAGAACGCCCACCCCTGCTTCAGCCCCGCCGTGTACCCCGGCAGCGCCGCCGGCAGCACGATGTACCGCGCCCCGCGCAGCCCCGTCGCCCCGATCGTCCGCCCGGCCCGCAGATACAGCGGCGGCACCTGGTCGATGCCCGACACCAGCCCCACCGCGATCGACGGCACCGCCCCGAGCAGGATCACCGTGTACATCGCCGCGTCGGTCAGCCCGAACCACATGATCGCCGCCGGCACCCACGCCACGGACGGCAGGGACTGCAGCCCGGACAGCACCGGTCCCAGCGCCGCCCGCACGAACGGCACCCGCGCCACGACCAGCCCCAGCGGCGTCCCGATGGCGAGCGCGGCCAGGAATCCGAGCAGCCCCCGTTCCAGGCTGGTCCACACGATCTCGAAGAGGGTCCCCTGCCGCCACAGCGTGAGGAAGCTGTCCCCGACGGCCCGCGGCCCCGGCAGCCGCTCCTCGGACACCAGTCCCCCGGCGTGCACCAGTTGCCATGCCACCAGGACGAAGGCGGCCCCCAGCAACGGCGGCGCCACCTTCTGCCGCAGCACCTGCCCCACCGGCGTCCGGGACACGGGCACCGAGTCCAGCGAGTCCAGGCCCGCTTCCAGTCCCGCGAGTTCCTCGTCGGCGCCGCCCGGTTTCGCCGTACGGATGTCAGTGCCGCCCATGGCGCCGGATCTCCTTCCGCAGCTGGTCGGTGATCTCGGCGGACAGTTCGGCCACCGTGGGGTCCTCGATTCGGCGCGGCTGCGGCATGCCGATGGTCCACTCGCGGGCGATCCGGCCGGGCCGGCACGACAGCAGGACGACGCGCTGCGCCAGTCGTACCGCCTCGCGCACATTGTGGGTGACGAACAGGACGGAGACGCCCGTCTCCTGCCAGATCCGGGTGAGTTCCTCGTGCAGGACGTCACGGGTGATGGCGTCGAGCGCGGCGAACGGCTCGTCCATCAGCAGTACTTCGGAATCCTGCGCGAGGGCGCGGGCGAGGGCGACACGCTGCCGCATACCGCCGGAGAGTTCGTGGACCCGCTTGCCGTACGCGTCCTGCAGCCGTACCAGGCCGAGCAGTTCCTCGGCCCGGGTCCGGCGTTCGGGCCGGGACACGCCCCGCAGCCTGAGCACCAGTTCGATGTTCTTGCCGGCCGTGAGCCACGGGAACAGGGCGTGTTCCTGGAACATCAGGGCGGGCCGCCCGCCGGTGACCTCGATCCGGCCGGAGGTGGGTTCGTCGAGCCCGGCCACCAGGTTGAGCAGGGTGGACTTGCCGCAGCCGGACGCCCCGAGCAGGCAGATGAACTCGCCCGGCGCGACGTCGATGCTGATGTCCTGAAGGACGGTCTGGGCGCCCTCGGGCCGGACGAAGGACTTGTGGGCGCCGACCACACGGACGGCCGGGGTGCGGGGTGCGAGGCCGGCCGCGCCGGACGCGGCGTCCTTCACCGTGATCGTTGTCGGATGCACTGGGGTCAACTCCTGGGTGCGGGTACGGCGGTCGGCGCGCTGCCGGGCCTCATGACACTCCGAGCCCGGCGTCGTCGGCGGGCGGCCGGCCCTCGTCCGCGCGGATCGCGTCGAGCGTGCCGAGGTCGTAGATGCCGTGCAGGTCGGGCCGTTCCATCAGCCCGGCGCGGACGGCGTGTTCGGCCTGGGTGCCGAGGGAGCCGGCCAGGGGGTCGTCGGTGAACGTGAGGGACGGCCAGGCGCCGTCGATGATCTCGTCCGGCAGTGCCTTCCCGGTCAGTGCCTTCAGTGCCTCGTTGGCGGATTCCTTCGCCCGGCCGGGTTCCGCGTTGATCCACGCGTTGGTGCGCACCGATCCGCGCACGACCGCCTCGACAACGTCGGGGTGCTCCGTCAGGAAACGCTGCGACACCACGAGGTTGGTGATCACGAACTTCCGGTCCGGCCACAGGCTCGACTCGTCGAGCAGTACCTTCGCGCCTTCGGCGACCAGCAGGGAGGCTGTCGGCTCGGGAACCCAGGCCCCGTCGATGGAGCCGGACTTGTAGGCGGAGGGCGCCAGTTTGTTGTCGGTGCGCACCACGGACACGTCGCCGCGTCCGGAGGCCGGGTCCACCTTCCAGCCCTGCCGGGCGATCCAGTCGAGCAGGGCCACATCCTGCGTGTTGCCGAGCTGTGGGCTGGCGATGCGCTTGCCCTTGACGTCGGCGGTCGTCCTGATCCTCTTCGGGTCGACGACGAACCTGACCCCGCCGGAGGTGGCCCCGGCGACGATGCGCAGGCTCTTCCCGTGCGACCGGGTGTAGCTGTTGATCGCCGGGGACGGGCCGATCCAGGCGAGGTCGACGGAGCCGGAGGTCAGTGCCTCGATCGCGGCGGGGCCCGCGTTGAACGTGGTCGCGGACAGTCTCGTACCGCCGAGTTCCCGCTGGAGGATGCCCTCGTGCACGCCGACCAGGGCGGTGGCGTGCGTGAGGTTGGGGAAGTGGCCGACCCGCACCTCGTCCACGGACAGCTTCGGGCCCGAGGGCTCGACATCGGCGCCGGTGTCGACGCGCTCGGACCCGTAGCCGCAGCCGGCGACGACGGCCAGGGCGAGCAGTGCCGCCACGACCGTACGCAGGCGTCCCGCACCGCTCATGCGCCGGGCCCTCCGGGGGCGCGTGCGGCGAAGGACTCGCCGGCCATGCCCGCGGTCAGGGTCGCCCCGTCGGCCGGGTCGATCAGCAGGAACGAGCCGGTACGGCGGGAGACGACGTACGGGTCCAGGGCGATCGGCTCGGCGGTGCGGACCCGGATCCGGCCGATGTCGTTGGCGACCAGACGCCCGGGGTCGGGGTACCGGCTGAGCGGGTCGAGCGTGACCCGGCTCTCTATCTCCCGCACCACCGCCTGCACGGTCCGGGTGGTGTGCTTGAGCAGCACCTTGCGGCCCGGGACGAGCGGCTGGTCGACCAGATGGCAGACCGTGGCCTCGAACTCCCGCGTCACCGTGGGCGCGGACCCGGCGGGCGCGATCAAGTCACCGCGGGACACGTCGAGATCGTCGGCGAGCAGCACGGTCACCGACTGCGGTGCGCGGGCCGACTCGACCCGCTCGCCGAGGAGATCGATGCCGCTGACGACCGACCGGCGGCCCGACGGCAGGACGACGACGTCCTGTCCGACGTGCAGACTGCCGGAAGCCATCAGCCCGGCGTAACCCCGGTAGTCGGGGTGGTCGGCGGTCTGCGGCCGGATGACGTACTGCACGGGGAAACGGCCGGGGGCGTGCGCCGGTTCGGCCGTGACCCGTACGGTCTCGAGGTGTTCCAGCATGGTGGGGCCGCCGTACCAGTCCATGTGCGCGGACGGCGCGACCACGTTGTCACCGTTGAGGGCGGAGATGGGGACCGCGGTGACCGTCTGGACGCCGAGCTCCTTCGCGTAGCCGGTGAACTCGGCGGCGATGTCGGCGAAGACGGACTCGGCGTGGCCGACGAGGTCCATCTTGTTCACCGCGAGGACCACGTGCGGAACCCGCAGCAGGGCGGCGACGGCCGCGTGCCGCCGGGTCTGTTCGACGACGCCGTGCCGGGCGTCGACCAGGACGATCACCAGTTCCGCCGTGGACGCCCCGGTGACCATGTTCCGGGTGTACTGCACATGCCCGGGGGTGTCGGCCAGGATGAAGCTGCGCCGGGCGGTGGCGAAGTAGCGGTAGGCAACGTCGATGGTGATGCCCTGCTCGCGTTCGGCGCGCAGTCCGTCGGTGAGCAGCGCCAGGTCGGGCGCCTCCTGACCGCGTGAGCGGGAGGCACGTTCGACGGCCTCCAGCTGGTCGGACAGCAGCGACTTGGAGTCGTGCAGCATCCTGCCCACCAGGGTGGACTTGCCGTCGTCGACGGAGCCGGCGGTGGCGAACCGCAGCAGGGTGGCGTCGGGTGCGGCGGTGGCGTGGTGGTGCTCGGTGCCCAGTGTCATCAGAAGTATCCCTCGCGCTTACGGTCCTCCATCGCGGCCTCCGACATACGGTCGTCCGCGCGGGTCGCGCCGCGCTCGGTGAGCCGTGACGCCGCGATCTCCGTGATCACCGCGTACGGGTCGGCGGCGTCGGACTCGACCGCGCCGGTGCAGGACATGTCGCCGACGGTGCGGTAGCGCACGGTCCGCGTCTCCACCGGCTCGCCGTCCTTGGGGCCGCCCCAGTCGCCCGCGGTCAGCCACATGCCGCCGCGCAGGAAGACCTCACGTTCATGGGCGTAGTAGATGGAGGGGACCTCGATCTTCATACGGGCGATGTACTGCCACACGTCCAGCTCGGTCCAGTTGGACAGCGGGAACACGCGCACGTGTTCGCCGGGGGCGTGCCGGCCGTTGTAGAGCTGCCAGAGTTCCGGCCGCTGCCGGCGCGGGTCCCAGCCGCCGAACTCGTCCCGGAGGCTGAACACCCGTTCCTTGGCGCGGGCCTTCTCCTCGTCCCGGCGCCCGCCGCCGAACACCGCGTCGAAACGCTGGGTGTGGATCGCCTCGACGAGCGGCGCCGTCTGCAGGGGGTTGCGGGTGCCGTCGGGGCGTTCCCTGAGGAGTCCGCGGTCGATGTGGTCCTGCACGGAGGCCACGTGCAGCCGCAGACCGTGCTCGGCGACGGTGCGGTCGCGGTAGTCGAGCACTTCGGGGAAGTTGTGCCCGGTGTCGACGTGCAGCAGTGAGAACGGCAGCGGCGCCGGCGCGAACGCCTTCAGCGCCAGGTGCAGCATGAGGATGGAGTCCTTGCCGCCGGAGAACAGGATGACGGGGCGTTCGAACTCCCCCGCCACCTCACGGAAGATGTGCACCGCCTCGGATTCGAGTGCGTCCAGATGCCGTACGGGGATGTCTGTCTCGGTCGTCATGTGTGGAGTCCGCATTCCGTCTTGGCGCTCCCGGTCCAGCGGCCGGCCCGGGCGTCCTCGCCCGGGAGCAGCCGCCGGGTACAGGGTGCACAGCCCACTGAGCCGTAGCCGTCCGAGAGCAATGGGTTGACCAGCACTCCGTGTTCGGCGATGTACGTGTCCACGTCCTCGCGGGTCCATCGGGCGATGGGCGACACCTTCACCTTCCGCCGCCTGGCGTCCCAGTCGACCACCGGTGTCCCGGCGCGTTCCGGCGAGTCGAACCGGCGCAGCCCGGTGACCCAGGCGTCGTAGCGTGCCAGCCCTTCCTCCAGCGGCTGGACCTTGCGCAGGCCGCAGCACCGGTCGGGGTCGCGGCGGTGCAGTTCGGGGCCGTACTCGGCGTCCTGCTCGGCGACCGTCTGCCGGGGCAGCAGGGTGACCAGGTTGACGTCGAGGACGGCGTCGACCGCGTCACGGGTGCCGATGGTCTCGGGGAAGTGGTAGCCGGTGTCGAGGAAGACGACATCCACTCCCGGCGCGACCCGCGCGGCGAGGTGCGCCACCACGGCGTCCTCCATCGAGGATGTGACGCACAGGCGTGAGCCGAAGGTGTCCACGGCCCAGCGCAGGATCTCCAGCGCCGGTGCCTCTTCCAGCTCCGTCCCGGCCCGGATCGCCAGTTGCTGGAGTTCGTGCATCTAAGAGCCCTCTCGATACGTCCCCGGGCGAGGAGCCGAGGAAAGACAGGTGGAGAGCGCGCGTCCAGGCCTCACCGGGCTGTTGAACGGCAGGCGCAGGCTAACCGGGCGGACGGACACGTCGCTGACACCGCACTGACCCCGCCCCTCGAGCCCCGGTGGGCCGGTCCCGTGCCCAGCCCGTCGTCAGCGTTCCGTCAGCGGGTGCTGCCAGCATCCGGGCTTCGAAGGTGCCCGCGAGCGAGTAGAGAAGAGGCTCCGACATGGTGTCCACGGGAGCATCGGCGAGCCGGGCACCCGGCACGGCGGAGGTCCGCCGGCTGGACCGGGTGATCATCAGGTTCGCGGGGGACTCGGGTGACGGTATGCAGCTCACCGGTGACCGTTTCACCTCGGAGACCGCGTCCTTCGGCAACGATCTGTCGACGCTGCCGAACTTCCCGGCCGAGATCCGCGCACCCGCGGGCACCCTGCCCGGTGTCTCGTCCTTCCAGCTCCATTTCGCCGACCACGACATCCTCACCCCCGGCGACGCCCCCAACGTCCTCGTCGCGATGAACCCCGCCGCACTCAAGGCGAACATCGCCGACCTGCCCCGCGGGGCCGAGATCATCGTCAACACCGACGAGTTCACCAAACGCGCCATGCAGAAAGTGGGCTACGACAACAGTCCCCTGGAAGACGGCTCACTCGACGGCTACCACCTCCACCCCGTACCGCTGACCACCCTCACCGTGGAAGCGCTCAAGGAATTCGACCTCACCCGCAAGGAGGCCGAGCGCAGCAAGAACATGTTCGCGCTCGGACTGCTGTCGTGGATGTACCACCGGCCGACGGACGGTACGGAGCGGTGGCTGAAGTCGAAGTTCGCCAAGAAGCCGGACATCGCGGCGGCGAACATCGCCGCGTTCCGCGCCGGCTTCAACTTCGGTGAGACGACGGAGGACTTCGCGGTCTCCTACGAGGTCGCCCCGGCGGCGTTCCCGGCGGGGACGTACCGGAACATCTCCGGGAACCTGGCCCTGTCGTACGGACTGATCGCGGCGGCACAGCAGGCCGACCTGCCGCTGTATCTGGGCTCCTATCCGATCACGCCGGCGTCGGACATCCTGCACGAGCTGAGCCGGCACAAGAACTTCGGTGTGCGGACCTTCCAGGCCGAGGACGA
>NZ_JBICWF010000002.1:0-127760 GCF_043199595.1 Streptomyces sp. NPDC048584
GACAGATCGTTGCCGAAGGACGCGGTCTCCGAGGTGAAACGGTCACCGGTGAGCTGCATACCGTCACCCGAGTCCCCCGCGAACCTGATGATCACTCGGTCGAGCCGGCGGACGTCCTTCGCGCCCGCCGTCGTGCGCTGCTCTCCTACGACTGCTTCGTCGGCCTGCTCCGTTGCGCTGCTGACCTGGCTGGTCACTGAACTGGACCTCCTCGAGGCGGCTGTCCGGGACGGCCTTCCCGCAGGCCTTCCCCGCATAAACCCTACGTCCGTAAGGGTCGCCTTCCTCGGGTCATTCGCATGTTGGACGACTCCGCGGCGGGCGGGCTCAGGATTTCGGGCGCGCTCAGGATTTGAGGTACGTGAGCACGGCCAGCACCCGGCGGTGGTCGCCGTCGCTCGGGGACAGCCCCAGCTTCAGGAAGATATTGCTGACGTGCTTCTCCACGGCACCGTCGCTGACCACCAGCTGCCTGGCGATCGCCGAGTTCGTCCTGCCCTCCGCCATCAGCCCCAGGACCTCCCGCTCACGCGGGGTGAGCCCCGCGAGCACGTCCTGCTTGCGGCTGCGCCCCAGCAGCTGCGCGACCACTTCGGGGTCCAGGGCCGTACCGCCCCGCGCCACCCGCACCACCGCGTCCACGAACTCACGGACCTCGGCCACCCGGTCCTTGAGCAGATAGCCGACCCCACGGCTGGAACCGGCCAGCAGCTCCGTGGCGTACCGCTCCTCCACGTACTGCGACAGCACCAGCACCCCGACGCCCGGATGAGACTTGCGCAGCTGCACCGCGGCCCGCACCCCCTCGTCCGTGTGCGTCGGCGGCATCCGGACGTCGGCGACCACGACGTCCGGGAGCAGGTTCTCCCCGTCCAGCTCGGTGATGGTCTTGATCAGCGCGTCCCCGTCACCGACACCGGCCACGACCTCGTGCCCCCGGTCGGTCAGCAGCCGGGTCAGGCCCTCCCGCAGCAGCACCGAATCCTCGGCGATGACCACCCGCACCCTGTCCTCCACGTCCTCGTCCCCCACAGCCCCACGACCCGGCCCGCCCCCATGGCGAACCGGTCATCGGGCCCAGCATCCCAGCTTCCGCCGGGGGACGCGGCGGGACAACACGGATCGGGGGGTTCACACCCCCGAGCCCCACGCCGCAGGCACGGCACATCCCACCCAGCCTTCCGCCCTCCCCCCTCCGCCCTCCGCCCTCCGCGGGCAATCGTGCCGCTGGGGCGGCACGGGTGGGCGCGACGGCACCCCGCAAGCGCCGGGCCGCGCAAACACCCCCCGCTGCACCCCAACACCGGGCACCTGCCCACCCCCTCCGCACGGGTGGGCGCGACGGCACCCCGCAAACGCCGGGCAGCGCGAACGCCACCCCTACGCGGAGCAGCCCGCGCCGGGCCGCACCCGCGCCGGGCCGCACCCGTGCCGGCCGCACCACCCACCCCACCGATCCTCAGCGCACCCGCTCCGCCCGCCACGGCAACTCCGCGGTCACCCGGGTCGGCCCCCCGCCGGGGGAATCCACCACCAGAATCCCGTCCACCGCGTCCAACCGCTCCGCCAACCCCGCCAGCCCGGACCCCGCGGAGACATCCGCCCCGCCCACCCCGTTGTCCACCACCTGCAGCATCAGCCGGTTCTCCGTCCGCCACACCTCCACAGCCGCCCACGTAGCCCGCGCATGCTTGCTCACGTTCTGCAGCAGCTCGGAGACCGTGAAGTACGCGATCCCCTCGATCGCCGGCGCCGGCCGCTCCCCCAGATCCACCTCCACCTGCACCGGAACCGTGCACCGGGAGGCGACCGACGACAGCGCCGCGTCCAGCCCCCGATCCGTCAGCACCGCCGGATGAATCCCCCGCGCCAGATCCCGCAACTCCTGCAGCGCCGTCTTCACCTCGCCGTGCGCCTCGTCCACCATCTGCGCCGCGACCTGCGGATCCTCCCGCAGCTTCTCCTTCGCCAGCCCCAGATCCATCGCCAGCGCCACCAGCCGGGCCTGCGCCCCGTCGTGCAGATCCCGCTCGATGCGCCGCAGGTCCGCCGCCGCCGTGTCCACCACGGCCCCCCGGTCCGACTCCAGCTCCACCACCCGCGTGGCCAGCCGCGACGGTCCCAGCAGCCCGTACACCATCACCCGGTCCACCATCGTCAGCGCCCGCACGATCCACGGCGTGGCCAGCGTGAACAGCAGCCCCACACCCGCCGTGACCGTGATCTCGAACGGGTTGTCCAGATAGATCTGGTGCCGCTCGTCGCCGTACAGCTGTATGCCGTCCTGCCCGGTGTACATCGGGAACACCCAGAACCACAGCGGATACGTCAGCAACGACCAGCCCACCGACCAGACGGTCACGCTCACCACGAAGGACAGCACCGCCCACGGGAACTGGAGCACCGCGTACAGCAGTGCCCGCCAGGAGGCGCCGCTCTTCAGTACGGCGCCCATCCACGCCGTGAACCCTTGCCGCTTCATCCGCAGCGGCTCCGGCTCGCCCACCTCCAGGCCCAGCAGCCCGCGCGCCCGCGCCCGCTCCACCGCCCCGAACCCGCGGCAGCCGGCGAGCCCCGCCGCCAGCACCGGGACCCCGAGGAACGTCACCAGCAGGCCCGCCCCCAGCGACACCATGGTGATCGCGTAGGTGAACAGCAGAATGCTGATCGGCAGGCTCAGCAGCACGAATCCCAGCTCGCGCCAGGTGCGTCCCTCGACCGGCGCCCGCAGCGCGGCCGGCAGCCGGTGCCGCCGTTCCCCGGCGTGCCCGGGAAGTCCGGGGTCCGTGCGGAACCCGTAGCCCTGTCCGTACTCCGTGGCCATCGGCGTCGTCCTTCTCCTCGTCCGGCGGCTGTGCTGTCGTACGTCCAGACTGCTCCGTCGCAGGTCGCCGGACCATGGAGTCCGTCGCAGTCTTCGGCGGGGGGTTTTCCCTACCTCCGGCCGCGCACGGACGCCTTCCCGGCCCCGCGCGCGTCCTCGGCCAGGGCACCGGAACGGTCCCGCCACGGCAGTTCCGCCGTCACCGTCGTCGGACCGCCCTCGGGCGACTCCACGACGAACAGGCCGTCCACCGCGCCCAGCCGGTCGGCGAGGCCCCGCATACCCGTTCCGCCGTCCAGGCTCGCGCCGCCGCGCCCGTCGTCCCACACCTGCATCAGCAGCCGGCCCTCCGACCGCCACACGTCGACCGCGGCGGACCGGGCCCGGCTGTGCTTGCTGACGTTCTGCAGCAGCTCCGAGACGGTGAAGTAGGCGATGCCCTCGATCGCGGCGGCCGGCCGCTCGTCCAGGTCGACGGTCACCTTCACCGGCACCGTGCAGCGCGAGGCGACCGACGACAGGGCGGCGTCCAGACCCCGGTCGGTCAGCACCGCCGGGTGGATGCCGCGCGCCAGATCCCGCAGCTCCTGCAGCGCCAGCTTGACCTCGCCGTGCGCCTCCGCGACCATCGTCGCCGCCGCGTCGGGATCCTCCAGCAGCTTCTCCTTGGCCAGCCCGAGACCCATCGCCAGATTGACCAGCCGGGCCTGCGCCCCGTCGTGCAGATCCCGTTCGATGCGCCGCAGATCCGCCGCCGCCGTGTCCACCACGACCCCCCGGTCCGACTCCAGCTCCGCGATCCGCCGCTCCAGCTCGTCGGAGGGCGACAGCAGTCCGCGCACCATCGCCCGGTCCGCGTTGGCCAGGCCCCGCACGATGAACGGCAGCACCGGCCACAGCACGAACAGGCCGGTCAGCGTCACGACGAACGTGGCGATGCCCCACGGCAGCCGTATCAGCTCGTACAGGACCGTGCGCCAGCCCACCGGGTCCCTGACCGCCATCCACAGATGCGGCCAGAACCCCTCACGGCCCCGCAGCGGCAGCCTGCTCGGCTCGTCCACCCGCACCCCGAGCAGCTTCCTGGCCCGCGCCCGTTCCAGCCTGCCCAGCAGCCGGGAACCCATGAGTCCGAGCGCGAGCAGCGGGAACCCGATCACCGTGACGGTCAGTCCGGCACCGGTGAACAGCATCGTCACCGTGTAGACGAAGCCGACCAGCGACACCGGCAGGTTCGCCAGGAGATGGGCGATCTCCTTCCAGGTGTGCGCGTCGTAGGCGAAACGGGCCGGCGGCGGCCGGTCGCCGCGCTCGGCCGGCTCCGCGGCCGCGGTGACGGGCGTGCCCGGAGTCGGGAAAGGTTCGGTCATGGGGCTTAGCGTGCCGAAAGCCGGGGGATCGCGCCATGAGGCGGACCGCCAGGACGCACGGGGGAAATCCCCACCCCCGCATGCCGAGCCGTGACGGGCTGCTTACCGTGCCTTTAACAGGGCCTAGACTCCCGTGCGTACAGATCGTCGGACCGTGGCGGTCACCGGTACGGACCAACGGCACGGCACGGGTGAGGGCCAGGGCGCCGATCAAGGGAGTGAGGGGCGGACGTGCGGGAACCGACCGTCGTCACCGTCGTCGCGGCGGACTACTTCCAGTCCTACTCGGTCGTCGGACTGCTCGCCGCCGTCGGCGTGCTGTTCGTCGCCGTCGCCTTCGGGGCGGGACGCCTGCTGCGGCCCGTCGTCCCGACACCGGAGAAACTGCTGACGTACGAGTGCGGAGTCGACCCCGTCGGCGAGGGCTGGGCGCACACCCAGGTCCGCTACTACGTCTACGCCTTCCTCTACGTGATCTTCGCCGTCGACTCGATCTTCCTCTTCCCCTGGGCGACCGTCTTCGCCGCCGACGGCTACGGCGCCACCACCCTCGTGGAGATGTTCATCTTCCTCGGCTTCCTCGCCGTGGGACTGCTGTACGCATACAAGAAGGGCGTCCTGACATGGACGTGAACCCCGCCGCCGCCTCCGAGCCGGTCCTGCTTCCCGAGCCTGGGGGTCCCCCCGGCGAAGCCAGGGGGAGGCTCGGCGCGCTCGCCCGGCTGGCCCCCGAGCCGATGAAGGTGGTCCTCAACTGGGGCCGCCGCTACTCGCTGTGGGTGTTCAACTTCGGCCTCGCCTGCTGCGCGATCGAGTTCATCGCCGCGTCGATGGCCCGCCACGACTTCATCCGCCTCGGCGTCATCCCCTTCGCGCCGGGGCCGCGCCAGGCCGACCTGATGGTCGTCTCCGGCACGGTCACCGACAAGATGGCGCCCGCGGTGAAGCGGCTGTACGAGCAGATGCCCGAGCCGAAGTACGTCATCTCCTTCGGCGCGTGCAGCAACTGCGGCGGGCCGTACTGGGACTCCTACTCCGTCACCAAGGGCGTGGACCAGATCATCCCGGTCGACGTCTACGTCCCCGGCTGTCCGCCCCGGCCCGAGGCGCTGCTCCAGGGGATCCTGAAACTCCAGGAGAAGATCGCGCGGGAGTCGCTGGGGGAGCGGTACGGATCCGCGTCCGGCGCGCGGCCGTCCGCGGCGGCGCTGCGGAGCGGGCTGGTGCGGCCGCCCTCGGGTGAGGGGGAGGGCCGATGACCGCGGCCGGCTGGCTCCCGGCCGGCGCCGGGGAACTCTTCGGTACGGAGGCCACGGCGGAGGAGTCGTACGGCGTCCTGACCGTCGACGTACCGTCCGCTTCCTGGATCACCGCCCTGGAGACCGCGCGCGACCGTCTCGGCTGCACCTTCTTCGACTGGCTGAGCGCGGTCGACGAACCCGGCACGGGCTTCCGCGTCACGGTGCACGTCGCGGCCCTGGCCCCGGTACGGCGTCTGCTGCTGCGCACCACGGTCCCGCACGAGGCTCCGGTGCTGCCCTCCGCCGTCGACGTCTACGCGGGTGCCGCGTGGCACGAACGCGAGACACACGAGATGTTCGGCGTCGACTTCACCGGCCATCCCGGCCTCGACCACCTCCTCCTCCCCGACAGCTTCGAGGGCCACCCCCTGCGCAAGGACTTCGTCCTCGCCGCCCGGGTCGCCAAGGCCTGGCCCGGCGCGAAGGAACCCGGCGAGTCCGAACACGGCACCCCCAAACGCCGCCAGATGCTTCCGCCGGGCGTCCCCGACCCCAACGAATGGGGCCCCCAGAAGGGCCAACTCCCCCCGGCCCCGACCCGCCCGACCCGAGCGACGGCAGGCGCCGCAACAGACCGCCCCCGCCGCACCCGCACGGCGGGCGAAGGCTCGGCGAGCCAGTCGGCGACTCCGGAACCCGCGGCCCGTCCGCGGCGTACGCGTACGGCGGGCGAGGGTTCGGCGAGCCAGTCGGCGACTCCGGAACCCGCGGCCCGTCCGCGGCGTACGCGTACGGCGGCGGAGGGCTCGGCGAGCCAGACGGAGAGGCGCCCCGAAGCTCCGCACTCCGCGAGCGAGGTGGCGGGCACGCGTCCCGGGTCGCCGGACTCGGCCGGCCGGCCGGGTGGAACGGCCCCTGAGCCCCCGGACTCCGCGAGCCGACCGGCGGAGGCTCCCCCCGAACGCCGTGCGCGCGGTGCGAGCGAGGGGCCGACGTCACAGCGCCCCGGCGCTCCCACGTCCGGCGGCCCCCGCCGGGCTCGTTCCGCGTCCGAGGGGTCCGCGAGCCGGCGCGGTGCGCCGGAGCCGTCGGATGAACCGGCGGCGACAGCCGACGAGTCCGCGCCCGCCGAGGACCGCCGGAACGAGAAGCCGCCCGTCGCCCCACGCAGCCCGGACGCCCCCTGGCACCACGACCGCCCGGCCTTCGGCCGATCCGACCCGAAGGACGCGTCGCAGCCCGAAGCCGACCCGGCCCGCGAGCCGGAAGAGCCGGAAGGGCCGGAAGGGGACGCGGCCGTGGACTCCGGCCCGGAGCCGGAAACCGGGGCCGAGGCGGGCCCCGGTGCCGCGCGTGGGACCGGTACGAGTCCCGAGTCCGGCGCGGAGAACGAGTCCGGCACGGAGAACGGCCCCGGCACGGAGAACGGCCCCGACGACCCCGACAACCCCACCCCCGACGACCCCACAGGAGGCCCGCGGTGAACGACGTGCTCGACGTCGCTCTGCGGCTCCTGGTCGTGTTCGTCGTCTTCCTCACCCTCCCCCTGATCGTGGGTCAGACCGAGCACAAGGTGATGGCCCACATGCAGGGCCGCCTCGGCCCGATGTACGCCGGCGGCTTCCACGGCTGGGCCCAGCTCATCGCCGACGGCGTGAAGTTCGCGCAGAAGGAGGACGTGGTCCCGGCCGGCGCGGACCGCCGTATCTTCCAGCTCGCCCCCGCCGTCGCCCTCCTGCCGTACCTCCTCGTGCTGCTCGCCATCCCGATCGGCCCGGGCGAGGGCGCGGTCGGCCAGGTGCTGGACGCCGGAGTGTTCTTCGTCCTCGCCGTGATGGGCGTCGGCGTGCTCGGCTCGCTCATGGCCGGGTGGGCCTCCGCCAACAAGTTCTCCCTCCTCGGCGGCCTGCGCACCGCCGCCCAGCTCCTCTCCTACGAACTCCCGATGCTCCTCACCGCCGCCTCGGTGGCGATGGCGGCCGGCACCGTCTCCCTCGTCGGCATCCTCGACGCGTTCGAGTGGTGGTGGCTGCCCTGGCAGATCACCGGCGCGCTCGTCTTCTTCATCGCCGGCCTCGCCGAACTGCAGCGGCCGCCCTTCGACATGCCGGTCGCCGACTCGGAGATCATCTTCGGCGCGTACACCGAGTACACCGGCCTGCGCTTTGCGCTCTTCCTCCTCGCCGAGTACGCCGGGATCGTCGTCCTGTGCGGCCTGACCACCGTCCTCTTCCTGGGCGGCTGGCACGGCCCCTGGGGCGCCGACGGGCTCGGCTGGGTCTGGACCCTGCTGAAGACCGCCGTCCTCGCCTTCGTCGTCATCTGGCTGCGCGTCACCTACCCCCGGATGCGCGAGGACCAGCTGCAGAAGTTCTCCTGGACCCTTCTCGTCCCCCTCTCCCTCGCCCAGATCGCCCTCACCGGCGTCGTCAAGGTGGTGTTCCTCTGATGGCCCCCATCCCCGGCTCCGGCCTGGCCAAGGGCCTGGCCGTCACCCTGCGGACGATGACGAAGAAGTCCGTCACCGCCCCCTACCCGGACACCCAGCCCGACCTCCCGCCCCGCACCCGCGGAGTGATCGGCCTGTTCGAGGAGAACTGCACGGTCTGCATGCTGTGCGCCCGCGAGTGCCCGGACTGGTGCATCTACATCGACTCCCACAAGGAGACGGTGCCGGCGGCGACCCCCGGCGGCCGCGACCGCAGCCGCAACGTCCTCGACCGGTTCGCCATCGACTTCTCCCTCTGCATGTACTGCGGTATCTGCATCGAGGTGTGTCCCTTCGACGCCCTGTTCTGGTCCCCGGAGTTCGAGTACGCCGAGACCGACATCCGCGACCTCACCCACGAACGCGACAAGCTCCGCGAGTGGATGTGGACCGTCCCGGCCCCGCCCGCCCTCGACCCCGGCGCCGAGGAGCCCAAGGAACTCGCCGCCGCCCGCAAGACCGCCGACAAGCTCGCCGCCGCCCAGGCCGAACCGCAGGAAGGGGAGTCGTGACCCTCGCCGCAGCCGCGGGAACGGCCGCGCACGCCACGACCACCACCGCCGCCGGGACGCACGGCTTCCTCTCCCCGACCGGCGTGGAGATCGCCTTCCTCCTCGTCGGCCTGGTCACCTTCGGGGCCGCCGTCATCACCGTCACCACCCGGCAGCTGGTGCACGCCGCCCTGTGGCTGGTGGTCGCCCTCGGCGGCCTCGCCGTCGAATACCTCCTGCTGACCGCCGAGTTCATCGCCTGGGTGCAGGTCCTCATCTACGTCGGTTCCGTCGTCGTCCTCCTCCTGTTCGGGCTGATGCTCACCAGGGCCCCCATCGGCCGCTCCCCGGACGCCGACTCCGGCAACCGCCCGGTCGCCCTCGCCGTGGCCCTGGCCGCCGCCGGCACCCTCGTCTGGGTCGTCACCGACGCCTTCCGCACCACCTGGATCGACCTGGACGGCGCCCCCGCAGGCTCCACGGACGTCACCGGCGCGAGCCTCTTCCAGCACTGGGTCCTCCCCTTCGAGGCCCTCTCCGTCCTCCTCCTCGCCGCCCTCGTCGGCGCGATCGTCCTGTCCCGCAAGGCGAAGGCCGACGCCGCCTCCGACGCGACGGACACCCGGCGCGACACGGAAGGGACCCGCTGATGCACCTCGCCTATCCGGCGGTCCTGTCCGCCCTCCTCTTCTGCACCGGCCTGTACGGCGTCCTCGCCCGCCGCAACGCGATCCTCGTCCTGATGTCGGTCGAGCTGATGCTCAACGCCGTCAACCTGAACCTGGTCGCCTTCGACGTCTGGCTCAGCCGGACCGCCGAGGACACCCTGCACTCCGGCCAGGCCCTCGCCCTGTTCACCATCGCCATCGCCGCCGCCGAGATCGGCATCGGCCTGGCGATCGTCCTCGCCGTGTACCGCAACCGCGGCACCTCGGACATCGACAAGCTCCGCGACACCGCCGAGGGCCACGAGCCCGACGGCCCCGACAGTGACACCACCGGCCGTGAAATCCCCGGGTCCCGGACGGCCGGCGAGAAGGCTGAGGCCACCGCGTGACCACGACCACCCTCGCCGTCCTCGTCCCCCTCCTTCCCTTCCTCGGCGCGATCGCCGGCCTGCTCCTCGGCCGCACCGCCCCCGGCTTCGTCCGCCCGCTCGCCGTCCTGCCGACCCTCGCCTCCCTCGCAC
Organism: Streptomyces sp. NPDC048584; assembly: GCF_043199595.1. Lineage (NCBI taxonomy): Bacteria > Bacillati > Actinomycetota > Actinomycetes > Kitasatosporales > Streptomycetaceae > Streptomyces > Streptomyces sp. NPDC048584. Next base: position 9,604 of record NZ_JBICWF010000002.1, read on the forward strand.
TGGCCGCCACGGTCGCCCGGCGCCAGGGCGGGCACCAGGCCGTCGACGTCGTCACCGAGCTCACGCCCACCGGCTCGGTCCCGGTGGAACTCGCCCTGCACATCGACGGCTTCGCCGCCCTGACCGCCGTCGTCGTCACCGTCGTCGCCGGCTGCGTGCAGATCTACTCGACGGGCTACCTGCGCGAGGACCCGCGCTACCCCTCCTACGCCGCCCTGGTCTCCCTGTTCACCTCCGCGATGCTCCTGGTCGTCTACTCCGGCGACCTGATGGTCCTGCTGGTCGGCTGGGAAGTCATGGGCATCTGCTCCTACTTCCTCGTCGGCCACTACTGGGAGACCCCCGAGGCCCGCGCCGCCTCCCTCAAGGCCTTCCTGGTCACCAAACTCGGCGACGTCCCCTTCCTCATCGGCCTGTTCGCCCTCGCCACCGAAGCCGGGTCCTTCCGCATCACCCGCGTCCTCGGCGCCGTCGCCAACGGCGGCATCGAACACCCCACCCTGATCGCCCTGCTGCTCCTGGCGGGCGTGGCCGGCAAGTCGGCGCAGTTCCCGCTGCACACCTGGCTCCCCGACGCGATGGCGGGCCCGACCCCCGTCTCCGCGCTGATCCACGCCGCGACCATGGTCGCCGCCGGCGTCTACTTCATCGCCCGTCTCCTTCCGCTCTTCGAGGCCTCGCAGGCCGCCATGGTCGTCCTCGCCGTCATGGCCGCCGTGACCATGGCCGGCTCGGCGCTCGCCGCCCTCGCCCAGGACGACATCAAACGTGTCCTCGCCTACTCGACGATCGGCCAGCTCGGCTACATGACCGGCGCCCTCGCCGTCGCCGACCGCGGCGCCGCCGTCTTCCACCTCCTGTCCCACGGCGCCTTCAAGGCGCTGCTGTTCCTCGCCGCCGGCGTGATCATCCACGCCGCCGGCACCAACTCGCTGGCCGCCATGTCCCGCATGGGCCACCTGCGCGACCGCGTCCCCGACGCCTACTGGACGATGACCGTGGCGCTCCTCGCGCTCGCCGCGATCCCGCCCTTCAGCGGCTTCTTCTCCAAGGAGGCCGTACTCGGCGTCGCCGAACACGTCGTCACCGGCCACACCGGACACGCCCCCGCGGCGGCGGGCTGGATCGTCCTCCTCGCCGGCCTCGTCACCGCCCTGCTCACCGCGGCGTACGCGACACGGCTGTGGCTGCTGGCCTTCCGCGGACACGGCCCCGAGGCACCCGACCACGGCAGGCAACCGCTGACGATGACCACGGTGCTGTGGGTGCTCGCCGTACCGTCCCTCGCGCTCGGCGGGTTCGCCTTCCGCGTCCTGCCGGACTGGTTCGACGGCCACGACCTCACCCCGACCCTCACCACCTCCGTGCTCGGCACGGGCGTGGCCCTGGTCGGCGGCATCGTCACCTACGCCACCTGGCGGCACACCACCGCACACGCCGCCCGCGTGCCCCTCGGCGCCGTCGCCGCCCACCCCGAGGGCGACGCCGGGCTGGTCGAGGCGGAGGCCATCGCCAGCCACGAACCGGCCTACGGCGACATCGCCTACGCACCCGACCCGTCCGACCCCGGCCGGCTGCTGCTCGGCCCGCTGCACCGCCACGCGGCCGCCGGCTTCCACCTGGACGCCGTGTACACGGCCCTCTTCGTCCGCCCGGTGCGGGCCGGCGCGAGCCTCGTCCGGTTCCTCGACCGCGAGGTCGTCGAAACCTACGTACGGGGCGCGGGCACGCTGCCCCGCTGGCTCGGCGCCGCCGTACGACGGGCCCAGACCGGCAATCTGCAGACCTATGTGAGCGCGCTGCTCGCCGGCACCGTCGTCCTCGCGGTCGTCGCCGTCCTCGTCGCCACGGGAGCGTGAGCAGGCGTGATCGATATCAACGAGTCCGTGATGCAGGTCCTTCTGGCGTTGATCGTCGTCGGACCGCTCCTCGGCGCCGTCGCCGCTCTCCTGCCGGCCCCGCCCGGACTGAAGGGGAAGTCACCCGACCAGGCAGTGCTCCGCCACGGGGTCACCGTCACCGGCGCCGTCCTCATCGCGGCGATCGTCCTCGCGCTCGGCTTCGACCACGACCAGCCGTCGAGGATGCAGGCCACCACCGACATCAGCTGGATCCCCGCACTCGACGTGCGGATCCACCTCGGAACCGACGGCATTTCCCTCCCCCTTCTGGTCCTGACCGCGCTGCTGACCTTCCTCTGCGCGCTCCACTCCTACTTCAAGCCGCCCACGGGTCCGTCCCCGAAGGCGTTCGTCGCCCTGTTGCTGGTCCTCGAGTCCGGAACCCTGGCGACCTTCGCCGTCCTCGACCTGATCCTGTTCTTCCTCGCCTTCGAGACCGTCCTCATCCCCATGTACTTCCTCATCGCCCGCTGGGGCGGCGAGGGCCGGGCCGAGGCCGCCTGGAAGTTCATCCTCTACACGCTGCTCGGCTCCGTCGTGATGCTGCTCGGCCTGCTCCTGATCGGAATCGAGGCGGGCACATTCGACATGGTGGCACTCGCCACTGACAACGGCCGGTCACTGACCACATCCGTGCAGGTCATCGCCGTATTGGCGATCGGGATCGGGCTCGCGGTCAAGACCCCGATGTGGCCGCTGCACAGCTGGCTGCCCGACGCCCACACCGCCGCCCCGACCGTCGGCTCGGTCCTGCTGGCCGGAGTCCTGCTGAAGATGGGCACGTACGGTTTCGTACGCATCCTGCTGCCCGCCGCGCCGGACGGCTTCCGCACCTTCGCGCCGTACCTCGCCGCGTTCGCCGTCGTTGGCGTCATCTACGGATCCCTCGCCTGCCTGGCCCTCACCAGGCGCGGCGCGAACGGCGACCTCAAGCGCCTCATCGCCTACTCCTCCGTCGGCCACATGGGCTTCGTCCTCCTCGGCATCGCGACGATGACCCCGACCGGCGTCAACGGCGCCCTGTTCGCCAACATCGCCCACGGCCTCATCACCGGACTGCTGTTCTTCCTGGTCGGCGGCCTCAAGGACCGCACCGGCAGCACCGACCTCGACACCCTCGCCAAGGAGACCGGCGCCGCCCTCTACGGCAGGGCGCCGCGCCTCGGCGGCCTGCTCGCCTTCGCCGCCGTCGCCTCCCTCGGCCTGCCCGGCCTCGCCGGATTCTGGGGCGAGATGCTCGCCCTGTTCGGCGCCTTCGACCCCGCCGAAGGCCTCAGCCGCCCCGCCTTCCTCACCTTCATGGCGATCGGCGCGTTCGGCACCCTGCTGACCGCCGCCTACCTGCTGATCGTGGTACGCAGGGTCTGCATGGGCGCCGCGCCCCACGACTCCCCGAGGTTCGCGGACGTGCGCTCCTACGAGTTCGCGGCCTGGACCCCGCTCGTCGTCCTCACCGTCGTCGTCGGCCTGTGGCCCAAGGCCCTCCTCGGGCTGACCGACCCGGCCGTGCAGCAGCTCCTCGCAGGAGGCACCCGATGAGCTCCCTCGTCCAGTCCGTTGACTGGCTGGCCATCGCGCCGCCCACCATCACGGCGGTCGTCGGACTCGTCGTCCTCGTCGCCGACCTGTTCGTGAGCGAGACCAGGAAGCCGCTCCTCGGATGGCTCTCGGTGGCCGGACTCGCCGCCGCCACGCTGATGCTGCTGCCCCTCCTCGACGCCGACCGCAGCACCTTCTGCCTCGTCGGCGACGAGGGAGTGTGCAGCTACACCGCGGACCGCTTCACCCTCGCCATCCAGTTCCTGGTCCTCGGCGGCGCCCTCCTGGCAGCCCTGCTGTCCGTCACCGCCCTCAAGGACGACTCCAAACGGCTCCCCGAGGGCGAGTACTGGTTCCTCTTCCTCTCCTCCGCCGCCGGCGCCGCCCTCCTGCCCGCCTCACGCGACCTCGCGACCCTCGTCGTCGCCCTGGAGGTCGCCTCCCTGCCCGCCTTCGCCCTCGTCGGCCTCAGACACGGCGACCGCAAGTCCTCCGAAGCGGCCCTGAAGTTCTTCCTGTCCTCCGTCACCGCCACCGCCGTCAGCCTGCTCGGCATCAGCTTCGTCTACGCCGCCACCGGCACCCTCCACCTCACCCTGGTCGCCGAACGCGTCCAGAACGTCGACGGACAGCTCCACACCCTCACCCAGACCGGCGTCGTCCTCACCCTTGTCGGCTTCGCCTTCAAGACCGCCGCCGTCCCCTTCCACTTCTGGGTCCCCGACACCTATGTGGGCGCCCCCCTGCCCATCGCCGCCTACCTGTCCGTCATCGGCAAGGCGGTCGGCTTCTCCGGGCTCATCCTCGTCACCGTCGTCGCCCTCCCGTCGTACGCCCATGTGTGGGGACCCGCCCTCGCCGCCCTGGCCGCCCTCACCATGACCGTCGGCAACGTGGGCGCCCTCGCACAACAGGCCGCCCGCGCGTACAGCGCCGTACGCCTTCTCGCCTGGTCGTCCGTCGGTCAGGCCGGCTACCTCCTGGTACCGATCGCCGCCGCCGCGTACTCCGGCGACGCCGAGAAGTCGATCGGCTCCACCGTCGCCTACGCCCTCATGTACGGCGCCGTGAACCTGGGCGCCTTCGCGGTGGCCGCCCTCGTCGGCCGCGCGCACCGCCTCAACCGGGTCGCCGACTACCGCGGCCTCTACGCCGCCAGCCCCCTCACCGCGCTCCTCCTGGGCTTCTTCCTGCTCTGCCTCGCCGGACTCCCGCCGGGCATCATCGGACTCTTCGCCAAGGTCACCGTGTTCTCCGCCGCGGTCGACGCCGGACTCGGCTGGCTCGCCGTCGTCATGGCCGTCAACGTCGTCATCGCGCTGGTCTACTACCTGCGGTGGACGGCCCTGCTGTTCCGCGCTCCCGAGGGCGAACCCATGAAGCACCGGCTCCCCGCGCCCCTCACCGCCGCCCTCGCCCTCACCGGCGTCCTCGGCATCGCCCTGTCCGGCGCACCGCAGCTGGTCCTGCGCTTCACCGGCACCGGGCTCTTCTGAGGAAACCCCCTCCACCCGGGCACACGCGCGTGCCATCACCCGGACGGTTGACACGCGCCACCGCGCGCACAAGGGAACTAGTGCCCTTCGCCTCGCGTTGACCGGTACGGGAGGGTCCACTGGACGTGGCACCACGAGACCAGTGGACAGCGCAGGTCACAAGGAAGATCAGCAAGCAAGGGTCCCCCTGCCGCATGATTTGGAGGGCGTACCGTGCACCGCCGGCACAACGGGCTCAGGACCGCAGTCCTCCTCGGGGGACTGTCCGCGCTCATCATCGTCATCGGCAGCTTCTTCGGCCGCATGGGGCTCGTCGTCGCCGTCCTGATCGCGCTGGGCACCAACGCGTACGCGTACTGGAACAGCGACAAGCTGGCCCTGCGTGCGATGCGCGCCCGCCCGGTGAGCGAGTTCGAGGCACCGGGGCTGTACCGGATGGTCCGCGAGCTCTCCACCCAGGCCCGCCAGCCCATGCCCCGGCTCTACATCTCACCGACCGAGGCCCCCAACGCCTTCGCCACCGGCCGCAACCCGCGCAATGCCGCGGTGTGCTGCACCGAAGGCATCCTGCGACTGCTCGACGAGCGGGAGCTGCGCGGTGTCATCGGCCATGAGCTGAGCCATGTCTACAACCGCGACATCCTGATCTCCTCGGTCGCCGGCGCCCTCGCGTCCGTGATCATGTTCCTGGTCAACTTCGCCTGGCTGATCCCGATCGGCCGCTCGGACGACGACGACGGCCCCGGCCTTCTCGGCATGCTGCTGATCATGATCCTCGGACCGCTCGCCGCTTCCCTCATCCAGCTGGCCATCAGCCGCTCCCGTGAGTACGAGGCGGACGCCTCGGGCGCCCAGCTCACCGGCGACCCCCTGGCCCTCGCGGGCGCGCTGCGCAAGCTGGAACACGGCACCAAACAGCTCCCTCTGCCCCCCGAGCCCCGTATCGAGACGGCCAGCCACATGATGATCGCCAACCCGTTCCGCCCCGGCCAGGGGTTCTCGAAGATGTTCTCCACCCACCCGCCGATGGCGGAACGCATCGCCCGGCTCGAGAGGATGGCAGGTCACCAGTGAAGACCATTCTGAATGTCATATGGCTCGTGTTCAGCGGCTTCTGGCTCTTCCTCGGCTATCTGTTCGCGGGCGTGCTGCTGTGCATCACCATCATCGGTATCCCCTTCGGCGTCGCCGCGTTCCGGATCGGCGTCTACGCCCTGTGGCCCTTCGGATACACGACGGTCGAGCGCCGGGACGCAGGGGCGCCGTCCTTCCTCGTCAACGTGCTCTGGCTGCTGCTGGCCGGCTGGTGGCTTGCGCTCGGCCACATCGTCACCGGCATCGCCCTGTGCGTGACGATCATCGGAATCCCGCTCGGCATCGCCAACTTCAAGCTGATCCCGGTCTCCCTGCTCCCGCTGGGCCGCGAGATCGTACGGACGGACCAGGCGTTCACGGACACCTCGCGCTGGTAGGGCAGCAGGGCCGGGTCCACCGTGGTACGGCCTGGCAGGGCGAGGGAGTTGTCCACAGGCCGGAGGTTGTCCACAGGCCCGCACGATTGTCGGTGGCGGCGCGCATGATGAATGCATGACCGAGCACGAGCAGTTGCTGACACAGGTGGCGGACAAGGCCCGCAACACCCGCCCATGGGGCTGGCCTTCCCTCCCCGACCCCGTCGACGCGGCCACACTGGCCCGCGCCGAGGGCACGCTGGGCTTCGCCCTGCCCCCACTGCTCGCCGAGCTCTATCTGCGCATAGCGGACGGCGGATTCGGCCCCGAGTACGGTCTGCTGCCCCTGCTGGACGGCCCGCCCTCCGGTGAGCCGGCCGCGGTGGTCCAGTACCTGGCCAACCGCGAGAGCGGCCGCCAGGATCCCGACTGGCCCTGGCCGGAGGGTGTGCTGCCGATATCCCACTGGGGCTGCGGCATGTACGCCTGCGTCGACTGCCGTTCACCCCGGGCCGCCGTCCTCCTCTTCGAACCCAACCCGGGCGACCCCGACCACGCCTGGTTCCTCGACGCCCCCGCCCTCACGGACTGGCTCCACTCCTGGATCCAGGGCACGGGCTGGTACGAGGAGGACAACGAGGGCATGGACCTGCCCCCCTGGCCCGGCTACACCGACCTCGCAACGCAGTTGCGGACCTCCTGACCGAGCCGGCCGGCCACGACACCCCGGGGCCGTACCGTGCGCCGCCGGACGGCGCGGTCGCGAGGCATCCGACGACGGCCGGGGCGCCACCGGTCACCCGGCAGCCCGGCGACAGGGCTACCGCCCCGCCCACCGCCGCACGCCGTAAGCCGCCGCACCCGCCGCCAGCACCCCCGCGCCCGCGCTCACCGAGATCCACGGCAGGGAGAACGCCAGTACCAGGCATCCGGCGAGTCCCAGCGCCGGCAGAGCCCTCGCCGCCGGCCGGGTGTCGAGAGTCCAGGCCGAGGCGTTGGCCACCGCGTAGTACGCCAGCACACCGAAGGAGGAGAAACCGATCGCGCCCCGTACGTCCACCGTGGCGGCCAGGACGGCGACCACCGCGCCCACGGCCAGTTCCGCCCGGTGCGGCACCCGGAACCGCGGGTGCACGGCCGCGAGAGCACCCGGCAGATGACGGTCCCGCGCCATGGCCAGCGTCGTCCGCGAGACCCCCAGGATCAGGGCGAGCAGCGAACCCAGCGCGGCCACCGCAGCACCCGCCCGCACCACCGGCACCAGCTCGCCGAACCCCGCGGCCCGCACGGCGTCGGTGAGCGGCGCGGTGGCATCACCCAGCCCCGTCGACCCCAGCACCGAGAGGACGGCCACAGCGACAGCCGCGTACACCACCAGCGCGATACCCAGGGCCAGTGGGATCGCCCGCGGAATGGTGCGTGCCGGATCCCGGACCTCCTCACCGAGGGTCGCGATACGGGCGTACCCGGCGAAGGCGAAGAACAGCAGACCGGCCGCCTGGAGCACCCCGCCCACACCCCCCGAGAGCCCGATGTCCAGCCGCCCGGCATCGGTATGCCCCGACGTCAGGCACACGACCACCACACAAGCGAGGACAGCCAGGACCACACCCACGATCGCCCGCGTCAGCCACGCGGACTTCTGGACACCGCCGTAGTTCACCGCGGTCAGCAGCACGACGGCGGCGACCGCCACGGCGTGCGCCTGCCCAGGCCAGACGTACGCGCCGACGGTGAGCGCCATTGCCGCGCAGGACGCCGTCTTCCCGACCACGAACGCCCAGCCGGCGAGATAACCCCAGAACTCCCCGAGCCGCTCACGCCCGTACACGTACGTGCCGCCCGACGCCGGGTACAGGGCGGCGAGGCGCGCCGACGACGTGGCGTTGCAGTAGGCGATCACGGCGGCCACCGCCAGCCCGAGCAGCAGCCCGGAGCCGGCCGCGTGCGCGGCGGGGGCGAGGGCGGCGAAGATGCCGGCCCCCACCATCGAGCCGAGACCGATGATCACGGCGTCACCGACGCCGAGCGTGCGCCGCAACCGAGGACCGGAGGTGTCTGTCACGGGACGGCACCCTACTGAGCGGGTGCAACCACGAGATGGACGGGTGACGTCTGTCAGGGTGCAAGAGCAGCGGGAAAGGGGCAGGTGCAGGGCATGACGATCATCAGCTGGATCATTCTCGGACTGCTGGCCGGGGCGATAGCGAAGTTCCTGCTACCCGGCCGCGACCCGGGCGGCCTCATCGGCACGACCCTCATCGGAGTCGTCGGCGCGTTCATCGGCGGCTGGATATCGGCGCGTTGGCTCGACCATCCGGTCACCAAGGACTTCTACGACGGCACCACCTGGGTCGCCGCGATCGGGGGCTCGCTGGTCCTGCTGATCGCCTACCGCATCCTGTTCGGCAACTCACGCAGCTGACCGGGCGGCTCGCCCCGGACGGCAGCCGGCGGGCGGAAAGGGCGGGCACCCTCACGATGCCCGCCCTTCGCGTCCGTCACCGGACCTACCGGTAGTTCACGAACTGCAGCGCGAATTCGAAGTCCTTGCCCTTGAGCAGCGCGATGACGGTCTGCAGATCGTCGCGGCTCTTGGAGCTGACGCGTAGCTCGTCGCCCTGCACCTGCGCCTTCACGCCCTTCGGGCCCTCATCGCGGATGATCTTCGCGACCTTCTTCGCGTTGTCCTGGGAGATGCCCTCCTCGATGGACGCGAAGATCTTGTACTCCTTGCCCGAGAGCTGGGGCTCGCCCGCGTCCAGGGCCTTCAGGGAGATGCCCCGCTTGATCAGCTTGGACTGGAAGACGTCGAGGACGGCCTTCACCCGGTCCTCGGAGTTCGCCTCCATGAGGATCTTCTCCCCGGACCATGAGATCGAGGCGCCCACGCCCTTGAAGTCGTAGCGCTGGGAGATCTCCTTGGCGGTCTGGTTGAGGGCGTTGTCGACCTCCTGCCGCTCGACCTTCGAGACGATGTCGAAACTGGAGTCGGCCATGTCCTGTGGCTCCTTGAATCGGGGTGCGTACCGGGCAGCGCACCGGATGCGTACGTGAGGCGGCCCCCGAGCCCGGCGTCGGTACCCGGCCGCATCCGGACCAGCCTAGTCACCCGCCGGGCCCCCCGGTGGCGATCAATCGGGTGGCGGAGCACCCCTGCCCATCGGGTATTGTTTACGTCGTTGCCAAGGAGCACCGCCGAAAAGCGGTACGACGGCAGCAACCCCGGCGGTGTGCCCGAGCGGCCAAAGGGAGCAGACTGTAAATCTGCCGGCTCAGCCTTCCCAGGTTCGAATCCTGGCGCCGCCACACTGGGGAAGAGACCCCTTCCGGACTGCGGAAACGCAGTCCGGAAGGGGTCTTTTCGTGTGCGTGGGCGTCCGGTGTTCCTGTGGGGCGGGTGCGGGGCACACTGGGCGCATGTCGTCCCGTCGCCGTGGCTGTCCCGTGTGCCGTCGTGAGATCGCCGTCGTCGCCGGGCGGTACGCGCGGCACGATCCGCCCGGCGCCCGGCGGATCGGGGAACTGACCTCCTGCCCCGGGTCGCGCAGGCCCGCCCAACTCGGCGCGGAACAGCCCTCGCTGGACGGCTACACCGTGCCCGAATTCCCGGGGCAGATGCCCCTCTTCTGACCGCGGGACAGGCCCTAGTTCCCGGCCACCGACTTCACCGCCACCGACACCGGCGCCGGGCCGCTGATCAGTTCCAGGGTCAGCCCCGCCGTCGCGGGGGAGTCCACCAGTTCGGCCAGTACGGCGGCCACGTCGTCGCGCGGGATCGGCCCGCTGCCCGTGTGGGCCTCCAGACGGACCCGGCCGGTGCCGGCGTCGTCGGTGAGCCGGCCCGGGCGCAGGACCGTCCAGTCCAGGGCGTCCAGGCCCCGTACGTACGCGTCCGCCTCGCCCTTGGCGCGCAGGTACACGTCGAAGACCTCGTCGCCCTCGTGCGCCGGGTCCGCGCCCATGGACGACACGATCACGAAGCGCCGTACGCCCGCGCGGACGGCCGCGTCGGCGAAGAGGACCGCCGCCGCCCTGTCCACCGTCTCCTTGCGGCCCACACCGCTGCCCGGCCCGGCGCCCGCCGCGAACACCGCCGCGTCCGCGCCCTCCAGCCGCTCCGCGACCTCCTCCACCGACGCCGACTCCAGGTCCAGCACGACCGGTTCGGCACCCAGGCGCCGCAGTTCGTCCGCCTGTCCGGGTTTGCGGATGATGCCCGCCGCCTCGTCCCCGCGCGCGGCGAGCAACCGCTCCAGCCGCAGCGCGATCTGACCATGACCACCAGCGATGACAATGCGCATGCTTCCGACCGTACGCCGGGGCGCCCCCGTCCGCCGCGCAACCCCCCCCGGAGCCGCACGGGTGCTACGCGGGCCCCCGGCCCTGCCTCGGCAACCCCGTCCCCTCCTCCGCCGGCGCCGAACCGCAGTACTCCCGCACCGCGCTCGTCCACGCCACCACCCGCCCCGCGTGCACCACGACGCGGCTGTACGCCGACGACAGCGCCCCCGAGAGCTTCTCCCCGCGCACCGCCAGCAGTTCGGCCGGGAAACCCGCCTCCACGCGCACCTCGGGCAGCCCCAGGGCCGCCCGCGCCGCCGCGCCCACCGCCGTACAGGCGTCGTCGGCGGACAGCCCGTGGCGGGAGGACAGCAGATACGCCGCCTCCAGCGGATCGCCGCGGCCCACCGGGTTCGACACGTCCCGCAGCGCCCCGCTTCCGGCGGCCACCCGCACCCCCGCCGACCGCAGCAGCCGTACCGGAGCCACGCCCCGGCGGTCGACGGCGCCACAGCCGCCCTGCGGCAGGCACACCACCGTCACCCCGGCCGCCGCGAGCCGGTCCGCCGCCCGGGCGGCCGACTCGGCCGGCAGCCGGGCGAGACCGCCGCACGGCCCGACGGCGACCCCTGGCCGCAGCCCGCCCGCCATCGCCGCGAACCGGGCCAGCCGGACGGGATCGGGGGCGTCCGTGTGCAGGTCGACCGGACAGCCGTGCTCGGAGGCGAGCTCCAGGACCGCCTCCACATAGCCCGTGGGATCAGGGTCGAGGTCCGGACAGCCGCCCACCGCGGACGCGCCCATCTTCATCGCGTCCCGCAGCACCGCGAGCCCGTCCGCCCCGGCCACCCCCGTCAGCAGCCGGGGCATGGCCACCGTCGTGAGTTCGGCCAGCCCGCGCAGCGAACGCCCCGTCCGCAGTACGGCGGTCAGCGCGCCGAGCCCGGCCATGTCACCCACGCGCACATGGGCCCGCAGCGCCGTCGCCCCGTGCCCGAGCTGGAGCAGCGCCGCCTCCGTCGTACGCCGCTGGACGTCCCGGGGGTCGTACGAGACAGGGCCGCCGGCGTCGGCGGACAGGGCGGTGTCCGCGTGGGCGTGAGGTTCGGCGGGGGCAGGCAGGAGGAGATAGCCGGTGAGGTCGACCCGCGTGCCGTACGCGCGCGTGCCCTCCGCCGCCAGGCTGCCGGCCGTACCGACCGCCTCGATGCGCCCGCCGCCCAGCCGTACGTCCACGGTCCGGCCGTCGGTGAGACGCGCGCCGCACAGCAGCAGCGGGGCCGGATCGACCGGCACCGGCCCCGGCGACGAGGGCGGGCGGGGCGGTGGCTGCGGCCGACTGTCGGGCATCGCACTCCAGGGGCTCGGGCTGCGCACGGAGGGCAAGGTCACGCGGGGAGGATCGCGCGGAAAAGATCACGCAGAGTGAGTCGAGCCTAGGCCGGGGGGTCGGCCCTCGCCGGCAGGAGGCCAATAGTCGTACCGGCGTGGTCCGTCCCGGAAGCGGGGGCCGAAACGGATTTGGGCGATCGGCGGCGGAGCGTGTAATGTCTTCATCGCTCGCCCCAATAGCTCAGTCGGCAGAGCGTCTCCATGGTAAGGAGAAGGTCAACGGTTCGATTCCGTTTTGGGGCTCTGGTGTGTGAGGTTCCTGTCGCGAGGCGGGGTCCGATCGCATCAAAGCGGTGTAGCTCAGTCGGTAGAGCAAGCGGCTCATAATCGCTGTGTCACCGGTTCAAGTCCGGTCACCGCTACAGACAGTAGCCGATTGCGGGGTCGGTCCTTCGATCGGCTACTCTTGCTTGCGTAAATACAGTCGATCCGTCCGTCAAGGAGCACTCACGTGGCTGCCACCGACGTCCGCCCGAAGATCACGCTGGCCTGCGTGGAGTGCAAGGAGCGGAACTACATCACCAAGAAGAACCGGCGTAACAACCCGGACCGTCTTGAGATGAAGAAGCACTGCCCGCGTTGCAACGCGCACACCGCGCACCGCGAAACGCGATAAAACAGGCTCGTACACGAGGCCGTCCCCCCAGCCAAGGGGGGCGGCCTCGTGTCGTTTTCCCGTCGGACCAGACACCCAGGCAGACCCAGTCAGACACAGGAGGTGCCGCGCGCATGGCGCTCGACCAGTCCTTCGTGGGGCGGAGCTACCCGCCCACCGAGCCCTACGAGGTGGGCCGGGAGAAGATCCGCGAGTTCGCCGAAGCGGTGGGGGACGCCAACCCGGCGTACACGGACGCGGAGGCCGCCAAGGCGCTCGGCCACCCCGATGTGATCGCCCCGCCCACCTTCGTCTTCGCCATCACCTTCAAGGCCGCCGGGCAGGTCGTCGCCGATCCCCGGCTCGGCCTGGACTACAGCCGGGTGGTGCACGGCGACCAGAAGTTCGCCTACGTCCGTCCGGTGCGCGCGGGTGACCTGCTGACCGTCACCTCGACCATCGAGACGATCCGTTCGATGGGCGGCAACGACATACTCGACATCCGCGGCGAGGTGCACGACCAGCACGGCGAACACGTCGTCACCGCCTGGACCAAGCTGGTGGCCCGCGGGGCCGAGGAGGCGTGAAGCACATGACGGCACAGATCTCCTACGCCGACGTCGAGGTCGGCACCGAGCTGCCCGCACAGACGTTCCCCGTGACGCGCGCCACCCTTGTCCGGTACGCGGGTGCCTCCGGCGACTTCAACCCGATCCACTGGAACGAGCGGTTCGCCAAGGAGGTCGGCCTGCCCGACGTGATCGCGCACGGCATGTTCACCATGGCCGAGGCGATCCGCGTGGTGACCGACTGGGTGGGCGACCCGGGCGCGGTCGTCGAGTACGGCGTCCGCTTCACCCGTCCGGTAGTCGTCCCCGACGACGAGCAGGGCGCCGTCATCGAGGTCAGCGGCAAGGTCGCCGTCAAGCTCGACGACAACACGGTCCGCGTGGACCTCCTCGCGATGAGCGCCGGCCAGAAGGTGCTGGGCATGTCGCGGGCGGTCGTCCGGCTGAGCTGAGCCGACACATCGGGGGCGGGGCTGTCGGTGCCGTCTCGTAGTCTTGAGCCCGTGCAGGAACTCCACGACGCCCCCCTCGCCCCGTTGACCACCTTCCGGCTGGGCGGTCCCGCGACCCGGCTGGTCACCGCGACGACCGACGACGAGGTGATCGCCGTCGTCCGCGAGGCCGACGACAGCGGTACGCCGCTGCTGGTCATCGGCGGCGGCTCCAACCTGGTCATCGGCGACAAGGGCTTCGACGGCACCGCCCTGGTCGTCGCGACCAAGGGCTTCGCCCTGGACGGTACGCGGCTGGAGCTGGCGGCCGGCGAGGTGTGGACCGACGCCGTCGCCCGCACCGTGGAAGCCGGCCTCGCCGGAGTCGAATGTCTGGCCGGTATCCCCGGCTCGGCCGGCGCCACCCCGATCCAGAACGTGGGGGCGTACGGCCAGGAGGTCTCCTCCACGATCACCGAGGTCGTCGCCTACGACCGCAGGGCCGGCGAGACCGTCACCCTCGGCAACGAGGAGTGCGCCTTCTCCTACCGCCACAGCCGCTTCAAGGCCGACCCCGAGCGGTACGTCGTGCTGCGCGTGCGCTTCCGGCTGGAGGACGCGGGCGGCCTCTCCGGACCCGTCAAGTACGCCGAGACGGCCCGCGTCCTCGGCGTCGCGCCGGGCGAGCGGGTACCGCTGGCCACGGCCCGCGAGACGGTGCTGAAGCTCCGGGCGGGCAAGGGCATGGTCCTGGACCCCGAGGACCACGACACCTGGTCGGCCGGCTCCTTCTTCACCAACCCCGTCCTCGACGAGGTGACGTTCACCGCCTTCCGCGCGCGTGTCCGGGAACGCCTCGGCGACGGCGTGGAGCCTCCCGCGTACCCCGCGGGCGAGGGCCACACCAAGACCTCCGCCGCCTGGCTGATCGACAAGGCCGGCTACACCAAGGGCTACGGCGACGGCCCGGCCCGCATCTCCACGAAGCACACCCTCGCACTCACCAACCGGGGGGACGCGACCACCGAGGACCTTCTCGCGCTGGCCCGCGAGGTCGTCGCGGGCGTCCACGAGGCGTTCGGCATCACCCTGGTCAACGAACCGGTGACGGTGGGCGTCAGCCTGTAGCGGAATCTCCGTTGCCGGGGGGGCGAGGGCTGGGCGCGGGGTGTGACGCGGCCCGGTGGTCGCGGGGGCCGGGGCCGTTGCGCAGCCGGCGTTCGCGGGGTACCGCTGTGCCCACCCGTGCCGCCCGCGGTCCGATCGCCCACACTGACGACGGAGTTGTCGCGTCTGCCTCCGCGGCGCGGTTGCCCGCGGTCAGGCGGGGGTGGTGAGCCAGGTGTCCACGCCTGACAGGAGGTCCGACTTCACTGAGTCCGGAGCTGTCGAGGCGCGTACCGACTGACGGGCCAGTTCGGCCAGTTCCATGTCCGTGAAGGCGTGGTGGTGGCGGGCCAGCTCGTACTGGGCCGCGAGGCGGGAGCCGAAGAGCAGGGGATCGTCGGCGCCCAGGGCCAGCGGGACACCCGCGTCGAAGAGGGTGCGCAGGGGGACGTCCTCCGGCTTGTCGTAGACGCCCAGGGCCACGTTCGACGCCGGGCACACCTCGCACGTCACCTGGCGGTCCGCGAGCCGCTGCAGCAGCCGCGGGTCCTCCGCCGCCCGTACGCCATGGCCGATACGGTCCGCCTCCAGGTCGTCCAGACAGTCCCGCACCGACGCGGGCCCGGTCAGCTCGCCGCCGTGCGGTGCCGACAGCAGCCCGCCCTCGCGCGCGATCGCGAACGCCCGGTCGAAGTCGCGGGCCATCCCGCGCCGCTCGTCGTTGGAGAGGCCGAACCCGACGATGCCCCGGTCCGCGTACCGCACCGCCAGCCGGGCCAGGGTGCGCGCGTCCAGCGGATGCTTCATACGGTTGGCGGCCACCAGCACCCGCATCCCGATCCCGGTGTCCCGCCGCGCCGTGTCCACCGCGTCCAGGATGATCTCCAGCGCCGGGATCAGCCCGCCCAGCCGGGGCGCGTACGACGTCGGGTCGACCTGGATCTCCAGCCACCCGGAGCCGTCCCGCAGATCCTCCTCCGCCGCCTCCCGCACCAGCCGCTGGATGTCCTCGGGCTCCCGCACGCACGAGCGCGCCGCGTCGTACAGCCGCTGGAAACGGAACCAGCCGCGCTCGTCCGTGGCCCGCAGTCTCGGCGGCTCCCCGCTCGTCAGCGCGTCGGTCAGCGACTCGGGCAGGCGCACGCCGTACTTGTCGGCCAGTTCCAGCACGGTGGTGGGCCGCATGGACCCGGTGAAGTGCAGGTGCAGATGGGCCTTGGGCAGTTCGGAGAGATCACGCACACGCGGGGGGTTCGGGGGGTGCCCCCCTGAAGAGCTCAGCATTCGCCGATCCTGCCGCACACCCTCGCCGTCCCGGTAGCGCTTTCCCCTTTAGTGGTCTTGCTCGCACAAACGAACAGGGGCACCCGGGAGATCCCGGGCGCCCCTGCGAGGTAGGAGACGACGTCAGTCGCGGGCCTCCGCGAGCAGCTTCTGGAGGCGGCTCACACCCTCGACGAGGTCCTCGTCACCCAGCGCGTACGACAGCCGCAGATAGCCGGGTGTGCCGAACGCCTCACCCGGTACCACCGCGACCTCGGCCTCCTCGAGGATGAGCGCCGCCAGCTCGACCGAGCTCTGCGGACGCCTGCCGCGGATGTCCTTGCCGAGCAGCGCCTTCACCGAGGGGTAGGCGTAGAACGCGCCCTCGGGCTCCGGGCAGACCACACCGTCGATCTCGTTGAGCATCCGGACGATGGTCCTGCGCCGCCGGTCGAACGCCTCCCGCATCGTCGCGACCGCGTCCAGGTTCCCGGACACGGCGGCGAGTGCGGCCATCTGGGCGACGTTGGACACGTTGGACGTGGCGTGCGACTGGAGGTTGGTCGCGGCCTTCACCACGTCCTTCGGGCCGATGATCCAGCCGACCCGCCAGCCCGTCATCGCGTAGGTCTTCGCCACACCGTTGACCACGACGCACTTGTCGCGCAGCTCGGGCACCAGCGCGGGCAGCGACACGGACACGGCGTCGCCGTAGACCAGGTGCTCGTAGATCTCGTCGGTGAGCACCCACAGGCCGTGCTCGACGGCCCAGCGGCCGATCGCCTCGGTCTCGGCCTCGCTGTAGACCGCGCCGGTCGGGTTGGACGGGGAGACGAAGAGGACGACCTTCGTCCGCTCGGTGCGGGCCGCCTCCAGCTGCTCCACGCTCACGCGGTAGCCGGTGGTCTCGTCGGCGACGACCTCCACCGGAACACCGCCGGCCAGCCGGATCGACTCCGGGTACGTCGTCCAGTACGGCGCCGGGACGATGACCTCGTCGCCCGGGTCGAGGATCGCGGCGAAGGCCTCGTAGATGGCCTGCTTGCCGCCGTTGGTGACCAGGATCTGGGAGGGGTCCACCTCGTAGCCGGAGTCGCGCAGCGTCTTGGCGGCGATCGCGGACTTCAGCTCCGGCAGACCGCCGGCCGGGGTGTACCGGTGGTACTTCGGGTTCTTGCAGGCCTCGATCGCGGCCTCGACGATGTAGTCCGGCGTCGGGAAGTCGGGCTCACCGGCGCCGAAGCCGATCACCGGTCGCCCGGCGGCCTTGAGGGCCTTGGCCTTGGCGTCCACGGCGAGGGTGGCGGACTCGGAGATCGCGCCGACTCGGGCGGAGACCCGGCGCTCGGTGGGAGGGGTTGCAGCGCTCATGGGCCCATCGTTCCAGACCGGAAACCCACGCGGCACGGGGGTTTCACGGAGTGAACAGGTCCGGGTAAACCCCTGAACACCAGTCCGGATCGGCACCGCCGGCGCCGCCCGGCCAGGACGATCTTCCGCCGGAGCGCCCCTCCCAGGCACTTTCTGTTCGACGCCCGGCCCAGGAACACGTACACTCTCACCTCGTTGGCCTTCAGCGGCCCGCGCTCAGCCGGTGTACACCAAGCATCCGGTCGGATGCGGTACGTTGGGGAACGCACAAAGGGTCGTAGCTCAATTGGTAGAGCACTGGTCTCCAAAACCAGCGGTTGGGGGTTCAAGTCCCTCCGGCCCTGCTATACACACACCTTCGCCAGGATGTGTGCGCATGTACGTACAGCAATGCACCGCCGTGCGGGCTCGAACCGGGCGCGGCACGGCCACGACCCGGAATCAGGTGAGGACGAGTGACGGACGCCGTGGGCTCCATCGACATGCCTGATGCCCAGGACGAAGCACCGGATTCCAAGAAGAAGGCCCGCAAGGGCGGCAAGCGGGCCAAGAAGGGCCCGCTGAAGCGCCTCGCCCTCTTCTACCGTCAGATCGTCGCGGAGCTCCGCAAGGTCGTCTGGCCGACGCGGAATCAGCTGACGTCGTACACGACGGCAGTGATCGTCTTCGTCGTCCTGATGATCGGTCTGATCACCCTGATCGACTATGGCCTCAGCCACGCCGCCAAGTACGTCTTCGGCTGAGCCGAGAGCGAAGAGCGCCGAGGTATCCGGCGCTCCTTTTCGCATGTTCCACCCCTTGCATCCAGGAAGAAGCAGCCACCGTGTCTGACCCGAACGTGAACGACGCCGTCGAGCCTTACGGCGAAGGGGCCGAGTCCGCCGAGGACGCGCTCGCCGCCGTCGAGGGCGCGGACGTCGAGGACACCGAGGCCTCCGCCGAGGCCGAGGCTGCCGACACCGACGCGGACGAGAGCGCCGACGCGGACGAGACCACCGAGACGGACGAGACCACCGAGGCCGTGGAAGCGGCCGAGGAGGCCGAAGAGCCCGAGGACGACCGCGACCCGGTCGAGAAACTCCGCGAGGAACTGCGGACGCTGCCCGGCGAGTGGTACGTCATCCACACCTACGCGGGCTACGAGAACCGGGTGAAGACCAACCTGGAGCAGCGCGCCGTCTCGCTGAACGTCGAGGACTACATCTTCCAGGCCGAGGTGCCGCAGGAAGAGGTCGTCCAGATCAAGAACGGCGACCGCAAGACGATCAAGCAGAACAAGCTCCCGGGCTACGTCCTGGTCCGCATGGACCTGACGAACGAGTCCTGGGGTGTCGTCCGCAACACCCCCGGTGTCACCGGCTTCGTGGGCAATGCCTACGACCCCTACCCGCTGACGCTGGACGAGATCGTGAAGATGCTCGCCCCGGAGGCCGAGGAGAAGGCCGCCCGCGAGGCAGCCGAGGCCGAGGGCAAGCCGGCCCCGCAGCGCAAGGTCGAGGTCCAGGTGCTGGACTTCGAGGTCGGCGACTCGGTCACCGTCACCGACGGCCCGTTCGCCACGCTGCAGGCGACCATCAACGAGATCAACCCCGACTCCAAGAAGGTCAAGGGCCTGGTGGAGATCTTCGGCCGGGAGACGCCGGTCGAGCTCTCCTTCGACCAGATCCAGAAGAACTAGTCCTTCTGGCACAGAGCTTCCGCGCAGGTCAGCCGAGTGCTCGCGCACTTGGCTGACCTGCGCGGTTTTTGGCCGCGCATCCATACCCGTTATCGTTGTGCGGTATGCCTGCGTCCGGGTTGTCCCCTGACGCGGGCAGGACCCGAATCGAAAGGACCCGGAGAGTCATGCCTCCCAAGAAGAAGAAGGTCACGGGGCTCATCAAGCTCCAGATCCAGGCCGGTGCCGCGAACCCGGCCCCGCCGGTCGGCCCCGCGCTGGGTCAGCACGGCGTGAACATCATGGAGTTCTGCAAGGCGTACAACGCCGCGACCGAGTCGCAGCGTGGCTGGGTCATCCCGGTGGAGATCACGGTCTACGAGGACCGTTCCTTCACCTTCGTCACCAAGACCCCGCCGGCCGCCAAGATGATCCTCAAGGCCGCGGGTGTGGAGAAGGGCTCCGGCGAGCCGCACAAGACCAAGGTCGCGAAGATCACGCGTGACCAGGTCCGTGAGATCGCCACCACGAAGATGCCCGACCTCAACGCCAACGACCTGGACGCCGCCGAGAAGATCATCGCCGGCACCGCCCGTTCCATGGGCGTCACGGTCGAGGGCTGACCTCCACCCCCGCAAGCCAAGCAGTAGTGGAAGGGCCGGCTCGGCCCGGACCACGACTCCTCAGATTCCACAGGAGCTTTCAGTGAGCAAGCGCAGCAAGTCTCTCCGCGCTGCGGACGCCAAGATCGACCGGGAGAAGCAGTACGCCCCGCTCGAGGCCGTCCGTCTCGCCAAGGAGACGTCCACGAGCAAGTTCGACGGCACCGTCGAGGTCGCCTTCCGCCTGGGTGTCGACCCGCGCAAGGCCGACCAGATGGTCCGTGGCACCGTGAACCTCCCGCACGGCACCGGCAAGACCGCCCGGGTCCTGGTCTTCGCGACCGGTGACCGTGCCGAGGCCGCACGCGCCGCGGGCGCCGACATCGTCGGCGCCGACGAGCTGATCGACGAGGTGTCGAAGGGCCGTCTGGACTTCGACGCCGTCGTCGCCACCCCGGACCTCATGGGCAAGGTCGGCCGCCTCGGCCGCGTGCTCGGTCCCCGTGGTCTGATGCCGAACCCGAAGACCGGCACCGTGACCCCGGACGTCACCAAGGCCGTCAACGACATCAAGGGCGGCAAGATCGAGTTCCGCGTCGACAAGCACTCGAACCTGCACTTCATCATCGGCAAGACGTCGTTCGACGACACCAAGCTGGTGGAGAACTACGCCGCGGCGCTGGAGGAGATCCTCCGTCTGAAGCCGTCGGCCGCCAAGGGTCGTTACATCAAGAAGGCCGCCATCAGCACCACGATGGGCCCCGGCATTCCGCTCGACTCGAACCGCACCCGCAACCTCCTCGTCGAGGAGGACCCGGCCGCCGTCTGAGCCGGGCGGGCCGACCGACCGGCCCGTGCACCACAGCACACCCCGCCCCCGTGTCTCGCCCGAGACACGGGGGCGGGTTTTTTCGTACGACAGTGTCAGTGGAGTGGGCTACGGTCTCATTGCGTTCACAGACGTAGCACAGCGAACAAATCAACCAGGGGTGGGATTCATGGGCATGGCCGCATGGAAGCGTGTGGGGGTCTGTCTGACGGCCGTGGCCGTCGTCGCGGGCGTGGCGGGCTGTCAGGACGGTAACGGGGGCGGGACGAAGAAGAAGGCCGGAGGCTCCACGGAGTCCAAGGTCCAGACGCAGAACGAGATGACGGAAGTCCTCCAGGCCGCCTTCAAGAACACCTCGGAGGCCAAGTCCTCCAAGGTGCGCATGACGATGGAGATGCCGGCCGGCCCGATGGGCGGCGGGAGCATGGAGATGTCCGGCGTCCAGGGCTGGGACCCGGCCGTCATGGACGTCACCCTGAAGGGCTCGGCGCTCACCGAGGGCTCCCCGGACGCTCCCGAGCAGTCCCGCATGATCATGCTGGACGGCGTCATGTACGTGGACATGGGCGCGGAGTCGGCCGCCGAGATGGACGGCAAGCGCTGGATGAAGATGGACTTCGGTGCCATGGCCGAGGCGACCGGTGACCCCGCGGTCCAGAAGCAGATGACCGGCGGCCTGGAGAACATGAACCAGGACCCGGCGAAGCAGCTGGCCATGCTGCTCGGCTCCAAGAGCCTCAAGCACGTGGGCCCGGAGAAGGTCGACGGGGTCCGGACGCAGCACTACAAGGGCACGCTGAGCATCGAGGAGATGCTCGACGCCAACAAGGCGCTGGACGGCGTGTTCACCGGCGAGGAGCGTGAGCAGCTCGTCGCCAACATGAAGAAGAGCGGCCTGAAGGGCTACGACACCGAGGTCTGGGTCAACGAGGACGACTACCCGGCCAAGATGACCGTCGGCATGCAGATGTCCGAGGGCACGATGAAGATGACCGCCCACTACTCCGACTACGGAGCCGCAGCCGAGGTCAAGGCGCCGGCGGCGAGCGAGACGGTCGACTTCATGGAGATGCTCCAGGACCTGGAGGACCTGGGCGCCGACGCCTAGGAACGCCCCCGATCGGCCGATTTGCTTGTCGCCGATCCGTTCGCGTACTCTTCCACAGAAGCCAAAGACCGCTGGTCGTTGCCGTGTGCTCATCAGAGCATACGGTGGCCGAAGGATCCGCTGAACTGCGGACGACCCGCGCAGGTGTCAGTGGAAGAGTTCCCGGAGCTCGCTGCCGCAAGGAAGCGAACAACCGGTTGAGCTACGCCCCGTGCGCCTGCGCCGGGGCGTTTCGTTTTCCCCAGTCCTCCTTCGGGTCCGCGCGGTCCGAATCACCCGGAAGGAGGCCGAGGCTCTATGGCGAGGCCCGACAAGGCTGCCGCGGTTGCCGAGTTGACGGACCAGTTCCGCAACTCCAACGCCGCCGTGCTGACCGAGTACCGCGGTCTCACCGTGGCTCAGCTCAAGCAGCTGCGCCGTTCGCTCGGTGAGAACGCCCAGTACGCCGTGGTGAAGAACACGCTGACCAAGATTGCGGCCAACGAGGCCGGTATCTCGACGCTGGACGACCTGTTCAACGGTCCGACGGCAGTCGCCTTCGTCACCGGTGACCCGGTGGAGTCGGCGAAGGGTCTTCGTGACTTCGCCAAGGACAACCCGAATCTCGTCATCAAGGGCGGTGTCCTTGACGGCAAGGCGATGTCCGCCGACGAGATCAAGAAGCTTGCGGACCTCGAGTCCCGCGAGGTTCTGCTCGCCAAGCTGGCGGGCGCTTTCAAGGGCAAGCAGACGCAGACTGCTCAGCTCCTCCAGGCGCTCCCCTCGAAGCTCGTCCGCACCGTGGACGCGCTCCGTGCCAAGCAGGCCGAGCAGGGCGGTGCCGAGTAATTCGGCTCGCTTTCCGATCCTCGCCGCATGAACCGCATGAGGTGAGGGTCGACGCGGGCCCGACGTCTACGCAGTAATGCCGTAAGGCACACGCCCGCCTCACCCCGTACATCCGGCATCTGCCGAATTAGTGGAAGGACCGCCATCATGGCGAAGCTCAGCCAGGAAGACCTGCTCGCGCAGTTCGAGGAGATGACCCTCATCGAGCTCTCCGAGTTCGTGAAGGCCTTCGAGGAGAAGTTCGACGTCACCGCCGCCGCTGCCGTCGCCGCCGCCCCGGCCGCCGCTGCCGCCCCGGCCGAGGCTGCTGCCGAGCAGGACGAGTTCGACGTCATCCTCACCGGTGCCGGCGACAAGAAGATCCAGGTCATCAAGGTTGTGCGTGAGCTGACCTCCCTGGGTCTGAAGGAGGCCAAGGACCTCGTGGACGGCGCCCCGAAGCCCGTCCTCGAGAAGGTCGCCAAGGACGCCGCCGAGAAGGCCGCCGAGTCCCTCAAGGGCGCCGGCGCCTCCGTCGAGGTCAAGTAACACCCTCCGGGTCCCCAGGACCCGGCGCGCGTCCCCAGGGACGTGTAACGCTCGAGCGCTGAGGAGCGATCATCCATCCGGGTGGTCGCTCTTCGGCGTACCGGGGGGTCGGAGGCGGCTGCCTTGCCCCCGGGACGGCGGGGGGTATGGTGATCTTCGTTGTGGCCTCCACCGGCCGTGAAGATCGCCTGGTGGCAGGCGGTCACGGCAAGGGGGGCCTTGACGAACCGCACGCGGCGCGCAATTCTCAGGACGCGTCGTCACAAGGATCCGAATCCGAGGCATGGATCGACGGCAAAGAGGGCAGTATCACGGTGCGTTGAGGGCAGCGCCTTGTCGCAGGAGTTGAGAAGAACGAGGGCCTCCACCGGTCTCGCGGACCGGCATTGGACATCAGTGTGCCAAGTGGCTACACTGACCCTTTGCGCTGCCTGTTAGCTGTCCCCTGCCCGTCACCAGGGGCATGCCCTCACTCGAGTATGGACGACTGGATCATCTCTGACCTGGGATGTCTGTCTCTCTGCCCAGTGGGGGGCCGGTACGCGCGTAGTGAGTCCGAGCCCTCGGAAGGACCCCCTCTTGGCCGCCTCGCGCAACGCCTCGACCGCGAATACGAACAACGGCGCCAGCACCGCCCCGCTGCGCATTTCCTTTGCAAAGATCAAGGAGCCTCTCGAGGTTCCGAACCTGCTCGCGCTGCAGACCGAGAGCTTCGACTGGCTGCTCGGCAACACCGCCTGGCAGAGTCGGGTCGAGGAGGCTCTCGAGAACGGCCAGGACGTCCCCACCAAGTCCGGTCTGGAGGAGATCTTCGAAGAGATCTCCCCGATCGAGGACTTCTCCGGGTCGATGTCCCTGACCTTCCGTGACCACCGTTTCGAGCCGCCGAAGAACTCCATCGACGAGTGCAAGGAGCGCGACTTCACGTACGCCGCCCCGCTCTTCGTCACCGCCGAGTTCACCAACAACGAGACCGGCGAGATCAAGTCCCAGACCGTCTTCATGGGCGACTTCCCGCTCATGACGAACAAGGGCACCTTCGTCATCAACGGCACCGAGCGTGTCGTGGTGTCCCAGCTGGTCCGCTCGCCCGGCGTCTACTTCGACTCCAGCATCGACAAGACGTCCGACAAGGACATCTTCTCCGCCAAGATCATCCCGTCCCGGGGTGCCTGGCTGGAGATGGAGATCGACAAGCGCGACATGGTCGGCGTACGCATCGACCGCAAGCGCAAGCAGTCCGTCACCGTCCTTCTGAAGGCGCTCGGCTGGACCACCGAGCAGATCCTCGAGGAGTTCGGCGAGTACGAGTCCATGCGCGCCACCCTGGAGAAGGACCACACCCAGGGCCAGGACGACGCGCTGCTCGACATCTACCGCAAGCTCCGTCCGGGCGAGCCCCCCACGCGTGAGGCCGCGCAGACGCTGCTCGAGAACCTCTACTTCAACCCCAAGCGCTACGACCTGGCCAAGGTCGGCCGCTACAAGGTGAACAAGAAGCTCGGCGGGGACGAGCCGCTGGACGCCGGCGTGCTCACCACCGACGACATCATCGCCACCATCAAGTACCTGGTGAAGCTGCACGCCGGCGAGGTCGAGACGGTCGGCGGCTCCGGGCGTTCGATCATCGTCGAGACCGACGACATCGACCACTTCGGCAACCGCCGCATCCGTAACGTCGGCGAGCTGATCCAGAACCAGGTCCGTACGGGGCTCGCCCGTATGGAGCGTGTCGTGCGCGAGCGCATGACCACCCAGGACGTCGAGGCGATCACGCCGCAGACCCTGATCAACATCCGGCCGGTCGTCGCCTCCATCAAGGAGTTCTTCGGCACCAGCCAGCTGTCCCAGTTCATGGACCAGAACAACCCGCTGTCGGGGCTGACGCACAAGCGTCGTCTGAACGCCCTCGGCCCGGGTGGTCTCTCCCGTGAGCGGGCCGGCTTCGAGGTCCGCGACGTGCACCCGTCGCACTACGGCCGCATGTGCCCGATCGAGACGCCGGAAGGCCCGAACATCGGTCTGATCGGCTCGCTCGCCTCGTACGGCCGGATCAACCCGTTCGGCTTCATCGAGACGCCGTACCGCAAGGTTGTCGACGGCCAGGTCACCGACGAGGTCGACTACCTGACCGCCGACGAGGAGGACCGCTTCGTCATCGCGCAGGCCAACGCGCCGCTCAACGACGACATGCGGTTCGTGGAGAACCGGATCCTGGTCCGCCGCCGCGGCGGAGAGGTCGACTACGTCCCCGGCGACGAGGTCGACTACATGGACGTCTCGCCGCGCCAGATGGTGTCGGTCGCGACCGCCATGATCCCGTTCCTCGAGCACGACGACGCCAACCGTGCCCTCATGGGCGCGAACATGATGCGCCAGGCCGTGCCGCTGATCAAGAGCGAGTCCCCGCTCGTCGGCACCGGCATGGAGTACCGCTCCGCCGTCGACGCCGGCGACGTGGTCAAGGCCGAGAAGGACGGTGTGGTCCAGGAGGTCTCCGCGGACTACATCACCACCGCCAACGACGACGGCACGTACATCACGTACCGCCTGGCGAAGTTCTCCCGCTCCAACCAGGGCACCTCGGTCAACCAGAAGGTCATCGTCAACGAGGGCGACCGGATCATCACCGGCCAGGTCCTCGCCGACGGCCCCGCCACCGAGAACGGCGAGATGGCGCTCGGCAAGAACCTGCTGGTCGCCTTCATGCCGTGGGAGGGCCACAACTACGAGGACGCGATCATCCTGTCGCAGCGCCTCGTGCAGGACGACGTCCTCTCCTCGATCCACATCGAGGAGCACGAGGTCGACGCCCGTGACACCAAGCTCGGCCCCGAGGAGATCACCCGGGACATCCCGAACGTCTCCGAGGAGGTCCTCGCCGACCTCGACGAGCGCGGCATCATCCGCATCGGTGCCGAGGTCGTCGCCGGCGACATCCTCGTCGGCAAGGTCACGCCCAAGGGTGAGACCGAGCTGACCCCGGAAGAGCGCCTGCTGCGTGCGATCTTCGGTGAGAAGGCCCGTGAGGTCCGCGACACCTCGCTGAAGGTCCCGCACGGCGAGATCGGCAAGGTCATCGGCGTCCGCGTCTTCGACCGCGAGGAGGGCGACGAGCTTCCCCCCGGTGTCAACCAGCTGGTGCGCGTCTACGTCGCGCAGAAGCGCAAGATCACCGACGGTGACAAGCTCGCCGGCCGGCACGGCAACAAGGGCGTCATCTCCAAGATCAACCCGATCGAGGACATGCCGTTCCTGGAGGACGGCACGCCCGTCGACATCATCCTCAACCCGCTGGGTGTCCCGTCCCGAATGAACCCGGGACAGGTCCTGGAGATCCACCTCGGCTGGCTCGCCAGCCGCGGCTGGGACGTCTCCGGCCTCGCGGAGGAGTGGGCCGAGCGGCTCCAGGTCATCGGCGCCGACAAGGTCGAGCCCGGTACCAACGTCGCCACCCCGGTCTTCGACGGCGCGCGTGAGGACGAGCTCGCGGGTCTGCTCCAGCACACCATCCCGAACCGGGACGGCGAGCGCATGGTGCTCCCCTC
Organism: Streptomyces sp. NPDC048584; assembly: GCF_043199595.1. Taxonomy (NCBI): domain Bacteria; kingdom Bacillati; phylum Actinomycetota; class Actinomycetes; order Kitasatosporales; family Streptomycetaceae; genus Streptomyces; species Streptomyces sp. NPDC048584. The sequence continues at coordinate 36,103 of NZ_JBICWF010000002.1, forward strand.
CGGCAAGGCGCGGCTGTACGACGGCCGCTCGGGTGAGCCGTTCCCGGAGCCGATCTCGGTCGGCTACATGTACATCCTCAAGCTGCACCACCTGGTCGACGACAAGCTGCACGCGCGTTCGACCGGTCCGTACAGCATGATCACCCAGCAGCCGCTGGGTGGTAAGGCTCAGTTCGGTGGCCAGCGGTTCGGCGAGATGGAGGTGTGGGCACTCGAGGCGTACGGCGCCGCCTACGCCCTCCAGGAGCTGCTGACCATCAAGTCCGACGACGTCACCGGCCGAGTGAAGGTCTACGAGGCCATCGTCAAGGGCGAGAACATCCCCGAGCCCGGCATCCCCGAGTCCTTCAAGGTGCTCATCAAGGAGATGCAGTCCCTGTGCCTGAACGTGGAGGTGCTGTCCAGCGACGGTATGTCCATCGAGATGCGTGACACCGACGAGGACGTCTTCCGCGCGGCGGAGGAGCTCGGCATCGACCTGTCCCGGCGCGAGCCGAGCAGCGTCGAAGAGGTCTGACGGGAGTCCGGCGGCCTTCTTCCTGAAGGCCGCCGACCCCAGGACCCCCGTTTCAGACCCCATGACTTACAACCCTGAGAGGGATTGACGCATAGTGCTCGACGTCAACTTCTTCGACGAGCTCCGGATCGGCCTGGCCACCGCTGACGACATCCGTCAGTGGAGCCACGGCGAGGTCAAGAAGCCCGAGACGATCAACTACCGCACGCTCAAGCCCGAAAAGGACGGACTCTTCTGCGAGAAGATCTTCGGTCCGACCCGGGACTGGGAGTGCTACTGCGGCAAGTACAAGCGCGTCCGCTTCAAGGGCATCATCTGTGAGCGCTGTGGCGTCGAGGTCACCCGCGCCAAGGTGCGCCGTGAGCGGATGGGCCACATCGAGCTCGCCGCGCCCGTCACGCACATCTGGTACTTCAAGGGCGTACCGTCGCGCCTCGGCTACCTGCTCGACCTCGCCCCGAAGGACCTGGAGAAGGTCATCTACTTCGCGGCGTACATGATCACGTACGTCGACGAGGAGCGCCGCACCCGCGACCTGCCCTCGCTGGAGGCCCATGTCTCCGTCGAGCGCCAGCAGGTCGAGAACCGCCGCGACGCCGACCTGGAGGCCCGGGCCAAGAAGCTCGAGACCGACCTGGCCGAGCTCGAGGCCGAGGGTGCCAAGGCCGATGTGCGCCGCAAGGTGCGCGAGGGCGCCGAGCGTGAGATGAAGCAGCTGCGCGACCGTGCGCAGCGCGAGATCGACCGCCTCGACGAGGTGTGGAACCGGTTCAAGAACCTCAAGGTCCAGGACCTCGAGGGCGACGAGCTGCTCTACCGCGAGCTGCGCGACCGCTTCGGCACGTACTTCGACGGCTCGATGGGTGCCGCGGCGCTGCAGAAGCGCCTGGAGTCCTTCGACCTCGAGGAGGAGGCCGAGCGTCTCCGCGAGATCATCCGTACCGGCAAGGGCCAGAAGAAGACCCGTGCGCTCAAGCGCCTCAAGGTCGTCTCCGCGTTCCTGCAGACCAGCAACAGCCCCAAGGGCATGGTGCTGGACTGCGTGCCGGTCATCCCGCCGGACCTGCGTCCGATGGTGCAGCTGGACGGTGGCCGCTTCGCGACCTCCGACCTGAACGACCTGTACCGCCGTGTCATCAACCGCAACAACCGCCTGAAGCGGCTTCTCGACCTCGGCGCGCCCGAGATCATCGTGAACAACGAGAAGCGCATGCTCCAGGAGGCCGTGGACGCGCTCTTCGACAACGGCCGTCGCGGCCGCCCGGTGACGGGCCCCGGCAACCGTCCGCTGAAGTCGCTGTCCGACATGCTCAAGGGCAAGCAGGGCCGCTTCCGTCAGAACCTGCTCGGCAAGCGAGTCGACTACTCGGCGCGTTCCGTCATCGTCGTCGGCCCGCAGCTGAAGCTGCACCAGTGCGGTCTGCCGAAGGCCATGGCGCTGGAGCTCTTCAAGCCGTTCGTGATGAAGCGCCTGGTCGACCTGAACCACGCGCAGAACATCAAGAGCGCCAAGCGCATGGTCGAGCGCGGCCGCACGGTCGTGTACGACGTCCTCGAAGAGGTCATCGCGGAGCACCCGGTTCTGCTGAACCGTGCGCCCACGCTGCACCGCCTCGGCATCCAGGCCTTCGAACCGCAGCTGGTCGAGGGCAAGGCCATCCAGATCCACCCGCTCGTCTGCACCGCGTTCAACGCGGACTTCGACGGTGACCAGATGGCCGTGCACCTTCCGCTGTCCGCGGAGGCGCAGGCCGAGGCCCGCATCCTGATGCTGTCCTCGAACAACATCCTCAAGCCGGCCGACGGCCGCCCGGTGACGATGCCGACCCAGGACATGGTCCTCGGTCTGTTCTTCCTCACCACCGACGGCGAGATGCGCGACCTCAAGGGCGAGGGCCGTTCCTTCGCCTCGGTCGCGGAGGCGATCATGGCCTTCGACGCGGGCGAGCTGTCGCTCCAGTCGAGGATCGACATCCGCTTCCCGGTCGGCACCATCCCGCCGCGCGGCTGGACCCCGCCGGCGGGTGAGGAGGGCGCCGCGTCCGACAGCGGGGAGTGGCAGCAGGGTGACCCCTTCCGGCTGAACACCACGCTGGGCCGCGCGCTCTTCAACGAGCTGCTGCCCGAGGACTACCCGTTCGTCGACTACGAGGTCGGCAAGAAGCAGCTCTCGGAGATCGTCAACGACCTCGCCGAGCGCTACCCGAAGGTCATCGTGGCGGCGACGCTCGACAACCTGAAGGCGTCCGGCTTCTTCTGGGCCACCCGCTCCGGCGTCACCGTGGCCATCTCCGACGTCGTCGTTCCCGAGGCGAAGAAGGAGATCGTCAAGGGCTACGAGGCGCAGGACGAGAAGGTCCAGAAGCAGTACGAGCGCGGTCTGATCACCAAGGACGAGCGCACGCAGGAGCTCATCGCGATCTGGACCAAGGCGACCAACGAGGTCGCCGAGGCGATGAACGAGAACTTCCCGAAGACCAACCCGATCTTCATGATGGTGAACTCGGGTGCACGAGGCAACATGATGCAGATGCGTCAGATCGCCGGTATGCGTGGTCTGGTGTCGAACGCGAAGAACGAGACGATCCCGCGTCCGATCAAGGCCTCGTTCCGTGAGGGTCTGTCCGTGCTGGAGTACTTCATCTCCACGCACGGTGCCCGTAAGGGTCTGGCGGACACCGCTCTGCGTACCGCCGACTCGGGTTACCTCACCCGTCGTCTGGTCGACGTCTCCCAGGACGTCATCATCCGCGAGGAGGACTGCGGCACCGACCGCGGTCTGCGCCTCAAGATCGCGAGCCGGGACGAGACGGGCGTGCTCCGCAAGGAGGGCGACGTCGAGACCTCCGTGTACGCGCGCTGCCTCGCCGAGGACATCGTCGTCGACGGTCAGGTGCTTGCCCCGGCCGGCACGGACCTGGGCGACGTCCTCATCGAGGAGCTCGTCTCCCGCGGCGTCGAGGAGGTCAAGACCCGCTCGGTCCTGACCTGCGAGTCCGCCGTCGGCACCTGCGCGATGTGCTACGGCCGTTCGCTGGCCACCGGCAAGCTGGTCGACATCGGTGAGGCGGTCGGCATCATCGCCGCCCAGTCCATCGGTGAGCCCGGTACCCAGCTGACGATGCGTACCTTCCACACCGGTGGTGTGGCCGGTGACGACATCACCCAGGGTCTGCCCCGTGTCGTCGAGCTCTTCGAGGCCCGTACGCCGAAGGGTGTCGCCCCGATCTCCGAGGCCTCCGGCCGCGTGCGGATCGAGGAGACCGAGAAGACCAAGAAGCTCGTCGTCACCCCGGACGACGGCAGCGACGAGACGGCGTTCCCGATCTCGAAGCGTGCCAAGGTCCTGGTCGGCGAGGGCGACCACGTCGAGGTCGGCCAGCAGCTCACCGTGGGTGCCACCAACCCGCACGACGTGCTGCGCATCCTGGGTCAGCGTGCCGTCCAGGTCCACCTGGTCGGCGAGGTCCAGAAGGTCTACAACTCGCAGGGTGTGTCGATCCACGACAAGCACATCGAGATCATCATCCGGCAGATGCTGCGCCGGGTGACGATCATCGAGTCCGGCGACGCCGAGCTGCTGCCCGGTGAGCTGGTCGAGCGCTCGAAGTTCGAGACCGAGAACCGTCGTGTGGTCCAGGAGGGCGGTCACCCGGCCTCCGGTCGTCCGCAGCTGATGGGTATCACCAAGGCCTCGCTGGCGACGGAGTCCTGGCTGTCGGCCGCCTCCTTCCAGGAGACGACCCGGGTGCTGACGGACGCGGCGATCAACGCCAAGTCCGACAGCCTCATCGGCCTCAAGGAGAACGTCATCATCGGTAAGCTCATCCCGGCCGGTACGGGCCTGTCCCGCTACCGCAACATCCGGGTGGAGCCGACCGAGGAGGCCAAGGCCGCGATGTACTCGGCCGTCGGCTACGACGACATCGACTACTCGCCCTTCGGCACGGGCTCCGGCCAGGCCGTCCCGCTGGAGGACTACGACTACGGTCCGTACAACCAGTAGGCGAGTGCGCGCATGAACCGAAGGGCGGTCACCCCGTGGGTGGCCGCCCTTCGGCGTACCGGGAGCCGGGTGCCCGCACCGCGGGAAGGACGCGGTGGAACCAAACGCCCGGTACGGTGCGTTCAAGTGGGTGAAACCGTTCATCGGGGACATCCGCCCCGCCCCCGGGAGGCAGCCGTGTCGTACCCGACTCCGTGGCAGGGCAACCCGTTGCAGGGGCCCGGCGCCCCGTCGATGCTGGCCTCGCACGCCGACCGCGAGCGCGCGGTGGACGTGCTGCGGGCCGGGTACGGCGAGGGCAGGCTGGAGCATCCCGAGTTCGAGAAGCGTGTCGCCCGGGCCTATGCGGCCCGCACCGTCGCGGAGCTGTCGCTGCTGGTCGCCGATCTGCCACAGGGCCCGGTGCCGCATCCGGTGGCGGCCGCCGGACCGGTGCCGGCGACCTTCCTGCCCAGGTTGCAGCCGAGGACCAACGGCAAGGCGGTCGCCTCGATGGTCTGCGGCGTCCTGTGCGTGGTCACCGGCGGGCTCACGGGGCTGCCCGCCGTGATCCTCGGCCACCTGGCCCAGTCCGAGATGCGCCGCACCGGCGAGGGCGGAGACGGCCTCGCCGTGACCGGGCTGGTGCTCGGCTGGCTGTCGATCGCCGGCTGGGCGGTGTTCCTGGGCTTCGTCGGCCTGCTGGCCGTCGTGGCGGGTTCGGCCTGACCGGCCCGCTCGGGCTCCGCGGGTTCAGCGCGTCGGCTGGAGGTACGGCCGCAGGTGGTGCAGCCGGGCCACCGCCCGCACCGCCTCCGGCGCGGTCACCGCCGCCGACCGGGGACGCCCGGTCAGCGCCGCCGACTCCCTGACGACGTCGCCCGCACCCCGCAGGGCGAGCAGCGCCTCGTAGCCGTTGGCCGCCGCGGCTGTGACCTTCGTCCAGCCCTGGACCAGGAAGAGGACGTGGGAGGAGGGCTCACGCTGGTGCAGCGGCACGACCCGGGGAGCGAACCGCAGCTCCCGGCCGAGCGAGAGCAGCGCGGTCCGTTCCTGGCTCTCCAGACGGGCCGGAAACGGCACCCGGTCCTCCGGACCGCCGTCGTCCGGTCCGTGCGACGCCGATGTCATCAGGCTGCCCCCCCGTTCCTGTGCGGCGGACGGATCAAAGTACTGACCGCCCCCATGTAAAGGGCGCGATCCGGCCAACACGACATATCGGCCACGGACCGGCCACGGAACGGGCGGGGGTGCTCACGGAGCGTACGCTGGATGAAGTGGGAGAAGTCCGGCGTGCCGGGCCGTACGGCATTTGTTTTGACCGCAGCGTATGCGGTAGGTACGCTCAGACCTTGTGCCTGGGGTGTGCCCTGGCCTTCGTGCGTGCCATCACACCGCACCGGAGGGCGAGACACGGCCACCGTAATTCAGCGCCTTCTTCTGCCTCGCGGTGGGAGTCCGCAGGATTCGACACACCCGACCGCGTGGGTCGGTGAATGTTTCAGGTTAGCTTCACCATTCGGCACACAGAAACCGGAGAAGTAGTGCCTACGATCCAGCAGCTGGTCCGAAAGGGCCGGCAGGACAAGGTCGAGAAGAACAAGACGCCCGCACTCGAGGGTTCGCCCCAGCGCCGTGGCGTCTGCACGCGTGTGTTCACGACCACCCCGAAGAAGCCGAACTCGGCCCTGCGTAAGGTCGCGCGTGTGCGTCTGACCAGCGGGATCGAGGTCACTGCCTACATTCCGGGTGAGGGGCACAACCTGCAGGAGCACTCCATCGTGCTCGTGCGCGGCGGCCGTGTGAAGGACCTGCCCGGTGTTCGCTACAAGATCATCCGCGGTTCGCTCGACACCCAGGGTGTCAAGAACCGCAAGCAGGCCCGCAGCCGCTACGGCGCCAAGAAGGAGAAGTAGAAATGCCTCGTAAGGGCCCCGCCCCGAAGCGCCCGGTCATCATCGACCCGGTCTACGGTTCTCCTCTGGTGACCTCCCTGATCAACAAGGTGCTGCTGAACGGCAAGCGCTCCACCGCCGAGCGCATCGTGTACGGCGCCATGGAGGGCCTGCGCGAGAAGACCAGCAACGACCCGGTCATCACGCTGAAGCGCGCGCTGGAGAACATCAAGCCGACCCTCGAGGTCAAGTCCCGCCGTGTCGGTGGTGCGACGTACCAGGTTCCGATCGAGGTCAAGCCCGGTCGTGCCAACACGCTCGCGCTGCGCTGGCTGGTCGGTTACTCCCGCGCCCGTCGCGAGAAGACCATGACCGAGCGTCTGCTCAACGAGCTTCTCGACGCCTCCAACGGCCTCGGTGCCGCTGTGAAGAAGCGCGAGGACACGCACAAGATGGCCGAGTCCAACAAGGCCTTCGCGCACTACCGCTGGTAGTCGCTACCCACATCGAGACCGAGAGAAGACTGAAGCCTTATGGCTACCACTTCACTTGACCTGGCCAAGGTCCGCAACATCGGGATCATGGCCCACATCGACGCGGGCAAGACGACGACCACCGAGCGGATCCTGTTCTACACCGGCGTCTCCTACAAGATCGGTGAGGTCCACGAGGGCGCTGCCACCATGGACTGGATGGAGCAGGAGCAGGAGCGTGGTATCACCATCACCTCCGCTGCGACCACCTGTCACTGGCCGCTCGAGGACAACGACTACACGATCAACATCATCGACACCCCGGGACACGTCGACTTCACCGTCGAGGTGGAGCGCTCGCTGCGCGTCCTCGATGGTGCCGTGACGGTGTTCGACGGTGTCGCCGGTGTCGAGCCGCAGTCCGAGACGGTGTGGCGTCAGGCGGACCGCTACGGCGTCCCGCGTATCTGCTTCGTCAACAAGCTCGACCGCACCGGTGCCGAGTTCCACCGCTGTGTCGACATGATCAGCGACCGCCTGGGTGCGCAGCCGCTCGTCATGCAGCTGCCGATCGGTGCCGAGGCCGACTTCAAGGGCGTCGTCGACCTCGTGACGATGAAGGCCTACGTGTGGTCCGCCGAGGCCACCAAGGGCGAGATGTACGACGTGGTCGACATCCCGAGCACGCACACCGAGGCCGCCGAGGAGTGGCGCGGCAAGCTGCTCGAGGCCGTCGCCGAGAACGACGAAGAGCTGATGGAGCTGTACCTGGAGGGCCAGGAGCCCACCACGGAGCAGCTGTACGCCGCGATCCGTCGCATCACCATCGCCTCCGGCAAGTCCGCCGAGACCACCGTCACGCCGGTGTTCTGCGGTACCGCGTTCAAGAACAAGGGCGTCCAGCCCCTGCTCGACGCGGTCGTGCGCTACCTGCCGACCCCGCTCGACGTCGAGGCCATCGAGGGCCACGACGTCAAGGACCCCGAGGTCGTCGTCAAGCGCAAGCCGTCCGAGGACGAGCCGCTGGCCGCGCTCGCGTTCAAGATCATGAGCGACCCGCACCTGGGCAAGCTCACCTTCGTCCGGGTCTACTCGGGCCGCCTGGAGTCCGGCACCGCCGTGCTGAACTCCGTCAAGGGCAAGAAGGAGCGCATCGGCAAGATCTACCGCATGCACGCCAACAAGCGTGAGGAGATCGAGTCGGTGGGCGCCGGTGACATCGTCGCCGTCATGGGCCTGAAGCAGACCACCACCGGTGAGACGCTGTCCGACGACAAGGCCCCGGTGATCCTGGAGTCCATGGACTTCCCGGCGCCGGTCATCCAGGTCGCCATCGAGCCCAAGTCGAAGGGCGACCAGGAGAAGCTGGGCGTCGCGATCCAGCGTCTGGCCGAGGAGGACCCGTCCTTCCAGGTCCACTCGGACGAGGAGACGGGCCAGACCATCATCGGTGGTATGGGCGAGCTGCACCTCGAGGTGCTGGTCGACCGTATGCGCCGTGAGTTCAAGGTCGAGGCCAACGTCGGCAAGCCCCAGGTCGCCTACCGTGAGACGATCCGCAAGGCCGTCGAGCGCGTGGACTACACCCACAAGAAGCAGACCGGTGGTACCGGTCAGTTCGCCAAGGTGCAGATCGCGATCGAGCCGATCGAGGGCGGCGACGCCTCGTACGAGTTCGTGAACAAGGTGACCGGTGGCCGCATCCCGAAGGAGTACATCCCTTCGGTCGACGCCGGTGCGCAGGAGGCCATGCAGTTCGGCATCCTGGCCGGCTACGAGATGACGGGCGTCCGCGTCACGCTCATCGACGGTGGCTACCACGAGGTCGACTCCTCCGAGCTCGCGTTCAAGATCGCCGGATCGCAGGCCTTCAAGGAGGCCGCGCGCAAGGCTTCTCCCGTGCTCCTGGAGCCGATGATGGCCGTCGAGGTCACCACGCCCGAGGACTACATGGGTGAGGTCATCGGCGACATCAACTCCCGCCGTGGCCAGATCCAGGCCATGGAGGAGCGGGCCGGTGCCCGCGTCGTGAAGGGTCTCGTGCCCCTCTCGGAGATGTTCGGCTACGTCGGCGACCTGCGCAGCAAGACGTCCGGCCGTGCCAGCTACTCCATGCAGTTCGACTCCTACGCCGAGGTTCCGCGGAACGTCGCCGAGGAGATCATCGCGAAGGCCAAGGGCGAGTAAGGGACTCCGTTCAACGGACCCCCCTCTCACGCTTTAGGCTTGACCCCGGAGCCTGCAAGTGGGCATTCCGCCATCAACCCGGCGGAATGCCTCTGGCCCGGGTTTCCCAGCAAAGATCACCTGGCGCCGATGAGTAAGGCGTACAGAACCACTCCACAGGAGGACCCCAGTGGCGAAGGCGAAGTTCGAGCGGACTAAGCCGCACGTCAACATCGGCACCATCGGTCACATCGACCACGGTAAGACGACCCTCACGGCCGCCATTACCAAGGTGCTGCACGACGCGTACCCGGACCTGAACGAGGCCTCGGCCTTCGACCAGATCGACAAGGCTCCCGAAGAGCGCCAGCGCGGTATCACGATCTCGATCTCCCACGTCGAGTACCAGACCGAGCAGCGTCACTACGCCCACGTCGACTGCCCCGGTCACGCGGACTACATCAAGAACATGATCACGGGTGCGGCGCAGATGGACGGCGCCATCCTCGTGGTCGCGGCCACCGACGGCCCGATGCCGCAGACCAAGGAGCACGTGCTCCTGGCCCGCCAGGTCGGCGTCCCGTACATCGTCGTCGCCCTGAACAAGGCCGACATGGTGGACGACGAGGAGATCCTGGAGCTCGTCGAGCTCGAGGTTCGTGAGCTGCTCTCCGAGTACGAGTTCCCGGGCGACGACCTGCCGGTCGTCAAGGTGTCCGCGCTCAAGGCCCTCGAGGGCGACAAGGAGTGGGGCAACACCGTCCTCGAGCTCATGAAGGCCGTGGACGAGAGCATCCCGCAGCCCGAGCGCGACGTCGACAAGCCGTTCCTGATGCCGATCGAGGACGTCTTCACGATCACCGGCCGTGGCACCGTCGTCACCGGTCGTATCGAGCGTGGTGTCCTCAAGGTCAACGAGACCGTCGACATCGTCGGTATCAAGCAGGAGAAGACCACCACCACGGTCACCGGCATCGAGATGTTCCGGAAGCTCCTCGACGAGGGCCAGGCCGGTGAGAACGTCGGTCTGCTGCTTCGTGGCATCAAGCGCGAGGACGTCGAGCGCGGCCAGGTCATCATCAAGCCCGGTTCGGTCACGCCGCACACCGAGTTCGAGGCCCAGGCCTACATCCTGTCGAAGGACGAGGGTGGCCGTCACACCCCGTTCTTCAACAACTACCGCCCGCAGTTCTACTTCCGTACGACGGACGTGACCGGCGTCGTGACCCTCCCCGAGGGCACCGAGATGGTCATGCCGGGTGACAACACCGAGATGAAGGTGGAGCTCATCCAGCCCGTCGCCATGGAGGAGGGCCTGAAGTTCGCCATCCGTGAGGGTGGCCGGACCGTGGGCGCCGGCCAGGTCACCAAGATCAACAAGTAAGCTTGCTGATCTGACCTGGTAGCTCCTGCTTGCGAGCACCTGAGAGGGCCCGCACGACTTCGGTCGTGCGGGCCCTTTCGCGTGAGCGGACGTCAACTCCGCCGCAGTAGCGATCACTCGATCGCGGGAACGGCACGGCATGTGCATACGGCACGTGCCGTCGCTCCCCTAACTTCGCCTCATGGTCAGCTCATCCCATGAGGCCCTGCACCGGATCTTCCAGCAGGAACCGGGCCTCTTCGCGCGCGTCGCCAGGAACCGGGGCGTCGCCTTCCCCCCACCCATGACCGCCACGGAGCTCTCCACCGACCTCACGGAGACACGGCCACTGGAGCGGCGGGTGACACGTTGCACGACGCAGGCCGCGGATCTCTGGAGGCGTCTCATGGCCGTCGACCTCTCGTTCTTCCAGTCGCAGACCGCTCAGCAACTTCGGGCCGAGGGGCGGGCCGAGGGGCAGGCAAAGGGCATCCTGGTCCTTCTGAGCCATCGTGGCGTCGAGGTCACCGAGGGCGACCGTGACCGCATTGCCGGATGCGGCGATCCCGAAGTGCTGAGCCTCTGGTTCACGCGGGCCATCACGGCGACGTCGGCGGCCGAGGTCTTCGCGGAGACCGCCGGCTGACCCGGGCGTTCAGCGGGTGAAGTCCTCGGCGGTGGTGCCGCCGCCCCGGGTCAGGGGGCGTGATGGCCCGTGGGCCGGCGCAGGCCGTCGACGAGGATGCCCGCCAGGCGGCGGGCGTGGTAGTCGGGGTCCGTTTCCGCGCCGATGCAGAGGTTGCCGACGCCGCGCATGAGGGTGAGGGCGTCGATGTCGGCGCGGATCTCGCCGGCGGTGGCCGAGGCGTCGAGGAGCTGGGCGCAGACGGGCAGCAGGCGGTCGAGGAAGTAGGCGTGCAGGCCCTCGAAGCCGGAGTGGTCGGAGTGCAGGACGGCGGCGAGCCCGTGCTTGGTGACCAGGAAGTCGACGAAGAGGTCGATCCACTGCCGTAGCGCCGTGTGCGGGGTGGGTGCGGCGGCCAGGAGGGCCGGTCCGGCCTCGGCGCACGCCTCGACCTGGTGCCGGTAGACGCCGATGATCAGGTCCGCCCGGGTCGGGAAGTGGCGGTAGAGGGTCCCGAGGCCCACGTCGGCCCGCGAGGCGATGTCGCGCACCGGGGCGTCCACGCCCGACGCGATGAAGGCCGCGGCGGCCGCCTCCAGCAGCGTCTCCTTGTTGCGCCGGGCGTCCTTGCGCTGTGCCGGGGCCGTCGGCCTGTCGCCCTCGTCGGTCTGGTTCACCGCGTCGTTCCTCCACCTCTCGCACGCCCCCGCATGGTCTCACGCATGCCCGCGCACTCTCACCCTTGCCAAAGCGGAACATTGTTCCGTATCGTTGCCAGCGCACCGGAACAGTGTTCCGTTTCTACCCGTGAGGAGACACGGCCATGCAATACCGCACCCTCGGCCGCACCGGCGTGCAGGTCAGCACCCTCGCGCTCGGCGCGATGAACTTCGGTGGGATCGGCCGCACCACCCAGGACGAGGCCACGGCCCTCGTGGACGCGGCCCTGGAGGCCGGCGTCAATCTGATCGACACCGCCGACTGGTACAGCGCGGGGGAGTCGGAGGAGATGGTCGGCAAGGCCATCGCCGGCCGGCGCGACGACATCGTGCTGGCCACGAAGGCGACCATGCCGATGGGGGAGCGCAACCGGCAGGGCGGTTCGCGCCGCTGGCTGGTCACCGCGCTGGAGGACAGCATGCGCCGGCTCGGCGTGGACCACGTCGACCTCTACCAGATGCACCGCTGGGACCCGGCCACCAGCGACGAGGAGACCCTCTCGGCCCTGACCGACCTCCAGCGAGCCGGAAAGATCCGCTACTTCGGCTCCTCCACCTTCCCCGCGTACCGCATCGTGCAGGCTCAGTGGGCCGCCCGTGAGCTGCGGCTGAGCCGGTACGTCACCGAGCAGCCCAGCTACTCGATCCTGCAGCGCGGAATCGAGGCTGACGTGCTGCCCGTGAGCGAGGAGTACGGACTCGGCGTGCTGGTGTGGAGTCCGCTGGCGTCGGGCTGGCTGTCGGGCGCGGTCCGCAAGGGCCGGGACATCGCCACACACCGCTCGGCGGTCCTGCCCGAACGCTTCGACCTCTCCCATCCCGCCAACCGGGCCAGGATCGACGCCGTCGAGCGGCTGGCCGCGGTCGCCGACGAGGCCGGGCTGACGATGATCGAGCTGGCGCTCGGCTTCGTGACCGCGCATCCGGGTGTGACCGGCGCGCTCATAGGTCCGCGCACGCCGGAACACCTGCGGGCGCAGCTCGCCGCCGCCGACACGGTGCTCTCCGCCGACGTGCTGGATGCGATCGACGACATCGTCGCCCCCGGCCTCGACCTGGCCGCACACGAGAAGTTCGACGCCCCGCCCGCCCTCCTCGAGGCGTCACTCCGGCGCCGCTGACCAACCGGAGGCTCGACCCATGGCATCCGCACCCCGACCGCGTTTCGGGATCATGACCGCTCCCTCGCAGGTCGACTACCACAACATCCTGAGCGTCTGGCGCGAGGCGGACGCGGTCCCGGAGATCGAGCACGCCTGGCTGTTCGACCACCTCATGCCCATCTTCGGAGACCCCGACGGACCCACCTACGAGGGCTGGACACTGCTCTCGGCCCTCGCGGCGCAGACCCGGCGGCTGCGCCTGGGGGTGATGGTGACCAGCAACCGGTTCCGGCCGCCGGCGCTGCTCGCCAAGATCGCTACGACCGTCGACATCGTCTCCGGCGGTCGGCTCGACCTGGGCATCGGCGTCGGCTCCCGTCCGAACCCGCCCCAGGCCTGGCGCGAGTACCCGGCGCACGGACTGCCCTTCCAGCCCCCGGCGCAGGCGGTGGAGAGCCTCGCCGAGGCCTGCACGGTGATCCGGCGGCTGTGGACCGAGAAGGAACCCTTCGACTTCCACGGCACCCACCACCGGCTCACCGGGGCCTTCGGCAGCCCGAAGCCCGTGCAGCGGCCCCACCCGCCGATCCTCATCGGCGGACGCTCCGCGGCGACCCTGCGTGTGGTCGCCGAGCACGCGGACCTGTGGAACATCCCGGGCGGCGACATCGACGACGTGGTCCGCCGCGGTGCCCTGCTGGACCGCTACTGCGCGGACATCGGCCGCGACCCGTCCTCGATCGTCCGCTCGATCCATCTGCCCGTGGACTACGACCGGCCCAGCGAAACGATCGAGGCGATCGGCGAAGCGGTTGACGCGGGGTTCGGGCACATCGTCCTCGGGCTGGGAGCACCGTATCCCGCAGGCGTCGCGCGGTGGGTCGCCGACGAGCTCATCGGCGCACACCGGGGGAGCGACCGCGTGCACGGGTATTGACGCGCCACTCGGCCGAACCGTACGGTCCGCCCATCCCTAATGTTTCGCATCAGTCATCGAAACATTCGAGAACGACGATGGGAATGAGACTCCCCGCATGAGATCCATTCGTTTCGCCACCGTGGCCCTCGCCACCGCCGCCCTGGCCCTGCCCCTGATGACGGGCTCGGCCGCCGCCGACCCGTCGGCCGGCCGGAAGGCCGCCCCGCACTCCAACGCCAAGCATGACCGGCTGCGTTCGGCAGCTCCGGAAGGCTTCGTCGTGGGTACCGCGGTGGCGGGCGGCGGCCACCACCTGGAGCAGGACTACCCGGACCCCTTCACCTACGACAAGGAGTACCGGAAGATCCTGGGGCGCCAGTTCAGCTCGGTCTCCCCAGAGAACCAGATGAAGTGGGACTACATCCACCCGGAGCGGGACCGGTACGACTTCGAGCAGGCCGACGCGATCGTCGAGTCCGCCCGGCGCAACCACCAGGTCGTACGGGGCCACACCCTGCTGTGGCACAGCCAGAACCCGGCATGGCTGGAGCAGGGCGACTTCTCCAAGAAGGAGCTGCGCGCCATCCTGCGCGAGCACGTCACCACCGTCGTCGGCCGCTACGCCGGCCGGATTCAGCAGTGGGACGTCGCCAACGAGATCTTCGACGACCAGGGCAACCTGCGCACGCAGGACAACATATGGATCCGCGAGCTGGGGCCGGGCATCGTCGCGGACGTCTTCCGGTGGGTCCACAAGACCGACCCGAAGGCGAAGCTGTTCTTCAACGACTACAACGTCGAGAGCGTCAACGCGAAGAGCGACGCGTACTACGCCCTCATCCGGGATCTGCTCGACCAGGGGGTGCCGGTGCACGGCTTCTCCGTCCAGGGGCACCTGAGCACCCGGTACGGCTTCCCGGGCGACCTGGAGGACAACCTGCGCCGGTTCGACGCGCTCGGCCTGGAGACCGCCGTCACCGAACTGGACGTCCGTATGGACGTCCCGGAGGGCGGCACACCCACCGAGGCACAGGAGCGGCAGCAGGCCGACTACTACCAGCGGACGCTCGAGGCGTGCCTGGCCGTCGACGGCTGCAACTCGTTCACCATCTGGGGCTTCACCGACAAGTACTCGTGGGTCCCGGTGTTCTTCGAGGGCGAGGGCTTCGCGAACGTCATGACCGACGACTACACCCGCAAGCCTGCCTTCTACGCCCTGCGGGACACCCTGAAGGAGGCGGCCCGAAAGGACGACTGCGGCAACCACCACAAGCCCTGACCCCGCACGCGGGTCCAGCTCGCACCGCCCGCGCCTGACCGTCAGCAGCTCGGCCGCCCGGGTCCCGGGGCGGCACGCTCAGGAGCGTGCCGCCCTCACGCAGGAATCGCCGTCGGGGCCGCTGCTGTAGCTGCTCTTGAACCACTTCAGCTCGGAGGTGTCTCCGGCAGAGGCCATGCGTGTCATGTCTCTCCAAGCACTTGCTCGATGAAGGCCAGCGACTCCTCGGGCGGGAGCGCCGGCGCCCGGATGGTGCCATACCGCAGTTCGAGGATGCGGAGCTGCCTCGGATCCGAGGTGGGGCGACCGTTGTACGCGATCGCCATAGCGCCCCGCACGATTCACATCCGTGACTCCAAGAACGCCGCAGGCCCACAGCTCGCGGTCGACCCCGTCGCCTGGGCGAGTTTCGTGGCGTACAGCTCGGAGCGCTGACGCTCCGAACCGAGCGTGCCCCGCCCCCGGTTGACGTCGGGGGCGGGGCGCGTTGCCGTGGGGGTCAACCACCGGTATACGGCCCTGAACACACGGCGGGCCGTACATCTCAGGTCTGGGCTGGACGACGGTGTGGAGCGGCGCTCGTAGTGTCATGCGCAGGTCGAAGGGCCTGGGCCGGCGCGACAAGGGACGCGGCGGCCGACCACACCGAATTGGGGGAAGCACCATGAACTTCCGTGTCAGGGCCGCCCGGGCGGCGTTCACCACGTCCGCGTTCGTCACCGCGGCGATGCTGTTCGGCGCCCAGGCCGCCGTCGCCGGCACCAACGACAGCTTCTCGGTCGGCACGACGGGCGGCGGATGCGGCGCGGTCGACTTCGTCGACTACGGCGCCGGCGCCCCGGGCGGCGGCAACAACGACGACTACCTCGTCATCCACGACTACTGCAGCGACGGCAAGGGCGTCCGGGCGTACGCATGGCTCTCCAACGACATCATCGGCAATGTCTACCTCGGGGCCAAGAACAACACCAACGGGCTGGCCGGCGCCGCTGTCGTCTGGGACCCCTTCAAGGCGTACGACAACGTTCTCCCCGGTGACAGGGTGGGCATCAAGGTGTGCCTCTTCAACAGCAACAACACGCTCAGCAGCTGTGCCGAGGCCTCGCACGTGAGCGTCGACGGCTGACGTGTGGAAGCGCGTGGCGCACCACCGAGGGGGGAGTGGTGCGCCACGCCGTCGGCGGGTCGGCGGGTCAGCGGGCCTGGCCGGGGACGACCAGCCCGCTCTCGTACGCCATGACGACCGCCTGGGCACGGCTGTTGAGGGAGAGCTTGGTCATGATCCGGTGCAGATGTGTCTTCACCGTGCCTTCGGTGACGTGCAGTTGCCCGGCGATGGCCTCGTTGTCGATGCCCAGGCCGACCAGCCGCAGGACCTCCCGCTCGCGCGCGGTCAGGCCGGACACCGTCTCCGGTTCGACCGCCGAGGCGGGCCGGCAGGTGTAGGCCTCCACCAGGCGGCGGGTGACGGCCGGGGCGAAGAGCATCTCGCCGCGGGTCACGACGCCGACAGCCTCGATGAGCCGCCGCGGCGAGGTGTCCTTGAGCAGGAAGCCGCTGGCGCCGGCGCGTAACGCCGCGTACACGTACTCGTCGACGTCGAACGTCGTCAGCACGATCACATGCGGCGGGTCCGGCACCTTCCGCAGGATCGCCTCGGTGGCGGCGATGCCGTTCATGCCGGGGAGCCGGATGTCCATGAGGACGACGTCGAACCGCTCGCGGTCCGCCGCGTCGACGGCCGTCTCGCCGTCGGAGACCTCCCGCACCTCGGTGATGTCCGGAGCCGTACGGAGCAGGGAGGCCAGGCCGGCTCTGACCAGTTCCTGGTCGTCCACCACGAGTACGCGTGTCATGGTCCCTGCTCCTCCGACTCCTCCCGGCGCGTACGGCGCGGCTCACGCAGCGGGAGGGCCACCTCGACGTCGAACCCGCCTCCGTGCCGCGGCGCCGCGGACAGGCGTCCCCCGCAGATCCTGGCCCGTTCCCGCATGCCGATCAAGCCGAGTCCCGAGCCGGGGACGGTTTCAGGTCGCTCACCCGTACGAACGCGACCGTGCGCGCCGCCGTCGTCGCGGATCGCGAGAACGACCTGGTCAGGGGTGTACTCGAGAGTGAGGTCCACCCGCGCGCCGGGGGCGTGCTTGATGACGTTGGTGAGTGCCTCCTGGGCGACCCGGTAGACGCACACGTCGACGACGGGCGGCAGAGGGACCGGTTCGCCCGCCGCCGTGAACCGTATGTCCAGGCCCGCCGCGGCGGCGCCGCCGACCAGTTCCGGCAGCCTGTCGAGGCGGGGCGCCGCCTCGTACGGGGCGTCCTGGCCGTCGTCGTCGGACTGGACGCGCAGGACGGTGAGCAGGCGCCGCAGTTCGTCGAGCGCGCCGCGCCCGGTCTCGGCGACGGTCCGCAGAGCGCTCCGCGCCGCCGGGACGTCCGAGGTGAGCACCGTCTCCGCGAGCCCCGCCTGGATGGTGATCACCGACATGTGGTGGGCCACCACATCGTGCAACTCCCGTGCGATCGCCATGCGTTCCAGCGTGACGGCGTTGCGGGCGCGCGCCTCCTGCTCGGCCACCAGGTCCGCGGTGACCTCACGCAGCCGGGCGTTGGCGCGGACGAGGAGGTAGCGAGTATGGCCGAAGGCGATGGCCACCACCGGGACGAGGGCGGCCTGGGCGACGACCAGCGCGGGGTGGAGGCGGCCGGAGAGACCGCTCAGCGCCATGACCCCGGCCACCGGGGCGGCCGCCGCCCAGGAGACGGCGAGCGGACGGCATCCGGCCACGCTGAGCAGGCCGACGACCGGTGTCCAGACGTTCACGGACGGCTGGTAGCCGAGGCCGAGATACACCGCGTACGCGGCCGCCGACGCCAGCACCGTCGTCACCGGGAGCCGGCGTCGTACCGCCAGCGGCAGCGCGGTCAGACAGGACAGGGCGTAGCCGGGCCCGTCGAAGGCGTGCCAGCCGGGCGGCCGGTAGTAGGCGCCCGCGATACAGCCGACCGCCGCGAAACCGACGGCGACGGCGGTGTCGGCCAGGACAGGCGGCAGGCGGCGTAATCGAGACGGGGTCATCGCGGGATGCTACGGCCGACCCCGGCGGGCCGTCCCGGTCCCCGCACAACGGGTCTCAAATAGCGGACAATCGTGCGCGGTTCTTGCCGTTCCGGTTTACACAGAGGTAACACTGAAAGGCTGGCCGCTTCGGGCAACCTTCCCCTCACGCCCCCGAGCGGCCGCTGTCCTGCGCGCGGCAACGGCGCCGAGCGCCCATCACCGGTCCCCGTACCGGTGTCAGCCGCGCCAGAAAGGGACCTCGTGACCTCACGACCCGACCCCAAGACCTCGCTGGACCTGCTGCGATCCGAGATCGAGCGCCGTAACCCGGCCGAACCCGAGTTCCACCAGGCCGCCCGCGAGGTGCTGGACACCCTCGCCCCGGTGCTCGCCGCGCGCCCGGAATACGCCGAGCCGGGGCTTGTCGCACGGCTGGTCGAGCCGGAGCGGCAGATCCTGTTCCGCGTGCCGTGGCAGGACGACCAGGGCCGGGTTCACGTCAACCGGGGCTTCCGGATCGAATACAACAGCGCCCTCGGCCCGTACAAGGGCGGACTGCGGTTCCACCCCTCGGTGAACCTCGGGATCATCAAGTTCCTCGGCTTCGAGCAGATCTTCAAGAACGCCCTGACCGGTCTCGGCATCGGCGGCGGCAAGGGCGGCAGCGACTTCGACCCGCAGGGCCGCAGCGACTCCGAGGTGATGCGGTTCTGCCAGTCCTTCATGACGGAGCTGCACCGCCACATCGGCGAGTACACCGACGTCCCGGCCGGTGACATCGGCGTGGGCGCCCGCGAGATCGGCTACCTCTTCGGCCAGTACCGGCGGATCACCAACCGCTGGGAGGGCGGCGTGCTCACCGGCAAGAGCGCCGGCTGGGGCGGCTCGCTGATCCGGCCCGAGGCGACCGGCTACGGCAACGTGCTGTTCGCCGAGGCGATGCTGCGCGAGCGCGGCGAGGACCTGGAGGGCCAGACCGCCGTCGTCTCCGGCTCCGGCAACGTCGCGATCTACACCATCCAGAAGCTGACCGCCCTCGGCGCCAACCCGGTGACCTGCTCGGACTCCGGCGGCTATGTCGTCGACGAGAAGGGCATCGACCTGGAGCTGCTGCGGCAGATCAAGGAGGTCGAGCGCGGCCGGGTCAGCGACTACGCCGAGCGCCGGGGCGCCTCCGCGCGGTTCGTGCCCGGCGGGCGGGTCTGGGACGTGCCGGGCGACGTCGCCCTGCCCTCGGCCACCCAGAACGAGCTGAACGCCGCGGACGCCGCCACCCTCGTCCGCAACGGCGTGAAGGCGGTCTCCGAGGGCGCGAACATGCCGACGACGCCCGAGGCCGTCGACCTGCTCCAGCAGGCCGGTGTCGCCTTCGGCCCCGGCAAGGCGGCCAACGCCGGCGGTGTCGCCGTCAGCGCGCTGGAGATGACGCAGAACGCGGCCCGTACGTCGTGGAAGGCGGACCAGGTCGAGGACGAGCTGGCCCGCATCATGACGGACATCCACACCACCTGCGCGGAGACCGCCGAGCGCTACGGCTCCCCCGGCGACTACGTGACCGGCGCGAACATCGCCGGTTTCGAGCGGGTGGCGGACGCGATGATCGCCCAGGGCGTCATCTGACGCACGGGACGCGGGAGGTCGCCGGCGTCACGGCGCGACGACCTCCTGCGTACCGACCACCGCCAGCAGCTCCAGCAGCCCCGCGCTGTCCGTCCCCACGGCGGGAGTGAACCAGAGCAGCCGCTGACGGCCGTCCTCGCTGAACAGATGCAGGCAGTTCACCTCGATCAGGCCCAGCACGGCGTGGTCGAGGCGCTTGCGGTCGTCCCGCCGGAAGGCCACGTCGTGGTCGGCCCACAGGGCGGCGAACTCCGGTGACACCCCGAGCAGCGTACGGATCATCGACCGCGCCTCGGGGTCCTTCGCGTCCCGCCGCGCGGCGGCGGCCCGCAGATCCGCGACGAAGGAACGGGACAGCCGGTCGTGATCGGCCGCGGGGTACAGCCTCCGCGCCTCCGGCTCGGTGAACCACCGGTGCACGAAGCTCGCCCGCGGCCCCCGGAACCCGGACTGGTCCCCGAGCAGCGCCACCGCCAGCGGATTCTGTACGAGGGTGACGTGCAGGTCCGTGATCACCTGCGCCGGTGTCGAGGTCATCCGGCCGAGCAGGTCCAGCATGCCGGGGTGGATGTGCGAGGCGGCACCGCCCTGCGCGGGCACGGGGCGCTCCGCGAGCCGGTACAGATAGTCGCGCTCGTCGGCGCTCAGCCGCAGCGCCCTCGCCAGCGCGGCGAGCATCTGCTCGGACGGCTGGGAGCCGGCGCCGCGCTCCAGCTCGTTGTAGTAGTCCACCGACGCCCCGGCGAGATGGGCCACCTCCTCGCGGCGCAGCCCCGGCACCCGGCGCCGGGGACCGGCCACAAGGCCCACGTCGGCCGGGCGGACGCGCTCCCTCCGCGACCTCAGGAACGTCCCCAGTTCGGCGTACTTCGCGGCGCTCATGCCGTCCATTGTCCGCCCGGCCGGGCCGGTGACCCAGGGGATGACATCCCCTGGCTGAGCAGTCCGCCACGGCGCACCGTGGAGTCATGACCACGAACCAGCAGCAGCACCAGCAGAGGGTCGCCGTCGTCACCGGCGGATCGCGCGGCATCGGCCGGGCGGCCGCCCGCAGGCTCGCCGAGGACGGTCTGGCCGTCGTCGTGAACTACGCCCGTGACGCGGCCGCCGCCGAGGAGACGGTGGCGGCCATCACCGGGGCGGGCGGCAGGGCCGTCGCCGTACCGGCGGACGTGGCGGAGGAGAAGGAGGCCGCCGCGCTGTTCGACCGGGCGGAGACGGAGTTCGGCGGTGTCGACGTGGTCGTGAACGCGGCCGGGCGGATGACCCTGTCCACCGTCGCCGACCTGGACCTGGCGGCGCTCGACGCCATGCACCGCACCAACATCCGCGGCACCTTCGTGATCGCGCAGCAGGCGGCCCGGCGGCTGCGCGCGGGCGGCTCGTTGGTGGTGTTCTCGACCTCCGTGGTCGGTACCCAGTTCCCCACGTACGCGGCGTACGCGGCGAGCAAGGGCGCCGTGGAGGCGATGACGCTGATCCTCGCGCGCGAGCTGCGCGGACGGGACGTCACCGTGAACGCCGTGGCGCCCGGACCGACGGCCACGGACATGTTCCTCACGGGCAAGACCCCCGAGCAGATCGACCGGCTCGCCAAGACCCCGCCCCTGGAACGGCTGGGCACGCCGGACGACATCGCCGCCGTGGTCGCCTTCCTCGCGAGCCCCGCCGGGCACTGGGTGAACGGCCAGGTGCTGCGCGCCAACGGCGGCATGGTCTGACCCCGGCACGACCACCCCAATCCCCAATCCAAGGAGACACCCATGCCATTCGCCCAGTTCAAGGTCCCGGCCGGCACCCTCACGGCCGAGGACAAGCAGAAGATCATCGAACGCACCACCGACCTCTACGCCGAGATCTACGGCGAACGGGCCCGTCCCACCACCGTCGTCCTCGTCGACGAGGTCCCCGACGGCGGCTGGGGCGTCGCCGGCGGCGTCCTCACGGCGGCGATGCTGAACGGCACCGCCTGAGGGGTGCCGGCGGGTCGCCCGAAGCGGGCGGGGACGCCCGGTGAGTACAGGACGCTCACCGGCTCCCCGGCTTGCCGGAGGGGACCGGTACAGGTACGGCGCGGCCGTGCAGCGCGATGTACCCCACATGGCCCTGGTGACCGCGGGTCCCGGCGGGAAGGCTCGATGTCATGCAGAAGCTCTCCCTGGACGCCCTCACCCGCGAACACCTCGAACGTGCCGCCGCCACGTCCAGCGGCCGCAGCGCCACCACCGTGTACGGCGGTCATGAACACACCCTGCGCCAGACCCTCCTCGCGCTGACCGCCGGCACGTCCCTCGCCGAACACGACAGCCCCGGCGAGGCCACCCTGCTGGTCCTGCGCGGCCGCGTCCGCCTCACCAGCGGCGACACGGAGTGGGAGGGCCGCACCGGCGACCTCCTCGTCATCCCTCCCGCCCGACACGCCCTCGAAGCACTGGAGGACGCGGCGGGCCTCCTCACGGTCGCCAAGGCGAACTGACGGCTCCCGCCCCCGCGGACGATCCGACCGGCGTTTGATTCACGTCACCCTCGGGGTAATCTCTTCCGCCCGATTGGCCAGGGCGCCGCCCTCTGTGGCAAACTGTCGGAGTTGCTCGGTCGAGTGTTGATGCTGCGCGCCTCCCGTCGGGAGGACCGGAAGCGAGTCCCACAGTACTCGTCGTCCCTGATGAGGGGCGGACGTACGGGAATCTTTCGGGAAGCGGAGCGCGGCGCCGGCCAGGCGCCCGGTGGGCCTTTCGCCCCCGGTCCACGGTTCTGGTAAGGCCGTGTCAATCCCGCGGGGATGTTCCGACAAGGGACATCCATGTCAGCGAGAGTGCGACACGCCCGACCGCGTGGGTCGGAGGACGAGACCTGGAACACCGGGCTCCGGAGCGTAAAGAGAGACAGGACTACGGAGTAGCCATGGCGGGACAGAAGATCCGCATCCGGCTCAAGGCCTACGACCACGAGGTCATCGACTCTTCGGCGAAGAAGATCGTCGAGACGGTGACTCGCACTGGTGCGTCGGTCGCGGGCCCGGTGCCGCTGCCCACTGAGAAGAACGTGTACTGCGTCATCAAGTCGCCGCACAAGTACAAGGACTCGCGCGAGCACTTCGAGATGCGCACGCACAAGCGCCTGATCGACATCCTCGACCCGACCCCCAAGACCGTTGACTCTCTGATGCGACTCGACCTCCCGGCCGGTGTCGACATCGAGATCAAGCTCTGAAGGCCGGTGATCTGAAGATGACCAAGCAGATCAAGGGCATCCTGGGCGAGAAGCTCGGCATGACGCAGGTGTGGGACGAGAACAACCGTGTTGTTCCGGTCACCGTCGTCAAGGCCGGCCCCAACGTCGTCACCCAGGTCCGTACGAACGATGTCGACGGCTACGAGTCGGTCCAGATCGCCTTCGGCGAGATCGACCCGCGCAAGGTGAACAAGCCCCTCAAGGGTCACTTCGCCAAGGCCGACGTCACCCCGCGTCGTCACCTCGTCGAGATCCGCACCGCGGACGCCTCCGAGTACACGCTGGGCCAGGAAGTCACCGCCGAGGTGTTCGAGTCCGGCGTGAAGGTCGACGTCACCGGCAAGAGCAAGGGCAAGGGCTTCGCCGGTGTCATGAAGCGTCACAACTTCAAGGGCCTCGGCGCCGGTCACGGCACCCAGCGCAAGCACCGCTCGCCCGGTTCCATCGGTGGCTGCGCCACCCCGGGCCGCGTGTTCAAGGGCCTCCGTATGGCGGGTCGTATGGGCAACGAGCGGGTCACCACCCAGAACCTGACCGTCCACGCCGTTGACGCGGAGAAGGGTCTGCTGCTCATCAAGGGCGCGGTTCCCGGTCCGAACGGCGGCCTCGTCCTGGTCCGCACCGCGGCCAAGGGGGCCTGAGGTAACCGATGAGCACTGTTGACATCCTGTCGCCTGCGGGCGAGAAGACCGGAAGCGTCGAGCTCCCCGCGGAGATCTTCGGCGTGGAGAAGATCAGCATCCCGCTGATCCACCAGGTCGTCGTCGCGCAGAACGCCGCTGCCCGTCAGGGCACGCACAAGACCAAGCGTCGTGGCGAGGTCCGTGGTGGTGGCAAGAAGCCTTACCGCCAGAAGGGCACCGGCCGCGCCCGTCAGGGCTCGACCCGCGCGCCGCAGTTCGCCGGTGGTGGCGTCGTGCACGGTCCCGTGCCGCGCGACTACTCCCAGCGCACCCCCAAGAAGATGAAGGCCGCCGCTCTGCGGCACGCCCTCACCGACCGGGCGCGCCACAACCGCATTCACGTCGTCTCCGGCGTGATCGCGGGCGAGACCCCCTCCACGAAGGCCGCCAGGTCGCTGTTCGGCAAGATCTCGGAGCGCAAGAACCTGCTCCTGGTCATCGACCGCGCCGACGAGGCCGCGTGGCTGTCCGCCCGCAACCTGCCCCAGGTCCACATCCTGGAGCCGGGCCAGCTGAACACGTACGACGTTCTCGTCTCGGACGACGTGGTCTTCACCCAGGCCGCTTTCGAGTCCTTCGTCGCCGGCCCGAACAAGGCCAACGACAACGAAGGGAGCGAGGTCTGATGGCTGCCCGTCACCCCTCGATCGCCTCGAAGGCCGCCAAGGCGGCCAAGGCCGCTCGCGTCGCCAAGGCGCGCCGCCACGAGGCCGAAGGCAAGAACACCGTCGTCACCCCGGCGAGCAAGTCGTTCACGGACCCCCGTGACGTCCTGCTGAAGCCGGTCGTGTCCGAGAAGAGCTACGCGCTCATCGACGAGAACAAGTACACGTTCATCGTCGCGCCGGGCTCCAACAAGACCCAGATCAAGGAGGCCGTCCAGGCGGTCTTCGAGGTCAAGGTCACCGGGGTCAACACGATCAACCGCGTCGGCAAGCGCAAGCGCACCCGCACCGGCTTCGGCCAGCGCGCGGCGACGAAGCGCGCGATCGTGACCCTCGCTGAGGGCGACCGTATCGACATCTTCGGCGGTCCGACCGCGTAAGCGGTCAGGATCGTTCGATATCGGACGAGGACTGAGAAATGGGTATCCGCAAGTACAAGCCGACGACTCCGGGCCGTCGTGGCTCCAGCGTCGCCGACTTCGTCGAGGTCACGCGGTCCACGCCGGAGAAGTCGCTGGTCCGTCCCCTGCACAGCAAGGGCGGCCGTAACAATTCCGGTCGTGTGACCGTTCGCCACCAGGGTGGCGGACACAAGCGCGCCTACCGCGTGATCGACTTCCGTCGTCACGACAAGGACGGCGTGCCGGCGAAGGTCGCGCACATCGAGTACGACCCCAACCGCACCGCGCGCATCGCGCTGCTGCACTACGCCGACGGCGAGAAGCGCTACATCCTCGCCCCGCGCAACCTGCAGCAGGGCGACCGCGTGGAGAACGGTCCCGGGGCCGACATCAAGCCGGGCAACAACCTGGCCCTCCGCAACATCCCGGTCGGTACCACGATCCACGCGATCGAGCTCCGTCCCGGTGGCGGTGCCAAGTTCGCCCGCTCCGCCGGTGCCTCCGTGCAGCTGCTCGCGAAGGAGGGCACCATGGCCCACCTCCGCATGCCGTCCGGAGAGATCCGCCTGGTCGACCAGCGCTGCCGCGCCACGGTCGGCGAGGTCGGCAACGCCGAGCAGAGCAACATCAACTGGGGCAAGGCGGGCCGCAAGCGGTGGCTGGGCGTTCGCCCGACCGTCCGTGGTGTGGTCATGAACCCGGTGGACCACCCGCACGGTGGTGGTGAGGGCCGGACCTCCGGTGGTCGTCACCCCGTGTCCCCGTGGGGCAAGAAGGAAGGCCGTACTCGTTCGCCCAAGAAGGCGTCGAACAAGTACATCGTCCGCCGCCGCAAGACGAACAAGAAGCGCTAAGGACGGGTTGAGATGCCTCGTAGCTTGAAGAAGGGACCCTTCGTCGACGACCACCTGATCAAGAAGGTGGACGTCCAGAACGAAGCCGGTACCAAGAACGTCATCAAGACCTGGTCCCGTCGCTCGATGATCGTCCCGGCGATGCTGGGCCACACGATCGCGGTGCACAATGGCAAGATCCACATCCCGGTGTTTGTCACCGAGTCGATGGTCGGCCACAAGCTCGGCGAGTTCTCGCCGACCCGCACCTTCCGGGGCCACGTCAAGGACGACCGGAAGTCGAAGCGCCGCTAGTCGGCGGGGTGCAATCGACCATGACAGACACTGAAGGGACAACCATGGAAGCCAGGGCCCAGGCGCGGTACATCCGCGTCACGCCCATGAAGGCCCGCCGCGTGGTGGACCTCATCCGTGGCATGGATGCCACGGAGGCTCAGGCGGTCCTGCGTTTCGCCCCGCAGGCCGCGAGCGTGCCGGTGGGCAAGGTGCTGGACAGCGCCATTGCCAACGCCGCGCACAACTACGACCACACCGACGCCGACAGCCTCTTCATTTCCGAGGCGTACGTCGACGAGGGCCCGACCCTGAAGCGGTTCCGGCCGCGTGCCCAGGGCCGCGCCTACCGGATCCGCAAGCGGACCAGCCACATCACCGTGGTCGTCAGCAGCAAGGAAGGAACCCGGTAATGGGCCAGAAGGTTAACCCGCATGGGTTCCGGCTCGGCATCACCACCGACTTCAAGTCGCGCTGGTACGCCGACAAGCTGTACAAGGACTACGTCAAGGAAGACGTCGCCATCCGTCGGATGATGACGTCCGGCATGGAGCGCGCCGGCATCTCGAAGGTGGAGATCGAGCGCACCCGTGACCGTGTCCGTGTGGACATCCACACCGCGCGTCCGGGCATCGTGATCGGCCGCCGTGGCGCCGAGGCCGACCGCATCCGCGGTGACCTCGAGAAGCTCACGGGCAAGCAGGTCCAGCTCAACATCCTCGAGGTCAAGAGCCCGGAGACGGACGCTCAGCTGGTGGCCCAGGCCGTCGCCGAGCAGCTGTCCTCCCGCGTCTCCTTCCGTCGTGCCATGCGCAAGAGCATGCAGGGCACGATGAAGGCCGGCGCCAAGGGCATCAAGATCCAGTGCGGTGGCCGCCTCGGCGGTGCCGAGATGTCCCGCTCGGAGTTCTACCGCGAGGGCCGTGTGCCCCTGCACACGCTCCGCGCGAACGTGGACTACGGCTTCTTCGAGGCCAAGACGACCTTCGGCCGCATCGGTGTGAAGGTCTGGATCTACAAGGGCGACGTCAAGAACATCGCCGAGGTCCGCGCCGAGAACGCTGCTGCCCGCGCCGGCAACCGCCCGGCCCGCGGCGGTGCCGACCGCCCGGCCCGTGGTGGCCGCGGTGGCGAGCGTGGCGGTCGCGGCCGCAAGCCGCAGCAGGCTCCCGCTGCCGAGGCCACCAAGGCCGAGGCTCCGGCTGCCGCTCCGGCTGAGAGCACCGGAACGGAGGCCTGACCGACATGCTGATCCCCCGTAGGGTCAAGCACCGCAAGCAGCACCACCCGAAGCGCCGCGGTCAGGCCAAGGGCGGTACGACGGTCGCGTTCGGCGAGTACGGCATCCAGGCCCTCACGCCGGCGTACGTGACCAACCGCCAGATCGAGGCGGCCCGTATCGCGATGACCCGCCACATCAAGCGTGGCGGCAAGGTCTGGATCAACATCTACCCGGACCGCCCGCTCACGAAGAAGCCGGCCGAGACCCGCATGGGTTCCGGTAAGGGTTCGCCCGAGTGGTGGATCGCGAACGTGCACCCGGGCCGGGTCATGTTCGAGCTGTCCTACCCCAACGAGAAGATCGCCCGTGAGGCCCTCACTCGCGCAGCGCACAAGCTGCCGATGAAGTGCCGGATCGTCAAGCGCGAGGCAGGTGAAGCGTGATGTCGGCCGGTACCAAGGCGTCCGAGCTGCGCGAGCTGGGTGACGAGGAGCTTCTGGGGAAGCTCCGCGAAGCCAAGGAAGAGCTGTTCAACCTCCGCTTCCAGGCGGCGACCGGACAGCTTGAGAACCATGGCCGTCTGAAGGCGGTCCGCAAGGACATCGCGCGGATCTACACCCTGATGCGCGAGCGTGAGCTGGGCATCGAAACGGTGGAGAACGCCTGATGAGCGAGAACAACGTGACTGAGACCAACCCCGAGGTCCGGGGTGACCGTAAGACCCGCGAGGGCATCGTCGTCAGCGACAAGATGGACAAGACCGTCGTCGTCGCCGTCGAGGACCGCAAGAAGCACGCGCTGTACGGCAAGGTCATCCGCAGCACGAGCAAGCTCAAGGCCCACGACGAGCAGAACGCCGCCGGCATCGGCGACCGCGTCCTCCTGATGGAGACCCGGCCGCTGTCCGCGACGAAGCACTGGCGCATCGTCGAGATCCTCGAGAAGGCCAAGTAGGCAATTCCCGCAAGGGAGTTCCCACAAGTACGTTCCCGCGGGGCATTCCCCGCAGGACAGTTCCGCCAGGCTCCGGGGGCCGATCCTGATCGGCCCCCGGGGAACCGGCAGACAAACAGGAGATAGACGTGATCCAGCAGGAGTCGCGACTGCGCGTCGCCGACAACACAGGTGCGAAGGAAATCCTTTGCATCCGTGTGCTCGGTGGCTCCGGTCGCCGCTACGCGGGCATCGGTGACGTCATCGTCGCCACCGTCAAGGACGCGATCCCCGGTGGCAACGTGAAGAAGGGTGACGTCATCAAGGCGGTCATCGTTCGCACCGTCAAGGAGCGCCGCCGTCCGGACGGCTCGTACATCCGCTTCGACGAGAACGCCGCCGTCATTCTGAAGAACGACGGCGACCCTCGCGGCACCCGTATCTTCGGCCCCGTGGGCCGTGAGCTGCGCGAGAAGAAGTTCATGAAGATCATCTCCCTCGCGCCGGAGGTGCTGTGAGCATGAAGATCAAGAAGGGTGACCTGGTCCAGGTCGTCACCGGCAAGGACAAGGGTAAGCAGGGCAAGGTCATCGCGGCCTTCCCCCGTGAGGACCGCGTCCTGGTCGAGGGTGTCAACCGGGTCAAGAAGCACACCAAGGCCGGCCCGACCGCCGGCGGTTCGCAGGCCGGTGGCATCGTGACCACCGAGGCCCCGGTCCACGTCTCCAACGTCCAGCTGGTCGTGGAGAAGGACGGCAAGAAGGTCGTCACGCGCGTCGGTTACCGCTTCGACGACGAGGGCAACAAGATCCGCGTTGCCAAGCGGACGGGTGAGGACATCTGATGACGACCACCACCACTCCGCGTCTGAAGACGAAGTACCGCGAGGAGATCGCGGGCAAGCTGCGTGAGCAGTTCTCCTACGAGAACGTCATGCAGGTTCCCGGCCTCGTCAAGATCGTGGTCAACATGGGTGTGGGCGACGCCGCCCGCGACTCCAAGCTGATCGAGGGCGCCATCCGCGACCTCACCACGATCACCGGTCAGAAGCCGGCCGTCACCAAGGCCCGCAAGTCCATCGCGCAGTTCAAGCTGCGTGAGGGCCAGCCGATCGGTGCGCACGTCACGCTCCGCGGCGACCGCATGTGGGAGTTCCTGGACCGCACCCTGTCGCTCGCGCTGCCGCGCATCCGCGACTTCCGCGGTCTGTCCCCCAAGCAGTTCGACGGCCGTGGCAACTACACCTTCGGTCTCACGGAGCAGGTCATGTTCCACGAGATCGACCAGGACAAGATCGACCGTGTCCGGGGTATGGACATCACCGTGGTCACCACGGCGACCAACGACGAAGAGGGCCGTGCCCTTCTCCGTCACCTCGGCTTCCCGTTCAAGGAGGCGTGAGCGAGATGGCGAAGAAGGCTCTCATCGCGAAGGCTGCTCGCAAGCCCAAGTTCGGAGTGCGCGGCTACACCCGCTGCCAGCGCTGCGGTCGTCCGCACTCCGTGTACCGCAAGTTCGGCCTGTGCCGCGTGTGCCTTCGTGAGATGGCTCACCGTGGCGAGCTGCCGGGCGTGACCAAGAGCTCCTGGTAATCCGGTAATTCCGGACTCCCAGGGCTCTCGGTAAGCAATGGGGACGGCAGGAGGCCCGCTCCGTATGGCTTAGGCTTGCGGGGTTGGGCACCTGCCGTGCCTAGACGACTTACTACGCCGTAGGTCCACCGCGCCGCACCCGTCCCGTCTCGGATCGGGGAGAGGGATGGCGCACCAGGAAACCACGGCGAGAGAGGCCGAAGGCCAATTCATGACCATGACTGATCCGATCGCAGACATGCTCACGCGTCTGCGGAACGCGAACTCGGCGTACCACGACACCGTGGCGATGCCGCACTCGAAGATCAAGTCGCACATCGCGGAGATCCTCCAGCAGGAGGGCTTCATCACGGGCTGGAAGACCGAGGACGCCGAGGTCGGCAAGAACCTCGTCCTCGAGCTGAAGTTCGGCCCGAACCGTGAGCGCTCCATCGCGGGCATCAAGCGGATCTCCAAGCCCGGTCTCCGGGTGTACGCGAAGTCCACCAACCTGCCGAAGGTGCTGGGCGGCCTCGGCGTGGCGATCATCTCCACGTCGCACGGGCTCCTCACTGGACAGCAGGCCGGCAAGAAGGGCGTGGGTGGGGAAGTCCTCGCCTACGTCTGGTAGCGGAAGGGAACGGAGGAAACAGCTATGTCGCGCATCGGCAAGCTCCCCATCGCGGTTCCCGCCGGCGTGGACGTCACCATCGACGGCCGTACGGTTTCGGTCAAGGGCCCCAAGGGCTCGCTGACCCACACCGTCGTGGCGCCGATCGAGATCGCCAAGGGTGAGGACGGCGTGCTGAGCGTCACCCGCCCCAACGACGAGCGTCAGAACAAGGCCCTGCACGGCCTGTCCCGCACGCTGGTGGCGAACATGATCACCGGCGTGACCCAGGGTTACGTGAAGAAGCTCGAGATCAGCGGTGTCGGTTACCGCGTGCTCGCCAAGGGTTCGAACCTGGAGTTCTCCCTCGGTTACAGCCACTCGATCACGGTCGAGGCCCCCGAGGGCATCACCTTCAAGGTCGAGAACCCGACGCACTTCTCGGTCGAGGGCATCGACAAGCAGAAGGTCGGCGAGGTTGCGGCGAACATCCGCAAGCTGCGCAAGCCCGACCCGTACAAGGCCAAGGGTGTCAAGTACGAGGGCGAAGTCATCCGGCGCAAGGTCGGAAAGGCGGGTAAGTAAGCCATGGCATACGGGCAGAAGATCCTCAAGGGCGACGCCTACAAGCGTGCTGCTATCAAGCGTCGTCACATCCGGATCCGCAAGAATGTCTCTGGTACCGCCGAGCGTCCCCGCCTGGTCGTGACCCGTTCCAACCGCCACATCGTGGCGCAGGTGATCGACGACCTGAAGGGTCACACCCTGGCGTCGGCCTCCACTCTGGACGCGTCGGTCCGTGGTGGCGAGGGCGACAAGTCCTCGCAGGCCAAGCAGGTCGGTGCCCTGGTCGCGGAACGCGCCAAGGCCGCCGGTGTCGAGGCTGTCGTATTCGACCGCGGTGGCAACCAGTACGCGGGGCGCATCGCCGCCCTGGCGGACGCCGCCCGCGAAGCCGGACTGAAGTTCTGAGCCGGTTCCGTAGCTAGCGGAAACAGAGAGAGGTAATTCCAATGGCTGGACCCCAGCGCCGCGGTGGCGGTGCCGGTGGCGGCGAGCGGCGGGACCGGAAGGGCCGTGACGGCGGCGCAGCTGCCGCCGAGAAGACCGCGTACGTTGAGCGCGTTGTCGCGATCAACCGCGTCGCCAAGGTTGTGAAGGGTGGTCGTCGCTTCAGCTTCACCGCGCTGGTCGTGGTGGGCGACGGTGACGGCACCGTGGGTGTCGGATACGGCAAGGCCAAGGAGGTGCCGGCCGCCATCGCCAAGGGCGTTGAGGAGGCCAAGAAGCACTTCTTCAAGGTCCCCCGTATCCAGGGCACCATCCCGCACCCCATCCAGGGTGAGAAGGCTGCCGGCGTCGTGCTGCTCAAGCCCGCGTCGCCCGGTACCGGTGTGATCGCCGGTGGTCCGGTGCGCGCCGTGCTCGAGTGCGCCGGTATCCACGATGTGCTGTCGAAGTCGCTCGGCTCCGACAACCAGATCAACATCGTGCACGCGACCGTGGCGGCCCTCAAGGGCCTGCAGCGTCCCGAGGAGATCGCGGCCCGCCGTGGTCTGCCGCTCGAGGACGTCGCCCCCGCGGCTCTTCTCCGTGCACGTGCCGGGGCGGGTGCGTAATCATGGCGCAGCTCAAGATTACGCAGGTCAAGTCCTACATCGGCAGCAAGCAGAACCACCGTGACACCCTGCGTTCCCTTGGTCTCAAGGGCATCAACACGCAGGTCGTCAAGGAGGACCGCCCCGAGTTCCGCGGAATGGTGCACACCGTCCGCCACCTCGTGACGGTCGAGGAGGTCGACTGATCATGGCGGAGAACAACCCGCTCAAGATCCACAACCTCCGTCCCGCCCCCGGCGCCAAGACCGCGAAGACCCGTGTCGGTCGTGGTGAGGCGTCGAAGGGTAAGACGGCCGGTCGTGGTACGAAGGGCACCAAGGCCCGTTACCAGGTTCCGGAGCGCTTCGAGGGTGGCCAGATGCCCCTCCACATGCGTCTCCCGAAGCTCAAGGGCTTCAAGAACCCGTTCAAGATCGAGTTCCAGGTCGTGAACCTGGACAAGCTCGCCTCCCTCTACCCCGAGGGCGGGGAGGTCACGGTCGAGGACCTGGTCGCCAAGGGTGCCGTGCGCAAGAACAGCCTCGTCAAGGTCCTGGGCCAGGGCGAGATCTCCGTGGCGCTGCAGGTGACGGTCGACGCCGTCTCCGGCTCCGCCAAGGAGAAGATCACCGCCGCCGGCGGTACCGTCACCGAGCTCGTCTGACTCCTTCAGGTGTCTTGATGACGTAGAGCGATCCCGACCGGGGATACCCCACAAAAGGGGTATCCCCGGTTGGTCGTTCCTAGGGTGGCAGTGTCGCCGGTAAGGTGGCCTGGCTGCCCATGTACCACGGGTGCCTCATAGGGGGCACTCTGGGCGGCAGTTGACCGTTACGCATTCGTCCTTAGTCGGAATCTCAAAACCGTCACCCTTGACGCAGTCGCGCGGGGGGTCGCAGGAGGCACCGTGCTCACCGCGTTCGCCCGGGCGTTCAAGACGCCCGACCTGCGCAAGAAGCTGCTCTTCACGCTCGGCATCATCGTGGTGTACCGGGTCGGTACGCACATCCCGATCCCGGGCGTCGACTACCGGAACGTCCAAATCTGCCTCGACCAGGCCGAGGCGAACCAGGGCCTGTTCGGTCTGGTGAACATGTTCAGCGGCGGCGCGCTGCTCCAGATCACGATCTTCGCGCTGGGCATCATGCCGTACATCACGGCGAGCATCATCCTGCAGCTGCTGACCGTCGTGATCCCGCGCCTGGAAGCCCTGAAGAAGGAGGGCCAGGCCGGTACGGCGAAGATCACGCAGTACACCCGTTATCTGACGGTGGCACTGGCCATTCTGCAGGGCACCGGCCTGGTGGCCACCGCCCGCAGCGGCTCGCTCTTCCAGGGCTGCTCGGTGGGTGGCCAGATCGTCCCGGACCGGTCGATGTTCGTGACCATCACCATGGTCGTCACCATGACCGCCGGTACGGCCGTCGTCATGTGGCTCGGTGAGCTCATCACCGACCGCGGCATCGGCAACGGCATGTCGATCCTGATGTTCATCTCGATCGCCGCGACCTTCCCCTCCGCCCTGTGGGCGATCAAGGAGCAGGGCACCCTGGCGGACGGCTGGATCGAGTTCGGCACCGTCATGATCGTCGGGTTCGTCATGGTCGGCCTGGTGGTCTTCGTCGAGCAGGCCCAGCGCCGGATTCCGGTGCAGTACGCGAAGCGCATGATCGGCCGCCGTTCCTACGGCGGTACGTCCACCTACATCCCGCTCAAGGTGAACCAGGCGGGTGTCATCCCCGTCATCTTCGCCTCGTCGCTGCTTTACATTCCGGCGCTGATCGTCCAGTTCTCCAGTTCGACGGCCGGTTGGGCCACCTGGATCCAGAAGAACCTCGCCGACACGGGCGCGACCCCGCACATCATCCTGTACTTCTTCCTCATCGTGTTCTTCGCGTTCTTCTATGTGGCGATCACCTTCAACCCCGAAGAAGTCGCCGACAACATGAAGAAGTATGGTGGCTTCATCCCGGGCATCCGGGCTGGCCGACCGACCGCTGAGTACCTCAGCTACGTACTCAACCGGATCACCTGGCCGGGCTCGCTGTACTTGGGTCTGATCTCTCTCGTGCCGACAATGGCGTTGGCTGGTTTCGGGGCAAACCAGAACTTCCCGTTCGGCGGGACCAGCATCCTGATCATCGTGGGTGTCGGTCTCGAGACGGTGAGGCAGATCGAGAGCCAGCTCCAGCAGCGCAATTACGAAGGGTTCCTCCGCTGATGCGAATCGTCCTCGTCGGGCCGCCGGGTGCCGGTAAAGGTACGCAGGCGACCCGCCTTGCCGAGAAACTGCGCATCCCGCACATCTCCACGGGTGACCTGTTCCGCGCCAACATCAGCCGGCAGACCGAGCTGGGGAAGCTCGCGAAGTCCTACATGGACGCGGGCAATCTCGTCCCCGACGAGGTCACGATCGCCATGGCCAAGGACCGCATGGAGCAGTCCGACGCCGAGGGCGGTTTCCTGCTGGACGGCTTCCCGCGCAACGTGTCGCAGGCCGGCGCGCTGGACGAGCTGCTGCAGACCGAGGGCATCAAGCTGGACGCGGTGCTCGATCTGGAAGCGCCCGAGGACGAGGTGGTCAAGCGGATCGCCGGGCGGCGGGTCTGCCGCAAGGACTCCGCGCATGTGTTCCATGTGACGTACAGCCCGCCGAAGCAGGAGGGTGTTTGCGACGTCTGTGGTGGTGAGCTGTACCAGCGGGACGACGACTCGGAGTCGACGGTGCGGACGCGGCTGGAGGTCTACCACACGCAGACCGAGCCGATCATCGACTACTACCGGGCGCAGGGGCTGGTTGTCACCATCTCGGCGATGGGTCCGGTCGATGAGGTCACCGCGCGGGCGCTGGAGGCGTTGAGCGGTAAGTAGTTCTGTGTACGTCGGTGACGGCCGCGGTTCCTTTTGCAAGGGGCCGCGGCTGTTGCTTGTGGCGGGGTTGGGCGGGGGTGGGTTGCGTGGCCCGGCGTTTGCGGGGTGCCGTCGCGCCCACCCGTGCGGCGGGGTTGGGCAGTCGCCCGGTGCTGGGGGTTGGGCGGGGGTGGGTTGCGTGGCCCGGCGTTTGCGGGGTGCCGTCGCGCCCACCCGTGCCGCCCCAGCGGCACGACTGCCCGCGGAGGGTGAGCGGTCGGCCGTCGTGGCGTCCCGGTGGCGCGGTTGCCTGCGGAGGGTGAGGGGCGGCCGTCGTGGCGTCCCGGTGGCGCGGTTGCCCGCGGAGGGGGCGAGGGTCGCCGTGCGGCAGGATCGTCCTTGGAGGGCGGGGCCCGCCGCGCCGACCTGGCGCAGTTATTGTGGTAGGCGTTCGTTACTCCCTGGTCCAGGAAGGCCGTCGTCCCCATGGTGCAGATCAAGAGCCCTGAGCAGATCGCCAAGATGCGTGAGGCAGGGTTGGTCGTTGCCGCCATTCACGCGGCCACCCGTGAGGCCGCCGTGCCCGGGGCCACCACGAAGGATCTGGACCAGGTCGCCCGCAAGGTGCTCGCGGAGCACGACGCCAAGCCGAACTTCCTCGGCTACGGCGGTTTCCCCGCGACGATCTGCACCTCGGTGAACGAGGTCGTCGTCCACGGCATCCCCTCCGACGACGTCGTCCTCAAGGACGGCGACATCATCTCCATCGACTGCGGCGCGATCATCGACGGCTGGCACGGCGACGCCGCGTACACCGCGTTCGTGGGCTCCGGGCACTCTCCCGAGCTGGTCGAGCTGTCCCGGGTGACCGAGGAGTCGATGTGGGCCGGCATCGCGGCCATGAAGCTGGGCAACCGGCTCGTCGACATCTCCCGCGCCGTCGAGACGTACATCCGCCGCCAGCCGAAGCCGGGCGGCGGCAAGTACGGGATCGTCGAGGACTACGGCGGTCACGGCATCGGTACCGAGATGCACATGGACCCGCACCTGCTGAACTACGTCGACCGCAAGCGCGGCAAGGGCCCCAAGCTGGTCCCGGGCTTCTGCCTGGCCATCGAGCCGATGGTCTCCCTGGGCACCCCGAAGACCGAGGTCCTCTCCGATGACTGGACCGTCATCACCACCGACGGCACCTGGTCCTCCCACTGGGAACACTCCGTCGCCCTCACTGCCGAGGGCCCCCTGGTCCTCACCGCCCCCGACGGCGGCAGGGCGAAGCTCGCGGAGCTGGGCATCACGGCGGCCCCGGATCCGCTGGGCTGACGGGCGGGCCCGTCGGCCGGAGGGCCGGCGCGGCGGCTCGAAGGCTGTGAGGCGCCACGGGCGCCGGGCCCACGAGAGCGGGCGTCCGGCGGCAAGGCGAAGCTCGCGGAGCCGAGGATCCCGGCGGCTCCGGATCGATCCGCTGGGCTGACGGGCGGGGCCGGGTGAGGTTCGTCGACCGGCCGGCGCCTTGGATCCGGTTGGTTAAGGATCTCGAGGGTGGGGCAGGATTTCTCGATTCGTGTTTCCGGGAGCCCTGACGTAGACTGACTCGTCGGCTCTCGTGCACCCGCATGTCTGCATGTATGACACACGGTGCACGCCAGAGTCGATCAAGGTAGTCGATTCGAAGGGCGAAGCGTGGCCAAGAAGCAAGGTGCCATCGAGATCGAGGGCACTGTCGTCGAGTCTCTTCCGAACGCCATGTTCAAGGTCGAGCTCCAGAACGGCCACCAGGTCCTGGCACACATCAGCGGCAAGATGCGTATGCACTACATCCGCATCCTCCCTGACGACCGGGTCGTGGTGGAGCTGTCTCCGTACGACCTGACGCGTGGCCGGATCGTCTACCGGTACAAGTAGATCTTGCCCCCACCCCGGCTCGCCGGGGCGATGGCACTGACCCGGAGAACCTCACACCCATGAAGGTCAAGCCGAGCGTCAAGAAGATCTGCGACAAGTGCAGGGTGATCCGCCGTCACGGCCGGGTCATGGTCATCTGCGAGAACCCGCGCCACAAGCAGCGCCAGGGCTGACCGCAGCACGATCGACCCTCTGCGACTTTCCGCAGAACTTCGCGCGACGCGAGTAACACACGTTCATACGCAGGTCCCGAGCCGAATCGGCTCGACACCCCCGGCTCGGAGGCTGGGGACCCTGTCCGTACCTAATCTTTGAAACAGAAGAGGCCGGCGGACTGGGATCCGGTCCTGTGGAAGACCTCCGACAATCAACTGGAGCCATTGAATGGCACGCGTTTCCGGTGTTGACATTCCGCGCGAAAAGCGCGTGGAGATCGCCCTCACCTACGTGTTCGGCATCGGCCGGACCCTTTCGCAGCAGACGCTGGCCGCCACCGGCATCGACCCGAACACCCGCGTTCGCGACCTCTCCGAGGAGCAGCTCGTCGCGATCCGTGAGTTCGTGGACAGCAACATCAAGACCGAGGGTGACCTCCGTCGCGAGATCCAGGCCGACATCCGCCGCAAGGTCGAGATCGGCACCTACCAGGGTCTCCGTCACCGTCGCGGTCTGCCCGTCCGCGGTCAGCGCACCAGCACCAACGCGCGTACCCGCAAGGGCCCGCGTCGCGCCATCGCCGGCAAGAAGAAGCCGGGCAAGAAGTAGTCCACAGCGGACTTCGCCGTCCAGCGGTCTTCGCTGTAGGACCGACCACCTCCCGTAGGAGTAACAGATGCCCCCCAAGGGTCGTCAGGGCGCTGCCAAGAAGGTGCGCCGCAAGGAAAAGAAGAACGTCGCTCACGGCCACGCGCACATCAAGAGCACGTTCAACAACACCATCGTGTCGATCACGGACCCGTCCGGCAACGTGATCTCCTGGGCCTCCGCCGGCCACGTCGGCTTCAAGGGCTCCCGGAAGTCCACGCCGTTCGCCGCGCAGATGGCCGCCGAGTCGGCTGCCCGCCGCGCCCAGGAGCACGGCATGCGCAAGGTCGACGTGTTCGTCAAGGGCCCGGGCTCCGGTCGTGAGACCGCGATCCGCTCCCTGCAGGCCACGGGCCTCGAGGTCGGCTCCATCCAGGACGTCACCCCGACCCCGCACAACGGCTGCCGCCCGCCGAAGCGCCGCCGCGTCTGAGGCACAGGCTTCCTGAGGTTCCGGGCGGTACGGCTCGTAAGGGCCGTATCGCCCGTACCCTTGCAGTAGCCGCACTTTTCACCGGGTGCGGTCTCCGTCGGACGTCAAATAGCGGGCGTCCACGAAAAAAGGATCTGATCACCACATGCTGATCGCTCAGCGTCCCTCGTTGACCGAAGAGGTCGTCGACGAATTCCGCTCCCGGTTCGTGATCGAGCCGCTGGAGCCGGGCTTCGGCTACACCCTCGGCAACTCCCTGCGCCGTACGCTCCTGTCGTCGATCCCCGGTGCCGCTGTCACCAGCATCCGCATCGACGGCGTCCTGCACGAGTTCACCACCGTGCCGGGCGTCAAGGAGGACGTCACCGACCTGATCCTCAACATCAAGCAGCTGGTCGTCTCCTCGGAGCACGACGAGCCCGTCGTGATGTACCTGCGCAAGCAGGGCCCGGGTCTGGTCACCGCCGCCGACATCGCGCCCCCGGCCGGTGTCGAGGTGCACAACCCCGACCTCGTCCTCGCCACGCTCAACGGCAAGGGCAAGCTGGAGATGGAGCTGACCGTCGAGCGCGGTCGCGGCTATGTCTCCGCCGTGCAGAACAAGCAGGTGGGCCAGGAGATCGGCCGTATCCCGGTCGACTCGATCTACTCGCCGGTTCTCAAGGTCACCTACAAGGTCGAGGCGACCCGTGTCGAGCAGCGCACCGACTTCGACAAGCTGATCGTCGACGTCGAGACCAAGCAGGCGATGCGTCCGCGTGACGCCATGGCCTCCGCCGGTAAGACCCTGGTCGAGCTGTTCGGTCTCGCCCGCGAGCTGAACATCGACGCCGAGGGCATCGACATGGGCCCGTCCCCCACGGACGCCGCCCTCGCCGCCGATCTGGCGCTGCCGATCGAGGAGCTCGAGCTCACCGTTCGGTCGTACAACTGCCTCAAGCGTGAGGGCATCCACTCCGTGGGTGAGCTGGTCGCCCGCTCCGAGGCCGATCTCCTCGACATCCGCAACTTCGGTGCGAAGTCGATCGACGAGGTCAAGGCGAAGCTGGCCGGTATGGGCCTCGCGCTCAAGGACAGCCCGCCCGGATTCGACCCCACCGCTGCTGCGGACGCGTTCGGCGCGGACGACGACGCGGACGCGGGCTTCGTGGAGACCGAGCAGTACTAGGCGCTCCGCGGGGCGGCCCGTTTTTCGGGTGCGGGTCGGCTGTGGCTGGTCGCGCCCACGCGACGGAGTCGCATATCGACACCTCCCCGCGCCCCTTCCAGGCCCCTTCGGGGGCCTGGATCTCCGACAGGCGACCGCCTGCTCGGATACTGACCCCGGTACCTGATACGGCCGGGGCAGACACCTAGGAGAAACACCATGCCGAGGCCCACCAAGGGTGCCCGTATGGGCGGCAGCGCCGCGCACGAGAAGCTCCTCCTCGCGAACCTCGCGAAGGCGCTGTTCGAGCACGGTCGCATCACCACCACCGAGGCGAAGGCGCGCAAGCTGCGTCCGTACGCCGAGCGTCTGGTCACCAAGGCGAAGAAGGGCGACCTTCACAACCGCCGTCAGGTGCTCCAGGTGATCACGGACAAGGGCATCGTCCACACGCTCTTCACCGAGATCGGCCCGCGCTACGAGAACCGTCCCGGTGGCTACACCCGCATCACCAAGATCGGTAACCGCCGTGGCGACAACGCGCCCATGGCCGTCATCGAGCTGGTCGAGGCGCTGACGGTGGCCCAGGAGGCGACCGGCGAGGCCGAGGCCGCGACGAAGCGTGCGGTCAAGGAAGACGCCCTCAAGAAGGACGAGGCCGTCGAGGCCAAGTCCGACGAGGCTGTCGAGGCCGCGCCGGCCGAGGAGTCGAAGGACGCGTAAGCCGTCCGGCGGGGATGTGTGTGGTTCGCGGCTGCGGCTATGTCGTGGCTGGTCGCGCGTACGCGGCGGAGCCGCAT
This sequence comes from Streptomyces sp. NPDC048584, assembly GCF_043199595.1. Classification (NCBI taxonomy): domain Bacteria; kingdom Bacillati; phylum Actinomycetota; class Actinomycetes; order Kitasatosporales; family Streptomycetaceae; genus Streptomyces; species Streptomyces sp. NPDC048584. The sequence goes on from NZ_JBICWF010000002.1 coordinate 75,811, forward strand.
GTCGATACAGCCCCGCGCCCCTGCGGGGGCACGTTCGCGGGCCCGTTTCCTTTCAGGAGCGGGCCCGCTTTCGTGTGGGTGAGAGGATCTTCGGGTGAGTGACGAAGTTGAGGCCGGGTTCGTGCGTGTGCGGCTTGATCTGTCCTATGACGGGGCCGAGTTCTCCGGGTGGGCCAAGCAGGCCGGGGGGCGGCGGACCGTGCAGGGGGAGATCGAGGACGCCCTGCGGACCGTGACGCGCTCCGGGGGGACGACGTACGAGCTGACCGTGGCGGGGCGGACCGACGCCGGGGTGCACGCGCGCGGCCAGGTCGCGCATGTGGATCTGCCCCGGGAGGTGTGGGCCGAGCACCACACCAAGCTGCTGAAGCGGCTCGCGGGACGGCTGCCGAGGGACGTACGGGTGTGGGCGCTGCGGGAGGCGCCCGGCGGGTTCAACGCACGGTTCTCCGCGATCTGGCGGCGCTACGCCTACCGCGTCACCGACAACCCGGGCGGGGTGGACCCGCTGCTGCGCGGGCACGTCCTGTGGCACGACTGGCCGCTGGACGTCGACGCCATGAACGAGGCCGCCCGCCGGCTGCTGGGGGAGCACGACTTCGCCGCGTACTGCAAGAAGCGGGAGGGCGCCACCACCATCCGGACCCTCCAGGAACTGAGCCTGGAGCGCGGCGGTGACGGGATCATCACCGCCACCGTCCGCGCCGACGCCTTCTGCCACAACATGGTGCGCTCACTCATCGGCGCGCTGCTGTTCGTCGGCGACGGCCACCGCCCGCCGGACTGGCCGGGCAAGGTGCTGGCGGCGGGCGTACGGGACTCGGCGGTCCATGTCGTACGCCCGCACGGCCTGACCCTCGAGGAGGTCGGCTACCCGGCCGACGACCTGCTCGCGGCCCGCAGCAAGGAGGCGCGCAACAAGCGCTCCCTGCCGGCGGCCGGCTGCTGCTGAGGAGGTCCCGCTACTCGTTCGCCGCCGCGGAGGCCTGAGCCTCGCCTCTGCGGCGGATCTGGCGGAACGTGAACTCCTGGAGATCGTCGCCGGTGGTGAAGACCGGGGTGTCCTTCTCCGTCACGTTCTTGCCGGCGGTGAAGCCGGCGACGGTGAAGTAGGCGTAGCGGCCGTAGGCGTTGGTGGTGGTGCGGCAGACCGCGCCGGAGCAGAAGTCCTTGACGCCGCCGCCCGACAGCGACTTGACGACGCTCTTCTTGTCCGCCTGCTGCTTGGCCTTCGTCGCCTGGGCCTCGGTGTCGAAGACGGCCACACCGACCGTCACCGCCATGTCGTCCTTGGTGTAGGTGACCCGGATCAGCCGCGTGCAGTCGTTGTCGTTCAGGACCTTCGGCAGCGTGGCCTTGGCGGCCGAGGCGCAGTTCTTGGTGTCCGCCGTCGGGCCCTTCTTGTACACCGTCTCACCCATCGTCAACTGGGTGCCGGGGAACAGGATGTCGGGGCTCAGCGGGGCCTTGTCCTTCTTCGCGCTGGCGACGAAGTCCTTCGGGTCCAGCGGCGGCGGGGCGCTCGTCGGAGCGAACGACGGGACCGTGCCCGTCGGGCTCGGCAGATCCGAGGTCCCGGGCAGCTGGGAGGACGTGCCCGGCGAGGCCTCGTTGCCGCCGTTCGCCGAGACCACGGCGACCGCCACGGCCGTGCCTATCGCGACGGTCGCGAGGGCGCCGCCGCCTATGAACAGCAGCCTGCGGCGCTTGGCGCGGGCCTCGGAGGCGTCGGCGAGCGCCGCCCAGTCGGGTGACCGGCCGGAGCCGCCGCCGTCCCAGGGCTGCTGGGAATTCGGTTTCCAGGGATCCCACTGCTGCGGAGGTCCCCCCTGCCCATAGCTCATGGGGCGCATCTTAGACGGGCCGAGGGGTGTGCTGGTCCGCGTCAACGGGTGCGGCAGGGCCTAGCGTTGCGCGCATGGCGACGGGCAAAAGCGACATCTCCGGGTGGTTGGTACGACCCGCGCACGGCTGTCTGTGGGCCGGACTCGCGGCGGTGCTGGGGGCGCTGACGGTGCATACGGTGCTGGTGACCTCGGACGGAGGCATGGACAACGCGATCGTCGTGGACGCCGCGCGGACCTGGCTGGCCGGTGGTTCGCCGTATGACGACCGGCACTTCCTCTATTTCCCGAGCGCGGTCGTGGCCGCCGCCCCGCAGGCGCTGCTGCCGCGCCCCGTGCTCGACGTGGCCGTGCCGGTGGCGGTCGTCGCCGCGCTCGCGCTGGGCTGGGCCTGTGCCCTGCGGCTGCACCGGGTGCCGTTGCGCAGCAGGCTCGCCGCCCTCGGGCTGCTGGGCCTCGCGGCCGGGTTCGCGCCGTTCGGGCAGCTGGTGCGGCTGGGTAACTGGACGGTGACGGCCGTACTGGCGCTGCCGCTGTGCCTGCTGCTGGCGAGCCGGGGCCGGTGGGTGGCGGCGGGCGCCGTCATCGGGGTGGCGGTGGCGCTGAAGCCGCTGCTCGCGCCGATGGCGCTGCTGTTCCTCTTCGCGCGCCGGTGGCGGGCCCTGGCCGTGCTGGTGCTGGTGCCCGCGGCCGCCTCGGTGACGGCGGCGCTGTTCCTGCCCGACCCCACCGGCTTCCTCACCCGCACCCTGCCGTTCCTGCTGCGCGGCGACGACGCCTTCGTACGGCTCTACGAGGCCTCGCCGGCGGCCGTGCTGCCCCGGCTCGGCGTACCGGAGGCCCCCGCGGTGCTGCTGGGCCTGCTCGCGGCCGCCGCCGGGGTGGTGTGCGCGTACCTGCGCTGGCGCGGGCCGGGACCGACGCCCCTGCGGCTGGCGGAGACGTCGGCGGCGCTGATGCTCTCCGCGTTCCTGGTCTCCCGCCCCTCCTACAACCACTACCTCCTGGTCGTCCTGCCGCTGCTGCTCGCCGGTCTGCCGTACGCCGGGGCGGTGGCGCGGCGGCCCTGGTTCTGGCTCGCCCTGGTGCCGCAGCTGCCGGGCGTGACCTGGCCGTGGCTGGAGCCGCCCAGCCGCCGGGCCTTCCGGGACGCCCTCACGCTGGTTCTGCTGGCCGCGACGGTCGCCCACCACTGCGTACGGGGGACGCGGGAGGGGGCCCGCCGGGGCGGGCCCGCGGGGAAGCGGCGACCGGCCGTAGAATCGGTGTAGCCCACCACGGACGGGCTCGTTTTGACCCGTCCGGCCGACGGTGGGTATCCTGCATGTTCGTTGTGTGTAGTGGCTTGCTCATTCTCACGTGAGGGGCCCTTACACCGGTCCACCGGGACCGATGACCAGCGACCAGCGCGCGGTTTGCGTCACCGCGGAGCGGTCTGGGCTGTCGTGATCGTCTTCGGTGACCTTGTCAGGACCATTCACTGAAGAAGCGAAGGCTACGAACCGTGCGTACGTACAGCCCCAAGCCCGGCGATGTGACGCGCCAGTGGCACGTCATCGACGCTCAGGACGTCGTCCTGGGTCGTCTGGCCACCACTGCGGCCTCCATCCTGCGCGGCAAGCACAAGCCGATCTACGCCCCTCACGTCGACACCGGTGACTTCGTCATCATCATCAACGCCGACAAGGTGCACCTCTCCGGCAACAAGCGGACCCAGAAGATGGCGTACCGCCACTCGGGCTACCCGGGTGGTCTGCGCTCCGTCCGCTACGACGAGCTGCTCGACAAGAACCCCGAGAAGGCCGTCGAGAAGGCCGTCAAGGGCATGCTCCCCAAGAACACCCTGGGCCGTCAGATGCTCTCGAAGCTGAAGGTCTACTCGGGCGACCAGCACCCGCACGCTGCCCAGCAGCCGGTGCCGTTCGAGATCACCCAGGTCGCGCAGTAAGTCCGGCCACCCCCTAAGACTGAACAGAATCTGAGGAGCATCGTGGCCGAGACCACTGCCGAGCAGCCGCTCGAAGAGCTTGACATCGACAGCTACACCACCGAGTCCGAGGTGCCCGTCGAGGGCGAGTACACCTCGGAGTCCATGGCCTCCCGCTTCGGCGAGCCCCAGCCGGCCGCCGGCCTGGGCCGCCGCAAGAACGCCATCGCCCGCGTCCGGATCGTCCCGGGCACCGGCAAGTGGAAGATCAACGGTCGCACCCTCGAGGACTACTTCCCGAACAAGGTGCACCAGCAGGAAGTCAACGAGCCCTTCAAGGTGCTCGAGCTCGACGACCGTTACGACGTCATCGCCCGCATCGCGGGTGGCGGTGTCTCCGGTCAGGCCGGTGCGCTCCGTCTCGGTGTCGCCCGCGCGCTGAACGAGGCGGACGTGGACAACAACCGCGGCGCGCTGAAGAAGGCCGGCTTCCTCACGCGTGACGACCGTGCGGTCGAGCGCAAGAAGGCCGGTCTGAAGAAGGCCCGTAAGGCCCCGCAGTACAGCAAGCGCTAAATCCCAGGCGCTCGCGCGTACTCCGAACGCCCCGGCGGCACGCCACAGTGCTGCCGGGGCGTTCGTTTATTCACTGCCGTGGGCGTATAACGGCACAAGGTGCTCAAAGGCTAATGTGATCGGATGGTCGGCGTTATGGGGAGCCGCATTCACCTCGCGACCGTCGAACACATCACAAGCTCCGCCAGCGGTACGAACGGCGACCGCGCGGACGGGTCCAGCGCCCCGGCACAGCCCCGGCGACGGCTCTCGATACTGACGCTTCCTCAGGAGGACAAGTGGGACGACTCTTCGGCACGGACGGCGTGCGCGGTGTCGCCAACGCGGACCTGACGGCGGAGATGGCGCTCGGCCTGTCCGTCGCCGCCGCGCACGTACTGGCCGAGGCGGGCACGTTCGAAGGACACCGGCCCACCGCCGTGGTCGGCCGTGATCCGCGCGCGTCCGGGGAGTTCCTGGAGGCCGCCGTCGTCGCGGGCCTCGCCAGCGCGGGCGTGGACGTCCTGCGGGTCGGGGTGCTGCCGACGCCGGCCGTGGCACACCTCACCGGCGCGCTCGGCGCGGACCTCGGCGTGATGCTCTCCGCCAGCCACAACGCCATGCCGGACAACGGCGTCAAGTTCTTCGCCCGCGGCGGTCACAAGCTCGCCGACGAGCTGGAGGACCGCATCGAGTCCGTGTACGAGGAGCACCGCACCGGCGCTCCCTGGGACCGTCCGACCGGCGCGGGGGTCGGTCGCGTGCGGGACTACGGGGAGGGGCTGGACAGGTACGTCGCCCATCTCGTCGGTGTCCTCCCGAACCGGCTCGACGGGCTGAAGATCGTCCTCGACGAGGCGCACGGCGCCGCCTTCTCCGTCTCCCCGGAGGCGTTCACCCGGGCGGGCGCCGAGGTCGTCACCATCGGCGCGGAGCCGGACGGGCTGAACATCAACGACGGCTGCGGCTCGACCCATCTCGACCGGCTGAAGGCCGCCGTCGTCGAGCACGGCGCCGCGCTGGGCATCGCGCACGACGGCGACGCCGACCGGTGCCTCGCCGTGGACCACACCGGTGAGGAGGTCGACGGCGACCAGATCCTCGCCGTACTGGCGCTCGCGATGCGGGAACGTTCCGCACTGCGCTCCGACACCGTCGTCGCGACCGTGATGTCGAACCTCGGCTTCAAGCTCGCCATGGAACGCGAGGGCATCCGCTTCGTGCAGACCGCGGTCGGCGACCGCTACGTCCTGGAGGAGATGAAGTCCAAGGACTACGCCCTCGGTGGCGAGCAGTCCGGCCACGTCATCATCCTCGACCACGCCACGACCGGCGACGGCACCCTCACCGGACTGCTGCTCGCGGCCCGGGTCGCCCAGACCGGCCGTACGCTCCGCGACCTCGCCTCGGTGATGGAACGCCTCCCGCAGGTCCTGATCAACGTCCCCGACGTCGACAAGTCCCGGGTGAAGACCTCCGCGGAACTCGCCACCGCCGTCACCGAGGCCGAACACGAACTCGGCGAGACGGGCCGTGTACTCCTGCGCTCCTCCGGCACGGAACCGCTGGTCCGCGTCATGGTCGAAGCGGCGGACATCGACCAGGCCCGCTCGGTCGCGAGCCGCCTGGCGGACGCGGTGAAGTCGGCGCTGGGCTAGGACCTGCCCGGCGGATCTCGACACGACGCGGCCCGCGTCCTCCCGAGAGGGGAGGACGCGGGCCGCATCCGTCCGGCACCGCCGTCCCGCGCCGTGGTGTGGGCGAGGATGCTTCAAGGGCGCAGGTTCACGTCGCTCCCTGAACGAGTTGCTCGATCTCGTCGACGTGGTGCTCCCCGTACCCGAACCGTCTGCCGATCGCCTCGTACCTTTCGTACTGCGCCCGAGTGATCGGTACGGCCAGGGGTCGCAGCACTCTCAGGAGCAGCCGGAAGCCCAGATCGGGATCGACCCGCGCAGCCACCTGCTCCAGAGCGGTGATGACCTTTTCCGCAGGGAGCGGCTGCCAGTGCGGACTGATGGCCCTGTCCGTCGCCTTGAGCGCCGTCTCCCGGACTTCCGACAACACCACGTCCGCCCATGCCGTTCGCGGGGGCGGAACCACAGGGGTGTACGCGGGGGCGACCTCCCTCAGACGCTCCTCGCACACGTCCGCGACCAGCCGTAGCCAGTCCCGTCCGTCGACGCGCAATGCCGCGTCCGAGACGGCGACCCAGAGGGTGGTGATCAAGTCGTCGGACAGGGGAGAGCGCAGCAGACGCACCGCGTCTTCCCGCAGGAGAGCCGCCGCCGTGCCCGGGGACTGCCCGGGCTCGTCTCCGTCGGCCACCGAACGGATCTCTCTGCGGGCGACTCCGGCATGCCAGTCCTGGTGGGCGTTCCCGGCGAGCCGGGAAAGACCGAAGTCCCACGGGGTGTCACGGCGGGCCGTGTCGATGGGCGGCCAGTCGACGTCGAGGCCGTCGCGGACGACCGCGACCGGGTACCCGAGCTGCTCGCCGATCCCGAGGAACCTGTCGTACCGGTCCTTCGAGACGCGAACGCGGCAGGCCTTGAGCGCTCTCAGGAAGAGCCGGAAGCCGATATCGGCGTCGGCCAGCGTGACCACCCGCTCCAGCGCCGAAACGAGATCCGGTGATGTGCGGTCGCTGGTCAGGTCTGCTGCCAGTCCATGGATCTCCGTCACCACATCGCGGCACAGACCTTCGTCCCGGACCGGCCGGACCGGAGCCGGGACGTAGGAGCGTCTGTTCTGCCGGAGGCGATTCACGGACAGATCCGAGAGGGACCGCAGCCATGTGCGGGTGTCCACGCCATGGTCGGCCGGATCGAAACTCCGGCCGACCGCGGCCAGCCACACCGTGTGGAGAACCTCCTCCGGCAAGGAACCGTCCAACAGACGCCGGGCATCCTCCCCCAGTTCCACGGCCTCCTCGCCGTCGGACCCGTTCGCCGACCCGGCAGCGGCCGCGAGCGCGGCAGCGAGGTCGACGGCGGGGCCGTCCGGGGAGCACAAGAGCTCCGCCAGGGCGGTGAGGCCGAAGTCACCGGAGTAACCCAGCTCGACGTACGTTGAACGGTCCTGTGGCATGCATCGTCCTCTTCGGCGGGTGTTACTTCGGGTAGGCCGTCTTGACGACGAACCCGTACCGGCCCTGTCCGGTGTGGCCCTTGACCTTCATCAAGATGACCACGACCTCGTTACCGGCATCCTCGATGGTTCTCCCGTCCGGGTGGTACCGCTTGCCCAGGGAGGGATACGCATCCCATGTCCCCGTGATCGTCCGGTACTGCTCACCCTCTCTGGCCTTCGCAGCCCAGTCCTGGAACTTCTTCCACTTGTCGTGGTCGAAGACCTTCTGGCCGCTTGCGGTCCGCTTGCTGAAGTAGTCGCCGACCACTCGGTCCACGGCCTGCTGAGCGATTTCCTGGCTCTTCCAGACGGTGTTGGGCTGGCCCTTTCGGGCAGCGAGCCGGAACGCTTCGGCAGCATCCGGCCGCACGTGTTCCTTCAGCGTGTGGATCTCATAGTGCCGCAGGGCCGCAAGATCCTCGTCGCCCAGGTTCAGGCAGTTGTGGACCATCACGTCCGCCGCCCCGGCTCCCTCGGTGCGCACGTAGAAGGTGTGCAGGCGGTCGACGGTGAGGTCGTAGACCCGACGTGGGGCGAGCCCCGGTCGGTCGTGTACGCCGGTCACGGCACGGAGCGTTCCGTCGGGGCTGACCAGCCGGTCACCCGGGCGCAGTTCGGAGGCGAGGACCCAGCCGCGTCCACTGGTGCGGATCTTGTGTCCCGCCGTGGTGTCCAGGCTGCTGCCGCCGGCCAACGCGATGGTCACCAGCCGTTCGGTGTCATGCCGGAACGTGTCGGTCACCGTCTCGGCGCGGGGCTTTCCGCCGCCGGGGGCAGCGGCCAAGACCTGGTCGCCCTCCCGCACGTCACGGATCATTCTGCGGGTACCGTCGGCCATCAGCACCAAAGTGTCACCGGGGAAGCTGTTGACCCTGCATGCGGTGATGACGTCCTCGTAGGCGTTCACGCCCGCCTCGATCTTGGCCAGTGTCGCCGGGTCCAGATCCAGAGTCCTCAGAGCCCTGAACGCATCGGCGACTCCGATCCCGGTCTTCATCGCGGCGTCCAGGGCGCGGATTCCCTCGGCGATCTTTTCGAACGCCTTGCCGGGGATGAAGTTGCTCGCCGCCCAGGCACAGCCGCTGACGCTGCCGTGCCAGCAGTCGACGAAGTCCTGGACCAGGACCGCCTTCAATATGCGGTAGACGACGGTCTGCTGGATGAGGTCCAGCTTGCTGAAGTGCTGGGTGACGTCCTTCTTCAAGCCGGTGAAGGGCTTCCGCTCCAGGAACAGGGTGTCCTCGGAGGGACAACCGGAGGATGTCGCGGGGACGTCCGGGTTGACGCACAGGTAGTAGTCCACCGTGACGCTGAAGGTCACCGCGAAGGTGACGGTACAGCCCTCGAACCCGATCTCTATGACGCAGTCGTTCTTCTGCTGGGCGTCGGTGATCTCGAACGTGTCCTCGTCGACCACGTAGAACGTGCCGCCGATGCCCGTGCCGGCGCCCGACGAGACCTGCTGGTTCGCCTGGTTGCGCTCGGCGGCCTCCGCCGCTTCCTGGGCCTCCTCCGCGTATTTCAGGGCGTCCTTGGCGGCTTCCTCCGCCTCGGTGGCGGCGGCGTCCGCGCGGGTGGCCGCCGCGCGGGCCTCCTTCGCGGCCTCCTCGGCCTCTGTGGCGGCGCTACGGGCTGCCGCCGCGTCCAGGGCCGCCTCGTCGGCGGAGTCACGGGCGGCCTTGGCGTGGCCTTCGGCCCGGCCCGCCGCCTTGTCGGCGGCCTCCGCGTCCTCGGTGGCCTGACGGTCGTACTCCACCGTGCGGGCCAGCGAAGCGACGGCCTTGGACGCGGCGAGAGCGGCGTCGGCGGAGTAGCCGAGGGCCTCCTTGGCGTAGCCGCGGGCGTCCGAGGCGTACCCGGCGGCGTTCGCCGCGTGGACATAGGCCTGCTTCGCGTCGCCCTGTGCCTGATCGGCCAGGTTCTGCGCGGCCGAGGCCTCCGACTGCGCGTTCTTGGCGTGTGCGTCGGCCACGGCCTTCTGCTGCTCGGCGATCGACTTCGACGCCTGCCCCGTCAGCACCACCAGGCTCGCGGCGGAGTCCGTGGTGACGTAGGGGGAGCCGAGCTGGATCGCGTCGTTCGCGGGCGCCGCGACCTGCTGGGCGGAGTTCCCCGCGTCCACCGCGGCCTGCGCGGTGACGTGGGCGAAGCCCGCCGCCTTCGCCGACGCGACGACGGCCTTGCCGGCCTCCTTGCTCGCCTCGTTCGCGTGCGACTTGGCGGTTTTGGCCTGTGCTTCCGCCTCGTCGGCCAGTTCGACGGCCGTCTTCGCCTCGGCGGCGGCGTGCTTCGACGCCTGGATGGCGTCCGCCGCGGCACTCGTCGCGGTCTTCACCGCGGCGTCGGCCTTCAGCTTCGCCGCCTGGGCGCCGTCCGACGCCGCACGGGCCCGCTTGGCGGCGGCCTCGGCACGGGTCGCGGCGGCGTCCGCCTCCGCGGCCGCCGTCGTCGCGGCGTCGGCCGCGGAACGGGCCCTCGTCGCGGCCGCCTCGGCGTCGTCGGCGTGCCCGGCGGCCGCGTCGGCCGCCGCCCTGGACTCCTGGGCGTTGCTGTCGGCCTCGTGCGCCTGGGCGTACGCCTCCTTCGCGTCCGCCTTCGCGCGCGCGGCGTCGGCCTTCTGCTCCGCGTCCCAGGCGTCGTCGCGCAGATCGCGGGCCTTGTCCTTGGCCTTGACCGCGGCGTCCCTCTTGTCGGACGCCGTGCCCTCGGCCGCCTCCGCCTTGTCCCGGGAGTTCTTGGCCTTCGTCGCCTCGCTCTCGGCCGTCCTACGGTGCTCGGCGGCCTCCGCCTGCTTGGCGGCGGCCGTCTTCTTCTCCGCCTCGGCCGTCTTCTCCTCGGCCTCGGCGGCCAGGCGCTTGGCGTGCGCGTCGGCGGCGGCCGTCTTGGCCTCGCCCTCGGCCTTCAGCGCCTCGGCGAGCTTGGCCTCCGCGGTCTCCTTGTCCTTCTTCGCGTTGTCCCGGTGCACCTTGGCCGCGTCGGCGGCCGCCTTCGCCTGCAGTTCGGCGGTGTGGGCGGCCTCACGGCGGAACTCGGCCTTGGACTGGGCGGCCTGGGCGAGCGCCCGCTGGGCGATGGTCTCGCCGTCACCGGCGGACGCCCGGGTGGCGGCCTCGGCCGTCTCCGCGGCCTTCACCAGTGCTTCCAGCGCGGCCACCGCACCCTTGGTGACCTGTGCCTTCTGCTGACCCGACAGCAGACCGCGGCCGCGCGGCGCACCCTTGGCGTCGGCTACGGCGTAGGCGGCCTGAGTGGCGGTGTCCGACGAGGTGCCGGCCTTCTTCGCCACCTCGAACTGGGCCTTGACAGCGGCGAGCTGCTTCTTGGCCTGCGTCTGGGCGTCGGTGACACCCTTCTTCGCCTTGGTGAACTGGGCCGTGTCCGGGTACGACAGGCTGTCGGTGCCCTTGTGGCCGGACGGCTTGATCAGGAACTTCTGCGAGGACGCGTTCTTGCAGTCCCACAGCCGCGCGTCCGTGCTCTTGGTGAACGCGCTCAGGTCCAGGCACTTGCCGGTGGTCACGCTCTTCAGGGGAGCGGTGGCGCGGGCATCGCCCTGCCAGGACTGCCCCTTGGACTTGTAGCAGTCCGAGATCTGGATCTTCGTGCCGTTCGCCGAGGCGTTCCCGGCGACGTCCAGGCACTTCTGCGAGCCGACGTTGCGCAGGTGGAGGTCGTCCTCACTGCCCTCGAGCGTCCACTGCTGCGCCGCGCCGCCGTTGCACGTGTAGATCTGGACGGGCGTGCCGTTGGTCTTGCCGCCGCCGGCGACGTCCAGGCAGCTGCCCTTCGCGCCCGGCACCTCGACCGTCACGGTGCTGTCGCCGATCCAGCCCACACCGCCGGCGGACCAGTAGTCCTGCCAGCGGACGAGGTGGTCCGCGATCCAGGACTGGCCGAGCATGTCGGCCATGGCCTCGGAGCCCTTCGTCAGGGCGGTGGTGGCCTCGCGGTTGGCGTCGAGGATCTGGTTGCGCTGGACGGCCTGGGCGCCGATCTCCTGCTGCCACTCCTGCGCGGCGACGTCCTCCATCCCGCGCAGGACCTGGTTCGGGTCGATCGGGTCCTGCCAGGCGCAGGACGCGAACCGTGTCTTCAGGTCCTCGACGGCGATCCGGTACTCCGGCGTGCCCGGCTCGGGAGCGGTGCGGGGGAAGCCGCCGGAGGCCAGGAACAGCCGGGCGTCGTCCGCGCTCATCGGGTCGAACCCGTCCGTCAGCTCCTCGAACGCCCGGGTCTCGTAGTACCGCGGGTCCGGATCGCTGGACTCCTCGCCGTAGAGCGGGGCCCCGAGGTCGGTGACGGCCTTGACGACCTTCTCGTCCGCCGCCGGGGTCGGGTCGTAGAAGCTGAACTCGGCGTTCCAGTCGGGGCCGCCGGCCCATTTGCCGAGCCCGGTCTGGTCGTAGAAGTCGTCGCCCTCGTGGACGCCCGGCACCCACTGGAACCCGGTGACGGTGAATCCGGCGGGGACCTCAAGGCCGTCGAGGGGCCTCTCCCACGCGTCCCGGCGCGAGTAGAGACGGTCCCAGGTGGCGGCCCAGTCGTCCTTGTCCTTCTCGTACGCCTCGCGCAGCGGACCGTCGGAGGCTCCGTCCAGATCGGCCAGTTCGCGCAGCTTCTCCGGGGTCTGGTCGAGGGCGTTCTGCGCGAAGCCGTACATGCCCGGCCCGCCCAGCCGCAGCGCGTCGTTCATCAGGCACTGGTCGAACCGCAGTTGCTCGTCGGCGGTGGTCTCGTACCAGTCGTCGGGCCGGTCGCTCGACTGGGCACCGACGGGAGTACCCATGGGTTCGGGCCGTACGACGAGTGAGGCCAGCACGGCGACGGCGGTCAGCAGGAGGACGATACGGGCGAGTGCCCGGTGTCTCGCCGATGTCACCATCGGGAGGACAGGTGATCTGGAGCGCAAGGGCGCATCCCCTTCGAGTGGCAGGAGACGGCCGGGAGGGCGCCCGTGAGGGCGCCTCGACTCTCGTGGAGTCAGGAACCGTGACGGTCGTCCGGTAGGGGATGCACGGATGGCAGACGGTATGGCATGCGACGCGCCCCTCCCCGTTGCGGCGCTGTTCCCCCGGTCGCTGATGGATGTGCGCGGCACGGGCTGGTCGGGCCCGGCTGCGCGGGCGTAACACTAGGCAGTTGCCCGGGTACGGGGAAGAGTGACCGGTTCCGTCTCCGGAGGAGGTTGGCGTGATTCTGACTACCGGTCGGTAGAGGTCCTCGTTCTCCGTTTTCGCACGCCTCATGGGGCGCCTGTGAAGTTCCGGTGATCGAGTGATGACCGAAGTGGTCGTATGTCGATCGAAGTTGGCCGGTAATGCGCAATAGTCGCTGAGCTGCTGTCAGCTACGAGCCCGCTTGCGCAGCCGCTCGTGCTGACCCGACCAGAAGTACTTCTGCGCCAGCAGTGTCGCGGTGCCCGACAGCGTGATTCCGAGCAGGTTGAGCAGCAGCTGCTCGGTGGAACCCCAGGTCTGGACCGTGTCGCCGTAACTCAGCGCCACCGCCGCGTTCGCGGCCGCCGGGACCGTCGTCACCGAGATGGCGACACCGACCAGCGCGCCGGACTTCGCGGACGTCAGGGAGAGCGTGCCCGCCGCGCCCGCCAGCAGCGCCACCACGAAGGAGAACCAGTCCGGGGCGTACACGAAACCGGTCTGCGGCCGTTCGCCCTCCAACCGCTCCTCGGTGAACAGCCCCACCGCGTCCATGAAGACGCTGAACCCCACCGTCACCGCCATCGCCACCACGAAACCCACCAGCAGGGCGATCACCGACCGCAGCGCGAGGCGCGGCCGGCGCTGCACCGCCGCCGTGCAGATACCGGCCAGCGGCCCGAACTCCGGGCCCACCGCCATCGCGCCCACGATCAGGACCGCGTTGTCCAGCACCACACCGCAGGCCGCGATCATCGTGGCCAGCGTGAGGAACGCGAGATAGGTGACCGAGAGCGTCGACTCCTCGTGCGTGGCCTCCGTCAGGTGCTCCCACAGCACCGCGTCCGCGCCCTCGCCCGGCGCGTCCTTCTCCGCCTGCTCGGCCCGCTTCGACAGTGACAGGCCGATGTCGTCCGCCGCGATGGAGCCGTCCGTCTCCAGCCCCAGCCGCTGCAGCTCGCTCAGCAGGTCGTCGCCCGCCTCCCGCGCCACGTCGCACAGCACCAGGTCCCCCGCGGGGTCACGGGCCGCGCCCGGCAGCACACACAGATGCGCGGTGCCGACCGTCCCCTCGATCAGCCGGACCACGTCTTCGGTCTTCCCGGCCGGTGTGATCAGTCGCAGGTGCAGCATGGCGGCAGCGTAACGTCAGAGTTTGCGCAGGCTGAGGCGCTGGACCTTGTGGTCGGGGCCCTTGCGCAGCACCAGCGTGGCCCGGCCCCGGGTCGGGACGATGTTCTCCACCAGGTTGGGCTTGTTGATGGTGCGCCACATCGTGCGGGCGTAGTCGAGGGCCTCCTCCTCGGAGACCTGGGTGTACGTGCGGAAGTACGACGACGGGTCCTGGAACGCGGTCTCCCGCAGCCGCTTGAAGCGGTTGAGGTACCAGCGCTCGACGTCCTCCGTGCGGGCATCCACGTACACGCTGAAGTCGAAGTAGTCGGCGAGGCCCACGCGCGTACGGCCGTCCTGGCCGGGCAGGGCCGGCTGGAGGACGTTGAGTCCCTCGACGATCAGGATGTCCGGGCGGCGCACGGTGAGCTTCTCGCCCGGGACGATGTCGTAGATCAGGTGGGAGTAGACGGGGGCGGTGACCTCCCCCTTGCCCGCTTTGATGTCGGCGACGAAACGGGTCAGCGCGCGGCGGTCGTACGACTCGGGGAAACCCTTCCGCGACATCAGGCCCCGTTCCTGCAGCTCTTTCGTCGGCAGCAGGAAACCGTCCGTCGTCACCAGCTCCACGCGCGGGTGCTCGGGCCAGCGGGACAGCAGGGCCCGCAGCAGACGGGAGACCGTGGACTTGCCGACCGCCACCGAACCGGCGACCCCTATGACGAACGGCGTGCCCGACTGGGAGCCCTTCTCACCGAGGAACGTGTTCAGGGCGCCGCGCAGTCCGTCGGTGGCGCCGACGTAGAGATTGAGCAGCCGGGACAGCGGGAGGTAGATGTCCCGCACCTCGTCGAGGTCGATGACGTCACCGAGACCGCGCAGCTGTTCGACCTCCGCCGCCGACAGGGGCAGCGGAGTCTTGTCGCGCAGCGCGCTCCACTCGGCACGGGTGAGGTCCATGTAGGGAGTCGCCTCCGGCCGCTGCCGGTGGGCGCTCCCGGGTATCGAGGAGACCGGAGAGATCACAGTCCATTGTTAACGGAGTTGGAACGAGGCGACAGGTGGGCTGTGTCACGCCGCCCGCCGGGCCCTTGGTCGTCGGTGGTCGCCCCAGGTCACGCGGTCGTCACGGTCGCATACCGGGTGATCATCCGGTGATCGTCTGTGCGGCCGCTGTGTAAGGAATCCGTTTAAGGTGCGCGCATGTGTCGCGGATTCCTCCGCGCCTTCGAGAAAGAGTTCCCACGTGAGAACCACCGCCGTCCGCCGTACCGCTCTCGCCGCCTCCGCCGCCGCGCTCGCCCTCCTGGTCACCGCCTGCGGTGGCTCCGGCGACGAGGACAAGGCCGGCGACAGCAAGGGCAAGGGCGACTCGAGCGCCTCCGCGTCCGCCGAGCCCGCGGCGAAGGCGCTGTCCGCCGCCGAGCTGGAGAAGGCGGGGCTGGCGCAGGCGGACGTCAAGAGCGGCAAGGTGGCCACCAAGGTCGTGGCGACGGACGACATCGCCAAGGACCAGGTGAAGACGGAGGACGCGGCCTGTCTGCCGCTGGCCCACGCCCAGGCCGGGGTGCCCCAGAGCGAGCCGTCGGCGACCGTGAAGCGGTCCTGGACGGGCGAGCCCGTGAAGCCGTCCGAGGGCACCAGCCCCGAGGACACCCTGCTGGCCGCTCTCGACGTCGACAAGATGCTCATCACTCTCGCCTCCTACGAGGGTGACGGTGCCGCGCAGGCGATGAAGGGCCTGACCGACGCCGCCGGGAAGTGCGCGGGCGGCTACACCGCCACCGTGTCCGGCGAGGCCATGAAGGTCGTCAAGGTCACCACGGCCGCCGCGGAGGGCGGTGACGAGAGCTCCGCCGTCACCCTGACCGTCGCCGCGGACGAGGACATCCAGGCACCCAACAAGATCATCGTGGTGCGCAAGGGCGCCACGCTGGTCACCTTCAGTGCCGTCAACCTGGCCGCCATGGCCACCGGTGAGGACTTCGACATCCCGGCGGACGTCGTCGAGGCCCAGGTCGGCAAGCTCGGCTGAGCCGGTCTCACATTCCTCGGATCCCGTTCCCACCGGTGCACGGACACGTTCGTGCACCGGTGGGAATTTCCGATTCCGGGCACGCGGAAGCCATTTGCGGCCGCTGACGGACCGTAGGCTGCCGGGCATGTGCGGAATCGTGGGATACGTGGGGCCGCAGTCGGCGCTGAACGTCGTGACGGCCGGACTGAAACGGCTGGAGTACCGGGGGTACGACTCGGCGGGCGTCGCCGTACTGGCGGACGGAGGCCTGGCCACCGCCAAGCGGGCCGGGAAACTCGTCAACCTGGAGAAGGAGCTGGCCGAGCGGCCGCTGCCGAACGGCACCACCGGCATCGGACACACCCGCTGGGCCACCCACGGCGGCCCGACGGACGCCAACGCCCACCCGCACCTCGACAACGCCGGCCGGGTCGCCGTCGTCCACAACGGCATCATCGAGAACTTCGCCGCCCTCCGCGCCGAGCTGGCCGAACGCGGCCACGACCTCACCTCCGAGACGGACACCGAGGTCGTCGCCCACCTCCTCGCCGAGGAGTTCTCCGCGTGCGCCGACCTCGCGGAGGCGATGCGGCTCGTCTGCCGCCGCCTGGAGGGCGCGTTCACCCTGGTCGCCGTCCATGCGGACGAACCGGACGTGGTCGTCGGCGCGCGCCGCAACTCCCCGCTGGTGGTGGGCGTGGGGGAGGGCGAGGCGTTCCTCGCCTCCGACGTCGCCGCGTTCATCGCGCACACGCGGGACGCCATCGAACTGGGGCAGGACCAGGTGGTCGAGCTGCGCCGCGACGCGGTGACGGTCACCGACTTCGACGGAGGCGCGGCCGACGTCCGCGAGTACCACGTCGACTGGGACGCCTCCGCCGCCGAGAAGGGCGGCTACGACTACTTCATGCTCAAGGAGATCGCCGAGCAGCCGAAGGCGGTCGCCGACACGCTGCTGGGCCGCATCGACGGGTCGGGTTCACTGACCCTGGACGAGGTCCGCATCCCGGCGGGTGTCCTGCGCGAGATCGACAAGGTCGTCGTCATCGCCTGCGGTACGGCCTTCCACGCCGGGCTGATCGCCAAGTACGCCATCGAGCACTGGACCCGGCTGCCCTGCGAGGTGGAACTCGCCAGCGAGTTCCGCTATCGGGACCCGATCCTCGACCAGCAGACCCTCGTCATCGCCATCTCCCAGTCCGGCGAGACCATGGACACGCTGATGGCCCTGCGCCACGCCCGTGAACAGGGCGCCCACGTGCTGGCGATCTGCAACACCAACGGCTCGACGATCCCGCGCGAGTCGGACGCCGTGCTGTACACGCACGCGGGCCCCGAGGTCGCGGTCGCCTCGACCAAGGCATTCCTGACCCAGCTCGTCGCCTGCTACCTGGTCGCGCTGTACCTCGGCCAGGTGCGGGGCACCAAATGGGCGGACGAGATCCGGGCGGTGGTACGGGACCTGTCGTCCATCGCCGGTGCGGTGGACCGGGTGCTGGAGACGATGGAACCGGTACGGGAGCTGGCCCGGTCGCTGGCCGGGAAGAACACGGTGCTGTTCCTGGGCCGGCACGTGGGCTACCCGGTCGCCCTGGAGGGCGCGCTCAAGCTGAAGGAACTCGCGTACATGCACGCGGAGGGCTTCGCGGCGGGCGAGCTGAAGCACGGGCCGATCGCGCTGATCGAGGACGACCTGCCGGTGGTCGTGGTCGTCCCGTCCCCGCGCGGCCGCTCCGTCCTCCACGACAAGATCGTCTCCAACATCCAGGAGATCCGGGCGCGGGGTGCGCGCACGATCGTCATCGCGGAGGAGGGCGACGAGGCGGTCGCGGCATACGCCGACCACCTGATCCGCGTCCCGGCCACCCCGACCCTGCTCCAGCCGCTGGTGGCGACGGTGCCGCTGCAGGTCTTCGCCTGCGAGCTGGCGACGGCGCGGGGCAACGAGGTGGATCAGCCGCGGAACCTGGCGAAGTCGGTGACGGTGGAGTAGACGGTCAGGCGTCGAAGTGGCGGCGCGCGGTCTCGATGTGGCCGAGGTGCTGGTGGGTCCAGCCGCACATGGCGTCGACCGTGGCGCGCAGGCCACGACCCGGCTCGGTGAGGGTGTACTCGACCCGTGGCGGCACGGTGGGGTACACCTTCCGGTCGACCAGGCCGTTGCGCTCGAGCATGCGCAGGTTCTGGGTGAGCATCTTGTGGCTGACGCCCTCGACCTCGTTCCGCAGCTCGCTGAAGCGCAGGGTGCGCTCGCCCAGCGCCTCGATGATCAGGAGCGCCCACTTGTTGGCGACGTCGGAGAAGATCTCCCGCGCCAGTGAGTCCGCCCTCCTCAGGTCGGCGTCCTCGGGCAGACCCTTGAGCAGCTGCTTGGTCACCATCAGGTTCCTTAGTCACCGAAAAGTGCGTTCTTCCAGGTCAGCGCTCACTCTCCTACGGTTTCCGAGTAACCACAAGAGAGTGAACCGAACCGAGAGGGCGAGCACCATGGCCACCATCGACGTCTTCAACCACAACGTTCCGGCCGAGAGCGCCTTCGGCTATGCGCAGGCGATCAGGTCCGGCGATCTCATCCATGTCTCCGGGCAGGTCTCGTTCGACGAGAAGGGCGAGTTCGTGCACGCGGACGACTTCGCCGCCGAGCTCGAGCAGACCCACGTCAACATGGACAAGGTCCTGGCGCACTACGGGGCCACCCGGAACCAGGTCGTCTCGCAGGTCCTGTACCTGGTGAACCTGCAGCGGAACGCCACGCCGACGATGGAGGGCAACCTGGCGTACTTCGGCGATCACCGCCCGGCCAGCACGGTCGTCGGCGTCGCGGAACTGACGTTCCCCGGCCAGGCCGTCGAGATCAGCTTCATCATCGACACGAAGCTGCCCGCCTGAGCAGGCCGACGGCCAGGATCGGCCAATCCCGCCACCCGCCACCCGGCGGGTGGCGGGTGGCCCGGCAGGGGAGTGACGGGAGCCACCTGAAGGCGGGCGCTCAGGGCATCCACCCCCGCCCCACCGCAATAAAGTGCCCGTATGAGCATCATCGGAGTCGGGATCGACGTGGCCGAGATCGAGAGGTTCGCGGAGTCGTTGGAGCGTACGCCCGCGTTGGCTCAGCGGCTGTTCCTGCGGAGCGAGTTGCTGTTGCCCAGTGGGGAGCGGCGCGGGGTCGCCTCGCTGGCCGCGCGGTTCGCGGCGAAGGAGGCGATCGCCAAGGCGCTCGGCGCTCCCGCGGGGCTGTACTGGACCGATGCCGAGGTGTGGTGCGAGGACAGCGGGCAGCCCCGGCTGCGGGTGACGGGGACGGTGGCCGCGCGCGCCGCCGAACTCGGTGTGCGGTCCTGGCATGTCTCGCTCAGCCATGACGCCGGGGTCGCCTCGGCGGTCGTGATCGCGGAGGGGTGAGCACCGTGCTCGCCTTCCCCGGGGTCGGCGTCGACCTGCCCGTCTGGGGTGACGCGTTCCTGGTCGCCGCCGCCGTACTCACCGTCGTTTTCGCTCTCGTACGGCTGCTGCGCGACCGCCGTCGTTGACCCGGATGCGTGCTTCGGCTGGACCGGGGTAGACGCTGGTAGCCGGTGCCCGGAGCGGGAGCCGAACTAACAGGGAGGGCGGAACAGTGACGTCGACGATGGCGCGGACCGACCGAGCGCAGACAATGACCGAGCTGCCGGAGGTCGCCCAACCCGGCCAGGTCGCGCCCAGGGACGCCCGTGAACTGTCCAAGCAGTTCTTCCGCCGGCTGACGGAGCTGGAGGAGGGCACGCACGAGTACCAGTACGCGCGCAACACCCTCATCGAGATGAACATGTCCCTCGTCCGCTTCGCGGCCGGCCGGTTCCGCAGCCGCGGCCCGGAGGAGATGGAGGACATCGTCCAGGTCGGCATGATCGGCCTGATCAAGGCGATCGACCGGTTCGAGCTGTCCCGCGAGGTGGAGTTCACCTCCTTCGCGATCCCCTACATCGTCGGCGAGATCAAGCGGTTCTTCCGGGACACCT
This sequence comes from Streptomyces sp. NPDC048584, assembly GCF_043199595.1. Taxonomy (NCBI): domain Bacteria; kingdom Bacillati; phylum Actinomycetota; class Actinomycetes; order Kitasatosporales; family Streptomycetaceae; genus Streptomyces; species Streptomyces sp. NPDC048584. Next base: position 95,553 of record NZ_JBICWF010000002.1, read on the forward strand.
CGTGGTCCGTGCATGTGCCGCGCCGCCTCCAGGAGGCCCGGGTGCAGCTCGCCCGCGCCACCGAGGAACTGCGCAGCCGGCTCGGCCGTACGCCCACGACCGCCGAACTCGCGCAGCTGATGAGCCTGACCGAGGACGAGGTCAACGAGGCCCGGATCGCCTCCAACGGCTACAACTCCGCCTCCCTGGACGCCGCCATCGGCAGCGAGCCGGACGGTGAGAGCGTGCTCGCGGACTTCATCGGCTCCGAGGACGCGGCGCTGGAACTCGTCGAGGACTTCCACGCGCTCGCCCCGATGATCGCCGACCTCGACGAGCGTGAGCGCAAGATCGTGCACTGGCGGTTCGTGGAGGAGCTGACCCAGGCGGAGATCGGCGAGCGGCTCGGCTGCTCCCAGATGCATGTGTCGCGGCTGTTGTCCCGCACGCTGAAGCGGCTGCGGGCGGGGATGCTCACCACGAGCTGAGGAACCTGACCGGCGTACGCGTACGAACGGGGTGCGGCTCACCGAGCCGCACCCCGCACGTGTGCGTCAGCAGATCGACTGGCTGCTGTTCACCAGGCGGTTGTTGCGGAACGTCGTGTTCTCGCCGCAGGGGCTCTCGCGGATCGAGGAGTTCGTCACCGTCAGGTTCTGGACGGTGATGTCGCGGTTGTTCGCGAACTCCGTGCGTGCCGCCAGGCGGACCTCGCCGCCGCCCGTGACGGTGCCGCTCTGGGCGGCGAGGTTCACGTTGTAACAGTTCTCGATGAGGATCGCGTTGTTGCCCGTGTTCGAGAGCGTGATCCGGTCGATCGTCGCGCCGCCGCTCTCCGACACGCAGAACACCCCCCGTCCGCCGCCGCGCGCGACGACCTCGCCGACGCGGATGTTGGTGGCGTAGGAGCTGCCGATACGGCCGTTGCGGTTGGCCATGCGGAAGGCGGCGTACCCGGTGCCGGTGCCCGCGTTCTCCGCGTCCACCTTGGAGACGGTGGCGTTGACGGTCTCGTTCAGCAGCAGGCCCGACTCGCCCACGTTGCGGGCGGTCACCGTGCCGATGGTGATGCCGTCGACGCCGTACGTCTCCACCGCGTGGCTGGACGCGCCGGAGACGTACACGTTGTCGATGCGGACGTTGCGCGTCCACTGGCTGGTGTCGCCGCGGTTGTCGATACGGACGCCGAGGCCGCGTGAGAGGCGCATGTCGATCTGGCCGAGGACGACGTTCTGCACGTTGCGCATGAAGATGCCGTACAGCGGGGCGCCGGTGACGTTGAGGTGCTGCACCTCGATGTCGCGGGTGCCGCGGGAGTAGACGGGGGCCTGGTCGCCGGAACCGCTGCCGGTGACGTCGATGGTGCCGCAGACGTCGAGGGTCGTATAGCTCGGCAGGGAGATGCGGGAACCGGCGGAGATCGAGCCCGAGCCGCGCACCACGACCCGTTCCTTGCTGGTGCGGCCGGAGGACAGGCTGCTGATCGCCGCCTGTACGGCCGCGCGCATGTCGCCGCCGGTGTAGACCGTGCCGCTGCCGCGCCGGGCGGTCCAGGTGCTGCCGCTCAGTACGGCTTCGGCCTGGTAGGAGCCGTCGCCGCAGGCCGCGGCGCGGGCGGGGGCGGGGGTGGCGGCCGTGGCGGGGGCCGTCATGAGGCCGGCTGCGGTGAGGAGTGCGGTGGCGCCGGCTGCTGCGAGAAGTGCGGCTCTGCGTCCCATGGGTCCTCTTCCGTCGTCGAAACGATTCGACTGAATCGATTCATCCTGTGGGGGGCGCAGAGTTTGGCAAGGGCATGGCAACGAGTCAAGCGGTCCGGGTCGCCGTTACGGGAGTCGACGGGCCGTCTGCGGGAGACTCGGACGTATGCGGACTGCGTACAGCGTGGAGACGGTCAGGGCGGCGGAGCGGGAACTGATGGCACGGCTGCCGGAGGGGGCGCTGATGCAGCGCGCCGCCGCCGGGCTCGCCGCGGCCTGCGCGGATGTGCTGGGGCGGGTCTACGGCAGCAGGGTCGTCCTGCTCGTCGGCAGCGGGGACAACGGCGGTGACGCCCTGTACGCCGGGGCCAGGCTCGCCCGGCGCGGCGCGGGCGTGCACGCGGTGCTGCTCGCGCCGGAGCGTGCGCATGCCGGGGGGCTTGCGGCACTGCGCCGCGCGGGTGGGCGCGTGGCGGGGGCGGATGGTGCGGAAGGGCTGATCGGGCGGGCCGATCTCGTGCTGGACGGGATCGTCGGGATCGGGGGCAGGGGTGGGCTGCGGCCCGACGCGGTGCCGCTCGCCGACGCGGCCCGGCGGGCGCGGGCCGCCGTGGTCGCCGTCGATCTGCCGAGCGGGGTCGACGCCGACACGGGGGAGGTACGGGGCGCGGCCGTGCGGGCCGATCTGACGGTGACGTTCGGGACGCACAAGCCGGGGCTGCTGATCGATCCGGCGCGGGAGTACGCGGGGTCGGTGCGGCTGGTCGACATCGGGCTGTCGCTGCCGGACGAGGCCGGGCTGGAGGCGTTGCAGCATGCGGACGTGGCTCGGCTGCTGCCGGTGCCGGGGGCGGAGAGCGACAAGTACCGGCGGGGGGTCGTGGGGATCGCGGCCGGGTCCGCGCGGTATCCCGGCGCGGCGGTGCTCGCGGTGGCGGGGGCGCTGCGGGGCGGGGCGGGGGCTGTGCGGTACGTCGGGCCCGCCGGGAACGCGGTGATCGCCCGCTTCCCGGAGACGCTGGTGTCGGACGGGGGGCCGAAGCGGGCGGGGCGGGTGCAGGCGTGGGTGGTCGGGCCGGGGGCGGGGGACGACGCGGCGACGGTCGCCGAGGTGCTGGCGTCGGATGTGCCGGTGCTGATCGACGCGGACGGGTTGCGGCTGGCGGAGGCCGCGGCGGTACGGGGGCGGGGGGCGCCGACGTTGATGACGCCGCATGCGGGGGAGGCGGCGGCGCTGCTGGGGGTGGAGCGGGGGGAGGTCGAGGCGGGGCGGCTGGGGGCCGTACGGGAGTTGGCGGGGCGGTATGGGGCGACCGTGCTCCTGAAGGGGTCTACGACCCTGATCTCCGGGGGTGGGGGTGGGGTCGTCCGGGTCAATCCGACGGGGACGTCGTGGCTCGCCACGGCGGGGAGCGGGGATGTGCTGTCCGGGCTGGCGGGGTCGTTGCTGGCGGCGGGGTTGTCGGCGGTGGACGCGGGGAGTGCGGGGGCGTATCTGCATGGGCTGGCGGGGAGGTTCGCGGCGGACGGGGCGCCGGTGGGGGCGCACGATGTGGCGGAGGGGATCGCGGGGGCCTGGCGGAGTGTCGTGCGGGGGTGAGGGGGGTGGGGTTCTCGCCCCCGCCGCCCCTTCCCGTTCCCGACCCCCGGGGGGCGCTGCCTCCGGATCCCCGCTCGTCAAGCGCCGGAGGGGCTGAAACTTCGCCCCCCGGGGGGCGCTGCCTCCGGATCCCCGCTCGTCAAGCGCCGGAGGGGCTGAAAACTTCGCCCCTCCGGGGGCGCAGCCCTCGAGGACGGGGCTCTGAGAGACTGGGGCCGATGAACGAGACAGTTGCCCCGGGGGGTGCGGCGTTGCGGGCCCGCGCTGAGATCGACCTTGCGGCCGTACGCGCCAATGTAGAGGTCCTGCGCGCGCAGGCACCCGGCGCTGCCTTCATGGCCGTCGTCAAGGCCGACGGGTACGGGCACGGTGCCGCCCCCTGTGCGCGGGCCGCTGTCGAGGCCGGGGCGACCTGGCTGGGCACCGCCACCCCGCAGGAGGCGCTCGCGCTGCGCGCGCCCGGGGCCGGGCTGCCGGACGACGTACGGATCATGTGCTGGCTGTGGACGCCCGGCGGGCCCTGGCGGGAAGCGGTCGAGGCCGGTCTCGACGTGTCCCTGAGCGGAATGTGGGCGCTGGACGAGGTCACCGAGGCCGCCCGTCTCGCCGGGCGGCCGGCGAGGGTGCAGCTCAAGGCCGACACCGGGCTCGGGCGCGGCGGCTGCCAGCCCGGCGACGACTGGACGGAACTGGTCGAGGGGGCGCTGCGCGCCGAGGCCGAGGGGCTGGTGCGCGTCACCGGCCTGTGGTCGCACCTCGCCTGCGCCGACGAGCCGGGCCATCCCTCCATCGCCCCCCAGCTCACCCGGTTCCGGGAGATGATCGCGTACGCGCAGGGGCGTGGCGTCGACCCCGAGGTGCGGCACATCGCCAACTCGCCCGCCACGCTCACCCTCCCCGAGAGCCACTTCGACCTCGTGCGCCCCGGCATCGCGATGTACGGCGTCTCGCCCAGCCCCGGGATCGGCACCCCCGCCGACCTGGGCCTGCGGCCGGCGATGACGCTGTCCGCCTCGCTGGCCCTGGTGAAGCACGTCCCCGGCGGGCACGGCGTCAGCTACGGCCACCACTACGTCACCCCGGGCGCCACCACCCTCGGCCTCGTCCCGCTCGGCTACGCGGACGGCATCCCGCGTCACGCCTCCTCCGCCGGCCCGGTGCTGGTCGAGGGCAAGTGGCGTACGGTCGCCGGGCGGGTGGCGATGGACCAGTTCGTCGTCGACCTGGGCGGGGACGATCCGGGGCCGGGCGCCGAGGCGGTCCTGTTCGGGCCCGGTGACCGCGGTGAGCCCACCGCCGAGGACTGGGCGCAGGCGGCCGGGACCATCGGGTACGAGATCGTCACCCGGATCGGAAGCCGCGTCCCGCGTGTCTACGTCGACGAGGGGAGCGGGACGTGAGCGAGGCCGGCGGGGGCTGGCGCCGGGCCACGGGGGTCGCGGGCGTCGCGCTGGGCGTGCTCGCCACCGGGGCCGCCGCGGGCGTGGCGATAGAGCGGATGACGGTCGGCCGGGGCATGCGCAAGAAGGCCCGGCTCGCCCTCGACTCGGCGGGACCGTACGGCGCGCTGCGCGGCACACCCGGCAAGGCGTACGCCGATGACGGCACCGAGCTGTACTACGAGGCCGACGACCTCGACCCGGCCCCGGCCCCGGACCGTCGGCGCCGGCTGTTCGGGCGCCGGGCGCCCGCCCCGGTCACCGTCGTCTTCAGCCACGGCTACTGCCTCAACCAGGACTGCTGGCACTTCCAGCGGGCCGCGCTGCGGGGTGTCGTACGGACCGTGTACTGGGACCAGCGCAGCCACGGCCGGTCGGCGCGCGGCGCGGCGCAGCTGGAGCGGGGCGAGCCGGTCACCATCGAGCAGCTGGGGCGGGACCTGAAGGCCGTCATCGACGCGGCGGCGCCCGAGGGACCGCTGGTGCTGGTCGGCCACTCCATGGGCGGGATGACGGTGATGGCCCTCGCCGACCAGTACCCGGAGCTGATAGCGGAGCGGGTGGTGGGCGTCGCCCTGGTCGGTACGTCGCCGGGGCGGCTCGGCGAGGTCAACTTCGGGCTGCCGGTGGCCGGGGTCAACGCGGTGCGGCGGGTGCTGCCGGGGGTGCTGAAGGCGCTGGGGCAGCGGGCCGAACTGGTGGAGAAGGGGCGCCGGGCCACCGCGGATCTGTTCGCGGGGATCATCAAGCGGTACTCGTTCGCGTCCCGGGACGTGGACCCGGCCGTCGCCCGGTTCGCCGAGCGGATGATCGAGGGCACGCCGATCGACGTGGTCGCCGAGTACTACCCTGCGTTCGACGCCCATGACAAGACCGAGGCCCTCGCCCGCTTCGCCGGCCTGCCGGTGCTGGTGCTGGCCGGGGTGGACGACCTCGTCACGCCCAGCGAGCACAGCGAGGAGATCGCCGGTCTGCTCCCCGAGGCCGAACTGGTGCTGGTCCCGGACGCCGGACACCTGGTGATGCTGGAGCACCCGGAGGCCGTCACCGACCGCCTCGCCGACCTGCTCACCCGCGCGGGCGCGGTGCCCTCAGGGGCTACGGTTAAGGGCTATGGAAGCAGCAGCACCGCACGGCCCGGCTGAGCCGGCCGCGAACTCCACCGGACTGACCGTCACCTCCCCCGAGCAGATGCGCGAACTGGGGCGCAGGCTGGCCAAGCTGCTGCGCGCCGGTGATCTGGTGCTGCTCTCGGGCGAGCTGGGCGCGGGCAAGACGACGCTGACCCGGGGCCTCGGCGAGGGGCTCGGGGTGCGGGGCGCGGTCACGTCGCCGACGTTCGTGATCGCCCGGGTGCATCCGTCGCTGGGCGACGGTCCGCCGCTGGTGCACGTGGACGCGTACCGGCTGTCGGGCGGTCTGGACGAGATGGAGGACCTCGATCTCGACGTCTCGCTGCCGGAGTCGGTGATCGTCGTGGAGTGGGGCGAGGGCAAGGTCGAGGAGCTGGCCGACGACCGGCTTCAGCTCGTCATCCACCGGGCGGTCGGCGACACCACGGACGAGGTGCGCGAGGTGACCGTGACCGGACTGGGCGGGCGCTGGGCGGCGACGGACCTGACCGTGCTGTCGGCCTAGACACGCGCGACGGGCGCTACGCCGCCTCGCGGTGATCCTTCGCCGGTTCGGCGGCGGGCAGGGGATCCGGTGCGCGGGGCGGGGTGGAGACCGCGGCGGCCGCGGCACAGGACGCCAGCAGGTCACGCATGGAAATCCCGGAGACCGGCTGGGGCCGCGAATCCGCCGGGGTGCGGCGGGCGCTCTGGTGGGCCGGCATGGACGCCTCCTGAAGGACGGGGGCGGATGTAGTTAGGTAGACCTAACCACGGGCTGGATACCATGTGACCACGCCCGGGAGGCCGAACGCAACATTTTGCCGACGTCTTGTCGGAACGTACGGAACGCGTCCACGCCGCCAATCCCGGACGTACACACCGGAACGCGGGGAGGGGACGCGAGGGGCTCAAGGGACGACGACGACCGTCCGCCCGATCGTCGCGAACTTCCACATCGCCCTGCCGTCCGCCCGGGTCTCGCGGATCCCGCCCGTCCGCTCCTCGGGGTCGAGCTGCGGCGCCGAGCCGTCGACCGCCGCGCTGAACCCGATCGCCGTGCCCTCGAAGGAGGCGAAACGCACGACGTGCTCGATCGGGACCCCGTCCGATCCGGTGACCGCCCCGGACCGGGACGTGACGCGGTAGGCGCCCGGTTCCGGGTCCACCGTGCTGGGGCTGACCCCGAAGGTGCGCCGCACCCTGCCGTCCTCCCCGACGAGCCACACCCGGTCCTTGTCCAGTGCGTACACGATCCGTTCGCCCGTCCCCGACCGCGCGGGGAGGGCGGCCGGGCCGTCGCGGAGGTCCTTGCGGACGACCGCCGGGGTGCCGGCGGACGGGTGGCGCAGATCGGCCGGGACGCTCACCGCCGCCTGGCGGCCGAGGTAGCCGACCGTCAGGAGGGCCGCCGCGGTCAGCCCCGCCACGATCGCCGCACTGCTCGCTGCCACCGTCGTCACCCCTGTCCGGCTCTGCCCTGTTATGTACGTACGCTGTCGCGACCGTAGCAGGAGGTGACCGGCCGACCTGTGCGGCCGTGGGCGGGGCGTGGGAGCCGTAGGCTGTTTGCGTGCTCTTGCTCGCTCTGGATACCGCCACCCCAGCCGTCACCGTCGCGCTGCACGACGGCCGCGACGTCATCGCCTCGTCCAGTCAGGTGGACGCCCGCCGCCACGGTGAGCTGCTGCTCCCGGCGGTCGACCGGGTGCTCACCGGGGCGGGGCTGCGGCTCGACGCCGTCACCGGGATCGTCGTCGGCGTCGGCCCCGGCCCGTACACCGGGCTGCGCGTCGGCCTGATGACCGCGGACACCTTCGGGCTCGCGCTGGGCGTCCCCGTGCACGGCGTGTGCACACTGGACGGCCTCGCCTACGCGGCCGACCTGGAGGGCCCCTTCGTCGTGGCGACCGACGCCCGCCGCAAGGAGGTCTACTGGGCGCGCTACGCCGACTCCCGCACCCGGCTCACCGAGCCCGCGGTGGACCGGCCCGCCGACATCGCGGAGCGGGTCGCGGGCCTGCCCGCGGTCGGGGCCGGCGCGCTGCTCTACCCGGACACCTTCCCCAGGGCCCACGAGCCGGAGCATGTGTCCGCCGCCGCCCTGGCTCGGCTCGCCGCCGAGCGGCTCGCGGCCGGCGAGGAACTGCCCGAGCCCCGGCCGATGTATCTGCGCCGCCCCGATGCCCAGGTCCCCAAGAACTACAAGGTGGTCACCCCCAAGTGACGGGAACCGAGACTGCCGTGCTGCGCGAGATGCGCTGGTGGGACATCGACGCCGTACTGGACCTCGAGCGGGACCTGTTCCCCGAGGACGCCTGGTCGCGCGGGATGTTCTGGTCCGAGCTGGCCCATGCGCGCGGGCCCGGCGCCACCCGGCGCTATGTCGTCGCCGAGGAGGACGGGCGGCTCGTCGGCTACGCCGGCCTCACCACCTCCGGTGCGGAGGGCGAGGGCGAGGACGGCGGCAGTGTCGCGGCGGCCGATGTGCAGACCATCGCCGTCAGCCGCGACCACTGGGGCACCGGCCTCGGCTCGCGGCTGCTGACCGAGCTGCTGCGGGCGGCGACGGCCTTCGAATGCGCCGAGGTGCTGCTGGAGTGCCGGGTCGACAACGTCCGCGCCCAGAAGCTCTACGAGCGCTTCGGCTTCGAGACCATCGGCGTACGGCGCGGCTATTACCAGCCGGGGAACGTGGACGCCCTGGTGATGCGGCTGACCGACCCCTCCACCTCTGTGAACCCGGCGGCCTCCGCCGACGGGAACGGCGTACAAGGAACTGAGACCCATGGCTGACGAACCCCTGGTCCTGGGGATCGAGACCTCCTGCGACGAGACCGGCGTCGGCATCGTCCGCGGGACCACCCTGCTGGCGGACGCCGTCGCCTCCAGCGTCGACGAGCACGCCCGCTTCGGCGGCGTCGTCCCGGAGGTGGCGAGCCGCGCCCACCTGGAGGCGATGGTCCCCACCATCGGGCGGGCGCTGAAGGAGGCGGGCGTCAGCGCCCGCGACCTCGACGGCATCGCCGTCACCGCGGGCCCCGGACTCGCGGGCGCGCTGCTGGTCGGCGTCTCGGCGGCGAAGGCGTACGCGTACGCGCTGGGCAAGCCGCTGTACGGCGTCAACCACCTGGCCTCGCACATCTGCGTCGACCAGCTGGAGCACGGCACGCTGCCCGAGCCGACGATGGCGCTGCTGGTCTCCGGCGGCCACTCCTCCCTCCTGCTCTCCACGGACATCACCTCCGACGTCCGCCCGCTCGGCGCGACCATCGACGACGCGGCCGGCGAGGCCTTCGACAAGATCGCCCGCGTGCTGAACCTCGGCTTCCCCGGCGGACCGGTCATCGACCGCTACGCCCGCGAGGGCGACCCGAACGCGATCGCGTTCCCGCGCGGGCTCACCGGCCCGCGCGACCCGGCGTACGACTTCTCCTTCTCCGGGCTGAAGACGGCCGTGGCCCGGTGGATCGAGGCGAAGCGGGCGGCGGGGGAGGAGGTCCCGGTGCGTGACGTGTCGGCGTCCTTCCAGGAGGCGGTCGTCGACGTCCTCACCCGTAAGGCCGTACGGGCCTGCAAGGACGAGGGCGTCGACCATCTGATGATCGGCGGCGGGGTGGCCGCCAACTCCCGCCTGCGGGCGCTCGCCCAGGAACGCTGCGAGGCGGCCGGCATCCGGCTGCGCGTGCCACGCCCCAAGCTGTGCACGGACAACGGCGCGATGGTCGCGGCGCTGGGCGCGGAGATGGTCGCCCGTGACCGGGCCCCCTCCGACTGGGACCTCTCGGCCGACTCCTCCCTCCCCGTGACGGACCCGCACGTGCCCGGACACGACCACGTCCACGAGGTCAGCAAGGAGAACCTGTACTCGTGACCGTCGCCCTGATGTGGGAGGCCCGCGCCCTCCCCGGCCGCTCCCCGGACCTCGTCGCCTGGACGGAGGAGCGTGCCCGCGAACTCCCGAGGCGCCCCCTGCGCCGCGAATCCTTCCGCGCCCCCGAGGACCGCGTCCTGGTCATCACGTGGTGGGACGCCCCGTACGACGCCGACCTCCCCGAACTCCCGGAACCGGGCAGCGACCTGATCGCCCGTCCGGTGCACCGGTGGCGGTTCGAGTCGCTGGGGGGCGTCTGACCGCACGGGGCGGCCGGCCTCCCCCACTCCCCAGCGACTCCCAGCGCACGCGCACGCACCTCGGAGTCCCCGGGGGCTTGGGCGCATCGCACCGTCGACGCGCCGTCGGGAGTGTGGCGGGCGGGTGACCGCTCGCCGACTGGCACAGCCGGGTCGACGAATGTTGCGATGGCATAGGCGAATGTTCCGGAAGTCCGCGACCTCCGGAGGTCTTCGGCTAGGGGGCCCGCGGGGTTACGATCGCCGCCATGACTTCCCCGCAGCCCGCAGAAACCCGGACGCAAGGGCGCCGTACCCAAACGGCGACCCTCGCCGAGATCGCCCGTGAGGCGGGTGTCTCCGCGCCGACTGTTTCGAAGGTCCTCAACGGTCGTGCCGATGTCGCCCCCGCCACCCGGAGCCGGGTCGAGGGACTGCTGCGCGCCCACGGCTACCGGCGCCGGCGCGCCGAGGCCACCCGCTCGCCCCTGATCGACCTCGTCTTCCACGAACTGGAGAGCGCCTGGGCGATGGAGGTCATCCGGGGCGTGGAGAACGTGGCCCGGGATGCGGGTCTGAGCGTCGTCCTCTCCGAGAGCGCGGGCCGCCTCACACCCGGCCGCACCTGGGCCGACCAGGTCGCCGCGCGCCGCCCGCACGGGGTGATCCTCGTACTGTCCGGCCTCGACGAGTCGGGGCGTGCCCTGCTGACCAGCCGTTCCATCCCGTTCGTGGTGATGGACCCGGCCGGCGACCCGGGCACCGACGTGCCGTCCATCGGCGCGACCAACTGGCAGGGCGGGCTCGCCGCCACCCGGCACCTCGTCGAACTGGGCCACACCCGGATCGGCGCGATCAGCGGACCCACGCGGATGATGTGCAGCCGCGCCCGCGTCGACGGCTACCGGGCCGCCCTGGAGACCGCCGGGCTGCCGGTCGACCCCCAGCTGATCATGACCGGCGACTTCCACCACGAGGCCGGCTACCGGCAGGGTCTCGCCCTGCTGCGCCGCGAGGACCGGCCCACCGCGGTGTTCGCCGGCAACGACCTCCAGGCCCTCGGCCTGTACGAGGCCGCGCGCGAGCTGGGGCTGCGGATCCCGGAGGACCTGAGCGTGGTCGGGTTCGACGATCTGCCGGTGGCCCGCTGGGTGGGCCCGCCGCTGACGACCGTACGGCAGCCGCTGACGGAGATGGCGGAGGCGGCGGCCAAGCTGGTCCTCAGCCTGGGCAAGGACGAGGACCCGGCGGCGGCGACCCGGGTGGAGCTGGCGACGAGTCTGGTGGTGCGGAGCAGTACGGCGGCGCCCTCGGGGGCGTGAGCCGGTCGAAAGTTTCGGAGCGGTGGATGTCGTACCGGAAGTCTGAGAATTTCCCAAGAAAACTGCCCGCGGGGCGCTGCTCGCCATAATTCGGACTTATGTTCCTGCCCGTGAGGGGACAGGGACATGAGAAGAGTGACGGGACCGGGGACGACGGGGAGGACGGGGGCATACGGCCCCGTCGGCGGGCGCGGGTACTGAGGATCACGGGGCTGGCGCTGGCGGGGCTGCTGGTCCTGGGCGCGGGAGCGGCGGGCTGGGTCTACTGGCAGCTCAACGACAACATCAAGAGCGTCGACATCAACAGCGCGCTGGGCGACGACCGCCCGGCGAAGGCCGTACCCGCCCCTTCCCCGTCCGCCACGGCCGCGCCCCTGCCGACGGAACCCCTGAACATCCTCGTCCTCGGCTCGGACTCGCGCAGCGGCGAGGAGAACCAGGCGCTCGGCGGCGGCGACAGCGGCGGCGCCCGCTCCGACACCGCGATGGTCGTGCACCTCGACGCCGGCCGCAGGGGTGCGACGGTGGTCAGCATCCCCCGCGACACGCTCGTCGACCGGCCCTCCTGCCCGCTGGAGGGCGGGGAGTCGACGCGTGCGGCCTCCGGGGTCATGTTCAACACCGCGTACGAGGTGGGCGGGCCGGTGTGCGCCGTGAAGACCGTGGAGACGCTCACGGACGTCCGCATGGACCACTACATCGAGATCGACTTCGCCGGTTTCGCCCGCCTCGTCGACGCGCTCGGCGGGGTCACCGTCACCACCGGGGAGGACATCGACGACGACCGCAGCCACCTCACCCTCGACGCCGGCACCCACCACCTCGACGGCGAGAACGCCCTCGCCCTGGCCCGCACCCGGTACGGCATCGGCGACGGCAGCGACCTCGGCCGCATCCCGCTCCAGCACCTGCTGGTGAAGGCCCTGCTGGAACAGGTCGCGCGGCAGAACCTGTTGACCAGCCCCACCCGCCTGTACGAGGTCGCCGACACCGTCACCGGAAGCCTCACCACCGACACCGGCCTGGACTCCCTTCCCGAACTGACCCGCCTCGCCCAGAGCCTGCGTGACCTTCCCTCACAGCAGGTCACCACCCTCACCCTGCCGGTCGTCCCGGCCCCGGGGGACCCCAACCGAGTGGTGGCGGACGAGCCGGAGGCGGGGGAGCTGTGGGCGTCGCTGAGGTGAGGTGATCACTCGTTCGGCTGATCGGTGTCGATCCTGGGGCACTGCGTACCCCGAACTCGTAACGTCACCGTGTCGCTTGTGCCGCAGTGGTGCCCGCGCCCACACTTGAAGGAGGAGGTGCTTCTCGATGACCGCTCTCGCAGAAGAGGTGGCCCCGGTGGTGGACAAGCCCGTTTCCGAGCAGGGTTCCGACCTGGACGAGGTCCTGTGGCAGGCGTGGAAGGCCATGGATCTCCCCGAGGGCTACCGGGCCGAGATCATCGAAGGGGCCATCGAGGTGTCGCCTACCGGTCGCCGTCGTCATGGTGTGCTTGTCAACCGTCTTCGTCGCGCTCTGGATTCCCATCTGGGGCGCAGCGGTTACGTGGCTCACCAGGACGTCAATGTCATTCACCGTCAGAAGGCCTGGATCCCCGATCTTTTCGTGGCCACACTCGACCTCGACGAGATCCCGGACGAGGACGGTCTCGGCGTCGACGCCGCCGGAGTCAAGATGGTCGTCGAGGTCGCCTCGCCCGGCCATCGCAACCTCCAGCGCGACCGCGTCCGCAAACGCCGCGAGTACGCGCGGGCCGGGATCCCGGTGTACGTGATCGTCGACGACTTCGACGACGACGGGGCCGTGTTCGTCCTGACGTCGCCCGACCCGGGGAAGGCCAAGTACGCGGACGAGCACCGGGTCCCCTACGGCACCGATGCGGTGATCCCCGAGGGGCCGGCCAAGGGTTTCGCGATCGGCAAGGAGATCGTCGCGTCCTGAGTCGGCCCCGGTGCCTCAGCGCACCGGATGGCCCAGCAGCATCGTCGGGGCGCCCGCGACCCGGGTCAGGAAGACCGTGAGCGATGCGGTGCCGTGGGGTTTGGGGAGGGTTTTGCGGCGCAGTTCCTCCGGTTCCACCGCCGAGCCGCGTTTCTTGACGGTCAGCACGCCCACCTCGCGCTCGCGCAGGAGGGCCTTCAGCTTCTTGACGTTGAAGGGGAGCCGGTCGGTGATCTCGTAGGCGGTGGCGTACGGGGTGGTGCGGGCCTCGTCGGCGGTGATGTAGGCGATGGTCGGGTCGATCAGGCCGCCCTCCAGTTCCGCGGCCACCTCGGCGACCAGGTGGGCGCGGATGACGGCGCCGTCGGGCTCGTACACATACCGTCCGACCGGGCGTACTTCGGGATCGGGGAGCGCGGAGTCGGGGGTCACGGCAATGCCGGCTCGGGCGGGCAGCAGCGTCGCCCGCCGTGCCCCCGGTGTCACGTCCCGGCCGAACCACAGCATGGCCTCCTTCACGTCCCCGCCGTCCGAGACCCACTCGGCGGTCGCGGCCTCGGGGATCGTCTCGTGCGGAATGCCGGGCGCGATCTTCAGCAGCCCGAGCGGAGCCCCGAGCGCGGCGGACACGGCCCAGGACAGGGGAGGGGAGTAGGCCTCCGGGTCGAAGATCCGGCCGCGCCTGGAGGAACGCCGGGCCGGGTCGACGAACACGGCGTCGTAGCCGGCCGTGTCCACCTCGGTCACATCCGCCTCGCGCACCTCGATCAGACCGGCGAGACCGAGCGCGTCGGCATTGGCGCGGGCTGCCGCACAGGTCAGCGGGTCGCGGTCGACGGCCAGCACCCGGATCCCCGCGCGGGCGAGCGCGATCGCGTCCCCGCCGATCCCGCAGCACAGGTCGGCGACGGACCGCACCCCGAGCGCGTGCAGACACTCGGCCCGGTACGTCGCCACACTCGCCCGCGTCGACTGCTCCACCCCGTTGGGCGTGAAGAACATCCGCGCGGCGTCCCGCTCCCCGAACTTGGCCACCGCCCGCTGCCGCAGCCGCGCCTGGCCCAGCGCCGCCGACACGAGTTCGGCGGGGTGCTCGCGGCGCAGTCTCGTCGCGACGGCGAGTTCGTGCGCCGGGTCGGTGTCGCGCACCTCGTCGAGGAGGGCGCGGCCTTCGGGGGTGAGGAGGGAGGCGAGGTCGTTCACCGGGTCATTGTGGGCCAGTCGGTGGACCGTATGCCTCCGGCCGCGGTGTCGGGCCGGGTCCGGACGGTGCGGCTGCGAGGATCCGGCCCCATGCGAGCAGTACGACAAAACGATAAAAAGTGGCCATTCGGTGGAGTGCGGATCGGCCTCGCGGTGATCGCTCTCGCCTCGATCGCCGCGGGCTGCGGACAGGGGCCGGGCGGCGGCAGCGGCGCCCCGGCCGAACCGGCGGCCGGTCCGCCCCTGAAGGCGCCCCCGGCCCGCGCGCTCGACGACTACGCCACCAAGCTGCGTGCCGCGCACACCGCGAGGGCCGCCGCCGCGAAACGCTGGGGGCTGAAACGGGTGCCGCTGACCGCCCCGCCGCCCCCCGCGAAGAAGCCGGAGATCACCACCCGCGAGGGCTTCGAGGTCGACGGACACCGCCGGCTGGGACTCCCGCCGGTCTTCACCACGATCCCCACCGAGAAGAAGATCCTCTTCCTCACCATCGACGACGGCGACGAGAAGGACCCGGCGTTCCTGCGGATGATGAGCGAGCTGAAGATCCCGTACAGCGCCTTCCTCAGCGACTACCTCGTCAAGGAGGACTACGGCTACTTCGAGAAGATGCAGGACCGCGGCGTCTCCCTGCACAACCACACGCTCCACCACCCCTATCTGCCGGCCCTGTCCCACGCCCGCCAGAAGCGCGAGATCTGCGGCATGCAGAAGATCATCGAGAAGCGGTACGGCGAACGGCCCGTCCTCTTCCGGCCGCCCTACGGCAACTACGACAAGGACACCCTGCGCGTCGCGAAGTCCTGCGGGATCACCCATGTCCCGCTCTGGAACGAGGAGGTCTTCGTCGACCACTGGGAGTACCGGGAATGGGACCGCGAACTGCACCCCGGCGACATCGTCCTCACCCACTTCCGCGGCCGCGACACCTGGAAGGGCACGATGCCGGACATGGCCCGGCGCTTCCTCGACAAGGTCACGGCGGAGGGGTACGCGGTGGCCCGTCTGGAGGACTACCTGTGAGGGCCGGGCGCCCGGCGGGCGGTCTGCGGGGCCGGCTTCCGGACGCGGGCCAGGTCCGGGCTCCGGGTGCGATGCGGACGGGGTGTCAAGGCCACGCGCGGGTCCGCACGCGTGGCCCGGTCGGGCCCCCTGCCGTGGGCGGCCTCGCGGGGAGGTCCGGTTCGAGGGTCTCCCGGGTGCGGGCCGGTCGCGGCGGTGGGGTGGCCCTGTGGTGAGGGCCGTCGCGCCGCGGATCTCCGGCTCGCGGGCCGCTCGGGCGCGGGCCGGGCTGCTGGGGGCCGCCCTGCTGGTCCTGATCGCCGGATGCGGTACGCCGGGCAGCGGGGCCGGGGACGGTACGGGGCGGTCGGCCGGGGCCGGTCCGGTGGCCTCCGGCGGCCTCCCGCCGGTCATCGACCGCGTCCTCACCCGCGACCGGGTCGTCTTCCTCACCTACGACGACGGCGCCGAACGCGACCCCGGCTTCATCGACCTCGTACGCGAACGGGCGCTCCCCGTCAGCCTGTTCCTCACGGACAGCGTGACCGGCCCCGGTTACGCCCACTTCGCCCGCCTGCGCGCGGTCGGCGCGAGCCTGCAGAACCACACCCTCGACCACCGCGCCCTGCGCGGCCTTCCCTACGCCGGCCAGCGCGCCGAGATCTGCGGCCAGCAGCGCAAGCTCAGGTCCCGCTTCGGCATCCGCGCCACCCTCTTCCGCCCGCCCTACGGCACGTACGACACCACCACCCTGAAGGCGGCCGCCGACTGCGGCATCCGGGCGGTCATCGGCTCCCGGGCCACCCTGGAGACCGACGGCCACCTCACCTACACCGCCGGCCCCCAGCAGCTGAACCCCGGCGACATCATCGCCGTACCGTCGGTGGAGACCCCGTCACTGACACTGGCGGAACGGACGGCACGACTGCTGGGGGAACTGGAGGAGCGGGGACTGAAGGTGGGCAGGCTGGAGGCATACGTGGCCGAAGCCATCCCGTCGCCGGCCACTGGTGAGCGCCGCTCACCTGTCAGCCCGTCCGGCGATTGAGGACGAGGCCCGTTCAGGGCCGAAGCGGGGGCCCGGGGGCGGCCGCCCCCAGGGGCGGTCACCGCAACACCGCGCGCCGCACACAAGGGTGATGACAACGCGCCCACCCCGCGACGCGCCGCAGCCAACTGGCACTCCGCTTGACCGAGTGCTAATCACAGTCATAGTCTCAGTTCTGGCACTCCCCACTGGAGAGTGCCAATGCGCGACGGGCAGGTCCGGCACCCGCGACGACGGATCCACCTGGTCGCCACCTCAGACAGTTAACCCCGTGAGATCTCCGAAGGGGGAGGTCGGATCGTGACGACCACCAGCTCCAAGGTTGCCATCAAGCCGCTCGAGGACCGCATCGTGGTCCAGCCGCTCGACGCCGAGCAGACCACCGCCTCTGGCCTGGTCATTCCGGACACCGCCAAGGAGAAGCCCCAGGAGGGCGTCGTCCTGGCCGTGGGCCCGGGCCGCTTCGAGAACGGCGAGCGCCTGCCGCTCGACGTCAAGACCGGTGACATCGTGCTGTACAGCAAGTACGGCGGCACCGAGGTGAAGTACAACGGCGAGGAGTACCTCGTCCTCTCGGCTCGCGACGTCCTCGCGATCATCGAGAAGTAGTTCACCCGCTTCACCGAAGCACCTTGCTTTTGAGCTGCGCCCCGGGCCCCCGCGACCTTATGAAGCCGGGCGTCAGGGGCGCAGTTCGTTTCACCCACGTTTTCCGAGAGGGCTGAACCGCTCCCATGGCGAAGATCCTGAAGTTCGACGAGGACGCCCGTCGCGCCCTCGAGCGCGGCGTCAACAAGCTTGCCGACACGGTCAAGGTGACGATCGGCCCCAAGGGCCGCAACGTCGTCATCGACAAGAAGTTCGGCGCCCCCACCATCACCAACGACGGTGTCACGATCGCCCGTGAGGTCGAGATCGAGGACCCGTACGAGAACCTCGGCGCGCAGCTGGTGAAGGAGGTGGCGACCAAGACCAACGACATCGCGGGTGACGGCACCACCACCGCCACCGTGCTGGCCCAGGCGCTGGTCCGCGAGGGCCTGAAGAACGTCGCCGCGGGTGCCTCCCCGGCGCTGCTGAAGAAGGGCATCGACGCCGCCGTCGCCGCGGTCTCCGAGGACCTGCTCGCCTCGGCCCGCCCGATCGACGAGAAGTCCGACATCGCCGCCGTCGCCGCGCTGTCCGCCCAGGACCAGCAGGTCGGCGAGCTCATCGCCGAGGCGATGGACAAGGTCGGCAAGGACGGTGTCATCACCGTCGAGGAGTCCAACACCTTCGGCCTGGAGCTGGACTTCACCGAGGGCATGGCCTTCGACAAGGGCTACCTGTCCCCGTACTTCGTGACGGACCAGGAGCGTATGGAGGCCGTCCTCGACGACCCGTACATCCTGATCACCCAGGGCAAGATCGGCTCCATCGCGGAGCTGCTGCCGCTGCTGGAGAAGGTCATCCAGGCCAACGCCTCCAAGCCGCTGCTGATCATCGCCGAGGACGTCGAGGGCGAGGCCCTGTCGACCCTGGTGGTCAACAAGATCCGCGGCACGTTCAACGCGGTCGCCGTCAAGGCGCCCGGCTTCGGTGACCGCCGCAAGGCGATGCTGCAGGACATGGCCGTCCTCACCGGCGCCACGGTCGTCTCCGAGGAGGTCGGCCTCAAGCTCGACCAGGTCGGACTGGACGTGCTCGGCTCCGCCCGCCGCGTCACCGTCACCAAGGACGACACCACGGTCGTCGACGGTGCCGGCGAGAAGGCGGACGTGCAGGGCCGCGTCGGCCAGATCAAGGCCGAGATCGAGTCCACGGACTCCGACTGGGACCGCGAGAAGCTCCAGGAGCGCCTCGCGAAGCTGGCCGGCGGCGTGTGCGTGATCAAGGTCGGCGCCGCCACCGAGGTGGAGCTGAAGGAGAAGAAGCACCGTCTGGAGGACGCCATCTCCGCGACCCGCGCCGCGGTCGAGGAGGGCATCGTCTCCGGTGGTGGCTCCGCGCTCGTCCACGCCGTCAAGGTCCTCGAGGGCAACCTCGACAAGACCGGCGACGAGGCCACCGGTGTCGCGGTCGTCCGCAAGGCCGCCGTCGAGCCGCTGCGCTGGATCGCCGAGAACGCCGGCCTCGAGGGCTACGTCATCGTCTCCAAGGTCGCCGAGCTCGAGAAGGGCAACGGCTACAACGCCGCCACCGGCGAGTACGGCGACCTGGTCAAGGCCGGCGTCATCGACCCGGTCAAGGTGACCCGCTCCGCCCTGGAGAACGCCGCCTCCATCGCCTCCCTGCTGCTCACGACCGAGACCCTGGTCGTCGAGAAGAAGGAAGAGGAGGAGCCGGCCGCCGCTGCCGGTGGCCACGGCCACTCCCACTGACGACAGATCACGTCGCCAGCGCCTGAGTGAAGGCCCGGCGGCCCCGGAAACGGGGCCGCCGGGCCTTCACCGTACCCGCGATGTCCCCGGATCTTGGAACCGCCGGACGGCCCGCCGGCGACTTACCGGTGGGGAACGGGCCGGATGCAGGAGGGGGACACGATGAGCGAGGTGCTCTACGCCGAACGGTCCAGGAACCCGCTGGCACGGACCGCGGAACTCACCGAGGACCGGCTGCGCAGGGGCGTGCGGACGACACCGCTGGACGAACTGAACCTCGGCGCCATGGCCGAGGCGTATCTACGGGGCCGCTGGCTCGGCGGCGGCGGCACCGAACGCCCGCTGGACCAGCTGCCGCAGGGCCCCGGCGCCGTCCCGGTCACACGCGTGACCGGTACGACCAAGCCCCTCCCGGTGCGCCGGGCCGCCGAGTTCGCCCGCGCGCTGGGCGAACTCGCGGTACGCAGATGCGGTGGCCCGGAAGAGGTGGCCGCCCTCGCCGCACGGGCGCGGGCCGAGGGCGTACCGCTGTGGATGGCGCGCCGCTTCGCGCCGGGTCCCGCCGGACCTGTCACCGTCGTCGTGGACCGCCGGCTGGTCCAGGTCGACGTCTGGGGCCCGCACGCCCCCGCCGTCCGGCTCCGGGCACCGTACGGCTACCTTCCGCACCCCCACGACCCGAGCGGCGGCCTCGTACTGACGGTCGGTCCGGTCCACGCGCGGCTCGAACTCCGCCGTCGGTTCCGCAAGTCCAAGAGCAGCGTCGAGATCGGCACCCCCGAACGGCACTGGACGCTGCGGCGCGCGAACGCGGAGAGCTCCTGGCTGCTCCGCGACGACCACCGGGTCGCCCTGCTGACCCGGCCGCCCCGCCGCGCCGAACCGGCCCCCGGCACCGTGCTGCTGCCCCTGGCCGCCGTGCACCACGAGAGCGCCGACCCGCTGGACGCCGTGATGGCCCACGCGGTCGCCGTCTCCTTCGGCCTCGGCGACACCACGGGCACGGCCCGCTTCCGCCCACGCCGGCCCACGACCGACGACACCCCCACCTGGGACACCTCCTGGTTCAGCAACCTCGGCCGGGGCCGGGACGACAACGAACCCGGCGGCGGCGACGGCTGGGGCAGCGACGGCGGAGACGGCGGCGACGGGGGCGGTGGCGGAGACAGCGGTGGCGGCGACGGGGGTGGCGGCGGAGGCGGCGACTAGCGCATCGCCACCAGCAGGATGACCGTCGGTGGGCGGAGGGTCGGAGCACCGGCGGCCGGGATGCGGGGACTCGGGGCGAGCTGCGGTGACGCGTCGGCGTCGGGTGCGTGTACGGGCATCCGGGCGAGGATCTTGACGGCCTCGGCGGCGCTCAACGGCACATTGGAGACGAGCTGTTGGGTCACTCAGTGGCCGCCGGGCCCCTGGAGCCGCCGCTCGTGCACGAAGCCTTCCTCCTTGAGCTGCCGCTTGGCCCGCGTGAAGGCACACGCCCCGATGCGGGCGCGCCCGGCGGTGCGCGACAACGACTCGCGCGCCCCGTCGGGGAGGGAGAGCTGCCAGGTCAGCAGCCGCACGGCGTCGGAGGACAGCCGGGGGGGCCGGATCAGGTCGTGGGAGAACTGGGAGAAGGCGCGCGGGGGCGCGATATGGTGCCGGTAAATCAACGGTGGAGTCCTTTTCCACTGGTGGTTCAGGCCCTCGCGGACGGCTGCAACCGCCGCGGGGGTCGCCTTCGTTCCGTGCCCGGCGTGGCACGCGGAAGACGTGATGTCGAGGCGACGCTACCGCACGTTGAGTATGCGGATGAACGCATTGAGTGAAGAGGGTCTTCACGTCAGGGCGATCGCGTTGTCGACGGGCCCGTCGCCCGCCCACGTCGCCGGGTTCTCCGGATCACGTCGTCACGACCTGCTCGGTCGCCGTCTCACCTGACCGGCGAGGAGCGGTACGAAACGGGGGTCGTCCTTGGTCCAGCCTCCGGACTCGACGCGGCTGCGGATCAGGCCGACGAGGGTGTCGGCCTGGTCGCGGTGGTTCCAGCCGGCCCAGCCGAGCAGCAGGGAACCGTCGGCCTCGGGGTAGGAGATGAACCGCTCCTCGGGCACGTCGAGCTTGCCGCGGTTCGACCAGAAGGAGTGCTTGGGGAAGTACGCGCCGGTGTACTTCGGCGGCACCTTGATGTCGAGCCGCCGCCCGGTCCGGTCCTCCTCCCGCTGCTGCTCCCAGACGTGCTCCCACTGAGCACGGTGGGGCGGTAGAGCGGCGGCAAGGCCGGCGGACCTGCCGCGTGAGGGGCGTGGGCGCCTGCTCGACCTCGTCGACCGCGCGCAGGCCCGCGACGCCGCGGCCCCGGACCGGACGGGTCAACACCGTCACCGCCCGCACGGACCGGGTGGACATCGACGCATTGCTCATCCGGCCCGACGGCTGTGCCCGGGCCTTGCTCACCAGGCAGGACCTCGACGCCACCACGCTGGTGCTGCGCCGGGCACATGGTTCGGCCAACCGGCCTGAGCACCGCATTAACAGTCGTCTCAGGTTCGCTCAGTAGGAAGCAGGCATCCAGACAAGCGATACAACCCGTATGTAGGAGGCTAGTGATGGCAGTCGACGCAGCGCCGTCCGGGCAGGCGCCGGCCGGTCGGTTGGCAGGCCGGTGGGTGCCATGGTTGGTGATTGGCCTGTGGCTGGTGCTGGCGGCGGGCATGGTGCCGCTGAGCGGTAAGTTGAGCTCGGTCACCACCGACAGCGCCGTGGACACACTTCCGGCCGGTGCCGAGTCCACCAAGGTGGCGGCGCTGGACGACAGTCTCCCCGGCGGTGAGGACAGCACGTTCGTCTTCGTGTACCACCGGGCCGGCGGCATGACCGCCGCCGACCGCGCGACGGTCGAGCGCCACTACGACACCCTTGCCGAGCGGTACCCGCCGAAGACGACGGCGGACGACGAGGACGACGAGGGCTCACCGACGAGCCTCTCCACCGACCGCGAGGCGATGACGTTCACCCTCGATGTGAGCACGGCCTACGGCCCACCGGAGGAGATCGTCGGCCCGTTGCGTGACGCCGCGAAGGACCGCCCCTCCGGTCTGGAACTCGACGTGACCGGCCCGGGCGCGATCGACGGCGACATGGATGCCGTCTTCGACGGCATCGACGAGCAGGTCCTCCTCACCACCATCGCCGTCGTCACGCTCCTGCTGATCCTCACCTACCGCAGCCCGGTGTTGTGGATCATCCCGCTGGTGGCCGTCGGCGCGGCCGCACTGACCTCGATGGGGACCGTCTACCTGCTCGTCAAGGGCTTCGGCATCGTGGTCAACGACCAGAACTCGGCGCTGCTGACGATCCTGGTGTTCGGCGTCGGCACGGACTACGCGCTGTTGCTCATCGCCCGATATCGGGAGGCACTGCACCACCATGAGAACGTCCGGGTCGCGATGGTCCACGCGCTGCGCGGCGCGGCGCCGGCCATCGTCGCGTCCGCGGCCACCGTGGTCGCCGGCCTGCTCTGCCTGCTCGTCGCGGACCTGAACAGCACCAGCGGGTTGGGCCCGATCGGCGCGGCCGGCATCCTGTGCGCGCTGGTGGCCATGCTGACGCTGTTCCCGGCGGTGCTCGTGGTGCTCGGCAGGCGGATCTTCTGGCCGGCCATCCCGCGGTTCAGCACGGCCGTGGAGGAGAAGCCGGGGCTGTGGGGACGGCTCGGCACCGCCATCAGCCGCCGCCGGTGGGTGGCGACACTCGGCTCGCTCGGAGTCCTCGGCGTGCTCGCCCTCGGGCTGGCGGGCAACACCGGCGCCCTGCGGGAGCAGGACCAGTTCCTGTCCGCGCCGGAGTCGGTCACCGGCTTCACCGTTCTCCGCCAGCACTTCCCGGAGCTCGGCGGCCAGCCGATGACGGTCTTCACGCGGCCGGCGCACCAGGAGCGGGTGCTCGACATCGTCAAGGACACGCGAGGCGTGGCCCTGGCCGTCCCGGAGCAGACCAGCGGTGGTTGGGCCGGCATCTCCGTGTTCCCGAAGGACGCACCGGACACCGCCGCGGAGTACGACACGATTCTGCGGGTGCGCACCGCCGTGCACGCGGTGAGCGGGGCGGAGGCGATCGTCGGCGGGCCGAGTGCGGAGAACCTCGACACCGAGGTGACCACCAGGCGCGACGAGAAGCTGGTGATCCCGCTGGTGCTCGTCGTCGTCCTGATCGTCCTCGGACTGCTGCTGCGCGCGGTCCTGGCCCCGCTGGTCCTGATGTCCACCGTGATCGTCTCGTTCGCCGCGGCCTTCGGCGGCAGCGTGTTCGTCTTCGACACGATCCTCGGGTTCAAGGGCATCGACTATTCGGTGCCGCTACTGGCATTCCTGTTCCTGGTGGCGCTCGGCGTCGACTACAACATCTTCCTGACCAGCCGGGCCCGGGAGGAGACCGTGCGTCTCGGCACCGGAGAGGGCATGCTCAAAGCCCTCTCGGCCACCGGTGGCGTCATCACCTCGGCAGGCCTGGTCCTGGCGGCCACGTTCGGGGTCCTCGTCACACTTCCGCTGGTGATGCTGGTCGAGGTCGGGTTCCTGGTGGCCTTCGGCGTGCTGCTCGACGCCCTGCTGGTGCGGTCGGTCCTGGTGCCCGCCCTCACCTTGCTGATCGGCCGCCGGATGTGGTGGCCGAGCCGGCTGTCCCGTCCGGCGGCTGAGCTGCCGGACGGTCGACAGCCGCTCGCCGACGACGAGGAGCCCGCGCTGCAACGGTGAGCGCGGCGGCACGGACGAGTTCCGGGACGGGCCCCAGGCCCGTCCCGGATTTTCATGGGCCCGCGGTCGCCGCCCTTCGGTCCTGCGCCACGCGCCGGGGCTGGGGTCGGCGCATCGCGGTGTCCTGCCCCGGGGGTGAGCCGCGCGGGGCCGTGCCCGAGGGCCGCCGTCCCTTGTCCCGCGCCGCGCCGCCGGGGCGGGTCAGCACGCCTCGGTGTCCTCCCCGGCGGTGAGCCGCGCGACCGGGGCGGGCGGGGCCGCGGCCGGAAGGTCCACCCGAAGCAGCGCGCCACCGCGTGCGGAGCGGGCGACGGTGGCCCGGCCGCCATGGGCGTCGACGACCCGCTGCACGATCGACAGCCCCAGACCGGATCCCGGCAACGCCCGTGCGCCGTCGGCACGGTAGAACCGGTCGAACACCCGCGGTACGTCGGCGGCGTCGATGCCCGGCCCGGCATCGTCGACCTCGAGCACCGCGGACGCGCCCTCGGCACGGAGCCGGACCTGGACCGGCTGGTCCGCGGGGGACCACTTGCCCGCGTTGTCGATGAGGTTGAGCACCGCTCGCTCGAGCGCAGCGGGACGCCCGCTCACCCACACAGAGGTCACGTCGAGCGCCACCTCGATGTCGGGCACGCGGGAACCCGCCCGGGTCGCGGCGGCCACCACCACGTCGGCGAGGTCGAGCGCCTCGGTGCTCTCGTCGCTGACGTCGCCACGCGCCAGGTCGGTCAGCTCGGCGACAAGGGTGCTCAACTCGGCCACCTGGGCGCCGAGATCGTTGAGCAGCCGGGTCCGGCTCTCCGCCGGCAGTGCGCTGTCCAGGGTGCCGCGCCGATCGAGCCGGATCAGCAGCTCGACGTTGAGGCGCAGGCTGGTGAGCGGGGTCTTGAGCTCGTGGGCGGCGTCCTCGGCGAGCAGCCGCTGGGCCCGCCGGGAGTTCCGGAGCGCGGCGAGCATGTCGTTGATCGACTGGATCAGCCGCCTGATCTCCCCACCGCCCTCATCCGGGATGTCGGCGTCGAGATCCCGGGTGTGCGCGACACGTACGGCGGCGGCGGTCAGCCGGTCGATCGGTGTCAACCCGGTCCGCGCCACGGTCCGCCCGACAAGGGCGCCGCCGACCACGCAGAGCAGCCCGATCAGCAGCATGCCGAACCCGAACCGGTTGACCGGGCCGTCGTCGACGACGCGGGCCACCTGGACCGCGCCGTCGCCCGCCCGCAGCGTGTAGATGACGTAGCCTTCTTCGTCGCTGTCGTTCGACTCCATCAGGTCGGCCGACACGCCCTGCGCCACGCGCCCGGCCTGCTCGCTGACCGGGGGCAGCGCGGGTTGGCCGGCCGGCGTCCGGATCGAGCCGTCGGCCAGGACGACCCGCACCAGCCTCCCGGATCCGGGATACGGCGGTAGCCGGACCTGCGCCAGACCGGCGCGCTCCGCGTTCGTCGCCAGGACGCGGGAGTCGGCGCGCAGCTGATCCTCGACGGTGTCCCGCAGCTCCCAGTCCAGTAGCTCGCTGGCCACCTGGAAGGCCACGAACACGCTGACCGCGATGGCCGTCGCCGCGATCACCGTCAGCCTGGTCCGCAGGGACCGCCGGCGCCACCATCGGGTCAGCCGGCGCGGTTCCCGGCCGGCGGGCCTGCTCACGGAGGAGTCTCCCGCAACGTGTATCCCAGGCCGCGCAGCGTGTAGATCAATCGCGGCTCACCCTCGGCCTCCATCTTGCGGCGCAGGTAACTCACGTACACCTGGAGGTTGTTGGCGGTGGAGCTCATGCCGAAGCCCCAGATCGCCTCGAACAGCGTGTCGCGGGTCAGGACCCGGGTCGCGTTGCGCATGAGGACCTGCAGGAGGGAGAACTCGGTCCGGGTCAGACGCAGCGGCCGCCCGCCCCGCCACGCCTCGAACCTGTCGGGATCGAGCCGGACGTCGGCGAACGACAGGATCTGCGACTCCTCGTCGGTCGGCGTGCGACGGCGCAGCAGGGCCCGCACCCGGGCCAGCAACTCCTCGGTGGCGAACGGCTTCGGCAGGTAGTCGTCGGCACCCGCGTCCAGCCCCGCGACCCGGTCGGAGACCTGGTCACGGGCGGTCAGCATCAGCACCGGCAGATCCCGACCCGCGGCACGCAACCGCCGGCAGGTCTCCAACCCGCCGAGGCGGGGCATCATCACGTCGAGGAGCAGCAGATCCAGCGTGTCACCGTCGGCCCCGCCGACCCCGTCGAGCACGGCGAGACCGTTGGCGACGGTTCTGGTGTCGTAACCCTCGACCTGGAGCACCCGCTCCAGCGACTCACGGATGGACACGTCATCATCCGCGATCATGATCCGCACGCCGGCCCGCCCCCTCCAGTCGATGTTTTTGCCGCTCAGTTTCCCCGATCAACCTGAGACCAGGATTAGAGCGTCGCCGGAGACCGCGCTCTTACGGGTACCTGAGAGAGGGTCACCGTCGGCTCATGAGCGGGGGACCAGATGACCAGCATCGCACCCGGCAGCCAGACGGCAGATCCTCAGATCCTGCGCGCCGGTCACGCGCGCTCGACGTCCCCGGGTGGCTCCCGCGGCCCACCCATCTGCGGCGGCCTGCCCGGCCGGGTAGATACGGACCCGGCCGCTCTCCTGCACCAGCCCGTCGTCCCCACCGCCAGCCGGTCCTCCCAGCCGGGACCGGCGTCCAGCGCGCGCGGCTGGAGCTTCCAGTCGTCACCGAACCTCAGGTGGGCGGTGGAGTGACCGATGCCGATCCGCTGCATCAGCTGTTCGAGGCGCTGGCCGATCACCGGCGTGATGCGCCAGCTCTCCCGCTCCGGGGGGCGGCCGAGCAGGTCGTCCCAGACCTTCGCCAGGCCGCTCGCCCCGTCGTCGCGGCCGTAGACGGAGGTGCGCTGGAACTCGTCGAGGCCGCTCACCAGACCCGGGTCGTGCAGGAAGACGGCGGGCTGACGGGTGACCGTCGCGTGCGCGTGCCAGGACCGGGGCAGAGGTCTGCCGGCTCCGGAGCCCCGGTCGGGCCTGCAGGCCCGGGCGGTCGTACGGTCACCGGCCCCCCCGACGATCGTTCCGTCGGGGCCGGGAGGGCCGAGGCGCTCAGTGGAGGCAGAGGCAGAACGGGTGGCCGGCCGGGTCCGCGTAGACCCGCCAGTTCGCGTCCGGGCGGACCTGGTCCGTGCGCTCCAGCACGGTCGCGCCGAGGGCGAGCGCCCGCTGCTCCTCCGCGTCGAGGTCGTCCACGTCGAAGTCCAGGTGGAGCTGTTGCGGACGGTCCTGGCCGGGCCACTGGGGCGGGCGGTAGCCGTCGACCCGCTGGCAGGCCAGCGGAACGCCTTCGAACCCGTGCACCTCGACCCACTCGGGAGCGTCCGGGTCCGCGACCACCCGGCCGCCGAGCAGCTCCGCGTAGAACCGCGCGAGCCGGGCCGGATCGGCGCAGTCCAGCGCGACCATCTGCAGTTTGCGAATCACTTCGGGCACCCCTCGCTCTTTGGCCGCTTCCGGCACACGGCGTACGGGAGGGACGTACCCGCCGGCGTCGCCGGCATGCGGGCGCTGGTGCGTGCGCACCAGCGCCGGCGGACGGGTGGTCCGGGCGCACGCTCCCCGCACGTGGGGCGGGTCAGAGTTCCGTCGGCTCCAGTGCGCCCAGCCGGGCCAGCAGACCCAGACGGTCGTACTGCCACCAGCCCTCGACGATCCTGCCGTTGGCGCCGAAGCGGAAGACGGTCGTGCCCGTCATCGTGACCTTCTCGCCCGTGGCCGGGATGCCGAGGAAGTCGGCCTTGTGGGTGCCCTCCCAGCTCCAGCGGGTGCACACCCGGTCGCCCTGGGCGATCTGGTCCTCGATACGGAACGCGAAGTCGAAACCGTTCCGCCAGACGTCCATCTCGCGCCGGAAGTGGTCGAGTCCGATCAGGTCCTGCTCGTTGGCCGGATCGTGGTCGTGGTAGTGCTCCTCGACCAGGCCCGCCATCGCGGAGAGGTCGTCGTCGTGGGCGACCGCCTCGAAGAAGCGCCGCGCGGAGTCCGTGTTCAGCTGCGCGTCGCGCACCACGTCGAGATCCGTGAAGGTGGGCGTCCCGTCGCACAGGGCCGTCATCTCCCGGAAGATCCGGTCGGTCTCCGGCAGCTTCGAGTTCCGTACCGCCTCCTCGTACGACGGGAACTCCACGATCTCGACGACGTGCGACGCGTTGGAGCGGTCCTTGGCGACCACCGCGTGCGTCGCCGTCCGCTTCCCCCTGGTCTGCTCGACCCACTGGTCCAGCAGCCGGTCCATCTCCTCGAACCGGCTGGTCCGGCAGTCGATGAGCTGTACGAAGGTCATGACGCTCGCCTCCGGTCCCCCCTGGGTCCGGGTTGGTCCTGTCACCCCCCATTTTCTCGCGGGGGCGGGTCCCCGGCTTACCGGGGGCCGTACTTCCGTCCCGTCCGCGACGAGATCCCGCCCAGCATCCCGCGCGGGACCAGCTTCGCCGCCCCCATCAGCGCCTTGTAGCGCGGGTCCGGGATCGACAGGGACCTGCCCCGGGCCAGATCCGCCAGCGCCGCCGCGGCGACCTTGTCGGCGTCCAGCCACATCCACTTCGGGATGTTGTCCGTGCCCATCCCCGCCCGCTCGTGGAACTCGGTGCGCACGAAGCCGGGGCACAGCGCCATCAGCCGTACGCCCTGGCCCGCCAGGTCCTGCGCCGCGCCCTGGGTGAACTGCACGACCCACGCCTTGGACGCGCCGTACGTCCCGCGCGGGACGAACGCGGCCGTCGAGGCGACGTTCACGACACCGCCGCGCCCGCGCTCCCGCATCGCCTCCACCGCCGCCGAGGTCAGCCGCAGCACCGCCTCGCAGTGCACCTTGAGCATCCTCAGCTCGTCGGCCATGGGCGCCTCGAGGTAACGGGCCCTGTTGCCGAAGCCGGCGTTGTTGACCAGCAGGTCGACGGGGTTCTGGCGGTCGCCGAGACGGCCGGCCACCGCCTCGATGCCCTTGTCCTCCGCCAGGTCGGCGGTCAGCACCTCCGCCTCGATGCCATGGCGGTCGTGCAGCTCGGTCGCCTGTTCGCGCAGCCGGACGGTGTCTCGGGCGACCAGCACCAGATCATGTCCGTCGGCCGCCAGCCGCCGCGCGAACGCGGCACCGATCCCCGCCGTCGATCCCGTAATCAGAGCCGTTGTCATGGCGTCAGCGTAGTGACAGCGGAGCAGGGACGTCCGTTTCGTGTCACTTCATGGACACGCCGTCAGACCGTCTGCTCCGTCCCGTACTTCTCCACGTACGTCCATGCCTTCGCCAGCGCCTCCGGATGCAGCGCCCCGGACGCGGCCAGCAGTTGGGGAAGCAGCGCGCGCTCGGTGGTCACCGCGCGGAACTGCAGCGCGACCGTCACCTCGTGATCCGGCCGGTGCACGATCCGTACGGTGTCCCCCGCGCGTATCTCACCGGGCCGGACCACCCGGAAGTACGCGCCCGGCGCGCCCCGCTCGGTGAACCGCTTCACCCAGCCCTTCTCACCCAGATGGCCCTGGAAGGTACGGCAGGGAATCCGCCCGGAGGTGACCTCGAGGACCACCTCGGGGCCGACCGCCCAGTGCTCGCCGATCAGCGCGCCGGACACGTCGATGCCCTCGGTGGTGAGGTTCTCGCCGAACATGCCGTTCGTCAGCGGGCGCCCCAGCGTGCGCTCCCACGCGTCGAGGTCCTCGCGGGCCATGGCGTACACCGCCTGGTCGTCCCCGCCGTGATGCCGGGTCTCGCACACGGCGTCCCCGGCCAGACCGCTCGCCCCGTTCGGCCCCGGCGCCGCCACTCGCACCGGCCCCTCCGCCGGCCGCTTGTCGATACCGGTCACGCCGTCGGGCTGATCGGTGTACGGCACGGCTTCGGGGCGGCCCAGGTTCACAGACAGAAGCTTCATGCCCGCACGGTAAGCGATGGGAGTCAAAGCGTCGACGCATTATCCGGCGCCGGCTCAAAGGTCCGCTTATCCTTGAAGGGTGATCGAAGCCCGTCATCTCCGTGTACTGCGCGCCGTCGCCACCACCGGCTCCTTCTCCGCGGCGGCCCGTGAACTGGGCTGTACCCAGCCGGCGGTCAGTCAGCAGATGAAGGTCCTGGAGGGGTCCGTCGGCACGCCCCTGCTCATCCGCAGCGGCCGCGAGATGCGGCTGACCCAGGCCGGTGAGGCGCTGGTGCGGCACGCGGCCGGGATCATCGCCGGACTGACCGCCGCCGAGGAGGAGGTCGCCGCCATCGCCGGGCTCCGCGCGGGCCGCGTGCGGCTCGTCTCCTTCCCCAGCGGCAGCTCCACGCTCGTCCCCACCGCCCTCGCCGCCCTGCGCGACGCCCACCCGGGCACGCGGGTCTCCCTGGAGGAGGCCGAGCCGCCGCGTTCCGTGGAGATGCTGCGCGAGGGCGACTGCGACGTGGCCCTGGCGTTCCGCTACGAGGGGGCGGCGGGCGCGGAGGAGTGGGACGACCTGGTCGTACGGCCGCTGCTGTCGGACCGGCTCCTGGGTCTCGTACCCGAACGGCACCGCCTCGCCCGCGCGGAGTCCGTCGCCATCGGTGAACTCGCCGACGAGCCGTGGATCGCCGGCTGCCCGCGCTGCCGGGGCCAGCTGGTCGAGGTGTGCGAGGCGGCCGGTTTCACCCCGCGCATCGACTTCGCGACCGACGACTATCCGGCGGTCGCCGGGCTGGTCGGCGCGGGACTCGGGGTCGCGGTCCTGCCCCAGCTGGCTGTCGAATCGCTCCGCCCGCGCGGCGTGCGCACCGTGGCGCTGGAGCCGGCCGTGCGCCGGGAGATCGTCGCGCTCACCCTGCCGGATCTCGCCCAGGTGCCGGCGGTCAACGCGACGCTGGAGAAGCTGGCGGCGGCCGCCGCGCGATAGGGCGGGCGGTCGCGCTCCGTGACCGTGCGCGGGCGCACGTGCGTGCCCCGCGTGGTGTGGAGAAACGTTCCTTCAGTTGTTCGAGGCGGTGTGCCCTCCGGCGGCCGACGCCGATACCAGCCGGTTGCGCGCCCGTCCCATCAGTTCTTCGCGCTCGTCCTCGGTCAGTCCGCCCCACACGCCGTACGGCTCGCGTACCGCCAGCGCGTGGGCGG
The DNA here is from genome assembly GCF_043199595.1 of Streptomyces sp. NPDC048584. Taxonomy (NCBI): domain Bacteria; kingdom Bacillati; phylum Actinomycetota; class Actinomycetes; order Kitasatosporales; family Streptomycetaceae; genus Streptomyces; species Streptomyces sp. NPDC048584. The sequence goes on from NZ_JBICWF010000002.1 coordinate 126,225, forward strand.
CGCACTCGGCGCGCACCGGGCACCTCATGCAGACCTCTTTGGCCGAGTTCTCGCGAGCGCTCCGCGCGGCACCCCGCTCGCCCTCGGGGTGGAAGAAGAGCGAGCTGTCCACTCCGCGGCAGGCAGCCAGCAGCTGCCAGTCCCACAGGTCCGCGTTCGGTCCGGGAAGGCGGGAGAAATCTGCCATTGCGTGACCCCTTGTAGCCGTTCTGGGCGGATCCGGTGTCCACGACCGTACAACTACGATCCAAGGAGATGAAAATATGACTCATTGCGAATCTAGCCCCGGACACCAACTAATGGGAAGAAAAGGGTCTGAATGGGGCACAGGTTGTGGTGAAAGTTCGGGGGTCCGCCGCGCATGACTCCACCGTGTCCGCCTCCTCACGTAGAGTGCCGAAGATGGCAGACGGCCCCGTAACTCTTTCGAGTGACCGTCGTTGAGAGTGCGAGGCGGTTGAAGGAACAAGCGCTCGGGCGGGCGTCCGAGACGGTCGACCGCAAGGTGACGATTTCGTACCAGCCTGGAGGCTCAAGGTGACGCGCATCAGCTCCGGAGGGCGGCCATGACTTCCGTCCTCGTCTGCGACGACTCCCCGCTTGCCCGAGAGGCGCTCCGCCGCGCGGTCGCGACCGTGCCCGGCGTCGAGCGTGTGACGACGGCGGCCAACGGCGAGGAAGTCCTCCGCCGCTGGGGTGCCGACCGCTCGGACCTGATTCTGATGGACGTACGCATGCCCGGTCTGGGCGGTGTCGAGACGGTCCGGCGGCTGCTGTCCGCCGACCCCGGAGCGCGCATCATCATGCTCACGGTCGCCGAGGACCTCGACGGCGTGGCGCTCGCGGTGGCCGCCGGCGCGCGGGGCTATCTGCACAAGGACGCCTCCCGCGCGGAGCTGCGGGCGACGGTGACGCAGGCGCTCGCCGACCCGACCTGGCGGCTCGCCCCGCGGCGGCTGCGGTCCGCCGAGATGGGGGCGGCGCCCACGCTCACCGCGCGTGAGATCCAGGTGCTGGAGGGGATGAGTCACGGCCGGTCCAACGCGGAGATCGGGCGCGAGCTGTTCCTCTCCGAGGACACGGTGAAGACGCACGCACGTCGGCTCTTCAAGAAGCTCGGGGCGTCGGACCGCGCGCACGCGGTGGCCCTGGGCTTCCGCTGGGGCCTGGTGCGCTAGCCGCACCGACCCGCAGCGTGAGCGACGCTGCGGGTCACCGCCCCCGCACAGGCCCGCGCACCGGGCGGGCGACAACGCCCCCGCCCGCACTCGCCGGGCGACGACCCCTCCGCTTGCCCGCTCCCGCCGGGCGACGACGGCGCCACCCAGCCACTCCCGCGGGCTGTGCCCGTACCCCCCCGCTCCCGCGGGCTGTGCCCGTACCCCCCCGCTCCCGCGGGCTGTGCCCGTACCCCCCGCTCCCGCGGGCTGCGCCCGCACCGTTCCTGCGGGCTGTGCCCGTACCCCCCGCTCCCGCGGGCTGCGCCCGCACCGTTCCCGCGGGCTGTGCCCGTACCCCCCGCTCCCGCGGGCTGCG
>NZ_JBICWF010000002.1:127858-187693 GCF_043199595.1 Streptomyces sp. NPDC048584
CGCCCGCACCGTTCCTGCGGGCTGCGCCCGCACCGTTCCTGCGGGCTGCGCCCGCACCGTTCCTGCGGGCTGCGCCCGCACCGTTCCTGCGGGCTGCGCCCGCACCGTTCCTGCGGGCTGTGCCCGTACCCCCCGCTCCCGCGGGCAGTCGTGCCGCTGGGGCGGCACGGGTGGGCGCGACGGCACCCCGCAAGCGCCGGGCTGCGCAGACTCCCCCGGCCACCCCCGCGCGGGTGCACCCCGCAAGCGCCGGGCCGCGCCGGTGCCGTGCGCCCGCAGACACCGCGTTCCGCACACCCCGACTACATCCAGCAAGCCCCCGACGCATGAAACCCACCGCACCAGGGGGTGCGAAAACCCCCACCCACCAGCGCACCGGCACCGCCCCCCGAACGCCCGCTCCTTGTTTCGGCGCCGATGGCGCATCCTTGAGGTGTGGAGTTCCTCGGGGACGAGTCGGTCGAGCGGAAGGGGAGGGCGCAAGGGATGACTTCCGGCGCACCCGCTCATAACGCTTCGGTGCACAACCAGGGACACGGTGCCACGGACCAGAAGTCCGCAAGGCACCATGGACCGATGCGCGACGACGAGGCGGGCACTGCCCAAGGGGCGTTCGGTGCGCTCGTCCATCGCGCGGTCGACGGAGACGAGCAGGCCACGCACGATCTGCTCGCCCACGTCCACCCCCTCGCGCTGCGCTACTGCCGCACCCGCCTGTCCCGGCTCCCCGGCGACGCCCGGCACTTCGTCGAGGACCTCGCTCAGGAGGTCTGCGTCGCGGTGCTCCTCGCGCTGCCCCGCTACAAGGACACCGGCAGGCCCTTCGAGGCGTTCATCTTCGCCATCGCCTCCCACAAGGTCGCCGACCTGCAGCGCGCTGCGATGCGGCACCCCGGCTCGACGGCCGTGCCCTCCGACGAAATGCCCGAGCGCCCCGACGACTCCCTCGGCCCCGAGGAGCGCGCACTGCTCAGCAGCGACGCCGAATGGGCCAAGAAACTGCTGGCCAGCCTCCCCGAGAACCAGCGCGAGCTGATCCTGCTGCGGATCGCAGTGGGTCTCACCGCGGAGGAGACCGGACAGATGTTGGGAATGTCACCCGGCGCGGTCAGAGTCGCCCAGCACCGCGCGCTGAGCCGGCTGCGTGCCCTGGCGGAGCAGTAACTCCCGCCGACATATGAACAGATGATCGGCCGTTCCCGTACGAACATACGAAGCCGGGAGCCGTACCGAACCGTGGAATGAGACACCCGCGCTTCCCGTTAGCATGGACATCCGCACCGATCAAGGCCATTTGGGGAAGGTGTCATGACTGCCAACGTCGACGGAGTGCCCGCCAAATTCGCGACACTCGGGCTGACCTACGACGACGTGCTGCTGCTGCCGGGCGCATCCGAAGTGCTCCCCAACGCGGTCGACACCTCGTCCCGCATCTCCCGCAACGTCAGGGTGAACATCCCCCTGCTCTCGGCCGCGATGGACAAGGTCACCGAGTCCCGCATGGCCATCGCCATGGCCCGTCAGGGCGGCGTCGGCGTGCTGCACCGCAACCTGTCCGTCGAGGACCAGGCCAACCAGGTCGACCTGGTGAAGCGCTCCGAGTCCGGCATGGTGACCGACCCCATCACCATCCATCCGGAGGCCACGCTCGGTGAGGCCGACGCCCTGTGCGCGAAGTTCCGCATCAGCGGCGTCCCGGTCACCGACGGCAACAAGAAGCTGCTCGGCATCGTCACCAACCGTGACATGGCCTTCGAGACCGACCGCTCCCGTCAGGTGCGCGAGGTCATGACCCCGATGCCGCTGGTCACCGGGCATGTCGGCATCTCCGGTGTCGAGGCGATGGAGCTGCTGCGCCGCCACAAGATCGAGAAGCTTCCGCTGGTCGACGACGCGGGCATCCTCAAGGGCCTCATCACGGTCAAGGACTTCGTGAAGGCCGAGCAGTACCCCAACGCCGCCAAGGACGCGGAGGGCCGTCTGATCGTGGGCGCCGCCGTGGGCGCCAGCCCCGAGGCCCTGGAGCGGGCCCAGGCGCTTGCCGAGGCCGGTGTGGACTTCCTGGTCGTCGACACCTCGCACGGCCACAACAGCAACGCCCTCAGCTGGATGGCGAAGATCAAGTCGAGCGTCGGTGTCGACGTGATCGGCGGCAACGTGGCCACGCGTGACGGCGCCCAGGCACTCGTCGATGCCGGCGTCGACGGCATCAAGGTGGGCGTCGGCCCCGGTTCGATCTGTACCACCCGGGTCGTCGCCGGCATCGGCGTTCCGCAGGTCACGGCCATCTACGAGGCGTCCCTCGCGGCCCGCGCGGCGGGCGTCCCGCTGATCGGCGACGGCGGACTGCAGTACTCCGGCGACATCGGCAAGGCGCTCGCCGCCGGCGCCGACACCGTGATGCTGGGCAGCCTCCTCGCGGGCTGCGAGGAGTCCCCCGGCGAGCTGCAGTTCATCAACGGCAAGCAGTTCAAGTCGTACCGCGGCATGGGCTCGCTGGGCGCCATGCAGTCCCGGGGCCAGGGCCGGTCGTACTCGAAGGACCGCTACTTCCAGGCCGAGGTCGCCTCCGACGACAAGCTCGTGCCCGAGGGCATCGAGGGCCAGGTGCCCTACCGCGGCCCGCTGGCCAACGTGCTGCACCAGCTCGTCGGCGGTCTGCGCCAGACGATGGGCTACGTGGGCGCCGCGACCATCGAGGAGATGGAGTCCAAGGGCCGCTTCGTCCGCATCACGTCGGCCGGTCTCAAGGAGAGCCACCCGCATGACATCCAGATGACGGTCGAGGCACCGAACTACAGCCGCAAGTAGTCAGAGGGCCTTCCAGGGCGGTCCCGGACACCTCCGGGACCGCCCTCGGCGTGTCCGTCGGGGATACTGGAAGGCGCTGCAACGCATCAGGGAAAGGCCACAGACGTGACTGAGATCGAGATCGGGCGCGGCAAGCGCGGCCGCCGGGCGTACGCCTTCGACGACATCGCCGTCGTCCCCAGCCGCCGTACGCGGGACCCGAAGGAGGTCTCGATCGCCTGGCAGATCGACGCCTACCGTTTCGAGCTGCCGTTCCTGGCCGCTCCGATGGACTCGGTCGTCTCCCCGGCCACCGCGATCCGCATCGGCGAGCTCGGCGGCCTCGGCGTGCTGAACCTCGAGGGCCTGTGGACGCGCCACGAGGACCCGCAGCCGCTGCTGGACGAGATCGTGGGCATGCCCGCCGAGGCGGCCACCCGCCGTCTCCAGGAGATCTACGCCGCTCCCATCAAGGAGGAGCTGATCGGGCAGCGCATCAAGGAGGTGCGCGACTCGGGCGTGGTCACCGCCGCCGCGCTCTCCCCGCAGCGCACCGCCCAGTTCTCCAAGGCCGTCGTCGACGCGGGTGTGGACATCTTCGTCATCCGCGGTACGACGGTGTCGGCGGAGCACGTCTCCGGGGCGCACGAGCCGCTGAACCTGAAGCAGTTCATCTACGAGCTGGACGTCCCCGTGATCGTCGGAGGCTGCGCCACCTACACGGCCGCCCTGCACCTCATGCGCACCGGTGCGGCGGGCGTCCTCGTCGGCTTCGGCGGCGGGGCCGCGCACACCACGCGCAATGTGCTCGGTATCCAGGTCCCCATGGCCACAGCGGTCGCCGACGTGGCCGCCGCCCGCCGCGACTACATGGACGAGTCCGGCGGCCGGTACGTGCACGTGATCGCGGACGGCGGTGTCGGCTGGTCCGGCGACCTGGCCAAGGCGATCGCCTGCGGCGCGGACTCCGTGATGATGGGCTCCCCGCTGGCCCGCGCGACGGACGGTCCGGGCAAGGGCCACCACTGGGGCATGGAGGCCGTCAACGAGGAGCTGCCGCGCGGCCAGAAGGTCGACCTCGGCACCGTGGGCACACTGGAGGAGATCCTCACCGGTCCCTCCCACACCCCCGACGGCTCGATGAACCTCTTCGGCGCCCTGCGCCGCGCGATGGCCACCACCGGCTACAGCGAACTGAAGGAGTTCCAGCGCGTCGAGGTCACGGTGGCGGACTCACAGCACCGCCGGTAGAGCCCGTACGGCCTCCGATACGGCACCGAAGAGGCCGGTCACCCGCTGGGGTGACCGGCCTCTTTCGCATGTCCGGGGGCGCACGTGGTGTTCAGGGGGCGCGCCATGGGCCGTCACCGCAAGCCCACCGCCTGGGACCGGATCCGTCTGCGGATGGTGAAATTCCGGAGGAGGTGCATCTTGTGGCGTTACGGGAAGTGAGCGGCCACCCCTGCATGAACTAGGGGTGGACACTCCGTTCACTTTCAGGAGCCTGCCGCAGTGCCCTCTGCGGTGGGCTCCATCTCTTGTCAACCCTACCCGTGCGGCTTCCGGCCCACCACCAACCTCCGTGGCACGCCGCCCCGTCGCGCGCCCCCCTCTCACAACCGGTGCGCCGCCCCCGTAGGCGTCGCCCCGCGGGTGTCGAGGAGGAGCTGGGCCTTCACCGACAGGCCCTGGAGGTCGTAGGTGCGGTGCTGCTGGAGGAGGATCGTCAGGTCGGCGTCGGCCGCGGCCTCGTAGAGGGAGTCCGCGCGGGGGACGGGTCGGTCGAGGACGTTCCACGCCGGGACGTGGGGGTCGTGGTAGCTGACGGAGGCGCCCAGCTCCATCAGCCGGACCGCGATCTCCTGGGCCGGGGAGCCCTGCTGGTCGGCGAGGTCGGGCTTGTAGGTCACGCCGAGGAGCAGCACGCGTGCGCCGCGTGCGGACTTGCCGTGCTCGTTGAGGAGGGCGGCGGCGCGCTGCACGACGTAGCGCGGCATCCGGCTGTTGACCTCCTGTGCGAGCTCCGCCATGCGCAGGGTGCGGCCCGCGTGGGCGGTCAGGTCCTGGGTCACGGCGTGGCCGCCGACTCCGGGGCCGGGGCGGAAGGGGTGGAAGCCGAAGGGTTTGGTCTCCGCGCATCTGAGGACGTCCCACAGGTCGATGCCCAGGTCGTGGCAGAGGGCCGCCATCTCGTTGACGAGGGCGATGTTGACGTGCCGGAAGTTGGTCTCCAGGAGCTGTACGGTCTCGGCCTCGCGCAGGCCGCGCGCGCGGACGACCTTGTCGGTGATCCGGCCGTAGAAGGCGGCGGCCGACTCGGTACAGGCCGGCGTGAGGCCGCCGATGACCTTCGGCGTGTTGGCGGGGGTGTGGTCGCGGTTGCCGGGGTCGACCCGGCTGGGGGAGTGGGCGAGGTGGAAATCGCGCCCCGCGCGCAGGCCTGATCCCGACTCGAGCAGCCGCAGCAGCGGTCCCTCCGTGGTCCCCGGGGGCACGGGGGATTCGAGGACGACCGTGGTGTGCGGGCGCAGTCGCGCGGCGAGGGTGCGGGCGGCCGTCTCCACCTGGCTCAGGTCGAGCCCGCCGTCCGGGCCGCGCGGGGTGGGGGCGCAGATGACCGCGGTGCGCACCCGGCCGAGCTCGGCGGCGTTGGCGGTCGTACGGAAGCCCTGGGCGAGCATGCGGCGCTGTTCGGCGGCGCTGAGGGAGCCCTCCTCGGGGCCGGTCCGGTAGCCGATGGTGGGGATGCCGGCGGCTACGGCGGCCTGGGCCAGGGGCAGGCCGTACGGGCCGAGTCCGATGACGGCGAGATCTGCGGGCATGGCGTGGGCCGTCCCTTCCATTAACCGGGGTGCGACAGGTGCGCAAGCCCTGTGGACTGGACAGGCGAGCGCAATGTCAGACTAGGAGTAAATATGACCGATATGCGGGATTGGTCGGCCGAGTTTCGGTGAGTCGTCCCGCAGGGTTATCCACAGGCTGGGGGTCCGTGGTGGCCGAAGTCGGGCATGCCGGTCAGAATCTGGGCATGAGGGTGGGGGACCGGGCTTCGCCGGACGGGTGCGGCCGATGCGACCGATGAGCGGGAGGCAGCGGTGAGGACAGCGACACTGGGGCCGGCGCAGCGCGCCGAGTCACTCGCGTCCATGGCCGAGCACGAGCTGGACGTGCTGGTGGTGGGCGGCGGCGTGGTCGGTGCCGGTACGGCGCTCGACGCCGTGACGCGCGGTCTGTCCACGGGCCTGGTCGAGGCGCGTGACTGGGCGTCGGGCACGTCCAGCCGGTCCAGCAAACTGATCCACGGTGGCCTGCGCTATCTGGAGATGCTGGACTTCGTGCTCGTCCGGGAGGCGCTGAAGGAACGCGGCCTGCTGCTGGAGCGGCTCGCTCCGCATCTCGTGCGCCCGGTGCCGTTCCTCTATCCGCTGCAGCACAAGGGCTGGGAGCGGCTGTACGCCGGAGCGGGCGTCGCGCTCTACGACACCATGGCGATGGCCCGCGGGCACGGACGAGGCCTGCCCGTGCACCGTCATCTGACCCGCCGTCACGCGCTGCGTGTCGCCCCCTGCTTGAGGAAGGACGCACTGATCGGCGCCCTGCAGTACTACGACGCCCAGATGGACGACGCCCGCTTCGTGGCGACCCTGGTGCGCACGGCCGCCGCGTACGGCGCGAAGGTCGCCAACCGCGCGCGGGTCACCGGTTTCCTGCGCGAGGGCGAACGCGTGGTCGGCGCCCGGGTGCAGGACGTCGAGGGCGGCGGCGAGTACGAGGTCCGCGCCAAGCAGATCGTCAACGCGACCGGGGTGTGGACCGACGACACCCAGGCGATGGTCGGCGAACGCGGACAGTTCCACGTGCGGGCCTCCAAGGGCATCCACCTCGTCGTCCCCAAGGACCGAATCCACTCCACGTCCGGGCTCATCCTGCGCACCGAGAAGTCCGTGCTGTTCGTCATCCCCTGGGGCCGGCACTGGATCGTGGGCACCACGGACACCGACTGGGACCTCGACAAGGCCCACCCGGCCGCGTCCAGCGCGGACATCGACTATCTGCTGGAGCATGTGAACTCGGTGCTCGCGGTGCCGCTCACGCGGGACGATGTACAGGGCGTGTTCGCCGGCCTGCGGCCGCTGCTCGCCGGCGAGTCGGACGCCACCAGCAAGCTGTCGCGTGAGCACACCGTGGCCCACTCCGCGCCGGGGCTCGTGGTGGTGGCGGGCGGGAAGTACACGACGTACCGGGTGATGGCCAAGGACGCGGTGGACGCGGCGGTTCACGGGCTCGACGCGCGCGTCGCCGACTGTGTCACCGAGGAGACGCCGCTGGTGGGAGCCGAGGGGTTCCACGCGCTGTGGAACGCGCGGGCGCGGACGGCCGCGCGGACCGGGCTGCACACGGTGCGGGTGGAGCATCTGCTGCAGCGGTACGGGACGTTGGCGGAGGAGGTGCTGGCGCTGATCGCCGAGGACCCTTCGCTGGGAGAGCCGTTGGCGGCGGCCGATGACTATCTGCGTGCGGAGATCACGTACGCGGCTTCGCACGAGGGGGCGCGGCATCTGGACGATGTGCTGACGCGGCGTACGCGGATTTCGATCGAGACGTTCGATCGGGGGACGCGGAGTGCGCGGGAGGCGGCGGAGTTGATGGCGCCGGTGCTGGGGTGGGACGCGGATCGGGTGGAGCGGGAGGTTCGGCATTATGAGAAGCGGGTGGAGGCCGAGCGGGAGTCCCAGCGGCAGCCGGATGATTTGACCGCGGATGCGGCGCGGTTGGGAGCGCCGGACATCTCGCCGCTGCGGTGAGGGGGGTGGCCTTTTCGCCCCCGCCGCCCTTTCCCTTCCCAACCTGGGGATCCGCCCCAGACCCCGCTCCTCAAACGCCGGAGGGGCTAAGACTGGCCCCCGGGGAACCCCGAGCCCTGACGGGCGCAGAACTCGGCTGTCAGCAGAGCCTGTTCCAGGGTGGGATCTGTCAGTGCGTCCGTGTTCACACGGAACGTGAGGACCTGGCGGCCGTCCCGCGTCGCCGCCGTGCGGACGTAGTTGCCCGCGATGCGGCCGTTGTGGCCCCAGACCGTGGTGCCGCAGGGGAGCTTCAGGGGATACAGGCCCATGCCGTACCTGCCCTGGGCCGTGCGGGTGCCGAGCATCTCGCGCAGGGAGGGCGCGGAGAGGAGCGCGCCGGACAGCAGGGACGAGTAGAAGCGGTTCAGGTCGGCCAACGTCGTCACCAGTTCGCCCGCCGCGCCGGCCACGCGGGGGTCCAGGCGGGTGACGTCGGTTCCGTCGGGGGCGTAGGAGCGACCGTGGGGGGAGGGGAGGGACGTGCGGGAGCCCGGGAAGGAAGTGCCCGTCAGATGGAGCGGGGTGATGATGCGGGACCTGGCCTCGGCTGCGTAGGAGCGGCCCGTGACCTGCTCGGTGATCAGGCCGAGCAGGACGTAGTCGGTGTTCGAGTAGGCGTAGCGGCCCAGGGCGGTCGGGGGGTGGGCGAGGGCGACGCGTACGGCCTGGAGCGGGGTGAGCGGGACCGTGCCGCCCGTGTCCGCCGAGAAGTCGTGGAGGCCGCTGGTGTGGGTGAGCAGGGAGCGCAGGGTCAGGGCGCGGCCGTCGTTGCCGGTTCCCCGGATCAGGCCGGGAAGGTGCTTCTCCACGGTGTCCGACAGTGACAGGCGGCCCTCGTCGGCCAGTTGCAGGACGACCGTCGCGACGAACGTCTTGGTGATGCTGCCGGCGCGGAAGTGGTCGGCGCGTCCGATACCCGGGCCCGCTTCCGCGTAGCGGGAGCCGGTCCCTGCCACGGCCAGCAGGGCCGCCGCCGGGGCGCCGCCCCGTGTGACCAGGAGCGGAAGCAGCGTGTCCGTACGCGGGACGGGCGGGGCCGAGGACGCGGTGGGGGCCAGGACGAGCAGCGCGAGGGACACGGGAAGGGCCACCAGAGCCCGAAGCGTCGGCATTCCGGAACCTCCCCGTCGGATCCTGTCGGAGGCTCATCATGCAGGCCGGGGCCGTGTGACCGTCGTCCGGGGTGCCCCGTGCGCCGGGTCCGGTGCGCGGCCAGAGGCACCCTGGGCGTCGAGCACTTGTCGGGTGAGGGACAATGAAGGCTCTGTCAGGGCGGGTTGCATGAGGGGACGCATGTCGGAGGCGGAGCGGGCGGGGACATCCCGTCAGGACAAGAGCGCACGTCTCCTCGCCGGGCGGTACCGGCTGGGAGACGTGCTCGGCCGCGGCGGCATGGGCACCGTGTGGCGGGCCCAGGACGAGACCTTGGGGCGCACCGTCGCCGTCAAGGAGCTCCGCTTCCCGACGAACATCGACGAGGAGGAGAAGCGGCGGCTGATCACCCGGACCCTGCGCGAGGCCAAGGCGATCGCCCGGATCCGCAACAACAGCGCCGTGACCGTCTTCGACGTGGTCGAGGAGGACGACCGGCCCTGGATCGTGATGGAACTCGTCGACGGAAAGTCGCTCGCCGAGGCCATCCGCGAGGACGGCCTGCTGGAGCCCCGGCGCGCGGCGGAGGTCGGCCTCGCCCTCCTCGACGTCCTGCGCTCCGCACACCGTGAGGGCATCCTGCACCGTGACGTGAAGCCGTCCAACGTGCTGATCGCCGAGGACGGCCGGGTCGTACTCACCGACTTCGGCATCGCCCAGGTCGAGGGCGACCCGTCCATCACCTCCACCGGCATGCTCGTCGGCGCCCCCTCCTACATCTCCCCCGAGCGGGCCCGCGGGCACAAGCCGGGACCCGCGGCCGACCTGTGGTCGCTCGGCGGACTGCTGTACGCGGCGGTGGAGGGCACACCCCCGTACGACAAGGGGTCCGCGATCGCCACGCTCACGGCGGTGATGACCGAACCCCTCGAGGAGCCGCAGAACGCGGGACCGCTCAGGGACGTCATCTACGGGCTGCTCAACAAAGACCCCGTCCAGCGACTCGACGACCGCGGCGCCCGCGCCATGCTGAACGCCATCCTCAACGCGCCCGAGGAGTCCGCGGAACCGGCGGACGCGACGAAGGTCGTACCGCTGCCTCCGCAGCCCGACGGGCCGTCGGGCGCCAGAAGCCGACGCTCCGAAGAGGCCGGGGACAAGCTGAAGGGCGCGCTGCGTTCCGTGCGCAAGGCCGCCGTGGCGGCCGGCTCCGCCGGTGCCGCCGCGGCCGCCCGCGCCAAGTCCGCCGGCGGTACGACCGCTTCCGCCGCACCGGCCACGCCACGGGTGCCCGCCGCCCGCTCCGGCGCGACCGCGCCCACCACCTCCACACCCGCCAACCCCACCGGCAGCGGACGCAGTTCGGGCTGGCCGGTCATGACCCCGCCGGACCTGCCGGCCAGGCCCGTACCGAGGGCGCCGCTCACCGATGTGGTGCCGAAGCGGACGCTGGTCATCATCGCCGTGGTCGTCGTACTCGCCGTGCTCGCCACCGTGCTGGCCTTCACCCTCGGCGACGACGAGGGCGACAAGGCGACGGGCGGCACCGGCGACGGCACCGTCGCCACCGGCGCCCCGAGTGCCGACACCAAGGGCGACGAGAACGACGGCACCCGCACCGACGGCACCGCGACCGACCCGGCCGGCAAGGAGACGGGGCCGGCGGCCGGAGGCGGCCGGTCCGACGACTCGGACGACTCCGCCGGTGACGAGGCCGACGACAGGGCGGAGAACGAGTCCGACGACGACGGCGGCACGTCCGCGGCACAGACGCACAAGGGGAACCAGGGCTACTCGATCGGCCTGCCCGAGGGCTGGAAGTACCGGTCGACCGGACCCGCCGGGGACCGGTTCACCGGGCCGGGCGGGCAGAAGCTGCTCATCGGCTGGACGACCACCCCGAAGGACGACCCGGTCGCGGACTGGACGAACCAGGAACGCGCCATGGTGCGTTCGCAGTACCAGCGGATCCGTATCGCGTCGGTGGACTACCGGGGCTGGAACACGGCCGACTGGGAGTTCACCTACGTGGAGAGCGGGACCAAGTACCGGTCCATCGACCGGGGAACCGTCGTCGGCGACCGGCTCGGCTACGGGCTGCTGTACACGGCCAAGGCCGCCGAATGGGACGGTGATCAGCGCAAGGACACCTGGCGGACGCTGACGGAGACGTTCCGGGCCAAGTCCTGAGCATGAGCGGATCGCGGAATGGGGAGGCAGATGTGGCATCCCCTCTCTGTGGGTTGCCTCCGGCACGTATCGTGAAAGCTTGGACCGTACGTAGCCGGAACGGCCCGCCGGCCGAACGGAACTGACCGACCGTAGTGCCGGGGGAGGCATCGTGGACGACTATGCCGGACGGGTCCTCGCCGACCGCTACCGCCTTCCGCTGCCCCCCTCCGACGAGTACGAGCTGACCGAGACCCGTGCCTTCGACACCTACAGCGGGCAGGAGGTCCTGGTCAGACAGGTCCCGTTGCCCGAGGTCGTCGAGGCCGAGGTGCTGGACGCGGAAGGGCTGCCCGACGGATTCACCGCCCGTGACTCCGTCGCGCGGCGCAGCGGTTACGGGCCCCCGCGCGGCGGTACCCGGCGGCCCGCCGACCCGGTCGTACGGCGTGCGGTCGAGGCCGCTCAGGCGGCCGCCGCCATCCCCGACCATCCCCGCCTGGACCAGGTCTTCGACGTGTTCGCGGAGGGCGGTTCGCTGTGGATAGTCAGCGAAGTCGTCGCCGCGCGCCCACTGGCCGCGATGCTCGCCGAGCAGCCGCTGTCACCGTACCGGGCGGCGGAGATCGCGTCCGACGTGCTCACCGCGCTGCGGGTGCTGCACTCGCACGGCTGGGTGCACCGCAACATCACCGCGCGCACGGTGCTGATCTGCGACGACGGCCGGGTGATGCTCACCGGCCTCGCGGTCGGCGCGGCGGAGGAAGCCCTGTGCGGGTACGACCCCGTGCCACCGCCCGACGACGAGCCCGGACAGGGCGTCGTGCCCGCACCGGGCCCGGCAGCGCCGGTGCCGGCGGGTGTGCCGGACCCCGGGCGCGGCCCCTCCTGGCCGCCCGGTTTCGCCGCCGACCCGGATCCCACCCCCGACGCGGCCCGCCGCGCCGCCATCGAGGCACGGACCGGACGGCTCTCCGGCGGTACGGCGGAGGGCGCCCCGGCCGGCCTCACCCCCGCCGCGGCGCCCAGGGCCCTCGACAGTGCGGGCGACGTACGGGCCGCCCGCGCGGGAGCGATCGCCGCGTACCGGGCCGGCGCCCGCGCCGCCGCCCGCGTGCAGGAGGCCCAGCAGAACGGCCGTACGGCCCTGCCCGCCGCCAAGGACGGCACCGCGCGGGTCACCCGGACCGGCGACGAGCGGCCCGCCGCGATCCCGCCCGGCCGGATAGCCGACCCCTACGGCGTGGGCGGCACCCCCGAGGCGCCCGCGGCCCTGGAACCGGCGGCGGCCGCCACCCCGCCCGCCGGCTGGGACGACCTCGTGGCCCACACCCCCGCCCGCCGGGGCCCGGGCACGGCACTGGCCGCCGAACGGGCACGGCAGGCCCGTATGGCCGTCGTCGGACCCGTGACCGAGCGGTGGGCGCCCGAGCAGGCCGGGCCCGTGCACGAGAACTGGCAGCTGGCCGCCCCGATCGGCCCCGCCACCGACCTCTGGGCCCTGGGCTCCCTGCTGTTCCGGGCCGTCCAGGGGCACGCGCCCTACCCGGAGGAGTCGACGGCCGAGCTGGTACAGCTGGTGTGCGCCGAACCGCCCGCCTTCGCCGAGGAGTGCGGACCGCTGCGGCCGGTCGTGGAGTCGCTGCTGCGCCAGGACCCCACCGAGCGCCTCGACTTCGAGGAACTGCGCGGCTGGCTGCGTTCCCTGGTGCGCTCGGCGCCCGAGCCCGAGGCCGGGCTGAACGTCATCACGGCGCCGCCCGTCGACGCCCGCAAGCTGCCCGTCATACGGCGCCGGGGCGAGCTGGTGCGCAGGCGCCGCGCCGGGCTCCCCGCACACCACGGGCGGCACAAGCGGGCCAGACAGGACGCGGGCTCCCCGCGCCGCCTCGGCCGCACCCTGCTTCTGCTGGTCCTGCTCGCCATGGCGGCGGCGATCGCGTACGCCATGCTCTTCCTGCCCAAGTCCGGCGAGGGTGCGCCGGATTCCGCCGACCGCACCGGAGCCGCCGGTCAGGCGAGTCCCGCACCGAACCCGAGCACCGCACCGGACACGGAGAAGGAGTCCCCGAAACCGGAGGACACCGAGGCATCCACCGAGACACAGACCAACGGCCCCGACGTCGCCGACGGCTTCACCCTGGCCAAGGACCCCGAGGGCTTCCGGATCGCCGTCGCCGAGGGCTGGCAGCGCACCCCGAAGAACGGCAGCGGCCAGGTCGTCTACGCCAAGGGCGGCTTCGAGCTGATCGTCGTCCCCGGCCGGGACAGCGCGCAGAGCTACGGCAGCGACCCCATGGCCTACCAGCGCGACGACGAACGCGAGCTCCAGCCCTACCGCGACTCCAGCTGGGCCACCTCCACCGGTCTGAAGACCATCGAGGTCGGCGGACGCACCATGGCCGAGGGCCAGTTCACCTGGACGGGCAACGGCGGCGAGCTGTACGTCCGCAACCTCGCGGCGCTCATCGACGGCCGCTTCCACGTGATCCAGGTACGCGGACCGGAATCCGAACGGGACGAGGTGACCCGCCTCTACGAGCAGGCCGCGGCTACTTACCGGTACACCGGCTGAACCTCCGGCCCCACGCATGCGCAGGCGTTTTGGTTGCCTCGCGCCTCATTGAGCGACAACTGTCACAGTGCGGTCTCCATGACACGTCGTCGGTTCCCAGGACGGGGCGGCGTACTTACGCTGACCCTGTCAAGACCATTGCGGGGCAACGTGAATCAGATGCAGGGCTCGCTCGTCGCGGGCCGCTACCGACTCGGCGAATCCATCGGGAGCGGTGGCATGGGCCGGGTGTGGCGCGCCCATGACGAGGTGCTGCACCGGACCGTCGCGATCAAGGAACTGACGGCGGCACTCTACGTCTCCGACAGCGAACAGGCCACGCTGCTGGCGCGCACCCGCGCGGAGGCACGGGCCGCCGCACGGATCAACCACTCCGCCGTCGTCACCGTGCACGACGTGCTGGAGCACGACGGCCGGCCGTGGATCGTGATGGAGCTGGTCGAGGGCCACTCACTGGCCGACGCGGTGAAGGAGCGGGAACGCGTCGAACCGCGCGAGGCCGCGCGCATCGGCCTGTGGGTGCTGCGCGCCCTGCGCGCCGCCCACTTGGCCGGAGTGCTGCACCGCGACGTCAAGCCCGGCAACGTCCTCCTCGGCCAGGACGGCCGCGTGCTGCTCACCGACTTCGGCATCGCGCAGATAGACGGCGACACGGCCATCACCCGCACCGGCGAGGTCGTGGGCTCGGTCGACTACCTCGCCCCCGAACGGGTCCGCGGCCACGACCCGGGCCCGTCCTCCGACCTGTGGGCGCTCGGCGCGACGCTGTACACGGCGGTGGAGGGAAGATCCCCGTTCCGCCGCACCTCGCCCCTGACCACCATGCAGGCGGTCGTCGAGGAGGAGGCCGAGGAACCACGCCACGCCGGCCCCCTCGGGCCCGTCATCACCGCACTCCTGCGCAAGGATCCGGCCACCCGCCCCGACGCGGACCAGGCCGAGCAGCTGCTCGCCGAGGCGGCCGAGGGACGCAGGCCACAGGCCGCGCAGGGATATGTGCCGACGCAGGCCGTCGACGCCCCCGCCGCCCTGCCGTACGACACCAGGCCCGAGGCGGCACCGCGGTATCCGCAGGGCGGTCCCACGACGGCGCAGCAGCCGTACGGGCCGCCCGCCACGCCCCGCAGGCGGGTGCGCGGGCGGGTGATCGCCCTGGTCGTCGTGCTGGCCGCGCTCATCGGCGGGGGGACCGCCGTGATGCTCCAGCAGCAGGACGACCGCGGCGGAGACACCACGGCCGGCCCGTCGCCGAGCCCGACCCCGACACCCGGCCCCCTGGAGACCGGCGAGACCGAATCGCCGGGGAACCTTCCCGAGGGCTGGGTGCGCCGCACCGACCCCTACGGCTTCAGCATCGTGCTGCCCGGCGAGGAGTGGGAGCGCGAGGTCTTCGACGAGGCGACCCGGCAGGTCGACTACACGCCCGACGGCGGCAAGCACTTCATCCGGATCGCCATGGACGAGGCGCCCGACTTCGACGACCCGTACGAGCACCTGAGTTCGCTGGACCAGCAGATCGGGGAGCGTCTGGTCGCCTACCAGCGGGTGGGCCTGGACCGTCGCGTCTACCGGGACCGTGACAGCGCCCGGCTGGAGTACAGCTGGACCGCGCTGGCCAAGGACACCGAGTTCCCGGGGCCGCGTCAGGCGGTCGACCAGATGTACATCTCGCGGGACGGGATCGAGTACGCGATCTACATGTCGGGGCCGGCCGAGGACTGGGCCACGACCGGCGCACAGTTCGAGACAGTCCTCAAGGGCTGGCGCGAGCCCTGACCTCCGGGGCCGGCTCAGGCGTCACCGCTTGGCCGAATCGCCGTACCGGAGGGGGCGCATCCGGTGGGGCATGATGGGCCCATGGGGACCGACGGGGACGCCGAGAACGCGACCGCGAGGACCAACGGACGTGTCATCGCGGGTCGTTACCGGCTGGAGGCGAGGCTCGGGCGCGGCGGTATGGGCGTCGTCTGGCGGGCCACCGATCAGCTGCTCGGGCGGGGTGTCGCCGTCAAGGAACTGCCCCTCGACGAGACGCTGTCCGCGGCGGACGCCCGGCGGCAGCGGGACCGCACCCTGCGGGAGGCGCGTGCGCTGGCCCAGCTGAGCCACCCGCACATCATCGTCGTCCACGACGTCGTCGAGGACGACGACCGCCCGTACATCGTCCTGGAGCTGATCGACGGGCCGTCCCTCGCCGACCGGATCGCCGAACAGGGCCCGGTCGGCGCGGCGGAGGCCGCCCGGATCGGCGTCGACCTGCTCGCGGCGCTGCGCGCCGCCCATACGGCCGGTGTGCTGCACCGCGACCTCAAGCCCGCCAACGTCCTGCTGGAGAACGGCACCGGCCGGGTCGTCCTCACCGACTTCGGCATCGCCCGCGTGTCGGGCTCCACCACGCTCACCGAGACCGGCACCTTCGTCGGCTCGCCCGAGTACACCGCCCCCGAGCGTATGTCCGGCGCCAGGACGGGACCCGAGTCCGACCTGTGGTCGCTGGGCGCGCTGCTGTGCACGGCGCTCAGTGGCGAGTCGCCGTTCCGGCGGGACTCCCTCGGCGGGGTCCTGCACGCCGTCGTCGTCGACGAGATCCGCCCGCCCGCCCAGGCGGAGCCGATCCTGCCGGTCGTACGCGGCCTGCTGGAGCGCGACCCCGACCGCCGCCTCGACGCGGACCGGGCCGAACGGATGCTGCGGGCGTTTCGCGAGACGGGCCGGACGCCGGAGTCCGCGCCGCCCGGACCGCTGCCCCCGCAACCCCATGGGCGAACCCCGGCGGGGCGGGAGGAACCACGGGAGCGTCCCGTACGGCGGCAGCCCGCGAAAGGCACCCTCGTCGCCGCGCTGGCGGTCGCCGCCATGGCCGGCGCGGGCGTGTCGGCGGCCGCGCTGCTCACCCAGGACCGGGGCGGCGACGGAGGCGGCACGCCGGCGAGCACCGCGCCCGGGACACCCGCGAGCCCCACCGGGTCCCCGAGCCCCTCGCCCACGGACTCGGCCACCGGGACGCAAAGCCCCGTAAACGGGAGATAAGTTCCGGCGCGAGTCACGGGTCTGTGACCGGTCGGTGCTCGAAGTGGATACGTGAGGGCTTGGCGCGATATGGATGGACCATGAGCAGCAACGGGGGAGCCCGCCACGGGGCCGACGAGCCGACCAGTTTCGGCCTGCAACCACCGAACCCGAACCCGCCCGCGTCGGTGCCGCACCCCGACAACCCGTACGCGGCGCCGACCGCGGTGGTTCCGGCGCCGGCACAGCCGCGGACGCCGG
This sequence comes from Streptomyces sp. NPDC048584, assembly GCF_043199595.1. Lineage (NCBI taxonomy): Bacteria > Bacillati > Actinomycetota > Actinomycetes > Kitasatosporales > Streptomycetaceae > Streptomyces > Streptomyces sp. NPDC048584. The sequence goes on from NZ_JBICWF010000002.1 coordinate 144,602, forward strand.
ACGAACCGGGCACCGGCCGGCTGATCGCGGGCCGCTACCGGCTGCTCTCCAAGCTCGGACACGGCGGCATGGGCACGGTGTGGCGGGCCAAGGACGAGACCGTGGACCGTGAGGTCGCCGTCAAGGAACCCCGCGTCCCGGACCACCTTCCCGAACGTGAACGCTCCAACGCCTTCGAACGGATGCGCCGCGAGGCCCGCGCCGCCGCCCGGCTCGACCATCCCGCGGTGGTCGACGTCCACGACGTCGCCGTGGTGGACGGCCGGCCGTGGATCGTGATGGAGCTGGTCCAGGGCCGCTCGCTGGGCGCCGTGCTGCAGGACGAGGGCACCCTCCCCGCGCGCGAGGCCGCCAGGGTCGGCCTGGAGGTGCTCGGCGCGCTGGAGGCCGCGCACGCGGCGGGCATCCTGCACCGGGACGTCAAGCCGGACAACGTGCTGCTGGGCCGGTACGACCGGGTCGTCCTCACCGACTTCGGCATCGCCCAGATCGAGGGCGAGACCAATCTGACCGACACCGGCGGCTTCGTCGGTTCGCCCGAGTACATCGCCCCGGAACGGGTGCTGGGCCAGCGCCCCGGCCCCGCCTCCGACCTGTGGTCGCTCGGCGTGGTGCTGTACGCGGCGACGGAGGGCGTGTCCCCGTTCCGCCGCAGCAATACACCCGCCACCCTCCAGTCGGTCCTCAACGCCACCCCGGCGGCGCCCGCCGCCGCGCAGGGGCCGCTGGCCGACGTCATCACCGGCCTGCTGCAGAAGGACCCGGCGCGCCGTCCGAACGCCGCCCAGGTCCGCGCCGCACTGGAGACGGCCGCGAACCCGCCCGCCCCCGTGCCCACCCAGGTCGTCCGGGTCGCCGACGGCGGCAAGGGCGTACGGATCGGCCGCAAGACGCTGCTGGCGCTCGTCGCGGCGGTCGTCGCGGGGTCGGTGGCCGCCTGGCTGGTGATCGTCGACCCGTTCGCGGGACCGCTGCCGGACGGCTGGAAGCGGCACGACCTCGGGGACCGGGTGGGTTCCTCCCTCGCGGTGCCGGCGGGCTTCGTGGAGGAGGAACTGCCCGAGGACGCGGACGGGACCTTCGCCACCTTCAGCGATCCGAGCGGCCTGGTGCGGGTCGAGGTGGACCGTGACCTCAAGGCCGAGGACAAGACCGGTGAGATCCCGGGCTCGGCCTCCGAGCAGGCGTTCGCCCACTGGGAGGAGCTCAGGGACGGCGACTACAGCGCCGGCGTCGCCGCGACCCCGGCCCCGAAGGGCAAGCCGCGCGAGACCACGTACAAGGACCACGAGGCCGCTTCGAACACCGTCGTCTTCACGACGACCACCAATCCGCCGGTGGTGCGCGAGGTGCGGGCCCTGTACTACCGCAACAAGGACGGTGACATGTACCGGCTGTGGATCAACTACCCCGGCAAGGGCTACTTCACCGAGGACGGCCGCGAGATCGCCCGGACGATCATCGACTCGTGGGACATCGGCAAGCTCTGAGGCGGGCATCGTCCGTCAACACCCTGATCAGGGCCTTTGTTGCCAGCGTTCACTGGCGATGTGTGAGCGGACGGTGAATCCGTTACCGACGGGTACACAAAGTGTTCCGCCGGGCATACCCTGCGGCTCATGACGGACGTGCAGACCAGGGAAACGACCGGTACCAATCCCCTCGCCCCGGCGCCGGAGGGCGCCCGCACCGCCTCCGACGTGGTCACGCCGGAGCTGGTCGCCCAGCTCACCAAGGGCGTGGCCGGCTCCGGACGGACCGCGAGCCATTCGCCGTTCACCGGCGAGACCCTCGCCGACCTGCCCGAATCGACGCCCGAGGACGTGGCGAAGGCCTTCGGTGCCGCCCGCGCCGCCCAGGCGGTCTGGGCGGCGACCCCGGTACGGCAGCGCGCCGCCGTGCTGCTCCGCTTCCACGATCTGGTGCTGGCCCGCCAGGCCGAGGTGCTCGACCTCATCCAGCTGGAGACCGGCAAGGCCCGCCTGCACGCCCACGAGGAGGTGCTCGCCGTCGCCGTCGCCGCCCGCCACTACGGCCGCCGCGCCGCCGCCTACCTCCGCCCCAAGCGGCACGCGGGCGCCATCCCGGCCCTGACGAAGGTCACCGAACTGCGCCACCCGCGCGGTGTGGTCGGCCAGATCGCCCCCTGGAACTACCCCCTCGAACTCTCCGTCGGCGACGCCCTCCCGGCGTTCGTCGCGGGCAACGCGGTCGTGATGAAGCCCGACACGGAGACCTGCCTCACCGCCCTGTGGGCCCGTGACCTGCTGATCGAGGCCGGACTGCCCGCCGACGTCTTCCAGGTCGTCCTCGGCGAGGGCCCCGTCGTCGGCCCCGAGGTCGTCAGACACGCCGACTACGTCTCCTTCACCGGCTCCACCCGCACCGGCCGCGAGGTCGCCCAGGGCGCCGCCGCCCGCCTGGTCGGCGTCTCCCTCGAACTCGGCGGCAAGAACGCCATGCTGGTCCTCGAGGACGCCGACCTGGACAAGGCCGCCGCGGGCGCCGTCCGCGCCTGCTTCTCCTCCGCCGGCCAGCTGTGCATCTCCATCGAGCGGCTGTACGTCCACGAGTCCGTCGCCGACGCCTTCCTGGAGCGGTTCGCCGCCCGCACCAAGGCGCTCCGCCTCGGCACCTCCCTCGCCTACGGCGCCGACATGGGCTCCCTGGTCGGGCAGCGCCAGCTCGACGCCGTCACCCGGCACGTGGACGACGCCGTCGCCAAGGGCGCCAAGGTCCTCGCGGGCGGCACGGCCCGCCCGGACATCGGCCCCTACTTCTACGAGCCGACCATCCTCGACGGCGTCGGCACTCCCATGAGCGTCTGCACCGAGGAGACCTTCGGCCCGGTCGTCTCCATCTACCGCTTCTCCTCCGCCGACGAGGCGGTCGAGCGCGCCAACTCCACGCCGTACGGCCTGAACTCCTCCGTCTGGACGAGCGACGCGCGGCGCGGCCGCGAGATCGCCGCCCGGCTGCGCACCGGCACGGTGAACATCAACGAGGGGTACGCGCCCGCGTACGGCAGCGTCCAGTCGCCGATGGGCGGCATGAAGGACTCCGGCCTCGGCCGCCGGCACGGCTCCGAGGGCATCCTCAAGTACACCGAGGCCCAGACGGTCGCCCAGCAGCGGCTGCTACCGATGGCCCCTTCGCTGGGGATGGACGACGAGAAGTACGCGGCGTTCATGAGCCGCAGCCTGAGGGTGATGAAGGCATTCCGGTTCAGGTGAGATGCCCCAAGGGGGCGCGGGGCTGTACCGATACGCGGCTCCGCCGCGTGAGCGCGCCCCGTCACACGACCCGCACGCGACACTCAACGAGGAGACACCCGTGCCCAAGGACGCTTACGACTACGACGTCCTCGTCGTAGGCTCCGGCTTCGGCGGCTCCGTGGCCGCCCTCCGCCTGACGGAGAAGGGCTACACCGTAGGCGTCCTGGAGGCCGGCCGCCGCTGGACCCGGCAGACCCTGCCGAAGAACTCCTGGGACCTGAGGAACTACCTCTGGGCGCCGAGACTCGGCATGTACGGCATCCAGCGCATCCACCTGCTCGGCAATGTCATGGTGCTGGCGGGCGCGGGCGTCGGAGGCGGCTCCCTGAACTACGCCAATACGCTCTACATACCGCCCAAGCCGTTCTTCGACGACCCCCAGTGGGGGCACATCACCGACTGGCAGGACGAACTGGCCCCGTACTACGACCAGGCCAAGCGCATGCTCGGCGTACGGCTCAACCCCACGACGACCCCGTCCGACGTGCATCTGAAGGCGGCGGCCGAGCGGATGGGCGTGGGCGACAGCTTCCACATGGCGCCGGTCGGCGTCTTCTTCGGCGACGGCGAGGACGCCGACGGTACGGCGAAGGCGGAGCCGGGACACGAGGTGCCGGACCCGTACTTCGGCGGGGCGGGTCCGTCGCGCCGCGCCTGTACCGAGTGCGGCGAGTGCATGACCGGCTGCCGGCACGGCGCGAAGAACACCCTCAACGAGAACTACCTCCACCTCGCCGAGAAGGCGGGCGCGGTGGTGCACCCGATGACGACGGCCGTCTCGGTCACGGAGGACTCGCGGGGCGGGTTCGCCGTCGCCACGCTCCCGACCGACGACCGCCGCAAGGGCGAAGGCCGTACCTTCCGGGCCCGCCGGGTGGTCCTGGCCGCCGGCACCTACGGCACCCAGACCCTGCTGCACCGGATGAGGGCGGGCGGGCAACTGCCGTACCTCTCCGCGAAGCTGGGCGAGCTGACCCGTACCAACTCCGAGGCCCTCGTCGGCGCGCAGACCGACGACCGCCGCTACCGCAAGGCCACGGGCGCGCCGAAGGCCGACTTCACCCGCGGTGTGGCCATCACGTCGTCGGTCCACCCCGACGCGAACACCCATATCGAGCCGGTCCGCTACGGCCGCGGCTCCAACTCGATGGGCGGGCTGTCCATCCTCCAGGTGCCGTACGCGGGCGGCGGCTCGGGCACGGCCCGGGTCCTCGGCTGGCTGGGCAACGCCGCCCGGCACCCCTGGCTGCTGCTCCGTTCGCTGTCCAACCGGCGCTGGTCGGAGCGGACCATCATCGGCCTGGTGATGCAGTCGCTGGACAACTCCCTGACGACGTACCTCAAGCCGTCCGGGGCGGGCCGGGGCCTGCTCACCGCGCGGCAGGGACACGGCGCCCCCAACCCCAAGCAGATCAAGGCGGCCACGGACGGCGCGTCGGCGCTGGCGGCCGAGATCAACGGCTTCGCCGGCTCCAACGTCGGCGAGCTGACGGGGATGCCGCTGACCGCCCACTTCCTGGGCGGCTGCCCGATCGGCGCCTCCCGCGAGACCGGCGTGATCGACCCGTACCACCGCCTCTACGGCCACCCCGGCATCTCGGTCGTGGACGGGGCGGCGGTCTCGGCGAACCTGGGCGTCAACCCCTCCCTGACCATCACGGCACAGGCGGAGCGGGCGATGTCGTACTGGCCCAACAGGGGCGAGACCGACCCACGCCCCCGGCAGGGCGAGCCCTACCGCCGCCTGGAGCCGGTCGAACCGAACTCCCCGACGGTCCCTGCGGAGGCCTTCGGCGCCCTGAAACTGCCGTTCCTGGGGATCCCCGCGGTGCCGCCGAAGCGGAACTGAGTCCCCTGGGCGAGAAAGGCCGGACAAGGAAGAAGGACCTGTGCCCCCCTCCGAGCTCAGGTCCCTCTCCCCAGTCCATGTGGTCCATGTGGTCCGCGAGGATGTCAGTGAGTGTGATCAACCAGGCGGGTGGATGGTTGTCCTGACGATCAGCGGTTTCTCGTGTGAGCTGGATCACATGTGAGCCATGATCGTCGACGGCGTACGCTCGCCGCCTACGACCGCCATCGAGAGAAAGTCCGCGAGCTCGTGGCCGAGCAGCCGTCCGAAGAGCACAGACCGGAGTCCTCCTCTCTCCCCGACGACGTCTGGGAGAAGTTCGTCGAGGACAGTGAGCGCGACATCCGCGCCTCCGCGCCCAAGGAACCGTCGGCGCGGGCGCGCATGGTGACCGAGCGGCTGCGGGCGATGGACGAGGCGCAGGCGAGGGCGGCCGCGGGCGGCAGGCGCCGTACGGGCGGGAAGCGGAGGACGGCGCCGCCCGCCCAGCCCGACGGCTGGCGTGCGAGCCCGCCCCTGCGGGTCCTGGAGCGCCCCGTCTCGCGGCGGCGCCGGATCTGGAGCGTGGCCGGGATCGTGGTGGCCGTGGCGCTGGCCGTGGTCGTCGTCAATCCATCCGCCGCGCTGTCCTGGCTGCCCGGAAGCCTCGGCGAGGACGAGGCACCGGCGGCCGACGCCACTCCGCTCGCCCCCGAGACCGGCCGGCCCGGTGCCGCGCCTTCCGACGCCCCCGCAGGCACCCCCACCCGAGCGAAGCCGTACGCCGGATCCCCCGCCGCCCGGTGGGAGGCCGGAGCGGACGCCATCCGGCCGCCCGAGGCGAAGCCCGTGGGCGGGGTCCCCGCCGACCGGATCCGGGCCGCGCTGAACGGCACGAAGGAGTTCCTGGTCGCCGCCAACCTCGATCCCGCCGTCCTGAAGGGCGAGCGGCCGGTGAAGGCGCTGGATCTCGTGGACCCGGCGGAGAAGGAGTACCTCGCCGATCTGCGCGACGCCCTGCGCGAGCCCACGGAGAAGAACGACCCGGTGTGGACGTTCACCCGCTTCGATCCCGCGGAGGTCGAACTCGCGGGCGAGGTGCGGGTGCGGGGCCGTATGACGGTCGAGCCCGTGCAGGGGACCGCCGGGCGGGCCGTGATCAAGGCCGACTACACCTTCGTGTACCCGATGGCCCGTGCCGGGGGCGGTGACGACGAGGTGAGCAGAGCCGTCGTCCGCCGCACGGTCGAGGTGGAGGCCGTGGACCCGGCCAGGTTCCGGGCCGCAGAGGGTCACATCTGGATCACCGATGTCAACGGCGAGATATCCAACGACGACTGCCGGGACGGCGACGGCGTCATCCGCCCGCAGTTCTTCGCCGACCGGCACAGGAGTTCCGAGCCGTCCGGCCCGAAGCGAGACCCGTACGACCGCAGCCGGAGCCTCGACGGCGCGGCGGACTGCGGGGTCGTGACCCGCACCTGAGGCGTACCGCCGGCCGGCCCCGGGCGTCCCCGGGACCGGCCGTTCACGACGCACACAGGCGAGCCAGGTGCGCCCGACCGGCACGGGTGAGGCCGTTCTCCGCGGGCGATCGTGCCGCAGGGCGGCACGGGTGAGGCCGCTCTCCGCGGGCGATCGTGCCGCAGGGCGGCACGGGTGGGCGCGACGGCACCCCGCAAGCGCCGGGCCGCGCGAACACCCCCCGGCCCGCCCCCACGCCGGCACCGCCCAGCGCGTACCGCGAACCGCAGGTTCAGATCCGGCCCCGGCACAGCTCCAGCAGGGTCATCGCAAGCGCCGTACCCGGCTTGCCCAGCGCATCCCGGTAATGGGCAAGAACCTCCATCTCACGAGAGAGGTTCACACGCCGCCCGCCGGAGGCGATCCGTTCCTTCTGGATGACGGCCGACACCGCCATCCGCTCCTGCATCAGCCCGATGATCCGATCATCGAGCGCATCGATCCGTTCACGCGCACCGCTGATCAGCTCAGCGGCCTCGCTGGTACGCGCGCCGGTCTTCTCGGTCGGGGTGGTGGTCATCTCGGGGCTCCTCGTGTGGTGATGCGTCGGTCTCGGAGCCCCGGAGCGGCAAGACCCGGAGGGAAACGCCAGACGCCCCGGACCTTGTCGGCCCGGGGCGCCTGGGAAGTCGCTTGTCAGTTGCTCAAGCAGCACGACCATGGCAGCCAGCGGGCCGGTTGCCATAGGTAAAGAGGAAGGTCGGGTGCGTGAGCATGGCCCCAGTATGCCCAACCGGCCGCGCCCGTCCAACCCGGGTCGCATGCTGAGACGGCCCCGCACCCGGTGGTCGGGACGGGCCCTTCTCCCACCTCGGTAGACTCGGGAGGCACAAGCCCCCGCCCCACCGCCGGAAGGCACCTCGTGTCATCAGCGTCTCCCGCTGCCAACGCGCCCGACACCGTCCTGGTCGTCGACTTCGGCGCGCAGTACGCCCAGCTCATCGCCCGTCGCGTCCGCGAGGCGCGGGTCTACAGCGAGATCGTGCCGAGCACCATGCCGGTCGAGGAGATCCTCGCCAAGAACCCCGCGGCGATCATCCTGTCCGGCGGACCCTCGTCCGTGTACGAGGAGGGCGCCCCCCGCCTCGACCGCGCGCTCTTCGAGGCCGGCGTCCCCGTCTTCGGCATGTGCTACGGCTTCCAGCTCATGGCGCAGAGCCTGGGCGGCCAGGTGGACAACACCGGCGCCCGTGAGTACGGCCGTACGGATCTGCACGTCTCCAGGAACTCCTCCACCCTCTTCGAGGGCACCCCGGACGAGCAGGCCGTCTGGATGTCGCACGGCGACGCCTGCTCCGCCGCCCCCGAGGGCTTCACCGTCACCGCGTCGACGGACGTCGTCCCGGTCGCCGCGTTCGAGAACGACGACAAGAAGCTCTACGGCGTCCAGTACCACCCCGAGGTGATGCACTCCACGCACGGACAGCAGGTGCTGGAGCACTTCCTGTACCGGGGCGCGGGCCTCACCCCGAGCTGGACCACCGGCAACGTGATCGAGGAGCAGGTCGCCGCGATCCGCGAGCTGGTCGGCGACAAGCGGGCGATCTGCGGTCTGTCCGGCGGTGTGGACTCCGCCGTCGCCGCCGCCCTCGTCCAGAAGGCCATCGGCTCCCAGCTGACCTGCGTGTACGTCGACCACGGTCTGATGCGCAAGGGTGAGACCGAGCAGGTCGAGAAGGACTTCGTGGCCGCGACCGGCGTTCAGCTGAAGGTCGTGGACGCGGAAGAGCGGTTCCTGAACGCGCTGAAGGGCGTCTCCGACCCCGAACAGAAGCGGAAGATCATCGGCCGCGAGTTCATCCGGGTCTTCGAGCAGGCCCAGGCCGAGATCATCGCCGACGCGGGCCCCGCCGTGGAGTTCCTGGTCCAGGGCACGCTCTACCCGGACGTCGTCGAGTCCGGCGGCGGCACCGGCACCGCCAACATCAAGTCCCACCACAACGTGGGCGGACTGCCCGAGGACCTCGAGTTCCAGCTGATCGAGCCGCTGCGCCAGCTGTTCAAGGACGAGGTCCGCATGGTCGGCCAGGAGCTCGGCCTGCCGGACGAGATCGTCCAGCGCCAGCCGTTCCCCGGCCCCGGCCTCGGCATCCGCATCGTCGGCGAGGTCACCAAGGAGCGGCTCGACCTGCTCCGTGAGGCCGACGCCATCGCCCGCGAGGAACTGACCGCGGCCGGCCTGGACCGCGACATCTGGCAGTGCCCGGTCGTCCTGCTCGCCGACGTGCGGTCGGTGGGCGTCCAGGGCGACGGCCGCACCTACGGCCACCCGATCGTGCTGCGCCCCGTCTCCAGCGAGGACGCCATGACCGCCGACTGGTCGCGGTTGCCGTACGACGTCCTCGCGAAGATCTCCACCCGGATCACCAACGAGGTACGGGACGTCAACCGCGTAGTCCTCGACGTCACCTCCAAGCCGCCGGGGACCATCGAGTGGGAGTGACCCTTACGGGTCAGGTCCGTTTGAGGGTGCGCACCGGCTCTCCGGGCTTCCAGACCTGGACGACCAGATACCTCTCGTCCTCGACGTAGGTCCGTACGACCTCCGTCAGCTCGGTGCGGAAGAGGTGGAACGGCTCCGGCGGTTCCACCTCTTCGGTGTACCGGCGGGTCTCCGCGTCGTCGTCGGCGATCTCGACCGCCCGGCCGGCGATCCGTACGTCACCGCCGCCCATGCCGGTGCCCGCGCCCGGGTTCGCCTGGAGCGCGAAGCGCGGGTCACGGCGCAGATCGAGCGCCTTGAGCGAGTCCGGCATCATGCCGAGCCACAGCTCGCCGTTCAGAAAGCGCACCTCCAGGCCGCTGGTGCGCGGCGAGCCGTCCTTGCGCAGGGTCGCCAGAACATGGTGCGTGTGCGTGCCGAAGCGCTCCTCCACCGTCTTCGCGAGGTCCGGTTCGGCGGCGGTGAAAGCGGCCCAGTTCGTGTCCATGGGCCGAGTGTGGCGGGGATACCGGACATCCTGTGTCGGGTATCGGCGGTGTCCTCCGGATGGAGCAGCCCGTTCCGTCACGTCCCGTACCGCATCTTTACGGAAGCGAGCTGTCGTCCGGGGCGGCCCACCGGTAACTTCCGCCCCGTACGCACACCCCCCGCGGGAGGACTCATGCACGGGCCCACGCCGCCCCTGCCGCTGCCCACCGACAAGCTGCGCTTCGCCATGCCCCCCATGCACGAGTCGGTCGAGGACGAACGTCGGCACCGCAAGGAGCGGCTCGCCGGCGCACTGCGGCTGTTCGGCCGGCTCGGCTACGAGGACGGTGTCTCGGGGCACATCACCGCACGCGACCCGGAGTTCAGCGACTGCTTCTGGGTCAACCCGTTCGGCATGCCCTTCCGCCAGGTCACCGTGAGCGACCTGGTGCTCGCCAACCGGGACGGCCAGGTCGTCGAGGGTGGCCACCACGTCAACCAGGCCGCGTTCACCGTGCACGCCCAGGTGCACGCCGCCCGGCCCGACGTCGTCGCCGTCGCACACTGCCACTCCGTGCACGGGCGTGCCCTCGCCGCCCTCGGCGACCTGCTCGACCCGATCACCCAGGAGAGCTGCGCCTTCTACGAGGACCACGCCCTCTACGACGCCTACAGCGGCGTCACCGTCGACGCCGAGGAGGGCAGGCGGATCGCCGGGGAGCTCGGCTCCCACAAGGCGCTGGTGCTGCGCAACCACGGGCTGCTCACCGTGGGCGACTCGGTGGACGCGGCGGCCTGGTGGTTCGTGACGATGGAGCGCTCCTGCCAGGTGCAGCTCACCGCGAGGGCGGCGGGCCGGCCCGTCCTCATCGACCACCGGCAGGCGGTGGCGACACGGGAGCAGGTGGGCGGGGACCTGGTGGCATGGATCAACTACCAGCCGATGTGGCAGGACATCAGCCGCAGCGAGCCCGATCTGCTGGGCTGAGTGCCTTGTCAAGCCGAGTGCCCTGTCAACCGGTTGGCTTCGAATTCACCCGTACTGACCGGGCCTGCCGAACGGTGGGGCGGCGGCGTAGGGCACAATTCGCTTTCGTCACAGGGGACTTGTGTCGTGTTGTTCAACATCGGGTGGGGAAGGCGGGCTTCGGGCGTGGCGGTGCAGGAGGCGAGGCGGGGCGGCCCCGACATGGGCGTCCACGAGGGCGGCTGCACCTGCGGGGACTGTCCGCACGGGGCACGTGAGGGGCATCGGCGCGCGGTCGCCGCGTTCCTGCTGAAGCGGGACGCTTTCGCCGCCGGGCAGGGACTGCCGGCCGCGGTCGCCCACTCCGCCTCCGCCTCCCGGCAGTGGGTGTCGGAAGAACTGACCCAGGCCGCCGAGGCCGTCGCCGAACGCGGACGGGCCGAGGGTGCGGCCTGGCTGGTCCGGCTGTGGCGGCGGACCGCGATCGTGGCGTGGGCGGGCGTTGTCCTGCTGCTCCTGGGGCAGGCGCTCACCGCGATCGGCGCGGGCTGGACCGCCGCACGCACCGCCGGACTGCTCGCCGCGCTGGTGGTGGCGGGCGCGCTGACCGCCGCGTCCTGGTTCCACCGGGCACGCGGGGGTGCGCTGGCGCCGGTGATCGGCGAGGACAACCGGCTCTCCACATCCCGTGCCGTGGCCGCGTCCTGGGTGCTGCTCCTCGCGTTCTCGGTACTCGTCCTGGTGGGACAACTGGCGGCCGCCTCCGACGGCCGGGAGCGGGACGCCCTGATCGACGGGCTCGAGCTCGCCCGGGGCGCGGGCATCGTGACCGTACTCGCCGTGGTGTGCGGGATCGCCGTGCTGGTGCGCCGCGTGGTCGGGCTGCGGGTGCAGGGGCAGCGGCTGCAGAAGGTACACGCCCACCGGCCCAGGGCCGCCGACCTGCTCACCGACGACTCGGGGCGCGGCAGCTTCGCCGACATCCAGTACGTCGTGATCAGCGGCGTCGCTCTCGCGTTCGCCGCGGTACGGCTGGCCCGGCGGCCGGACCAGCTGCCGGACCTGCCGTGGGGGCTGGCGGTGGTCGTGCTGGTGTCGGCGGCGACGTACCTCGCCGGCAAGTACGCGGAGGGGGGCCGTCCGGTGATCCTCTCGGTGGTACGGGCCCGTGAGGCCGGCGACCTGGACGCACCGATCCGCACCGGGGACGACATCGAGATCCGGGGCGCCGGCTTCGTCCCCGTCGGCGCCCAGGGCGCGGACCGCCTCTGTCGCATGGTGGTCCGCGTGGGGCCGGTCCACGTCCACGTCCCCCTGGTCCCGGTGACCGGCGGCTTCGACAACCCCACGGACACCCTCCTGACAGTTCCGGTCCCGGCGGAGGTCGAACCCGGCCGAGTGGAAGTCCAGGTCATCACAGCAGCCGGCACGGAGACCAACCGCTACACAATCGACGTAACAGACTGACCTCGGCAAACTCCGTTCCCGCGGGCAGTCGTGCCGCTGGGGCGGCACGGGTGGGCGCGACGGCACCCCGCGAGCGCCGGGCCGCGCTACCCACCCCCGGCCCACATCCGCGCCGTGCACCCCGCGAGCGCCGGGCCGCACCCCCGCCCCGACGCCGAGCGTCCCGCACAACACCCCCACGCACACCGCCCCGCAAGAAAAACCCCGCCCCCAGGATTGAGCCACTTCCATTCGTCGTACGTATGGTCTATCGAGGGGCCGGCACGGCAGTGAGAGGCGGCAATCAGCGATGACTCACGGTATGCGCGCGGACACACACCCCACCGGCGACGGAACCTGGCGGGACACCGCCGCCCGCTACGCCCTGATCCCCCTGAGACTCTTCCTCGGCATCACCTTCATCTACGCCGGCATCGACAAACTCACCGACAGCGCCTTCATGAAGGACTCCGGCGCAGGCTCGATCGGCGACATGATGCGCGCCGTCCGCGACTCCTCCGCCATCCCCGCCATGGTCGACATGGCATTGGAAAGCCCCGTCGCCTTCGGCTACGCCATCGCGTTCGGCGAGCTCGCCGTCGGCATCGGCGTCCTGCTCGGCCTGCTCACCCGCCTGGCCGCCCTCGGCGGAGCCCTGATCTCCCTCAGCCTCTGGCTGACCGTGAGCTGGGCCGCCGACCCCTACTACTACGGCAACGACCTCCCGTACCTGTTCTGCTGGGTACCCCTCGTGCTGGCTGGAGCGCCCCTCTGGTCCCTGGACGCCCTGATCGGGAACCGGCGCGGCCGAGGGCGCCGCTAAGGCTGTGAGAATCAGTCGCCTACTCGTGATCGATGCACAGGTGGGCGGTGAGGGCAGCGCAGGCCCACTCCTGCCAGGCCTCGGGGGACCAGCCCCGGTCGCGGACGAAGATCAGGTATAGCTCTGGGCTGAGCAGCCCGTACAGCAGGTCGGCGGCGCGGGCGGTGTCGACGTCGGGGCGGGCGTCGGGCTTGGAGGTCAGTGCCTTCGCCGCGGCGTGCTGGACGGTGTAGCGCGGGTCGGGGCCGGCGGGCCACTGCGCGGCGATTTCCGGGTCCGTGGCCGCCGCGGCGGCGATCAGCGGCATGATCGGCGCGACACGGCCGAGGATGTCGCGCACGCCCCGCACATGAGCGCGCAGCTGCCCGGCCGCGGTGGGCTCGGCGCACGCGGCACGGAACCAGTCGCGGTCCATCGTGGCAACCGGTTCGGCGTCGCCCGCGATGGACGTGTCGACGACGTCCTTGAACAACGCACGCTTGTTACGGAACACGAAGTACACCGTCTGAACAGCGACGCCGGCGTGATCCGCGACCTCCTGAAGGCTTGTCGCTCCGTACCCCTGTGCGACGAACAGGTCCCGCGCCGCCGCGACGATCTTCTTCCGGGTGCGCCGCGAGCGCTCGGCCCGCTTGTCGGGGCGCTTGACGTTCTGTCCGTCGGATCCCTTGACCTCATCCATGCTTGGAGTTTAACTCTAGAGTTACTCACTAGAGTTCCACTCTAATTTTCGGAGGGGTGGCGATGAGCGAGACTCGGACGGCTGCGGAACTCGACCAAGAGGCTGCGGTGCGCCGCGCGTTGGAGGACTTCTACCGGGACGGCAAGCCGCCGTGGGACAGCGGCATCACACCGCCCGAACTCGTGGCGCTGGTAGAGGGACCTGGCGCGCCGGCGCCGGGCCAGGTCCTCGAACTGGGCTGTGGCACCGGGACCAACGCCGTGTACCTGGCCCGGCACGGCTGGCGGGTGGAGGCCGTCGACCTGGTCGACCGCGCGGTCCGGCAGGCGAGGGAGAAGGCCGCCGCTGCCGGAGTGGACGTCACGGTGCTGTGCGGGGACGCCACCCGACTCGACGAGGTGGGCGTGCCCGGCCCGTACGACCTGTTCTTCGACCTGAGCTGCTTCTGCGGAATTCCACCGCACCGCCGCGACGCCTACGCGGCCGCCCTCACCCAGCGCGCCGCCCCCGGCGCACGATTGCTGATGTTCGGGTACGGGCCCGGGGCGTTCGACGACCGGTGGTCCGGCGTCACCGCCGACGAACTCGGCGCCAGGTTCGCCGGGTGGCGGCTGGTCGACGTGACGCCCGGGACGAACCCGGTCCCGACGTTCTGGTTCACACTGCACCGCGCCGCCGCGGCGTGAGCTCGGTCGCAGCGGACGCCGCCGAGGGGCCGGCAGTGGGGAGGAGCCGGCGGTGGACCGCCGGGACGGTGCTGACGCGCAGCGCACAGCCCCGGCCGCCGGCACGTCCCGCCGTGGCCCCGCCGCTGTCCGTGGACACCGCAGGGCACGGGCGACGGCGACAGCGCGGGGGCGTGTACCGGTAGCGCCCGCTCAGGATGCCGTCCGGCCCTTCCGCCGCCGTATCAGCCCGGTCAGCGAACCCACCGCGCCCGCCAGGCAGAGTCCGCCGGTGACCACCGGGATCACCACGAACCACGGGGTGTCCCAGAGCCCGCCCGCGTCCCCCGCGTAGATCCCCGCTGCGAGGATGACGAAGACACCGGCGATCAACCTGCCCGGCTGGAACTCATGATGCGGCACGGCTCACCTCCGCCTGCCCCGCGCCGACCTGGAGTTCGAGGTCGAGCGTCCCCGCGTCCCCGGCGCCGGCCGGCGGCTTCAGGGTGACCTCCTTGTGCTTGCCCGGAGCCACGTCCACGTCCTTCTGCCTGTCGCCCGGCAACCGGATGTCGCCCACCCCCACATCGATGCTCAGCCGCACGGTCACGTCCCGGGGCACGATCACGTGGATACGGCCCAGGCCCACGTCCGCCCGCGTCGAGAGGGTGTCGCCCTCGGGGATACGCAGCGCGGACAGATCCAGCTCGCCGTCGCCCGCGCCCAGGTCGTAGGTCGGGCGCACCTGCGCGACCGAGGTGGGCCCCCAGGCCGTCTGCCTCCAGTCGGTGCCGATGTCCTTGGGCAGGGCGGCCGAGCCGGCGAGCAGACCGGCCGTGAGGACGGCCAGGACGATCGACCCGGCCCCGGTGCGGCCGATGAACGCGCTGACCGCGATGCCGAGACCGAAGACGGCGAGCGCGCAGGCGAGACCGGTCTGCAGACTGGTGCCCAGGGGATGCGACTCCCACGTCAGACCGGTGCCGAGGCCGCCCGCGACCAGGGCGAGCAGGAATATCCGGCCGCCGATCCCGCCCCGCGGGCCGCGCGGGTGCGAGGGGCGGTGCGGCGGTGCGTACGCCTTCTCGCGGGCGCGGGAGGGGATGCCGAGGCCGATGGTGACGGCGGCGTCGATGTCCCGGTCGCGGGAGTCCCGTGGCCCCCACAGATAGCCCGTGCCGCCGAAGTGCGTACCGTCCTTGACGATGGGGTCGCGCCACCACGAGGGATAGGCGGAGGCCACCGGCGGTGCCTGCGGCTCGGGCGGGGCGTCGGCCACGGCCTGGGCGGCTATGTGGTCGGGGCCGGGGGTGCCGCGCCGCCGCGACCAGTACCCGGCGCCGGCGAGCAGCAGGGACAGTATGACGGCGAAGCTCAGCACCCCGTCGTTGCTCAGCATGGTGAGGAAGACGCCGCAGCCGACCAGCGCGAACAGCACGGCCGTCAGGGTGTGACCGTCGACCCGGCCGGTCAGCAGCCGGCGGATCTCGTTCTCGTCCTCCTCCTCGTACGGGACGAACAGCCAGGCGAAGCCGTAGAAGATCAGGCCGATGCCGCCGGTGGCGGACAAAACCGCGAGCGTGATCCGGAAGATCACCGGGTCCATGTCGCACTGCCGGCCGAGCCCCGCGCACACCCCGCCGAGCATCTGGTGCCGGCGGTCCCGCCGGAAACGCCCGCTGTCGTCGGCCGGCTCCGGTGGCAGGGCGGTCGCTCCCCCCGGGCCGGGGACGGGTTCCGGACCCGTCGCGGCGTGCTGGTGATCGGTCATGAGTCCATGGTGACGGCCGAGCCGCCGCCGCGGCAGTCGGTACGACCCTGGCCGGACCCTGATATCGGTCCCCGAGGGGGGCCGGGGGAGCGTTCGACGGGGGCGGGCCGAGGACATCAGGGGAGTCTCCGGGGCGGACCCTGATGCTCCCGCAACCCGGGCGTGTGACCATCATTGGCATGTCGGAAGCCGCAGCAGCGCCAGTCGCCGAGCCGAGGCCGCCGCGCAAGCTCTACCGCAGCAGTGACGGACGCTGGCTCGGTGGTGTGGCGCGGGGCCTCGCCGGACATCTCGGGCTGCCCGTGGTCTGGGTCCGGCTCGCCTTCGTCGGCCTGTTCACGGCCGACGGACTCGGCGCCCTGCTGTACGCGGCGTTCTGGTTCTTCGTACCGCTGGGCGTCGGCGGTGTGGACGCGCAGAAGCCCCCCTCGCTGGTGACCACGGAGACCTCGCCGGACGGCCGGCGCAGACTCGTCACCCGCCGCCCGGACAAGGGCCAGATAGTCGCCCTGCTGCTCATGGTCGTGGTGGCCATGGTCTTCGTGGGCAATGTGAACCTGACCAACGGGGCGAAGGTCTACCTGTGGCCGACCGTGCTCGTCGCCGCGGGCGTCGCCCTGGTCTGGCGGCAGGCGGACAACGCGCGCCGGGCCCACTGGATGGAGGTCGGCCGCCGACGGCGCACGATGACCCTGGTGCGGGCGGCCGCAGGTGTGCTGCTGGTGACGGCGGGCGCCTCCGGCATCTTCGTCCTGCGCGGCTCCGGCAGCCATCTCGGCTCGGTGCTCCAGGCGGCCCTCGCGGTCCTCGTCGGGATAACCCTCCTCGCCGGCCCCTATCTCGTGCGCATGACCCAGGACCTCTCCGAGGAGCGCCTGATGCGCATCCGCGCCCAGGAGCGCGCGGAGGTCGCCGCCCATGTCCACGACTCGGTGCTGCACACCCTGACCCTGATCCAGCGCAACGCGGACAACGCGGGCGAGGTGCGCCGCCTGGCCCGCGCCCAGGAGCGCGACCTGCGCGCCTGGCTCTACAAACCGGAGGGCAACGGCAAGGACGAGGACGACGAACCCACCACCCTCGCCGAGGCCGTGAAGCGCAACGCGGCCGAGGTGGAGGACAAGCACGGCGTCCCCCTCGAGGTCGTGGTCGTCGGCGACTGCCCGCTCGACGAGAGAATCGGGGCACAGATGCAGGCCGCACGCGAAGCGATGGTCAACGCCGCCAAGTACGGTGGCGAGGGAGGCGCGGTGCAGGTCTTCGCCGAAGTCGAGGGGAAGACGGTCTTCGTGTCCGTCCGGGACCGCGGCCCCGGCTTCGACCTGGACTCGATACCCGCCGACCGCATGGGCGTCAGAGAATCGATCATCGGCCGTATGGAGCGCAACGGTGGCACGGCGCGGCTGCGCGCGGTGCCGGACGGCGGCACGGAGGTCGAGCTGGAGATGGAGAGGGCGGAGAAGACGTCATGAGTGAGCCGACCGAGGCGAACGCGGACGGAACGACGGGACCCGCGGAGGGCGCCGGGCGTCATGTGCGTGTCGTCCTCGTCGACGACCACCGCATGTTCCGTACGGGAGTCCAGGCCGAGATAGGGCAGACCGAGCAGACGGGCGTCGAGGTGGTCGGCGAGGCCGCCGACGTCGACCAGGCGGTCACGGTCATCACCGCGACCCGGCCCGAGGTGGTCCTGCTCGACGTACATCTGCCCGGCGGCGGCGGCGTGGAGGTGCTGCGCCGTTGCGCCCCGTTGATGGCCGACGCCGAACAACCGGTGCGTTTCCTCGCCCTGTCCGTGTCGGACGCGGCGGAGGACGTCATCGGGGTGATCCGGGGCGGCGCGCGCGGCTACGTCACCAAGACGATCACCGGCACGGATCTGGTCGACTCGGTCTTCCGGGTCCAGGAGGGTGACGCGGTCTTCTCCCCGCGGCTGGCCGGTTTCGTCCTGGACGCCTTCGCCTCCACCGACGCCCCGCCGGTCGACGAGGACCTCGACCGCCTCACCCAGCGCGAGCGGGAGGTCCTTCGCCTGATCGCCCGCGGCTACGCCTACAAGGAGATCGCCAAGCAGCTGTTCATCTCGGTGAAGACGGTCGAGTCCCACGTCTCGGCGGTCCTGCGCAAACTCCAGCTCTCCAACCGCCACGAACTGACCCGTTGGGCGACGGCACGCCGGCTGGTCTGAGCGGCGGGCCGTCACACCACGCGTGTCGCCCCCGCGAACGGCATCTCGTCGATGGGGGCCACGCGGACCGGAGCCGAGGGGTTCGGGGCGTGGATCATGCGGCCGTCGCCGATGTAGAGGCCCACGTGGGTGATGCCCGGATAGAAGAAGACGAGGTCGCCGGGGAGGAGTTCGGAACGGGGGACGCTGCGGCCGGAGTCGATCTGGGCGTAGGTCGTGCGGGGCACGGAGACACCGGCGGAGCGGTACGCGGCCTGGACGAGGCCCGAGCAGTCGAAGGCGTCCGGGCCGGTCGCCCCCCAGACATAGGGGCTGCCGAGCTTGCTGCGGGCGTAGGAGACGGCCTGCGCGGCGCGGGGGCCCGGGGCCGCCTGGGAGGTGACGGCATCGCCCGCGCCCGTGGAGGTGCCGCCGGTGAACGCGGCGCGCTGTCCGGGCGTCAGCCGGGACAGCAGCCGGCGGGCCTCGGCCAGCTTGCCGTTGACCGCCTTCTTGTGCCGCCTCAGTTCGGCCCGGCGGGACGTCAGCTCCTTCACCTCGACGCGTGCCGCGCCGCGCAACTGCTCGATCTCCCGGAGCTGTTTGCGTACGCGCCCCACCTCCGCGTGCCGGCGGGTGCCCGCGCGTTCGGCGAGCGCGGCGCCCTCCAGATAGCCGTCCGGGTCCTCGGAGAGGGCGAGCCGCAGGGCCGGGTCCAGGCCGCCGGTGCGGTACTGCGCGGCGGCGACCGTGCCCAGCGCGTCCCGGGCGGAGTTGAGCCGGTCCCTTCTGCGGGCCGCCTCGTCCTGCAGCGCGCTCAGCCGCCGCTGGGCGGAGTCGGCCTTCTCCCTGGCGCCGTTGTACTTCTCGGTGGCGGCCTCCGCCTCCCGGTAGAGCCGGTTCACATCGGCCGCGACCTTGTCCGGTGCCGGCCGTGGCGCGGCGTGCGCCGTCCCGCCGAGGGCGGTCGCGGCGGTCGCGCCGGCGAGGGCGATGGCGGCCGCCGTACGGGCGGGGCCGGCGCCCGCCGTGCGCTGCCGGGTCCTGCGGTGCGCTGCCACGTCACTCCTGTCCGCGTCCGGCGAGCGGTCCGGCGGCGGGGGTGCACAGGGGGAGCGGTCCGCCGCCGGACCCTTTCTGGCGGTGTGTCCGGCTGCCACCCCTGGCCGGGGCGGCGGTGGAGAGCCGGTCACCTGGGGCAGGACGCTAGGGCCGGCCGCGTCACCCCCGGGACGGGTTGTGCGGAAGTGACCTGAGCGGACCGCCGGGTGACCGTAAGTGAGAGAAGTCGCGCCGCGTTCACTCAGGGTGATGACCGATTTGCCGGAGGAGCGCCGGACGAGGGCGCCGGAGTGGTACGAGGCGGCTATGGCTAGGCTCCGGCCTCATGGACGTACTCATCCACCTCTTCGTCGGCCTGCACATCATCGGCATCGCCTCGCTCCTCGGCGGTTTCCTCACCCAGATGAAGGCGATGGGCCAGGGCACCGCCCGGTTCGTCCCCGCGATGCTGCACGGCGCGCTGACGATGCTGGTCACCGGGGTGGTCCTGGTCGGCCTCCACCAGGCGGAGGACCACTCCGTCGACAACATCAAGATCGGCGTGAAGCTGGCGCTGCTGATCGTGATCCTCGGACTGGTCTACGTGAAGCGGGACGACGAGAAGGTGGACAAGGGTCTGTTCGGTCTGGTCGGGCTGCTGACCACGGCGAACATCTTCATCGCCGTGCTGTGGACCTGATCTCCCGCTCCACGGGTTCGGACGTGACCGCGGTCCGCGCGGAGGCGACCGCCCCGGCGGCGACCGCAAGCCAGGCCGCGACGGCCACCCACATCAGCACTCGCCCCAGGCCCGCGAGCCAGGGGACGCCGACGGCGGTGGATGCGGACAGCGCTGCCGCCGCCGTCATCCCCAGCGGGAACACGGTGGCCCAGCGCCGCGTGTCGTAGGACAGCCGGGGCCGCAGGATCTCGGCGGCCATCAGCACCGCGTACCAGGCCAGGTCGAGCACCAGCAGGACGACGGTGGTGAGGCGCAGGACGGCGGAGGCGTCGTCGTTCCAGAGGTACAGCGCCCCGCCGTCGGCGGCGAGCAGTTTCGACCCGGCGAGCGAGGAGATGGCGACCGCGCCGCCCGCGACCCACTGATCGCCCGGCCCCTCGGTCACCTGGCGCAGGTCGAAGCGGAACAGGGCGAGAGCGTAGAGCGCCAGACCGAGCCAGAACAGCGTCAGCGCCACATGCGCGAGCCAGTCAGCCGACTGGGACCGCGCCAGCGTGGCACCCAGCACGGCGAGCCCCTGGGTGGCCACACAACACAGGAACACGGCCCCCGGCATGCGTGGCCGCCATCGCCGTACGACCAGGACGAGCAACGTCGGCCAGCACATCGTGGCCACCGCGAGCAGCGCCCAGGCCAGGGCGTCCTCTCCGAGCGAGGCCATGCGTGTACCGAGGACGGTCGTCGCCGCGACGGCGGTGAGCGCGCCCGGCGTCTGGGCCTCCGCCAGCCATCGCTCGCGCTCCCGTGCCAGCCGGAGCACGAACTCCGCCGCCAGCCCCAGCCAGGCGGCACAGGCAGGCACGAGCGCGATCAGGGACAGGGTCTCGTACCCCGCCAGATGCAGGGCGACCGAGACGATGCCGGTCGCCATGACCGCGGCGCCCGCGGCCGGGGAGCGCTGCGCCCACCAGGCACGGAGCGGGAACGGTGAGGGGGCGGGCATGTTCCGATGCTAGAAGAACCCGCCCGGCCGTGTGCTCCTGAGCGTGTCAGGCGGGGCGGACCACGCTGTGGATCGCGGACTCGCCGTCGTAGTAGACCGACTCCTCGCGGACGTACGTGCCCGGCTTCGGGGCGTGGATCATCATCCCGTTGCCGATGTAGATGCCCACGTGTGTGACGTCGTCGTAGAAGAAGACCAGGTCGCCGGGCCGGGCCTGGGAGACGGGGACCGTGGTGCCCGCGTTCACCTGGTCGTAGGTGGTGCGCGGGAGGGAGACGCCGGCGGCCTTCCAGGCGGCCTGGGTGAGGCCGGAGCAGTCGTAGGAGCCGGGTCCGGTGGCACCCCACACGTACGGCTTGCCGATCTGCGCGCGGGCGAAGGCGAGCGCCTTCTCGGCCTTGGCGGCGTACCCGGAGCCGGTGGACGGCGAGGTCGTCGAACCGGAGGACCCCGTTGCCCCGGAACCGGCCGGGCTGCCGCTGTCCTGCTGGGCCGCGGCCTCCTCCTGGGCCTTCTCCCGCGCCGCCTGCCGCTCAGCGAGCTCGGCGGCCTTGCGGGCGGCCTCCTCCTGCTTCTTCCTCTCGATCGCCGCGAGCCGCGCCTTCTCCTCGGCGGTCAGCTTCGACATCAGCGCACGCGCGTCACCGAGCTTCTTCTGGACGGTGGCCTTGGCCGTCTTCAGGTCGCCCTGGGACTCGGTGAGCGTCTCGAGGCTCTGGGTGGCCTCCTGGCGCTTCTTCATCGTCTCGGACTGCTGGGTGACGTAGTCGTCGACCGCGTCCTTCTGGCGGCCGGTCAGCCGGTCCATCACCTGGCGCTGGTCGAAGACGTCCTGCGGGGTGTCCGCGAGCAGGAAGGTCGCGGTGTCGGGCAGGCCCGCGCCGGTCCGGTACTGGGCGGCGGCGAAGGAACCCAGCTCCTCACGCGCGTCGTTGAGCTTCTGGGTGCGCTTGGCCACGTCGTCCAGGAGCGTGTCGACCTGCTTGCGCTGCTTCGCGGTCTTCTCCTTGGCCGCGTTGTACTTCTCGGTCGCCGACTCCGCCTGGCGGTAGAGGTCGCCGACCTTCTTCTCGACCTCCTCCAGGCTCGGCTTGCCGTCGTCGGAGGGGGCGGCGGTGGCCGTCTGGGACAGCAGGGCCACGGAGGTCAGGGCGGCCGTGGCGAGGGCCGGGGTCCGTATGCCTGCCACGCGCGTGCCGGGGGTGCGCGACTTGCGGTGCGACGCCAAGGGAGGCGACTCCTTCCAATGCTCCGCCTACCGGGTTAGCGGTGGGGGTACCTCCCAGGCCCTTCAGGCACTGGGGGAGGGTTCGGGCGGCTTGCCTGGAAGGGTTGCCCTACGGCCGCTCCGCGAAGGAGTGGGCCGATTCACCCCAGGGGTCTCGGTGGGTCCCCGGCTCCGGCTGCCGCGATCGGCAGGGACGGACTCGGCGGAGGCCGCGCGGCCCGGCGAGGTTCGCCGGTGGGGGTCGTACGGCCCGCCCGCACGGTAGCCAACTGGTGTGGCCCTTGTGAAGGTTGATGGGTGATATGCCCGATACGTTTTCGTGACCTTATGGCAGGTGTGACTCTGGGTGAGGTGATGGTTGTGGAGGGTGCGCGTTTTCGCGCGGGCGGCCGGAATCCGGGGATGTTCCCGGGGCGGGCCCTGGTTGTCGGTGGGGCGCCCTAGACTCGGAGAGCGATGAGCAGCCTCTTTGACGACAGCTTCCTGGCGGACCTCCAGGCCCAGCGGGGCCCCGCGGACGAACCCCCGCCACCGCCCGACGACGAGCACGCCCCGGAGCGGATCCCGGACGACCTGTTCGACGGCAAGTTCGACGTGCCGCCGGACAGGGACGCCTACTACCGCGACGGCGCCCCGCGCCCGGTGATCGACGCCGCGGCCCTGCTGGAGGGGCTGAACGACAACCAGCGCGCCGCCGTCGTGCACTCCGGCTCCCCGCTGCTCATCGTGGCCGGCGCCGGTTCCGGCAAGACCCGCGTGCTCACCCACCGCATCGCCCACCTGCTGGCCGAGCGGCATGTCCACCCGGGCCAGATCCTCGCGATCACCTTCACCAACAAGGCCGCGGGCGAGATGAGGGAGCGCGTCGAGCAGCTCGTCGGCCCGCGCGCGGGCGCCATGTGGGTCATGACGTTCCACAGCGCGTGCGTGCGCATCCTGCGCCGCGAGAGCAAGAAGCTCGGCTTCACGTCGTCGTTCTCGATCTACGACGCCGCCGACTCCAAGCGGCTGATGGCCCTGGTCTGCCGCGACCTGGACCTCGACCCCAAGCGGTTCCCGCCGAAGTCCTTCAGCGCCAAGATCAGCAACCTGAAGAACGAGCTGATCGACGAGGAGGACTTCGCCGCTCAGGCGGCCGACGGTTTCGAGAAGACCCTCGCCCAGGCCTACGCCATGTACCAGTCGCGGCTGCGCGAGGCCAACGCGCTCGACTTCGACGACCTGATCATGACGACGGTCAATCTGCTCCGCGCCTTCCCGGACGTCGCCGAGCACTACCGCCGCCGCTTCCGGCACGTCATGGTCGACGAGTACCAGGACACCAACCACGCCCAGTACGCACTCGTGCGTGAGCTGGTCGGCGGGGCCTTTGAGCGTCCCGTCGAGGTGCCGCCGGAGGCCGAGGTGCCGCCCGCCGAGCTGTGCGTGGTGGGCGACGCCGACCAGTCGATCTACGCCTTCCGCGGCGCGACGATCCGCAACATCCTCCAGTTCGAGGAGGACTACCCGGACGCGACGACGATCCTGCTGGAGCAGAACTACCGCTCCACACAGACCATCCTGAGCGCAGCCAACGCCGTCATCGAGCGCAACGAGTCCCGCCGCCCCAAGAACCTGTGGACCAACGCCGGCAGCGGCGCGCGGATCACCGGGTACGTCGCGGACACCGAGCACGACGAGGCGCAGTTCGTCGCCGACGAGATAGACCGCCTCACGGACTCGGGCAAGGCCAAGGCGGGCGACGTCGCCGTCTTCTACCGCACCAACGCCCAGTCCCGTGTCTTCGAGGAGATCTTCATCCGCGTCGGCCTGCCCTACAAGGTCGTCGGCGGTGTCCGCTTCTACGAGCGCAAGGAGGTCAGGGACGTCCTGGCCTATCTGCGGGTGCTCGCCAACCCCGAGGACTCGGTGCCGCTGCGCCGTATTCTCAACGTCCCCAAGCGGGGCATCGGCGACCGCGCGGAGGCCATGATCGACGCGCTCGCCCAGCGCGAGAGGATCAGCTTCCCGCAGGCCCTGAGGCGCGTCGACGAGGCGTACGGCATGGCCGCGCGCTCGTCGAACGCCGTGAAGCGGTTCAACACGCTGATGGAGGACCTCCGTACGGTCGTCGAGTCCGGGGCGGGCCCGGCGACGGTCCTGGAGGCGATCCTCGAACGCACCGGATACCTCGCCGAGTTGCAGGCCTCCACCGACCCGCAGGACGAGACCCGGATCGAGAACCTCCAGGAACTCGCGGCCGTCGCCCTGGAGTTCGAGCAGGAGCGCGGCGAGGGCGAGTCGGTCGCCCTGTCCGACTTCCTGGAGCAGGTCGCCCTGGTCGCCGACTCCGACCAGATCCCCGACGAGGACGAGGACGGTTCCGGCGTCATCACCCTGATGACCCTTCACACGGCCAAGGGTCTGGAGTTCCCGGTCGTCTTCCTCACCGGCATGGAGGACGGCGTCTTCCCGCACATGCGCGCCCTCGGCGAGACCAAGGAGCTGGAGGAGGAGCGGCGCCTCGCGTACGTCGGCATCACCCGCGCGCGTGAGCGGCTGTACCTCACCCGGTCGACGCTGCGCAGCGCGTGGGGCCAGCCGTCCTACAACCCGCCCTCGCGGTTCCTCGAGGAGATCCCGGCCGCCCACCTGGAGTGGAAGCGGACCGGGGCGAGCGCGCCCGTGTCGTCCGGTCCGGCGTCCGGGGTGGCGGCCTCGCTGTCGTCGTCCCGCTCGCGCTCGTCCGCGTCGGGCGGTTCCGGCTTCGCCACCCGGCGGAGCGCGGACAAGCCCGCGGTGTCGCTGGCGGTGGGGGACCGGGTCACGCACGACCAGTTCGGCCTCGGCACCGTGGTCGGCGTCACGGGCACGGGCGGGAACGCGGAGGCGACGATCGACTTCGGGGACACCAAGCCCAAGCGGCTGCTGCTGCGGTACGCGCCGGTCGAGAAGCTGTAGCGCCGGGCGGCGATCTGTCGGGGGGACCGTCCTGCGACGGTCCTACGACGGGTCGAGGCCGTGGCTGCGCAGCCAGGAGAGCGGGTCGATGGCCGATCCGCCGCCCGGACGGACCTCGAAGTGCAGGTGCGGGCCGGTCGAGTTGCCGGAGTCTCCGGAGAACGCGATCCGGTCGCCGGCCTTCACCGTCGTACCGGGGGCGACCTGGTAGCTGGAGAGGTGGCAGTACCACGTCTCCGTGCCGTCCTTCGCCGTCACGATCATCATGTTGCCGTAGGCGGAGTTGTACTGCGTGCGCACCGTGCCGTCGGTCGCCGCCATCACGGGCGTGCCGTACGAGACGGGGAAGTCGATGCCGGTGTGGACGGACATCCAGTTGATGCCGGCCTGGCCGTAGTAGGCGCTGAGGCCGTGCGGTGCGACGGGCAGCGCGAACTTCGGCCGCAGCCGCTCCTTGCGGGCGGCCTCCTGCGCGGCCCGCTTGCGCTCGGCCTCCTGCTGCGCCTCGAGATCGATGCGCTCCTGGGTGCGGCTGGCCCGGTCGGCGAAGTCGTCGGCGCCGGCGGCGAGGCTCTCCAGCTGGGTGTCGAGCTTGATGTTGGCGGCGGACGGCTGCACCGGCTGGGCGTCCGCGGCGGTCGTCTTCGTCTCCTGGCCGCCGTCCTCGGCGAGATCGCCGACCGAGGCCGCCGCGATCCCGGCGACACCCATCACACACGCCGAGGGAACGGCCACCGTCAGCAGCGCGGAGCGCTTGGCGGGCATACGGCGGCGGGAACGCGACCCGGAGCGCGCGGCGCGCGGCGCCGGCGCGGGGACGATCTCCTCCTGCTCGTCGAGCAGGTGCACCGCGGGCATCTCACCGGTGTCGGCCGGCCCGTCGGCGGCAGGGTCCTCGTAGGACTTCTGGCCGAAGCTCTCGTACGAGTCGGGCTGGGTCTCGTAGGACTCGGCCGGAGTCTCGTAGCCGTCGGGGGCGGGGTCCTGGGTGGCCGTCTCACCGCCGGCGGAGTTCCACTGGGTGGCGTCGTAGGCGCCGCTGTCGTAGACCTGCGTGCCCCAGTCCCACTGCTGGGTCTGGTCGGCGGGGTGCGCGGCGGGGTCGGCCTGGAGCCACTCGCCGGAGTCCCACTGACCGGTCTCCGGGGAGCCGGCCTGCGGCGGGATCACCGCGGTCATCTGCTGCCGGCCGGTGGTCCAGGCGGTCGCGTCGTAGCCACCGGTGTCGTACGTGGAGGGGTATCCGGGCGCGTACGTGTCGTACTGTCCGGTCTCCTGGACGCCCGTGGACCACTGGCCGGTCGTCGCGTGGGTGCCCGTGTCCTGGCCGCCGCCCGGCAGGTCGCCGAAGAGGGGGTCGGTGGCGAAGCTTCCGGTGGTGTGCGCGCCGGTCCCGAAATGGGTGGCGCCATAACCGGTGGCGTCGTAGCCGCCGTACGTGGTGAAGTCGCCGTACTGGGCTTCCTGTGTGCCGTACGACGCATAGCTCGCCGCGGCGGCATCGGAAGCCGGGGCCGGGGCCATGGTCCCCGACGGGTGACGGTCGTTCACCAACTTCTCTTTCGCCTCGACAACAGGGGCTGGCAGAGCAGTGCGGCGACTGTACCCGGCGGTACGCGGGCGCGACAATCTTCCGCAGGTTTCACCCGCGCAGGAAACGGGCAATCGGTCGTCTTTTGGTGGACGATGGGCGCGGTCTTGGCCCTTTGTTCGAAACCTGTTCGAGATCGTGAGCGGTTCGAGAGCGGTAAGTGGGCCTTCTCGGACCGTTGTTGTTCGGATTTCTACGGAGGGGGCGCGCGGTTCCGCTTGGCGCGCAGACGTCGGCGCCCGGCGTGTCGTGCGCGCGGGCGCCGGTCGATCGGGGGCGGTCAGGCCGCCGTCACGCCACCGTCAGACCTTCCGGGCGGCCGGTCGACGGCTCTCCGGGGTGTGCCGTGTCCAGGGCCTGCCGTATACCGGTCGCCACGGCCGGGTGCACGGGCAGGGCGAGATGGCCGACGCCGCTCACCCGTACGTTCACCGCCGTCAGGTCGGGGTGCTCGACGCAGGCCGACTCCAGCGGGTCCATGATGTGGTCGAGGTCGCTCCAGAACGCGACGAAGTGCGTACGGCAGCCCGGCGAGGGCAGCGCGAGCTCCTCGAGCACCGGTGAGCCGGGACGCATCTGGCGCACGATGGGGTGCGCGTTGGCCAGCGGCGCGACGCGCGTGCCGGAGTGCGGCGTACCGAGCGTGACGAGCGTCCGCACCCGGGCGTCACCGCCGAGCCGCTGTACGTAGTACCGCGCGATGAGCCCGCCGAGGCTGTGCCCCACCACATCGACCCGGCGGCTGCCCGTGCGCTCGCACACCTGCTCTATATGCCGGCCGAGCAGTTCGGCCGCGATACGGATGTCGCAGGTCAGCGGGGAGTAGTTGAGCGACTCGATCTGCTGCCTGCCGTGCTGGGCGAGGCTGCGGCGCAGCAGGACGAAGACCGACCGGTTGTCGATGAAGCCGTGCAGCAGCACCACCGGGGGCTTGGCCTCTGTCGGCAGCTGCGCGGTGCCGTCCGGGGCGGGCAGTACCGGGCGCGTGCCCCGGCGTTCCTGGATGATGCCGACGGGATAGAGCAGGAGGTGACCCGCGAGGATCGCCAGCTCCAGGGCGGTCGCCTTCAGCAGGGTCACGGAGAGATCCGCCAGCCGGGTCGGCAGAAGACGCCGGCAGAGCGGCAGAAAGGGGAGAGCTGCCTGAGTGACCTTCATGGCCGACCTCCTGTCGGCACGCGGAGGGACAGCCTTGTCCCCCGTGTGCCCTCATGGGGAATCGCTACGAGAGCGGTCGACGGAGTGCGCGTGAGAGGGGTGGGGGGCGCGGTGACTCGGCGACCTCGGGGCGAATCCCTTATGGGCATCGTCCCACCGTTGCCCGAGTGGTGCACGGGCACGCGGTGAACGTGTCCCTCCGTGTGATTTGCCCCTCCCTGTGGCCCGTGAAACTGCCGGTTGCGCGATGCTGGAGATAACGTTCGTTCACTTCCCCGGCCGGTTGGAGCCGGGGTTCCCGAGCGATGTGTACGGCATGACGGATGTGTGCGGTACTTGTCGGTACGGATGGATGTAGTCGCTTCATGGAGGCAGTGATGGGTGTGGCAGCCGGTCCGATCCGCGTGGTGGTGGCCAAGCCGGGGCTCGACGGCCACGATCGCGGGGCCAAGGTGATCGCGCGGGCGCTGCGCGATGCCGGTATGGAGGTGATCTACACCGGGCTTCACCAGACTCCCGAGCAGATCGTCGACACGGCGATCCAGGAGGACGCGGACGCGATCGGGTTGTCCATTCTGTCCGGGGCGCACAACACGTTGTTCGCGGCGGTGATCGAGCTGCTGGTCGAGCGGGACGCGGCGGACATCCTGGTGTTCGGCGGGGGGATCATTCCCGAGGCGGACATCGCTCCTCTGAAGTCGAAGGGGGTCGCGGAGATCTTCACTCCGGGGGCTACTACGGCGTCGATCGTGGACTGGGTGCGGAGTAACGTGCGTCAGCCTGCGGGGGCGTAGGGCGGGGCCCGACGGCGGTTTGCGTGGCGGGGCGGGCCAAGGGTGTTCGCGCTGCCCGGCGCGGTGCGGCGTGTCCGCGTGGGGGTGGGCCAAGGGGTGTTCGCGCTGCCCGGCGCTTGCGGGGTGCCGTCGCGCCCACCCGTGCCGCCCCAGCGGCACGACTGCCCGCGGATGGCGGGGGTTGCTGTGCGGGGGAGTGGAGGGGCGGGGTTTCCGCTCCGGCGGGATGGTTGCCCGCGGATGGCGGGGGTTGCTGTGCGGGGTTGGCGGGGTGGGGGTCACGGGGTGAGTTCGGAGTGGATCTTTGCTCTTAGGTGGAGGGTTGTGACCAGGCGTTGGAAGGCTTCGGACCAGTAGCCGCCGGCGCCGGGGGAGGCGTTCTCCGGTTCGTCCGACAGGGCCAGGAGCGCGTCCAGGCGGCTTGCCTCGGACGGGTCGAGGCAGCGTTCGGCCAGGCCCATGACCCCACTGAAACTCCATGGATAACTCCCTGCGTCGCGCGCGATGTTGAGCGCGTCGGCCACCGCCCGTCCGACCGGCGCGGCCCACGGCACGGCACACACCCCGAGCAGCTGGAACGCCTCGGACAGGCCGTGCGTCTCGATGAACCCGGCCACCCACTCCGCCCGTTCGGCGGCGCCCAGCATGCCGAGCAGTTTCGCCCGTTCGGCCAGTGACACCGCCCCCGGACCGCCCGCCTCCGGCGCGGAGGGCCTGCCGAGCAGCGCCCGGGACCATGTCGCGTCCCGCTGCCGTACGGCGGCCCGGCACCAGGCCGCGTGCAGTTCGCCCTGCCAGTCGTCCGCCACCGGCAGCGCCACGATCTCCCGGGGCGTACGCCCGCCGAGCCGGCCCGGCCAGCCGCCGAGCGGGGCCGCCTCCACCAACTGGCCCAGCCACCAGGACCGTTCGCCCCGGCCCGCGGGCGGTCTCGCCACCACCCCGTCGCGCTCCATGCCCGCGTCGCACTCGTGCGGTGCCTCGACCGTGATCGTCGGTGTGTCACGGGTGTGGTCGACGGCCACGCAGGCCCCGGCCCGCACCGCCATCCGCTCCGCCAGCGCCGAGCCGGGCAGCGCCGACAGCAGCTCCGCCGCCGTCGCCCGTACGTTGCGGCTGCGGTCGGCCAGCGACTGCTCCAGGAACGGTTCGTCGTCCGGGCCGAGTCCCGTGCGCAGCGAGTCCAGGAACATCAGCCGGTCCTCCGCCCGCTCCGTCGCCCACGTCGTCGCGAGGAGTTCGCGCGCGGAGGCGGGCTCGCGGGAGCGCAGGGCGGCGAGGAGGGCGACCCGTTCGGCGAAGAGGCCCTCCTGCCAGAGCCGCCGTATGCCCTCGGTGTCCTGGGTGCCGGGTGCCGAGGCGCCTGTGCCCGGCGCGGCGCGCAGGGCGAATCGCCAGTCCGGGTTGAGCCGGGCCAGCCACAGGGCGCGCGGTCCCGCGAAGCGCAGCGCCGCCGGACGGAGGTCCGTCCGTCCCCGCGCGGCGTCCAGCAGGGCGGGCAGTACGGCCGGGGGTGCGGCGTAACCGCGGGCGTTCGCCGTCGCCAGCCATTGCGGCAGCAGCTCCATGAGGTCCGGTGCCGTGCCCCGGCGCCCCCCGCCGGGCGTACCGGGACGGTCGGCCAGCAGCATCGTGAGCCGGCGCGCGGCGGCCGGCGGCAGCGCGGGGCGCGGATCCTCGGGGGCCGGCTCCGGCCGCCGCGCGGCCCGTCCCGGCCGCAGCCCGGCGCGGCGCCGTACGGTCGCCGCGGCCGCCGCGTCCAGCAGGGCGGACGGCGCGTCCGGCCCGGGCGCGGAGCCCGGCGGTGTGCGCCGGTCGGTGCCCAGCAGGGCCGTGGTCACCAGCTCCTCCCAGGAGTCCGGGAGGGACGCGTCCACGGCGGTGGTCGTCGTGCTCATCAGCTTCCTTTCCGACGGGCGTCCCGGCACGGTCGAAGACCTGGGCGCACCGGGTGTCCAGCGACGCCCGAAAGATTCCCGGGGGCGGACGGGGCGGACGGGAACGGGGCCGGACGCCCCGCTCAGCACAGCGGTACCACCTCCCCGGCCCCCTCCGGCCATGCCGCCAATGGAGTGAACCCCTGGTGGCCGCACTCGCCGAACACCCTGACCGGGCCGCCCCCCGACAGGGCGACCAGACGCCACAGACCGGGTCGGGACCGGGCGGCCGGGGTGAGCGGCAGCGCGGTGTCCTCGTCGGCGTCGGCCAGCTGCCAGCCCTCACCGTCCGGCGCCGGTATCACCCGGTCCAGGGTGACCGGGACCGAGTCCAGCCAGGGGTCGTCACGCAGCGCCTCGCCGTAGCGGGCGGCCGCCCCGGCCGTCGTCGTCCCCGGCGGCCGTACGTCCGTCGGGGCGGGCGGTGCGAACCGCTCGCCCAGGGCGGCCCGCGACTGTCCCGTGCCCGGGTAGGCGGACAACTCCGCGTCGATGGCGGGCCCGACCGGCAGCGCGAGTTCGGGCGCGCGGCCCGCCGCACCGTAGGAGAGGAGCAGCGCCGTGCGGCCCGTGCCGGTGCCGTACAGCCATATGCGACGGGTCGTCAGACGGCTGTCCGTCGTGTCGTACTGGGCGAGGACCAGCCAGCGGTCCCGTATCGCCGGGCCGTCCGCCCGCGCGGTGAGGCCGATACGGGAGCGGACCGTCGCCGCCAGCCCGTCCGGCAGTCGCTCCCGGTGCTGCCAGCCCCGGCCGAGGAGGTGGAGCAGCGCGCACTCCTCCAGCAGCCGCACCGGCCGGTCCGCCCCCGTGCCCGGAAGGGACGCCAGCTCCCGCACCCGGGCGGCCAGTCCCGGCGCCTGGGCGTCGACCATGCGGGCCGCGGTCTCCTCCCACAGCCCGTCCCCGGACCGCTCGGCCGACACCAGGCCGCCGCGGAGCAGATCGGCGAGCCGCCGCTCCAGCTCCACCGTGCCCGCGGTCACCCGCTCGGCCCGGCGCTCCGCCCTGCGCCGTACCGCCTCCGGATCGGCGGCACCCGGGGAATGCGTGGCGTCCGCCGGCCCCGTTGCGCGCACACCCTTGATCCACCGCTCGGCCCACTCCGGCGCCTCCCCCCGCGCCACCGCCCCGTCCCCGCCCGACCAGAGCAGCAGCAGCCCGAGCGCGTGCTCGCACGGAGACCGGCGACCGGGGCAACTGCAGCCGTACGCCGGCCCGGAGACGTCGACGACCGTCCGGTACGGAGCGACCCCGCCGACCTCGCACAGCCCCCACACCACCCCCTCGCCCGAACTGCCCGCCCCCGACCACGCTCCGGCAGCGCCCAGTTCACTTCCCGCAGCGCGTGACGCGGCGTCAGGCGCCAGTGCCAGCACCTGGTCCGCGGTCCAGCGCACCCCCTGCTCAGTCATGCCACCGAAACTAGATCCCGGCACTGACAATCGCCCCGGCGAGCACATTTGCGCAGGTCAGAGCGATTGTCAGTGGCGTAGTGCACGGTTGGTCACAGATCGCACCGGCCGAGCCGAAGGGGGACTCCGCCATGACCGTGTCCGTTGGACCGACGCCCGTCCACCAGCCGCCGAACGGCTCCGGGAGCGTCATGCCCGCACAGGTGTTGCGCCCGCACGCCGAGGAGGCATTCGCCGCCGAACTCGCCGCGCTGGCGGCCCGGGACGACCGTCCCCGCCCCACCCGCTGGCGGCTCTCGCCATGGGCCGTCGCGACCTACCTGCTCGGCGGCAGCCTGCCGGACGGCACGGTGATCACGCCGAAGTACATCGGCCCCCGCCGCATCGTCGAGGTCGCGGTGACCACCCTCGCCACCGACCGCGCCCTGCTCCTGCTCGGCGTGCCCGGCACCGCGAAGACCTGGGTCTCCGAGCATCTGGCCGCCGCGGTCAGCGGCGACTCGACCCTGCTCGTGCAGGGCACGGCCGGCACCCCGGAGGAGGCCGTCCGCTACGGCTGGAACTACGCCCGGCTGCTCGCCCACGGCCCCAGCCGCGACGCCCTCGTGCCCAGCCCGGTGATGCGGGCCATGGCGGACGGCATGACGGCCCGCGTCGAGGAACTGACCCGTATCCCCGCCGACGTCCAGGACACGCTGATCACGATCCTGTCGGAGAAGACGCTGCCGATACCGGAGCTGGGCCAGGAGGTGCAGGCGGTCCACGGCTTCAACCTGATCGCCACCGCCAACGACCGCGACCGCGGGGTCAACGAACTCTCCAGCGCCCTGCGCCGCCGCTTCAACACGGTGGTGCTGCCGCTTCCGGAGACCCCCGAGGCGGAGGTCGACATCGTCACCCGCCGGGTCCGCCAGCTCGGCCGCTCCCTCGACCTGCCGGCCGTGCCCGACGGCATCGACGAGATCCGCCGCGTGGTCACCGTCTTCCGTGAACTGCGCGACGGAATCACCACCGACGGCCGCACGAAGCTCAAGTCGCCCAGCGGCACGCTGTCGACCGCCGAGGCCATCTCCGTCGTCACGGGCGGGCTCGCTCTGGCCGCCCACTTCGGCGACGGCGTGCTGCGGGCCGGGGACGTCGCCGCCGGCATCCTCGGCGCGGTGGTCCGCGACCCGGCGGCGGACCGTGTCGTCTGGCGGGAGTACCTGGAGACCGTGGTCCGCGAACGCGACGGCTGGGCGGACTTCTACCGGGCCTGCCGGGAGGTGAGTGGATGAACGGCCGGAGGGGGGACGCCGGAGAGCCGCTGCTGCTCGGCGTGCGGCACCACGGGCCGGGGTCGGCGCGGGCCGTGCGGGCGGTGCTGGAGCAGGCCCGGCCCGGTGCCGTGCTGATCGAGGGCCCGCCCGAGGCCGACGCGCTCATCCCGCTCGCCGCCGAGGAGGACATGCGCCCGCCCGTGGCGCTGCTCGCCCACGCGGTCGGCGAACCGGGCCGCTCCGCGTTCTGGCCCCTGGCCGAGTTCTCCCCGGAGTGGGTCGCGATCCGCTGGGCGCTGGAGCACAAGGTCCCGGCCCGTTTCATCGACCTGCCGGCCGCGCACACCCTCGCCCGGGCGGACGACGACGGCGCCGAGCCCGACGGCCCGCGTGTCGACCCCCTCGGACTGCTCGCCGAGACCGCCGGGTACGACGACGCCGAGCGGTGGTGGGAGGACGCCGTCGAGCACCGGGGCGCCGGAAAGGGGGACGCGATCGCGCCGTTCACCGCGCTGGAGGAGGCCATGACCGTGCTTCGGGAGGAGTACGGCAGCGGGGGGCACGAGCGGGACCTCGTGCGCGAGGCGCACATGCGGCTGCGGATCCGGGAGGCGCGGCGCGAGTCCGAGGACGGCGTGGCCGTGGTCTGCGGGGCCTGGCACGTGCCGGCACTGCGACGGGGGACCACCGTCGCCGCCGACCGCGCCCTCCTCAGGGGCCTGCCCAAGGTGAAGACGGACCTGACCTGGGTGCCCTGGACCCACCGCAGGCTCTCCCGCAGAAGCGGCTACGGCGCGGGCATCGACTCCCCCGGCTGGTACGGCCATCTGTTCGCCGCGCGGGACCGGCCGGTCGAGCGCTGGCTGACCAAGGTGGCCGGGCTGCTGCGGTCCGAGGACCGGATCGTCTCCCCCGCCCACGTCATCGAGGCCGTACGGCTGGCGGAGACCCTTGCGGCCCTGCGCGGACGCCCGCTGCCCGGCCTCGGCGAGACGACCGACGCCGTACGGGCGGTGATGTGCGAGGGCTCCGACGTACCGCTGGCCCTGGTGCACGACCGGCTGGTCGTCGGCGACGTACTGGGGGAGGTACCGGCGGCGGCACCCGCCGTCCCGCTGCAGCGGGACCTCGCCCGGACCCAGCGCCGGCTGCGCCTCAGACCCGAGGCGGGGGAGCGGGAGCTGGAGCTCGACCTGCGCAAGGAGACCGACGCCGAGCGCGGCAGACTGCTGCACCGGATGCGGCTGCTCGGCATCGGCTGGGGCGAACCCGTCACCGCACGCGGCACCGGGACCTTCCGGGAGACCTGGCGGCTGCGCTGGGAGCCCGAACTGTCCGTACGGGTCGCCGAGGCGGGCGTGTGGGGGACGACCGTACCGGCCGCCGCGACCGCCAAGGCCGAATCGGACGCCATCGGCGCGCGAAGCCTCGCCGAGGTCACCGGGCTCGCCGAGCACTGTCTGCTGGCCGGACTGCCCGACGCGCTGCCCACGGTGATGCGGATACTCGCCGACCGCGCGGCCCTCGACACCGACGTCGGCCATCTCGCCCAGGCGCTGCCCGCCCTGGTCCGCTCCCTGCGCTACGGCGATGTGCGCGGCACCGGCACCGCGGCACTGGCCGAGGTCGCCGCAGGACTCGCCGCACGGATCTTCGTCGGACTGCCCCCGGCCTGCGCCGCCCTGGACGAGGACGCCGCCGAGGAGATGCGCGGCCATGTCGACGCGGTGCACGGCGCGGTGGCCCTTCTCGGCGATGCACCCGCCCCCGGCCACGGGCGGCTGCGCGCCCGCTGGCAGTCGGTGCTGCGCACCCTGTCCGCCCGGGACACCGTCCCCGGCGTCATACGCGGGCGGTCCGTACGGCTGCTGCTGGACGACGGGGAGCTCGCGCGGGACGAGGCGGCGAGGCTCATGGGGCTGGTGCTGTCGCCGGGCACACCGCCGGCGGACGCGGCCGCCTGGATCGAGGGCTTCGTCGGCGGCAGCTCGGGCGGCGGACTCCTCCTGGTCCACGACGAGCGGCTGCTCGGCCTGGTGGACGCATGGCTGACCGGCGTACCGGCGGAGGCCTTCACGGACGTACTGCCGCTGCTGCGGCGGACGTTCTCGGAGTACGAGACAGGTGTGCGGCGCACCCTCGGCGAACTGGTCCGGCGCGGGCCGGGCGCCCACGGCGGCACGGCGGCCGGCGCCCCCGGTTTCGGCCCCGGGCTCGACACCGCCCGCGCGGACGCCGTGCTGCCGGTCGTCCGGCTGCTGCTGGGACCGGCCGGGGACGACGAGGGAGTGCGCGGTGCTCACCCGGGGGTGGCGGGATGACGGAGAAACAGGGAGTGACGGACCCGGCGTCGGAGCGGCTGCGGCGCTGGCGGCTCGTGCTCGGCGGGGGCCGGGCCGACGGCACCGGACACGCGCTGTCCGGGCAGGATACCGCGATGGACGGGGCACTCACCGCGCTCTACGGCAAGGGGGACCGGCCGCAGCCGGACCGGGACCGTGCGGCGGGGCTCGGCGCGTCGGCGCCGTCGGTGGCCCGCTGGCTCGGGGACATCCGGACCTACTTCCCCTCCTCCGTCGTCCAGGTCATGCAGCGCGACGCCGTCGACCGGCTCGGCCTCGCCTCACTGCTGCTGGAACCGGAGATGCTGGAGGCGGTCGAGGCCGACGTCCACCTTGTCGGCACCCTGCTCTCCCTCAACCAGGCGATGCCGGAGAGGACGAAGGAGACGGCACGCGCGGTCGTGCGCAAAGTCGTCGAGGACCTGGAGAAACGGCTCGCCTCCCGCATCCGGGCCGCCCTTACCGGCGCCGTCGACCGCAGTGCCCGCGTCAGCCGGCCCCGCCACCACGACATCGACTGGAACCGCACCGTCGCCGCCAACCTCAAGCACTACCTCCCGGAGCACCGGACGGTCGTGCCCGAGCGGCTCATCGGGTACGGGCGCGCCTCCCGGTCGGTGCGGAAGGAGGTCGTCCTCTGCGTCGACCAGTCCGGGTCCATGGCGTCGTCCGTCGTCTACGCGTCCGTGTTCGGGGCCGTGCTCGCCTCCATGCGGTCGATCGACACCCAGCTCGTCGTCTTCGACACGGCGGTCGCCGACCTCACCGACCGGCTCGACGACCCCGTCGACGTGCTCTTCGGCACCCAGCTCGGCGGCGGTACGGACATCAACCGGGCGCTCGCCTACTGCCAGTCGCGGATCACCCGGCCCGCGGAGACGGTGGTCGTGCTGATCAGCGACCTCTACGAAGGGGGGATACGCGACGAGATGCTGAAGCGGGTCGCGGCGATGCAGGCGTCCGGGGTGCGGTTCGTGACGCTGCTCGCGCTGTCCGACGAGGGGGCGCCCGCCTACGACCGGGAGCACGCGGCGGCGCTCGCCGCGCTGGGCGCGCCGGCGTTCGCCTGCACACCCGAGCTGTTCCCGGAGGTGATGGCGGCGGCGATCGAGAGGAGGCCGTTGCCGATACCGGACGCGGGGTGAGGGCGCGCACCGTACTCATGGGAGAGCAGTAATAACGGACATGAGTACCCATCGGTAACACGGGGCTTGCGCAACCTCGGGAGTCCCGTGCGAGTATCGACGCCGTTCGATCAGGGACACGCCATGTGTCCCAGCCGTCCCGCCGTCCGTGAGGACCCGCCCCCTTGACCTGGCCAGCAGCCGTGCCCGGTGCCGCTCTGCGCGCGATGCGCGCGGCGGCCGGGTGGCGTGCGGTCCGGCTGGCGCTGCTGGTGGGCGCGGTGTTCGTGCTCGGCGTGCTGTGCGGCGGGGAGCGGGCGCAGGCGGCGGACGGCGGTCCGGTGGCGGAGACCGGCCTCGGCGCGCTGGTCGCGGACGCGCCGCCCGGCTCGAACAGCCCCGCGTCGCTCGTCGACGCCCTCACCGTGCCGCCCCCGGACACGGCCGGCCCCGTCGGCCCGCTGGCCGGGACCGTCGTAGGAACCGTGGACGAGCGGGTCGCGCGGCCGGTCGCGGAACTGGCCGGCGCGGTGACCGGCCGGCTGGACGAGACCACGCACGACGAGTTGCCCGGCCTCACGCGGCCCGCGCCACCGCCCGGACCGGCCGGCGTACCGGAGCAGACCCCTGCGGAGCCCGCCGCATCCGACCCACGTCCGGACACCGCGACGCGGGCGCCGTCCCGCGCACCCCACCGGGACACCCAGGACGAGCCGAAGGTCCCGGACGGACAGGCCAGGACCTCGGGACCGCTCACCGGCCCCTTCCCCCACGGCCCGGAGCCCACCCGTGACCCCGTCCCGGTGACCGACGCCCACCCGGCGCACCGGTCCGCCCAGGACGCCGAACCCGCCCCGCACGCCCCCGGCGCTCCCGCCGGCCGGCCGGACGGTGTCACGGGCGGCCGCGCGGCCGTGGACCACGGCACCCCGCGCCCCGGCGGTGACGCCCGCACCGTCGCCGCGTACCCCCGGCCGCCGCTGCGGCCCGCACCCGGCGCCGTCGAGCGCGCCGGGGCGACCGGTGAGCGGGACCCGTACCGGGCCGTTCCGGTCTCACCCGCCTAGGCACAGCCCCTCACCTCACCGCGGGCCCATGCGCGAGAGCGCGGCGGTCCGCCCGCTCGCCTCCCCGCACCACCCGTGTCCGACTCACGGGTGACAAGGACTCCACGGGGCATCCGGACCCGGACAGCCGAAAGCCGTCGGTCTGTCCGGCCGGCACCTCGTGGAAGGGCGGCCGGTCCCCATTGGGGTGGGGGCCGGTCACCCCGCATCCCGGAGAACAGGGTGTGCACCACCCCTCCGGGCTGTTCGAAAGGGCCTCACCGGGTCAACCCCAGCCCGGTGAGGCCCCGCACTCCCGGCACGCCGTGCCAGTGAAGACGGCATCATGTGACAGGTATCACCGCTCACGTGTGACCCGCGATTTAGAGAGGTCACCCATGCGGCGATAGCCTGCGAGATGGACATGCCGCGCCCTCGGACACCGTGTGCGCCTCCCTTGTGACACAGCGGACGTCACGTTGCCCTTCGCGGCACGCCCACGCACCCAACGACCGCGAGATCACTGATAGGGACGGAAGCGCGTGGACCTGTTCGAGTACCAGGCGAGGGACCTCTTCGCCAAGCACGATGTACCGGTGCTGGCCGGTGAAGTCATCGACACGCCTGAGGCGGCCCGCGCAGCCACTGAGCGTCTCGGTGGCAAGTCCGTCGTCAAGGCCCAGGTGAAGGTCGGCGGGCGAGGCAAGGCCGGCGGCGTCAAGCTCGCCGCCACCGCCGACGAGGCGGTCGAGCACGCGACCAACATCCTCGGCATGGACATCAAGGGCCACACGGTCCACAAGGTGATGATCGCCGAGACGGCACCGGAGATCGTCGAGGAGTACTACGTCTCCTTCCTCCTGGACCGTGCCAACCGCACCTTCCTCTCCATCGCGTCCGTCGAGGGCGGCATGGAGATCGAGGAGGTGGCGGCCACCCGCCCCGAGGCCGTCGCCAAGACGCCGATCGACGCCAACGAGGGTGTGACCCCCGCCAAGGCCCGCGAGATCGTCGAGGCCGCGCACTTCCCGGCCGAGGTCGCCGACAAGGTCGCCGACGTCCTGGTCACCCTGTGGAAGACCTTCGTCGCCGAGGACGCGCTCCTCGTCGAGGTCAACCCGCTGGCCAAGGTCGCAGGCGGTGACGTCATCGCCCTGGACGGCAAGGTCTCCCTGGACGAGAACGCCGAGTTCCGCCAGCCGGAGCACGAGGCCCTCCAGGACAAGGCGTCGGCCAACCCGCTCGAGGCGGCCGCCAAGGAGAAGAACCTCAACTACGTCAAGCTCGACGGCGAGGTCGGCATCATCGGCAACGGCGCGGGTCTCGTCATGAGCACCCTGGACGTCGTCGCCTACGCCGGTGAGGCGCACGGCGGCGTCAAGCCCGCCAACTTCCTCGACATCGGTGGCGGCGCCTCCGCCGCCGTGATGGCGAACGGCCTGGAGATCATCCTCGGCGACCCGGACGTCAAGTCCGTCTTCGTCAACGTCTTCGGCGGCATCACCGCGTGCGACGAGGTCGCCAACGGCATCGTGCAGGCGCTGCAGCTGCTCGCGGACAAGGGCGAGGACGTCACCAAGCCCCTCGTCGTCCGCCTCGACGGCAACAACGCCGAGCTGGGTCGCAAGATCCTCTCCGACGCCAACCACCCGCTGGTGCAGCGTGTGGACACCATGGACGGCGCGGCCGACAAGGCCGCCGAGCTCGCGGCCGCTGCGAAGTAAGGGACGAGGGACTACACAGCCATGGCTATCTTCCTCAACAAGGACAGCAAGGTCATCGTCCAGGGCATGACCGGTGCCACGGGCATGAAGCACACCAAGCTCATGCTGGCCGACGGCACGAACATCGTCGGCGGCGTGAACCCGCGCAAGGCCGGGACGTCCGTCGACATCGACGGCAACGAGATCCCGGTCTTCGGCACGGTCGCCGAGGCGATCGAGAAGACGGGCGCGAACGTATCCGTCCTCTTCGTGCCGCCGGCCTTCGCCAAGGCCGCCGTCGTCGAGGCCATCGACGCGGGGATCCCGCTCGCGGTCGTCATCACCGAGGGCATCGCGGTGCACGACTCCGCCGCCTTCTACGCGTACGCCGTGGAGAAGGGGAACAAGACCCGGATCATCGGCCCCAACTGCCCGGGTCTCATCACCCCCGGTCAGTCGAACGCGGGCATCATCCCGGGCGACATCACCAAGCCGGGCCGTATCGGCCTGGTCTCGAAGTCCGGCACGCTGACGTACCAGATGATGTACGAGCTGCGTGACATCGGCTTCTCCTCCGCCGTGGGCATCGGCGGCGACCCGGTCATCGGCACCACGCACATCGACGCGCTCGCCGCGTTCGAGGCCGACCCCGACACCGACCTCATCGTGATGATCGGTGAGATCGGCGGCGACGCCGAGGAGCGGGCCGCGGCCTACATCGCGGAGAACGTGAAGAAGCCGGTCGTCGGCTACGTCGCGGGCTTCACCGCGCCCGAGGGCAAGACCATGGGCCACGCCGGCGCCATCGTCTCCGGTTCCTCCGGCACGGCCGCCGCGAAGAAGGAGGCCCTCGAGGCCGCCGGCGTCAAGGTCGGCAAGACGCCGACCGAGACGGCGAAGCTGGCGCGCGCGATCCTCGCCGGCTGAGCCACCGCGCACCGGATACGAGTGGGCCCGTTCCCCGCAGGGGGACGGGCCCACCGTCGTCCCTCGGGCGCCTGCGCCGGCCTGCCCGCCCCGCCTGCGGCGCCGGCCGGTCCGTGTGTGGCACCGGCCGCGGCGGCCGCCGATCACCACGCCTGCGGCGTCAGCCGTTCCGGTCCCCCCGGCAGTTCCTCCCGCAGCCGGGTGCGCAGCTCGCGCTCCTTCTCCGACAGGGGGCCGGGTGCGACCCGTGGCGGAACGCCCCGGACCGTCTCCCCGGCCGGCACCGGTGGCTCGTAGCGGGTCGGTGCGGTGCGCAGGGTGAGCGCCGTGGTGCCGATCAGGGCCACCGTGAAGACGATGGCGGCCCGGGTCCAGAATCTGGCCCTGCGCTCGCCGCCGCCGCGCACCACCGGCGGCTCCGTCGCGCTCAGCCGCCCGGTGGACGCCACCTCGGCCAGCCGCCGGTGCAGCTCCTCCGGGTCCGACAGCGCGGGGAGCCGGGCGGCGACGGTCTCGCGCGCGAGCGTCAGCCGGCGGGCCGCCGCCCGGGTGCTGGCCTCCGTCTCCGCCGCCGTCTCGGGCAGACCGAGGCCGACACCGTCGTACAGCAGGAGCGTGCGGCGGTACGGCGCCGGCAGGCGCAGCAAAACCTCCAGGAGCGCGCGGTCGTCCGTGTCCGGGGGCGGTGGTTCGGGCCGGCGGTGGCGGCGCAGGAACCGGTGCCAGGGGGAGAGTGCCCACTCGTATGCCGCCGCCCGCACCCAGCCGGCCGGGTCGGGGTCGCGGGCCACCTCGGGCCAGCGGTCCCACGCCTGCTGGAAGGCGCGCTCCACGGACTCGCGGGCGAGGTCCCGGCGCCCGCTGAGCAGATAGGCCTGCCGGACGAGGGCGGGAGCGCAGTAGGCGTACAACGCGTCGAAGGCCTGAGCGGGCGTCAGGGCGGCGGCCTCCGCACGGGGGGCGGGGGACGGCGGGGGCGCCTGCGCGAAGGCGGTGGGCGGAGGTGTGGCGGAGGCGGGGTCCGGACGCACCGTCAGCACCGTCATGTCCTGCTCCTTCTGACGTACGGCCACGGCCTCCTGTGCCAGACCGGCCAGCAGTTTCGCGTACGTCTCCCGGTTCCGGCCGCGCGGTGTGCTGCGTCCGGACTCCCACGCGCGCACCGTGTCGGGCCGGACCCCCACGCGTTCCGCGAGCCGAGCCCGGGTCAGCGAGCCCGCCTCGCGCAGCCGTCGGCGTTCCTCGGGCGGGGGGAGCGGCGTGGCGGGACTCCGAGTCACTGGACGCCCCTCCGAACAGAA
Organism: Streptomyces sp. NPDC048584; assembly: GCF_043199595.1. NCBI lineage: Bacteria > Bacillati > Actinomycetota > Actinomycetes > Kitasatosporales > Streptomycetaceae > Streptomyces > Streptomyces sp. NPDC048584. Next base: position 186,152 of record NZ_JBICWF010000002.1, read on the forward strand.
AAGTACATAAACGTATATTGAGCGACACAGCCGGGCTTCGCTCGTTACGCCGGTAAAGCGCGTGTCGTTGGCAGCATGGCGGCGTGACCCAGATGACCGCCCGCCGCACCACGCCGGCCGCCCTGCTCCTCCGGTTGCGCGACCGCTCGCCCGGGCTCGCCTCCGCCGTCCTCGGCGGCGCCCTCGCGGCGGGGCTGGGGCTCGCCGCGCTCACGGTGCTCGTGATCCTGCTGTGGATCAGCTCCCCCTACCCCGACAGCGGACCGGGCGGCGCCCTGCACATCGCGGCCGCGACGTGGCTGCTCGCGCACGGCGCCGAACTGATCCGCGCCGACACCCTCTCCGGCACCCCCGCGCCCCTGGGCGTTTCCCCACTGCTGCTGCTCGCGCTGCCGGTGTGGCTGCTGCACCGGGCGGCCCGCGACGCGGCGGAAGGGGGCGCGGGGAGCGCCGGCGGCGACGCCCCGCTCGTCCCCGGCCGTACGGCGTGGGCGGGCACCGTCGCCGGCTACCTCGCCGTCGGCACGCCCGCCGCGCTGTACTGCGCCGGCGGTGACGCGCTGCGGCCGGCCTGGCCGTGGACCGGGCTGTGCGTGCCGCTCGTCGCCGGGCTGGCCGCCGGGGCGGGGGTGTGGACGGCGTACGGCCGTCCGAGCGGACCGCTGGAACGGCCGCTGGGCGCGGCGCTGCCCCGGCGGCTGCGCCATCTGGTCCTCGGACCGGACGGCCGCCCGGGGGTGGTGGCGCGCGCGGCGGCGGCCGGGGCGCTGGTGCTGACCGGGGGAGGGGCGCTGCTGCTGACGGTGTCGCTGGCCCGGCACGGCGGGGAGGCCCGGCAGGCGTTCGCGCGGCTGACGGAGGGCTGGTCGGGCTGGCTGGCCGTACTGCTGCTCTGCGTCACGCTGGCGCCGAACGCCGCGGTGTGGGCGGCGGCGTACGCCCTCGGCCCCGGCTTCCTCCTCGGCACCGGCACCCGGGTCACCCCGCTGTTCTCCGAGCCGGCCCCGCTGCTGCCGCCGTTCCCGCTGCTCGCGGCGGTACCGGACGCGGGGGCGGGCACCGCCGTCAACTGGGCGGCGGGGGTGCTGCCGGTGACGGCCGGGCTGGTGACCGGCTGGTTCGTGGGCCGGGGCGCGACGCGAAGCGGCCCCCCGCCCGGCCCCGCCTGGGCCCCCGGCCGGACCGCCGCCGCGGCGACCCTGGCGGCCGCACTGTGTGCTGCCGCCCTGTCCCTGCTCACCGCCCTCGCGAGCGGCCCCCTGGGCACCGGGTCACTCTCCCGGTTCGGCCCGGTGTGGTGGCAGGCCGGAGCGGCGACCCTGACCTGGCTCACCCTGGTGGCGGTGCCGACCTCCCTGACCGTACGGGCCTGGCGGCGCCGCCCGCGCGAAGCCGCCGCGGCGGGTCCGGCCCCGTACGGGACCCCGGAATCGGTTACGGCTAGGGGCCGGACCACCCGATCCGGCACGGCGCGGAATCGGATCCCGGGCTCCGGTGCGACACGGGCCCGGACTCCCGGTTCGGGTGCGGCATGGTGGCGAC